>CAYTOT010000001.1:0-229613 GCA_964439475.1 uncultured Alcaligenaceae bacterium
ATGACGGCGACGCTGTTCTCGTCGCGCAGGGAGACGTAGACCTGCTTGCCGTCGGCGGTGAAGGCCACCTGCACGGGCGCCTTGCCGACCGGTATCCGCGCTGCTTCCGCGAGGCTTCGGGTGTCGATGACCGAAACGCTGTTGCCCTTCACGTTCGCCACGTAGAGGTGGCGTCCATCGGGGCTCAGGCGCAAGCCGTGCGGATAGGCGTCGGTGCGGATCTGCGCCACGATCGTCTTGCTTCGGATATCGACGGCAGATACCCGATCCGCATCGGCATTGGTGATGTAGGCGTAGCGGCCGTCGCGGCTCGCCACGACGTGCGCGGGATGTTCGCCCGAGGGCAGGGTCTCCCGTACTGCGAGCCGATCTGCCCCCAGAATCAGCAGCGCGGCATCCGGTCGATCTGTGGACTTCTCGTTCTGACCTGCTCCCGCCGCTTTCTCATGATGGCCATCATGTCCTCCCGCTCCCGCCTTGGTGGAGCCGACCGCCAGCAGGGTTCTGCCGTCGGGCGAGATCTGAACGTTATGGGGCACGATGGGAATCTGCTCCGTGCGCACGCCACCTGCGCGCAGCGTGATCTCGCTGATGGATCCATCACCCTCGTTGGCACTGTAGACGACGCCGTTCGGGAACGATGCGGCATGAGCGGAGCCGACGGACAGGGCGAGAGCGGCAGCAGCGAGAGCCGGGCGAAGCACGAACATGATGGTGCCTTCCTTGCGAGAGAGGAGATGTACGCCGGCAAGCCGGCGAAGGCTAACGGATGGGGGTGCGCCGCTCGGATGGGCGACTCCCCTTCAGCGAACGGGCGAATGCACCTCACGCATGCCGCTGGAACGAGCGGCTGCTCCCGTCCTGCAGAACCAGCAGTGTGTCGTAAGGGTCGCGACGGCCGCCGTAGGCCGGGCCGTCCATGCCGGGCGAGCCGATCGGCATGCCCGGCACGGCCAGACCGAGCGCCTTGGGGCGCTCACGCAGCAGGCGCTGGACGTCGCCCGCCGGAACGTGGCCCTCGATCACATAGCCGTCGATCGACGCGGTATGGCAGGATCCGTAACGGGTCGGCATGCCGAGGCGGGCGCGCGCCGCGTTGTTGCCGGTGTCGTGCACGACGATCCGAAAGCCGCTCTGCCGCATGTGCGTGATCCAGTCGCCGCAGCAGCCGCAGTTCGCGTCCTTCCATACCTCCATCGCTGCGGGTTCGGAATTGCTGCGCGCCCACAGGGGCGCGGCCAAGGTCGCTCCGGCACCTGCGGCGAAGAGGCACAAGGCCTGACGACGGGTCATGCGTACCGATTGCATACGGTTCTCCTTACGGGTTGCATGCCGCCACTGTGCCGAAGGCGCGCCGTCGGCAGAATGACGCGCGCATTACATTCGTGTCATCTGGCGCACGTGGAGCGTCGGCGGGGGCACACTGGGCACGGGAGAGGATTCCATGAGAGTTCTGATCGTCGAGGACGAGCCCAAGACGGGCGACTATCTGCGCCAGGGACTTGCGGAGGCCGGATACGGCGCGGAGCTGATGCGCAACGGACCGGATGGCTTGCACGAAGCGCTGACGGGACAGTACGACCTGGTGGTGCTCGACGTGATGTTGCCGGGTCTCGATGGCTGGCAGGTGCTCGACACCCTGCGCAAGGCAGGCAAGTCCATGCCGGTGCTGTTCCTGACCGCCCGCGATGAGGTGGAGGACCGCGTCAAGGGCCTGGAGCTCGGTGCCGACGACTATCTCGTCAAGCCGTTTGCCTTTGCCGAGCTGCTGGCGCGCGTGCGCACCCTGCTGCGGCGCAAGAGGCAGGGCGAAGCGGAACCCGCGACGCTCGAAGTGGCCGACCTGTCGCTCGACCTCCTGCGGCGTCGCGCCACGCGCGGCGGCCAGCGCATCGACCTCACGGCGAAGGAGTTCGCCTTGTTGGAGCTGTTCATGAGCCGTCGCGGCGAGGTGCTGCCGCGTTCACTGATCGCGTCGCAGGTGTGGGACATGAACTTCGACAGCGATTCCAACGTGATCGAGGTCGCCGTGCGGCGGCTTCGGTCGAAGGTCGATGATGGGTTCCAGCCCAGGCTGATCCAGACGGTGCGCGGCATGGGCTACGTGCTCGACGTGCCGCAGGAACCGTAGGCGATGCCGGCCAGGCGCCAGTCGAGACTGTCGCTGACGCAGCGGCTGACGCTGTACTTCAGCGTCGTGGTGGCGCTTGCGGTGCTCGTCATGGGCACGCTGTTCCTCGCCGTGACCGAGTACCATTTCGTCGGACTCGACCAGGCGACGCTAGAGGACAAGCGGCGCCTGATCGAGAAGGTCCTGCGCGACGCGAACTCCATCGACGACGCGCGTTGGCGTCTGGGAGAAGTGCTGAACTACCACCAGGGCCTCATGGCGCTGGTGCAGGACGGGCAGGGATCGGCAGTCTTCGAATCGAAGGGTTTCGATGCCGGTTTGCAGGACCAAACCGCCGCCCACCGTGGCGGACACGGCGCGATCGGGACCGCGATGCACGGACAGGCGGCGTCCCAGACCTTGGAGTTCGATGCGCCGGTCGCTTATTCCCCTGCGCCGCTGCGCGTCTGGATTGCGCTGGATGCGCAAGCCCATGCCCCTTTCCTCGCGGCTCTGCGGCGGAGCGTGGTCATCTACGCAATCGCGGCGCTCCTGCTCTGCGGCGTGCTCTCGTGGCTTGCCGCACGTCAGGGGCTCGCCCCCTTGCGTGAAATGAAATCGCGCGCTGCCAGGGTGACCGGGCAGGACCTCGGGCAGCGCATGCCGGTGCAGGCCGTCCCTGTCGAGATGGCTGACCTCGCGGAAGAGCTCAACCGCATGCTGGACCGGCTGCAAGGCGATTTCCAGCGCCTGACCGATTTCTCCACCGACCTGGCGCACGAACTGCGCACGCCCATCAACAACCTGCTCACGCAGACACAGGTCGCGCTCGCGACGCAGCGCGATGCCGCCACCTATCGAGAGATCCTGGCCTCCAACGCCGAGGAGTTCGAACGGCTCGCGCGCATGGTCGCGGACATGCTCTTCCTGGCCAAGACCGAGCGCGGCGTCGACCTGCCACGCAAGGAAGTGTTCCCGGCGCACCCGGACATCGTCGCGTTGCTGGAGTTCTACGAAGCGATGGCCGAAGAGAGGCGCGTTCGACTGCGGCTCGAAGGCGATGGCCAGCTCGAGGGCGATCGCTTGATGTTTCGCCGCGCAGTGAGCAACCTGCTGTCCAACGCCTTGCAGCACACGCCCGAAGGAGGTGAGGTCACGATTCGAATTGCCGCGATCGGCGGATCGACGACCGTGGCGGTGGAGAACACGGGCATCGACATCGATGCGAAGAAACTCTCGCGCCTGTTCGACCGCTTCTATCGCGCGGATCCCGCCAGGGCCCACCCCGGCTCGGAGGGCGCGGGGCTGGGACTGGCCATCACACGCGCCATCGTAAAGGCCCATGGAGGCAGCGTGACAGCGACGTCGTCGGGGGGGCGAACGCGCTTCGTGCTGACCTTTCCTCACGGTACGGGAGAATCCACGCCGGCAGGAATCACGTATCGGCCAGGGCTTGCGGAGCGGCGCGGAGCGTCTCCCGGGTAGTCCTCGGCGATTGACGCGCATCAAGGCACCTACCCCTCGCTGCGCTAACATCGACGGACGACACGCGGGGCGACCCGTGCCCAGGGAGTCCGGTGATGGACGTGAAGTCGATCGGCATCATTCGTAACGAGCATCGCCTGATTGCTGCCGTGCTCCACGGCATGCGCCGTCTGGTCCGCGAGATCCGAGTCAACGGCGCGCAGCCGAACTTCGAGCTCTTCGGCGCGATGATCTACTACATCGACGCGTTTCCGGAGCGATTCCACCACCCGAAGGAGGACGAGTACCTGTTCCGCGCGCTGCGGGCACGTCGCCCGGGGGCGCGTTCGCTGCTCGATCGCCTCGAGCAGGAGCATCAGGTGGGCGCCGACAAGATCCGCTCGCTCGCGCAGGCGCTGGCGCGCTATCAGCAGGGCGGTAAGAAGGAGTTCCCGGCCTTTGCCGCGGCCGTCGACGACTACTGCGACTTCCACTGGATTCACATGCGCGCGGAGGAAACCGAGGTGCTGCCGCTGGCGCGAGAACACCTTACCGCCGAAGACTGGGCGGAGATCGACGAGGCGTTCCTCGGTCATAGCGATCCGCTGCTCAGCGTCGAGGTAGGCGCCGATTTCGAGACGCTGTTCAGCCGCATCTGCAACCTCGCGCCGCCGCCGATCGGCACGGGTCCGGCGCCGGCGGACCGCTCGCGCCAGAGCTAGGCAGGCGAAGGGACCTCGATGACCGGCGTCCGCCGGTCCGTCATCATGTAGTCGATGAGTTCGCGCACCGGCCGTATCTGCTCGCCGAACGGCAGCGCCGACGCGCCGCGGAACAAGAGACCCTTGTCGACGTCGCCGCGCAGTGCGGCGGCGGGCTGGGTGTCGATGCAGAACTGGCCGATGCGGGCGATGCCGTCGCGCAGCCCGCACTGGATCAGGCAGTCGAAATGCAGCGTGCAGCGCATGACGGTCGCGCCCTCGCCCCGCAGGCGCTCGGCATCGGCCTTCGAGGCATCGACGGCAATGCCTTCCTGCTGCATGAGCGCAGTGTTGCCGAGCAGCAGGCGCCGGCCCTCCACGCTGCCACGCACGCCGATGCCGCTGCCCGATTCGAAGTCGACCGGTTCGACCAGTGCGAGGCCCTTCTCGCGTGCCGCGCTGACGATCGCATCGGCCAGCGGGTGCTCGCTGCCCTGGTCGAGGCTGGCCGCGAGGCGCAGCACCTCGTCCGGGGAGTAGCCGGGGCCGGCGATGGCGGTGTCGAACGCGGGCCTCCCTTCGGTCAAGGTCCCGGTCTTGTCCACGATCACGGTGTCCACGTCGCGCAACTTCTCGATCGCGCCGGCATCGCGGAACAGCACGCCCTGCGTGGCCGCGCGGCCTGTGGCCACCATCATCGACATGGCGTGGCGAGCCCCAGCGCGCAAGGGCAGGCGATGATCAGGACATCCGGGGCAACCATTGTCTTCCGATCCCGCAGCATGGCCACGATCTCATCGTCGCCCGGAACGCCGCCGCAGTTGCGCAGGGCTCGATGCGAGCGCGATCGCGCATGCGGCATCGCCGTTCGCCGGCCGAAAGCGACATCAGGGCGTTTCCTGCGGGGTGCGCGTTCTGGTACGGTAGCGCCGGCATCCAGCGCATGCGGAGGAGTTCATGGGAGCGACCGCGACGATACAAGCAGCCGATGGCCGTCGTCTCGCCTGTGTCGAGGTGGGAGATCCGAAAGGCCCTCTCGTCATCCACAATCACGGCGGGCCGAGTTCACGACTCGAGGCCAATGTCCACGCAAGCGCGGCAGCGAACAATGGGCTGCGGCTCGTCTGCGTCGACCGCCCCGGCATGGGCCAGTCGAGTCCGCAGCAAGCGCGTACGTACGCCGGGTGGGCCGACGACCTCACGACGATCGCCGATGCCCTGGGCCATCGCGAGTTCGGCGTGACCGGCTGGTCGGAAGGAGGGCCGTGGGCGCTCGCCGCAGCCGCCTACATCGATCCCGCCCGGCTGCGCCATGTCAGCAGCATCGCGGGCGGCAGCTACGGAGCGTTCGGCGACAACTGGGCCACGCAATACCTGTCCAAGGCCGATGCGCTCGGTGGACTTCTCGCGCTGCACTTCGAGCCCGGATTCCACCTGATGTATGCAGCCATCGAGCTGACGGCGGACCACTTCCGCAGCACCTACATGCAGCAGCTGACGAAAGCGGTCAACGACTACGATCGACAGATCATCCTTCGGCCGGGCTTCGGCGTCGCCTTCGCCGATGCGAGCGCCGAGTGCTTCGCGCAAGGCAGCGAAGGGCTGGTCCGCGACGCGGAACTGCTCTACCGCCATTGGGCTTTCGACGTGGAGAAGATCGAGCGCCCCGTGCACATGTGGCAGGGACTGGCCGACACGCTCGTGCCGGTGCCCATCAACAAGACGATCGCCGACCGGATGCCCGGCGCGGTATGGCACCCGGTCGACGGCGCCGGGCACTTCGTGGCCATCGGCGCGGGCGACGAGATCTTCGCCATCGCGGCCAGGGAACTCGGCGCGTAGCCAGCCGAGGCGGGCAGTCCATCGCGGGTGGTCCATCGCTTGACAAGCATCACTTGTCATCCTAAGGTTCCATCGTCCATACGTTTCGTTGAGCACACCTTTTGTCCGAAATGATCGACAACGCGCAGGCGCCGATCTACGTCCAGCTCGCCCATCTGTTCCGCCGGCGCATCAGCACCGGCGTCTGGCGGCAGGGAGACAAGCTTCCTTCGCTCGATCTCCTGGTCAAGGAGTTCGACGTCGCGCGCGTGACGGTGCGACAGGCGGTCGAACAGCTCGTGCGCGAGGGATTCGTCTCCCCCCAGCAGGGCCGCGGGACCTTCGTGACCGGCAGGCCGGCCGACGACCGATGGCTCACGATCCAGGCCACGGTGCGCAATCTCGACGAGCACTATCGCAGCACGTCGCCGGCGATGCTCGATATCGACGAGTCGGTTCGCACACCGCCCTTGGTGGAAGGCGATGGCACGGCGGCGGAGCGCTACGTGTTCATGCGTCGCGTGCACAAGCGCGATGGCCGGCCCTATTGCGTGATCAACATCTACCTCGACGCGGCGGTCTTCGACCGGCAGCCCGCAAAGTTCCGCGAGAGGCCGGTGCTGCCGCTGTTGCTCGCCATTCCGTCGGTGCGGACCGCCAGGGCGCGCCAGGTGCTGACGGTAGCGACGGCGGACGTCGAAGTCGCACGGCATCTGGGCATCGACTTCAATGCGCCGGTCGCCGAGGTCCGGCGCGTGCTGGTCGATGCCGATGGCCGGGTGATCTATCTCGGCGAGATCACCTATCGCGGCGACTGCGTCCGCATGGAGATGGACCTGCAGTACGACATCGGCGACAGCGCGAGCCGCCCCGGAGCCGTGCGTCGAAAGACGCGGCCCGAACGGCGCGATGCGAGAAGCCGCAAACCCGGGAGGCTCGCGTGATGATTGGGATCAAGGGCATGCTCTTCGCAGCGATGGCGCTGTCATCGCTGATTCCGGCGGTGGCGAATGGACAGGCGGAGACCTTCCCCAACCGCCCGATTCATTTCATCGTCCCGTTCCCGCCGAGCGGCGTGGTCGACGTGGTCGCGCGGATGATCGGTGACAAGCTGTCGGCGAAGTACGGTCAGCCGGTGATCGTGGAGAACAAGCCGGGCGCTGGGGGTTCCATCGGGACCGACGTCGTCGCCAAGGCGCCCGCCGACGGCTACACGATCCTGTTCGTCGGCACCGGGTTTACCGTGCTTCCCAGCCTCGTCAAGGGCTTGCCGTGGAGTCCCTCGGACTTCCGCGCGGTGCTCGGCATCGGCAGCGTTCCGAACATCCTCGTCGTGCATCCGGACGTGCCGGCGAAGTCGATGACGGAGTTGATCGCGCTAGCGAAGTCCAGCCCGGTGCCGCTCACCTACGGGTCGCCGGGCCTCGGCAGTTCACCCCACCTGTCGGGCGAACTGCTCGCCCAGATGGCCGGCGTGACGCTCACCCACGTTCCCTACAAGGGACAGCCCGACGCCGTCACCGACCTGCTCGGCGGACGCCTGACGATGATGCCGCTCACATCCGCGCTCGCGATCCCGCACGTCAAATCCGGCAAGCTGCGCCCGCTCGCCGTCACCGCCAGCAAGCGAACCTCGGCCAATCCCGAGCTTCCGACGATCGCCGAAGCCGCCAATCTTCCCGGCTACGCGGTGGACCCGTTCACCGGCGTGTTCGTGCCGGCAAGGACGCCGGACCCGATCGTGCGCAAGCTCGCCTCCGACATGATGGAGGTGCTCGCCATGCCCGACATCAAGGCCCGGATGGCGGGCGTGGGCATGGAGCTTTCGCCGCGACCGCATGGCGAGTTCGACGCCGTTATCGCCGCGGAGATCGTCCGTTGGCAGTCGGTGATCCGCAAGGCAGGCATCGTCGCCCAATGAGCGACAGGGCGCGTACCGCGCGCTGCCGCAAGGCGGAGTGCGACTCGCACTGGCGCACCGAACGCCGCGGGTGAACGTGTCCGGCTTCACGTGGGCGGGTGCGCCGGTCGACGCGGTGCTGGTGGACCTCGACGGCACGATGGTCGACACGATGGGTGATTTCGTCGTCGCGCTGGGCATGATGCTCGACGAGTTCTCGCTGCCTTGGGTCGGCCGCCGGGCGATCGAACGCCTGGTCGGCAAGGGCGGCGAGCACCTGACGCGTCGTGTGCTCGAGGAGGCGGTGCGCCTGTTCGACGAACAGGCCGATGGTGCATCCGCACGCCCTCGCGTTCGTGACAGCGTCGATGCCATGTTTCCCGCGGCACTGCAGGCTTATCGAAAGCACTACCACGACGTCAACGGCCAGCACGCCACGGTGTATCCGGGCGTCGCGATCGGCCTCGCGCAGTTGAAGGCTCGCGGGCTCGCGCTGGCCTGCGTGACGAACAAGCCGACGACCCTCGCGCAACCGCTGCTCCGCGACAAGGGCCTCGATCACTACTTCAGCGGCATCTTCGGCGGGGATCGCTTCAAGCAGCTGAAGCCGGACCCGACGCCGTTGCTGGTGACCTGCGAAGCCCTCGGCAGCGAGCCCGGCCGTACGCTGATGATCGGCGATTCCAGCAACGATGCCGAGGCCGCGCGGGCGGCCGGCTGCCCGGTCGTCCTGGTCACGTACGGCTACAACCATGGCGAGCCCGTGGGCGGCTTGAACGTCGACGGATTCGTGGACTCGATCGCCGAGCTGGAGGCTTGCTGAAGAGGCGAATTGGTAAGCGGGTACTGCTGACGATGGAGCCTTCAGGCGATCGGTCCCGGCCCGATGGTCATGGAGGCGCTGATTTCAAACGATCCACGAACTCGCGTGGACTCAATACGACGACGGTACCCCGGGTGGAGACCGGGAAGTGGCGGAGGCTTCCGGTTACCAGGGGACTTGCGCTAGCCCGAGCGACCGCCAGGAACGACTCGTCGTCGCGGTCCGGCAGCGCGATTGGCCATGGTGGGGCCGCGGTTACCATGAATCCGAACTGATCGAAGGCGGCAAGTACGTCGTCGACGAGGGTTTGCGGAAACCGAAACTCCGGCCGGCGCATGACTTCTTCGTATTCCTGCCGGATTGCGCCGTCGATCGCACTCTCCAAGGTGCCGGCGAGCACGGCTTCAACGATCCAGCCAGGCGGACCGGTGGCAGACAGCAGTCCGGCGATCAGGACATTGGTGTCGAGGACGATCCTCATCCCGCGGCGCGGGGTCGCGCTTTGCGGGTCTTCGCAATGACCGCGTCGATATCCTTGGCGGCCATCCGCGTACCCCGCCTGCGGATCGCGCGAAGCGCCTCGAGTGCGCGCGCGCGGCGCAGCGTCTCGATCGTCTGGTCGATCGATCCGGCATCGACGGGAATCATGACCGCTACCGGACGTCCGTTGACGGTAAGCACCGCTTCACGTTCGCCCCGCAACGCGTCACGAACCTGCCGCGGCCGCGTTCGGAAGTCCCGGATCGTGACGATCTTCATCACGAAAGTATACATCTGCGGTGACCAATGTCACCTGCGAAAAGCTCTATCGACGCCGTCGCCGGGCGCAGCGTCATGCTGCCCATTCTGGTTCACAATCAGGGCATCCGGGTACATCGAGGCGTGCTGGATCCGAGGCAATCCTGTCGATCGACCGGACAGGCCGTGCACGAGGCTCCTGATGCTCGTGTGGTCCTCCATCGCTCGCAGTCACTCCTGCCACGCCGGCTCAGCACGACGCGCCAGCGCGGCGCGAGAAGCTTCGGGGAAGACATGACGCCGCCAACGACCTGTCCGCGATGTGCCGCACCGACACCGGCGGACGCGCGCTTCTGTCCGCAATGCGGATGGGCGCTCGCGTCGGGGCGGCCAGCGCCAGCGGCCGCTTCAGGGGCGTCGACGGTACCCGCCACCGCGGCGGCGGAGCGTCGCGTGGTCGCGATCCTCTTCGCCGACCTGTGCGGCTCCACGACGCTCGCGAGCGAACTCGGCGCCGAGGAGATGCATCGCTTGCTCACCCGGTACTTCGAGCATATCGATGCGCTCATCGCCCAGTGCGGCGGCACCGTGGACAAGCACATCGGCGACGGGATCATGGCCCTCTTCGGCGCCCCGGTCGCCCACGGCAACGACACGCTGCGCGCGCTGCGGACGTCGGTGGCGATCCACCAGGCGATGGAGGCGCTCGGCGAGGAATGGGGACGTCCGCTCGCGGTGCACGTGGGCGTGGCGAGCGGCGAAGTCGTGGCGGCGGACACCGGCAGCGCCGTCCACCGCACCTATACCGTGACGGGCGACGCCGTCAATCTCGCCGCACGCCTCCTGGAGGTCGCGCACGCCGGCGAGACGGTGATCTCGGACGACGTCCATCGCGAGTGCCGGCCGGCGATCGAGGCCGACGCATTGGCCACGATGCCGATCCGTGGCTTCGCGAGCGCGATGCCGGCATGGAGGCTGCGTTCGCTGCGGGCCGACAGCGCGGTGGAGCATGCGCTGCTCGGCCGTGACGGGGAAGTCGCGCGCTTCGAGGCACTGCTCGAAGGCGTCGCGTCGACCGGTCGTGGCGCGGCATGCGTCGTCTGCGCCGATCCCGGCATGGGCAAGACGCGGCTGGTGCAGGAGTTCGCCGCGCGCGCCGGTCGTCGCGGCTTTGCGGTCTACACGGCGACGGTGCTCGACTTCGGCGCGGCGCAGGGACGCGATGCCATCCACGCGGTGCTGGCGAGCATCCTCGGTGTGCCCGCGGAGGGCGGCGCCGCCGACCGGCGCGCTGCGCTGGAGCGCGCGGTGGCCGTCGGCGACGTGGCGGCGGACGACGAGCCGTTCGCCTCGGAGATCCTGGGCATTGCCCAGCGCGATGCGGCGATGTACGAGGCGATGGGCAACGCAACCCGCGGCGAAGGGCGCGTGCGCACGGTCGCCCGCGCCGTGATGCGCGCCGCGCAACGCCAGCCGACGCTGATCATCGGCGAGGACCTGCATTGGGCGACGCCCGTCGTGCTCGCGGGGGTGCGCGCGGTGATCGACGCGGCGCAACGCGTGCCCCTGCTGGTGGTGGGCACGTCGCGCCGGGAAGGCAACCCCTTCGGCATGCCGCCCCTCGACCTCGATATCGAGCGCTGCGACCTGGCGCCGCTGTCCACGCGCGATGCGCTCGCGCTGGCGCGCTCGTATCTCACGGCGAATCCGCAGGTTGCTGCCGGGTGCGTCGAGCGCGCGCAGGGCAATCCGCTCTTCCTCACCCAGCTCCTGCGCAATGGCGCCGACGGCGCGTTCGTCCCGGCCACGATCCAGAGCGTCGTGCAAAGTCGCCTCGACCGCCTGGCACCTGCGGACAAGCGGGCCCTGCAAGCCGCCGCCGTCATCGGGCAGCGCTTCGACCTCGCGCTGTTGCGGCACCTGCTCGACGAGGCGTCGTACGACGCGACCGCATTGCTCGGCCGCGACCTCGTCCGCGGCGATGCCGATGGCCGGCACTACGCCTTCGCGCACGCGCTGATCCGTGACGGCGCCTACGCCTCGCTGCTGCACAGCGCTCGCCGCGCGTTGCACCTGAGCGCGGCAGGCTGGTTCGCGTCGCGCGATGTCGTGCTGGCGGCCGGGCATCTCGATCGCGCCGGTGACGCGGGTGCTGCCGCCGCCTACCTCGCGGCGGCGCGCACCGAGGTCGCGGCGCTGCGCTTCGACTCCGCGCTGCGTCTCGTCCGGCGCGGCGCGCAACTTCCGGCAGGCATCGGCGTGGCGCACGCGCTCGCGCAGTTCGAAGGCGATCTCGCTCGCGACGTGGGCGACATCCCCGCGTCGCTCGCCGCATTCGAGCGCGCGGAACGGCACGCCACGAGCGACGAGGAGCGCTGCGCGGCGCTGGCCGGCCTCGCGACGGCGCATCGCGCGACCGGTGGCGTGGCCGAGGGCCTTGCCGTGCTCGATGCGCTGGAGCCGCTCGCGCTATCGGCGCATCTGCCGCGCGAAGCGTCGCGGGCCGCCTACCTGCGAGGTTGCTTCGAGTTCGCGCGCGGCGATGTTGCGGCGTCGCGCGCGGCCCAGACGCGCGCGCTCGCGTCGGCGCAGGATGCCCGCGATGCCGAGTGCGAGGCGCACGCGCTCTCCGGGCTCGCCGACGTGCTGTATGCCGACGGCCGCATGCACTCCGCCTACGCGGCGTTCGAGCGCTGCGTCGCGCTGAGCGATCGCGAGGGGCTCGCCCGCTTCGCACTGAACAATCGCGCGATGCTCGCGGTGGTGCATTCGTACCTCGCGCCCTTGGACGGCGCGTTGCACGTGCTCGAGCGCGTGCGCGCGGTCGCACGCGAGCTTCGCCAGCGCGCGGCCGAGATGATGGCCGACGAGAGCGAAGCATGGGTGCGTGTCTCGCAGGGCCTGTACGAGGAAGCCATCGCGCCGGCCGAACGGAGCCTCGCGCTCGCGCGCGAGATCGGGTCGCGGCGCTTCGTCCAGTTCGACCAGTGTCTGCTGGCGTACGCCTGCTGGCACGTCGGACGGCGCGATGACGCCGTTGCCGCGCTGGACGAGGCGTACGCGGTGGCCGAGGAGGTCGGCATGCGCTTCGCCGGTGGCCAGCTTCTTGGAGGCCGCGCGTTGATGGCGCGGGACCGTGAAGCTCTCGCCGCGGTTGCGGAGGAGGCAGAGCGCGTGCTGGCGGCGGGAACGCCGGCGCACAGCCACTTCTGGTACCGGCGCGAAGCGATCGAGGCGTCGCTTGCGTTCAGGGACTTCGACGCCGTACGGCACCACGCCGCCGCGCTCGCGGTCTTCACGCGCATCGAGCCGGTGCCGGCGATCGACTTCGTCGTGGCCCGCGCTCTGGCGCTGGCGGCGGCCGGCTGCGGATCGCCCGATCGGACGGCGCTGGCCGTTCTGCGGGAGCGCGCGGTCGAATTGCATTGGCCGGGAATGATTCCGGCGCTGGATGGCGCCCTTGCGCGCGGCGCCGGTGCGTGAGGCCGGTGCGTGAGGCGCCATGAGTTGCAGCGAACGGTGCGCACCATGGTTCGTCGGTGAACCGAAGCGGTGCCGCCTTCGGATTGACAGGGTAAGGAAAAATCCTTACAATCCGAACCATACCACCGGAAGTGTCTGCAATGCCCGAGATTCACGAAGTCGCCACCCTGACCTCCAAGGGTCAACTCACGCTGCCCAAGTCCATTCGGCAAGCGCTGGGCGTGGACACCGGAGACAGGGTAGCGTTCGATCTGCGCGATGGAGAAGTCGTCGTGACTCGAGTCGATGCGGAACACGAAGATCCTGCCATCGGGGCCTTCCTGGGACTGCTGGAAGCGGACATTCGGACTGGGCGACACATCCAGTCCCTGCCGGACGATCTGGCCCGCGCCATGCTGGCGAATGCGCGCCCTGCGGTGAAACTCGATGAAGACATCGAAGGCGAAGTAGCTCTCTGATGCAGCGGCATGGTTGGACGTTGCTGTTCCACGAGGGCGTGATCGAGCAGTTGCGGAAGCTGCAGGCGGCCGCGGAACGGGCCAAACAGAATGACCCGCAAGGGTTCGAGAGCAACGCCAACGCCAAGCTGTTCCGGGCGTTGAGCCAGTTGATCCTGGATGTCGTACCCAGCGATCCCTCGCGCGACGAGTTCCGCCAAGGCAGCACCTTGGGGTCAGCGTATCGTCACTGGCGGCGGGCAAAGATCGGACGCCGGTTCCGGCTGTTCTTCCGCTACGACTCCAAGGCCAAGGCGATCGTGTTCGCCTGGGTCAACGATGTGCAGACCTTGCGGTCGGCGGGCAGCAAGTCCGACCCCTATGCGGTGTTCGAGAAGATGCTGGTGCGGGGCAATCCACCGGACGATTGGGCGGCCCTCATGGCCGCAAGCAAGGAGGATTGGCGCTGATGAGCTGGCGCCGACAGGCACGAGCCACGCCGGCCATTGTCGCCGTATGGTCGCTCAGTACGCTGTCCGATACGTGGCGCTGTAGTCGGCGTAGACCCTGACGATGTCGGCGAATCCTTCGCGCTCGGCCGCCTTGAGCTCACGGAAGGGGCGCGCGGGGCGACCGGCCCAGATCCATCCCGCCGGCACATGGGTGCCCGGCGTCACGAACGCCCCGGCGCCGATGCAGGCGTCGTCGTCGACCACCACGCCGTCGGCGACGATCGCGCTCATGCCGACCAGCGAGCGGTGCCCGATGCGCGCGGCGCCGATGCGCACGTTGTGGCCGATGGTGACGTCGTCACCGACGACGAGATCGCCCGCCGCGCGCGACGCCAGCAGCACCGAATTGTCCTGAACGTTGGTGCGCCGGCCGAGCACGACGCGCCCATCGGCCGCATCGACCACGCAGGCGAAGTAGATCGACGCGTCGTCGGCGAGTTCGATCGCCCCGCCGCAGCGCGCGGTGTCGGCGACGAAGGTGGCATCGCTGCGGACAAAGCGCGGTGCCCCGGCGACCGGGCGCGGTGTGTCGGCGGGCAAATCGGTGGCGGCATCGGGCGCGGGTGAGCGGTGGGTGCGTAGTGCCGCGTGCCAGCGTGCGAGCTCGCCGGGCTCGAGCGCGCGCAGCGGCTTCGCGGGACTGCCGCCGTACACGACGCCCCCTGCGAGCACCTTGCGCGGCGGCACCATCGCGCCGGGCAGGATGAGGGCATCGTCGCCGACCACGGCGCCATCCATCACGGTGGCGGCGTCGCCCACGACCACGCCGTGGCCGAGGGTACAGGCATGCACCAGCGCATAGCGGCCGATGCTCGCGTGGTCGCCGATGGTCGTGCCGTAGACGTCGTGCGCGATGTGCACGGTGGCGCGCACGCCGAGGAACACGTCGGTGCCGATGCGCACGTACTCACCGTCGGCGCGCACCGTGGCGTAGTCGCTCAGCACGAGCCCCGGTCCCGCCGTGGTGCGGCCGGCGACCAGCGCGTGCGCGCCGAAGGTCACCGGTTCGTCGAGACGGGGCCGGTAGTCGAGATAGGGGATCTGCATGGCGTCGAAGCTACCACAGGCGACGCCGTCGTCAGCCGCCGCGGAACTTCCGCTCGGCCTCGTCCCACGCCGCGAGCGGCTGCAGATCGGGCACCACCGCGAGCCCCGATTTGCCGTCGGCGGACACGACGTCGGTACGCACGACCACGTCGAGCAGCGCCGGCCGGTGGGCGAGCGCGCGCTCGATCGCTGCGGGCAGTTCCGCAGCATCGGTGACGCGCTCCGCGTGCATGCCGAAGGCGCGCGCCATGGCGGCGTGGTCCGCGTCCTGCAGGCGCGTACCCACGACCCGGCCCCAATGCTGCTCCTGGTCGCTCACCTCGATCTGCCACGCGCCGTTGTTGGCGACGACCACCAGCAGCGGGACGCGATGGCGCACGGCGGTGTCGATCTCCATCGCGTTGAAGCCGAACGAGCCGTCGCCGGTGGCGACCACTACCGTGCGCTCGGGCGCGGCGAGCGCGGCGCCGATGCCGAACGGCGTGCCGATGCCGATGCAGCCGAGGGGCCCTGGATCGAGGTAGGTCGGGGCTTCGAGTCCCACGCGGGCGAAGCTCAGGAAGTCGCCGCCGTCAGCGACCACGACGGGCGCGCCGCCACGCGCGTCCAGCGCATCCTGCAGGCAGGCGAGCACGCGGTTGGGATGGATCTTGCCGTCGGGGGCTGATTCGGCCGTGCGCATCGAGGCGCGCAGCTTCGCGGCACGCCCCTCGTGCTGCGTGCGAAGCTCCTTCGCCCACGCGCGATCGACGGCGGGCGTGCGACCCTTCGCGAGATCGACGATCGCGTCGAGGGCGAGGCCGCAGTCGGCGAGGATCTCCGCGTCGCCGCGGCGGTTGTCGCGCAGCTCGGCGGCAACGTCGGCGATGCGCACGAACTTCGCATCGCCGAATACCGCCGGCGAGCCGTAGGCCAACTGGAAATCGAGACGGCGTCCGACGGTCACCACCACGTCGGCGGCGCCCATCACCTGGCCGCGCATCGCACCGACGAAGGCCGGATGCGATGACGGCAGCACGCCCTTGCTCTCGCCGGTATCGAGGTACACGGCGCCGAGCGCATCGAGGAAGCGGATCAGCGACGTTGCGCGTCCCTTGATCCCACGGCCGCCGATCACCAGCGGCCGCTTCGCCGACCACAGGAGATCGACGGCCGCGCGCACCGCTTCCGCCGCCGGCGGCTGCGCCACGCGGGCGCGACCCGCGAGATGCTCGGCGCGCTGTAGCGCAAGCGGCACCTCGGCGCGCAACACGTCGGTGGGAAAGTCGAGGTAGACGGGGCCGGGTTCGCCGCCGTCGCCGCGGGCGCGGGCGAATGCCTCGTCGAGCTCCTGCGGCACCAGCGACGGATCGCGCACCGTGCGCGCGTAGCGCGTGATCCCCTTGACCATGCCGACGTGGTCGAGGTCCTGCAGCGCGCCGCGGTTGTCCTGCGCGCGCGGCGGGGTTCCCGACAGCACGACCACGCCCGCGCGCGCGACGTGCGCATTGGCGATGCCGGTCATGGCGTTGGTGACGCCGGGACCGGCGGTCACCAGCGCCACGCCGGGTGTTCCACGCAGTTCGCCGTAGGCGTGCGCCATGTACACCGCCGCGCGTTCGTCGCGCACGTCGACGATGGCGATGCCCTCGGCGTCGATCGCCATCCATATCGGCATGATGTGACCGCCGCACAGGGCGAATACGCGGTCGATGCCACGTGCCTTCAGCGAGCGCGCGATGACCGCGGCTGCGGCATTCTCGGGGAGCTTCATCTGGTTCCTCCTTTCCGATGGTCAGCGGTCGACGAGCTTCGAGGGCACCGTGAAGGTCAGGACGGCGCCGATGACCAGAGCGACGGCGAGGGCGATCACGCCGCCGTTCGTGCTCCCGGTCATGTCCTTGATGAAGCCGAGCAGATACGGACTGATGAAGCCCGCGATGCTGCCGATCGAGTTGGCGAGTGCGATGCCCATCGCGGCGGCAGCGCCGGTCAGGATCGCCGGCGGCAAGGTGTAGAACTGCGGCACGCAGGTGATGATCCCCGCGGTCGCCACCGTGAGCGCGATCATCGCGAACGTGGTGTGGGTGTCATAGACCGCGCTGAAGATGAGCCCGATGGCGCCGATCACCGCCGGCACGGCCAGGTGCCAGCGCCGCTCGCGCCGCGCGTCGGAACTGCGCCCCACGAGGTACATGGTGATGAGCGCCGCGGTGAACGGAATCGCCGTCAGGAGACCGATATCGAGGGGATCGGTGACGCCGCTCGCGCGAATGATGCTGGGCAGCCAGAAGCTGACGCCGTACAGCCCCATCGTGAAGAAGAAGTAGATGATGCTCAAGAGCCATACCTTCGGATTGGTCAGGCCGTCGCGGATCGAGTGCAGCGTCTTGCCGCCCGCCTCCTCGGTCAGGTCCTTGGCGATCAGCTTCTTCTCCGCGTCGCCGAGCCAGTTCGCCTTCTCGGCGCTATCGTCGAGATAGAAGTACGCGACGACGCCGGCGACCACGGTGGGCACCGCCTCGATGAAGAACATCCACTGCCATCCGGCGAGACCGTAGGCGCCATGGAATGCACTCATGATCCAGCCCGAGAGCGGGCCGCCCAGCATCCCGGCGAGCGGAATTCCCGCGAGGAAGAGCGCGGTGACCTTGCCGCGGCGGTCCGACGGATACCAGATCGTGAGGTAGTACAGGATTGCCGGTATGAATCCTGCCTCCGCAGCGCCGAGCAGGAAGCGCACGATGTAGAACTGCATCGGCGTCTGCACCAGCATGGTCAGGCCCGAGAGGATCCCCCAGGTGACCATGATTCGCGCGATCCAGAAGCGCGCACCCGTGCGGAGCATCACGAGGTTGCTCGGGATCTCGAAGATGACGTAGCCGATGAAGAAGATGCCGGCGCCGAGGCCGTACACGGTCTCGCTGAACTCGAGGTCGTCGAGCATCTGCAGCTTGGCGAACCCGACGTTGATGCGGTCGAGATAGGAGCACAGGTAGCAGAACAGCAGGAATGGGATCAGCCGCCAGGAGACTTTCCTGTAGGCGGAATCGCGGTTCGCGGCGGGTGTTCCTGCGTCGATGGCGTGAGCCGTAGTCATCGCTCGCTTTCTCCTCGAGTGAAGCCTCGCGTGCGGGCTGTCGGATCGCCTCGCGTGCGTGGGTGAAAGGAGGGGCGACGCAGCTTCCGCGGCTCGCCCGGCCGTGCGTGGCGGGCCAGCCAGCGGCTGCGTGCCGCCGGCCGGCCTTGCTTCGGGTGCCGCGAAAGGCCGGAGCTTCGGGCCGGGCGGCGTGTGCCGCGGGCGGCCAGGACCGGCGGCCGCCCGCGGCAGGGAGACTGCGGCTAGAACACCGGCCGCTCGCGGTAGGTGCCCCACACGGTCTTCAGCTTCTCGATGATGTCGCCCATCGATGCTCCGGCCTCGACCAGGTCGATCGTCACCGGCATGATGTTCTGCGCGGGGTCGTTGGCCACCGCAACGAGCTGGTCGAGGAGCTTCTGCACCTTCGCGTTGTCGCGCTCGCGGCGGACCTTGTTCAAGCCTTCGATCTGGCGCGTCGCGGTCGACGGGTCGTACGGGTGCAGCTCGATGTCGAACTTTTCGTCGGCCATCACGTACTTGTTGACGCCGATCACCGGCTTCTCGCCGCTGGCCTTCTTGAGGGCGGTCTCGTACGCGAAGTCGGCGATGCGGCGCTGGAACCAGCCTTCCTCGGTAAGCTTGATGGTGCCGCCGTTCTTCTCGACCTCGTCGATGATCGCGAACACCGCCTTCTCGTACTGCGTGGTGAGGCTCTCGAGGAAGTAGGAGCCCCCGAGCGGATCGACCACGTCGGCCACGCCCGTCTCGTCGGCGATGATCTGCTGCGTGCGCAGGGCGATGCGCATCGCCTCCTCGGTCGGGATCGCGAAGGCCTCGTCCTTGCCGTTGGTGTGCAGGCTCTGCGCGCCGCCGAGCACCGCGGCGAGCGCCTGCAGGCCGGTGCGCACGACGTTGATCTCGTACTGCGGCTTGGTGAGCGACGCCGCCGCCGTCTGGCAGTGGAAGCGCAGGCGCATCGACTCCGGATTCTTGGCGCCGAAGCGGTCGCGCATGATCTTGGCGTACACGCGGCGGACCGCGCGGAACTTGGCGATCTCCTCGAAGAAGTCGGCCTGGCACACGTAGAAGAAGGCGAGGCGCGGCGCGAACTCGTCGACGTGCATGCCGGTCTTGCTCACCTCCTCGACATAGGTGATGAGATTGCACATCGTGAACGCGATCTCGTCGAGCGGCGAGCTGCCCGCTTCCGACACGTGGTAACCCGAGATGTTGATCGGGTTGTAGCGCTTCATGTTGTTGGCGCAGTAGGTGATGCAGTCGCGCACGATGCGCACTGACGGCGTGATCGGGAACACCCACTCCTTCTGCGCCTGGTATTCCTTGAGGATGTCGGCCTGGATCGTCCCCGACAGCGCGTTGAGGTCGTAGCCGCGGCGCTTGGCGAGCGCGACGTACATCGCGAGCATGATCCACGCCGAGGGATTGATGGTCAGCGATACCGAGATCTTCGTGAGGTCGATGCCGTCGAACAGGCGCTCCATGTCGGCGAGCGTATCGATCGCGACACCTTCGCGGCCGACCTCGCCCTCACTCATCGGGTGGTCGCTGTCGTAGCCCATCAGCGTGGGCATGTCGAAGTCGGTGGACAGCCCCGTCATGCCGTTGGCGACCAGGTACTTGAAGCGCGCGTTGGTGTCCTCGGCGGTGCCGAAGCCGGCGATCTGGCGCATGGTCCAGGTACGTCCGCGGTACATCGTCGGGTACGGTCCGCGCGTGTACGGGAAGCGGCCGGGGAGGCCGATGTCCTCGAGCGGCGTATCGGCGAGGTCGAGCGCCGTGTAGCTGCGCTTCAGCGGAAAGCCGCCGAGCGTCCTGAATTCGGGTTGGCGCTCGGGCGCCCGGGCGACGAACTTCGCGACCTCGTTCGCTTCCCACGTGGCGACGTCGCTCGCGAGTTGCGTGGCAGCCGCGGCGCCGACGCCTGCGGAGGGTTGATTCTTCGATCCGGTCGTATCGTTCACGCGAATTCTCCAATCTCTGCTATGAGCCGCGTTGCGGCGGAATGAGGACTCATCTCGCGGCGGGAGATGCTCTGGAGCAGCTCCGCGAGTCGCCCGTGACGGTGCTTCTCGAAGCGGTCGCGCATGATCTCCTCGCCTGATTTCAACAGGCGCCGCTCGTCGATCATGGCCCGGCGCGAGGCGATCTCGCCGGACGTCTCGAGCACGGCGTGGTGCTTGTCGATCATGGCGAGGAGTTCCTTCACGCCCTCGTCCCGGGTCGCGCTGGTGGGGATCACCGTGGGGTACCAGGTGCGGGGGGCGGCCCCCAGGCCGAGCACCAGCATGCCCTTGAGATCGGCGATCGTCTTGTTGGACTCCGGCTTGTCGCACTTGCTGACCACGTGGATGTCGGCGATCTCCAGCACGCCGGCCTTGATCGCCTGGATCTCGTCACCCAGGCCCGGCGCCGACACCACGACGGTCGTCTGCGCGGCACGGGCGATGTCCACCTCGTCCTGACCGACGCCGACGGTCTCGATCAGCACCACGTCGTAGCCGGCGGCATCGAGGATGTCGACGGCCTCCATGGTGCCGCGCGCGAGTCCGCCCATCGCGCCGCGCGTGGCCATGCTGCGCATGAACACACCCGGGTCGCCGCCGAGGTCGCCCATCCGGATGCGGTCGCCGAGGATCGACCCTCCCGAGAACGGGGACGACGGATCGATCGCGACGATGCCCACGGTGCGGCCGCTGTCGCGGATCGCCCTGGCGAGCTTCGACACCAGCGTCGACTTGCCGCTTCCGGGGACGCCCGTGACGCCGACGATGTGCGCCTTGCCCGCGCGGGCGAACAGGGCGTCGAAGGCTTCGCGCGCCTCGGGCGTGCCGTTCTCGGCGCGCGTGAGCAGTCGCGCGATCGCGCGCTGCTCGCCGGCGATCGCCTTCGGCACCAGTGCCATCGAGGGGAGGTAGGCCATGTCGATGTCAGCCCGAAAGGCGCTGGTTCATCTCGCGGAACACCTCGCGATCGTCGATCACGCGGCGCGCCTTGAAATCGGTGCGCGGGAAGGTACCCGGCGGCACGATCTCGACCTTGGCGCGAAGTCCGAGCAGCTTCTGCAGGGACCTGGCGGCCGTGTCGCGCAGCGCCGCCTGCGCGGCGTCACCGCGCGCGACGCATTCGGCATCGGCCTCGACGCGCACGAGCAACTCGTCCATGTTGCCCTCGCGGGAGATCACGATGCGGTGCTCGCCACCGTAGTCGGGGAGCTTCGCGATGACCGCCTCGACCTCGCTCGGGTAGACGTTCTCGCCGCGGATGGTGAACATGTCGTCGATGCGGCCGAAGACGCCTTGCGGCAGGCGCGGATAGGTGCGGCCGCAGGGATTGGGGCCGTTCTCCCAAAGCGTGAGGTCGCCGGACAGGAGCCGGATCATCGGCTGCGACGTGCGCTCGAGGTGGGTGTAGACGGGCGTACCGCGCTGGCCGTAGGGCACGCGCAGGTACGTCTTCGGATCGCAGACCTCGGTATAGACCACGTCCTGCCACAGCAGCATGCCGTCGGTCTCGGCCGTGCCGGAGATGTTCATGAACGGGGTGACTTCGGCCATCGAGCCGCAGTCGATCACGCGCGCGCCGTAGATATCGGCGATGCGGTCGCGGACCGCGGGCACCGAGGCGCCGGGCTCGCCTGAGAAGAACATCACCTTCAGGCCGAACTTGCGGGGATCGTAGCCTTCCTTCTTCGCGATTTCGGCGAGGTGCAGCGCGAACGACGGCGTGGCGTAGAGGCCTTGCGGGCGCGTGAGATCGAGCCACATGGCGGCGCGCGCCGTCATCCCCGCGGCGCCGGCGCCGAACGGGAACGCCCGGGCGCGCAGGCGCTCGGAGCCCGACAGTGCGCCCCACGATCCCATGTACAGGCTCAGGATCGCCGCGATGAAGACCGTGTCACCGGGCCGCAGGCCCATGCCCCACATGATCCGCGCGTGAGCGTTGGCGATCGAATCCCAGTCCTCGCGGCCGATCGCGAACGCCGTGGGACGGCCGGTCGTTCCCGAGGTGCCATGGATGTGATGGATCTCGCTCTCGGGCACGCACAGGTACTCGCCGTACGGCGGGCTCTTCGCCTGCGACTCGCGCAGGTCCTTCTTGGTGAGCACCGGCACGCGCGACTCGAAGTCCTCGAGCGAGCGCAACTGGTCGGGATGGAAGCCTGCCTCCTCCCACTTGCGCCGGTACATCGGCGAATGGTCCCAGGCGTGCCGGGTGACGAGCTTCAGGCGCTCGAGGATCGCCTTTTCACGGTCTGCCGCCGGCATCGTCTCGCGCTTGGGGAACCAGTAGCGCGAATTGGCGGGCGGCAGGTAGTTCGCATCGAACTTCGGCGGAAACGACCACTGTTCCATGTCCACGGTGCCCTCCTTCGCTAGCGCGCGCCGCGCTCGGCGACGATGCGCTTGACCATGGCGACGATCTCCGCCGGGGGCGTGTCCTGCAGCAGGATCTCCTTGACGCCGATCTTCTTGAGCGCCTCGCAGTCCTCGTCGGGGATCACGCCGCCGCCGATCACGAGGATGTCGTCGGCGTCGCGCTTCTTGAGCGCATCGAGGATGCGCGGGAACACGGTCATGTGCGCACCGGACAGGATCGACACGCCGATCACGTCGACGTCCTCCTGGACCGACGCGTCGACCACTTCCTCGGGCGTGCGGTGCAGCCCGGTGTAGATCACGTCCATGCCGGCGTCGCGCAGGGTGCGCGCGACGATCTTGACGCCGCGGTCGTGGCCGTCCAGGCCGACCTTGGCAATGATGACTCGGATGCGATCGCCTTCGGGCTGCTGCATGTTTCCTCCTGTGAGGCCTCCCGCAGCGGGTGTTCGCTGCGATCGGTGGGGTGTCGGGGCTGGTTGAGCAGGATTCCGAGTACTGTATACCGAATGCAATACGGTCGTCAACTGCGATTCTATGCCTTGCACGGGCGATCGGGTCCCTTAGCCTGGCAGGCACGTCAGCATTGCGGTCGGAAGACGCCGCCGCGCTCTTGGCAGAACGCAGGCGGACAGGGCGCCGCAGGCGTTCGCCGCCGGAGCGGCCGGAGCTCGCCGCCGGAGCGGCCGGAGCGGGGGCCGGTCGAACCGAAGCGGGTCGGCGAAAGTCGGCCCGTCGTAACGTGGCCGGCACGCGCGGCGCGGCGGCGAGGTCGAGCCGGACCCGCCGCCTAAAGCGGGCCCGTTGACCGATGAACGGAGAAAGCGGAAGCGACCGGCGCCGCTAGCGCCGCAGCTTGTAGAGCATCTCGCCCGCGCGCGGCACCACCATGATCCCCTCGCGCTCGCGCCCCTGCCACGCGGCGAGATCGATCGACGCCGGATCGCGGTAGCCGAGATTGATCTTGCGGCAGCGATCCTCGGCGATGCCCGTGGCGAGCGTGACCGTGACGCGCGGCGTCTCCACCCCGGTGTGCGGGTCGTAGGTGCCGAGTCCCTTCACATGCGTGGAATGCGCGAGCACGCCGCCCGGATACCCGGCGAAGCGCTCGGGTTGCGCGGTGAAATAGTCGCGGCAGTGGTAGCCCACTTCCTCGATGATGTGGCCGTGCGTGACGCTCACCTCGCGGATGTGCGGCGCATAGATGATCACCTCGCCGCCGTCGGCCACGGCCGGCTCGATCTTGTACATGCCCTTGCCGGCGGTCCACACGTCGGCGTACATCGGCGGCATCACCGAGATGACCGTGCGCATCGGCGCGTCGAGCCACACGATGTGCCGCTGCGACGACAGCGCGGAGGCATGCTCCCACGCGGTGCGGGCATCGGCGCAGTACAGGCCCGCCACGCCGTCCTTGGTGACGACGAGCGCGAAGCACGTCGTGGGCACCGTGACCATCGCCGCCGCGCGGTCGATCACCGCGCGCACCGGCGTGTAGCCCGAGCCGATCACCTCGTAGTTGGTGATGAGCGCGCCGAGCCAGTGCGTGAAGTTGATGACGTCGGGGCCGGCGATGCCGGGGAAGAAGTACTTGTTGCCGCCGGAGAAGCCGACCACCTCGTGCGGGAACACGGGCCCCAGGATCACGATCCGGTCGTAGTCGAAGATGCGCTTGTTGAGCGCCACCGGCACGTCCTGGTCGAGCCGTCCTCCCGACAGCGCGCGGATCTCCGCGGCCGGGATGGTGCCGATGGTGCGGAAGGTCGCGGGGTCGCTCCACTCGTGATTGAACACGCGCGAGCCTCCTGCGACCCCGGCCTCCATGCCCTCCACGACGCGAAAGCCCAGGTGCTCCGATAGCGCGGCATCGCTCATCGGCTGGTGCGTGCCGAGCGCGATGAGGAAGTCGACCGCCGCGGCGCGCCCGCGCAGCGATCCGCGCACGAGCGCGGCCATCTGCGGCATGGGCATCGTGCGCGTGCCGTCGGGCACGATGAAGAGGAAGCGCTTGCCCTCGGGCTCCAGCGCGTCGAGCGCCTCGCCCACGATCTCGCCGATCTCGCTCGCCGTGAGGTAGCGGTCGGCATGGCCGGCGCCGATCATCGTCATGGGCGGATGTAGGCCCAGCCCTCTTGCTGCTTGCGCATGAGCTCGACCACGCCGGACGACACGTAACCGACCTTGGGCAGCATGTCGTCGGCAGCGAGCTTGCGGCCCCGCATCGTGTTCTGGCAGGCCAGCAGCTTCACGCCGGTGCCGAGCGCGTCCTCCACCCTGCTTCCCACGACGGAATCCGCCTTCAGCATGCCGATGCCCGGCCCATAGGCGACGACCTCGATGTCGACGTTGGCGGGGCCCAGGTCGGCCTGCAGATTGCGCGCGTTGTTGAGCGCGAGATTCCACTTGCCCGGATCCGCTTCGCTCACCTGGATCACGACGCGCGACCTTTGTGCGGCCGGCGTCGCCGCGTCGCGCGGCTGCTGGGCCTGCACGACGGTTCCGGCGAGGATCGTCGCGAGGGCCAGCATGGAGACGGATATCGTGCGTTTGGCAGGCATGTCGAAACCTCCGGCAGTGGCGGCGATTCGAGTGCGAGATTGTATGCCGGATCGCGCGGCCTGATGGCGGGCGTCGGCGTTGCAGTAAAATCCACGTGCCAGCCAGGAGCCTCGCCCCGGCCCATCGCCCCGGCCCATCTTTCACCTCGCCGCATCCCGCCTTGACCGTTCCTGCCGCCCGCCGCTTCGCGTGGTGCGCGCGTGTCGTCCTCCTGCTCGCGGCATTCGTCGCGTGCACACCCGCGCCGGCGCAGCCGGCGAGCAGCCGCCTGCCGCGCAACGTGGTGCCGTTGCGCTACGACCTGCGCCTCGTGGTCGATCCTGCCGTCGAGACGTTCACCGGGACGGTGGACATCGCCGTGCGCCTCCACGAGGCGACCGACACGATCGAGCTCAATGCGCGAGGGCTCGGGCACGTGTCCGCGCGTGCGACTCCCGGCGACGTGACCCGGGACGCCACCGTCACCACGGTCAACGACGATGTGATCGCCCTGCGGTTCGCGCAGCCACTCCCCGCGGGCGACGCCACGCTCTCGCTCGCCTGGCGGGCGACGATGGACAGCGGCGGCGGCATCGGCCTGTTCCGGCAGAAGGAGGGCGGACGCTGGTACGCGGTGACGCAGTTCGAGCCGATGGATGCGCGCCGGGTGCTGCCCTGCTTCGACGAGCCCGACCGCAAGGCGGCGTGGCGCCTCACGCTCGTGGTGCCGGCGGGCCTGCGCGCCTTCGCGAACATGCCAGTGGAGGCGGAGCGCGCGCTGGGCAGCGGGCAGCGCGAAGTCGCGTTCCGGACGACGCCGCCGCTGCCCTCCTATCTCGTGGCCTTCGCGGTCGGCGACTTCGACGTCGTCGACGGCGGCAAGGCCGGCCGCAACGGCACGCCGATCTCGATCGTGGCGCCCAAGGGGCGCGGCGTGGAGGCTGCCTACGCTGCGAAGCGTACCGGCGCCATCCTCGCCGCGACCGAGCGCTACTTCGGCGAACCGTATCCATTTCCCAAGCTCGACCTCCTGGCCTACCCGAAATCGACGTTCGGCAGCGCGATGGAGAACCCCGGGCTCGTCACGTTCACGGCGCGACTCCTGCTCGCGAAACCCGCGGAGCTGTCGCCGCAGTTCGAGCAGCGCTTCACCGGCGTCGCCGCGCACGAGATCGCGCACATGTGGTTCGGCGACTACGTCACGCCGGCGTGGTGGAACGACCTGTGGCTCAACGAGGCCTTCGCCTCCTGGCTCGGCACCAAGGTCGTGGCGGAACTGCACCCCGACTGGCCGGAAGACCGACGCTCGCGCCAGCGCAGCAGGGCGCTCGAGCTCGATCGCCTCGGCAATGCGCGCGCGCTGCGCCAGCCGGTGTCCGGTTACCAGGACGTTCGCGGCGCCTTCGACGGCATCACCTACGCCAAGGGCGAGACGCTGCTCGCGATGTTCGAGCAGTGGCAGGGGGCAGAGAAGTTCCGCGCCGGCGTTCGCCGCTACATGGCGAAGTACGCGTGGGGCAACGCGACCGCCGATGATTTCTTCGCCGTGCTCGGTGAGTCCGACCCGGCGCTGGTGGCGGCGTTTCGCGGCTTCGCCGATCGCCCTGGCGTGCCGCTCCTCGACGTTGCGCTCAATTGCACGGAGGCACCGTCGCTCGTGCTCGGACAGCAGCGCTTCGTGCCGGCGGGCGACGCGACCGCCACCAGCGCAACCTGGACCTTCCCCGCATGCTTCGACGTGGGCGAGGGGAATCACAACCGCCAGGTCTGCACCGTGGTGCGCGAGGCGCGCGAGATGGTCCCGCTGGGGGGCGCGTGCCCGCAGTGGGTGGTGGCCAATCGCGACGGCCTCGGCTACTACCTGCCGCGTCTGTCACCTGCGCTGCTTGCCGCGCTGCCAAGGGCCGATCGCGCGCTCGCCGGCAACGACTACGCGTCCCTGCTCGCCGACGCCGATCTCCTGGCGCGCGCCGGTGCGCTCGACTATCCGCTCGTCCTCGGCATCGCCGCCCGCCAGGCGGCGGCCCCCGATGCGAGCGTGGCCCGGCGCGCCTATGCCGTTGCCGCCGCAGTGCCCCGGGGCGTGTTCGACGGCGATGGCGAGACGCGCTACGCCGCCTGGGTGCGGCGCCACTTCGGCGATCGGGCCCGCGCGCTCGGCTGGCTGCCGCGCCAGGGCGAGGCTGCCGACGTGCAGCGCCTGCGGGAGGAGGCGGTACCGCTGGTGGCGATGCGCGGGCAGGACGCGGCACTCGCGCGCAAGGCGCGCCAGCACGTCGAGCGCTGGCTCGACCATCGCAGCGCGATCCCGCCGCCGTCACGGCGCATGCTGCTGGTGACGGCCGCGGCCACGGCGGGATCCGACGCGCCCAGGCTGTTCGATACCCTGGTGGCGGCCGCGGATGCCAGCATGGACCCCAACGAGCGCGAGGACATCTTCGTGGCGCTCGGGGCGTTCCGCGATCCGCACGTGCTCGGGCGCGCCCTGTCGCTCACGCTCGTCACCGGGGAGAAGGGCCGCTACGCCCCGGGACTCCTCGAACAGGCGCTCGACGACGACGCCACGCGGCACGCCGCGCTGCTGTGGCTGCGCGCGAATGCCGACGCGCTCGCCGCGAGCGTCCCGGCCGAGGCGCAAGGCTTCTGGGCCACATGGGCGAGCGCCGCGTGCACCCGGAGCGAGCGCGTGCTCTTCGCGGAGGTGTTCGAGCAGCGCAGCGTCAGGACCGACGCGGGCCCCCGTCGCTACGCGCAAGGGCTGGCGCGCATCGACGGCTGTCTCGCCATGCGGCGCGCGCAGCAGGGCCCGCTCGCGATCTTCGTGGCCGTCAGGCGATGACCCGCGGTGCCGCGCACATCCCGTTATCGGCGATCCTGATGATCATCGGCGCGGTGGCGTGCTTTTCGATGACGGATACGATCATGAAGTGGCTGGCCGCGAAGTACCCGGTGCCGCTGCTGGTGTGGGCGCGCTGGGGCGCGCAGGTGCTGGCGATGCTCGTGTGGCTCGCGCCGGGCATGGGCCTGGGCATGGTGCGCACGCGCCAGCTCCCGATGCAGCTCGCGCGCGGCGTGCTGCTCATCGGGTCCTCGCTGCTGTTCGTGTCCGCGCTGCGTGATCTGCCGCTCGCGAGCACCACGGCACTGAGCTACCTCACACCCACCCTCGTCATCCTGCTCGCCATACCGCTCCTGGGCGAGCGGCTCACCTCGCCGCGCATCGCGTTCGTGGTGGCGGGTGGCCTCGGCATGCTCCTGATCGTGCGTCCGGGGGCCGAGATGTTCCAGGGCGCGTCGATCCTGGCGCTGGCCTCGGCGGCGTGCTACGCCATGTACCTGATCACCACGCGCATGCTGGCCGGCGAGGACCCCCGCGTGACCCTCTTCTATCCCGCGCTCGTGGGCGCGGGCATCATGACGCTGGGGTGGCCGTGGTTCGGCTCGGCCGTCGACGTCACCTGGGCCGATGCGGGCCTGATGCTGCTGATCGGCATCAGCGGCACCGGCGGGCACTTCCTGCTGATCCTCGCTTTCCAGCGCGCGCCGGCCTCGGGACTCACGCCTTTCACCTACGCGCATCTCGTTTTCGCTACGATGATGGGCTGGCTCGCATTCGGTGACCTGCCGGATGTGATCACCTTCGCCGGCATGGCGCTCATCGCCGGCAGCGGCCTGCTGCTGACGTGGCACGAGCGGCGGCGTTCGCTGATCGCGGCCGGGGAACCCACGGCCGTCGACTGATTCCAACCAGACCTGCAGAAGGAGAAGACAGCATGGACAAGCCCCGCATCGGATTCGTCGGCCTCGGCCTCATGGGCCACGGGATGGCGAAGAATCTCGCCACCAAGGGCTATCCGCTCGCCGTACGCGCCAATCGCAACCGCAAGCCGCTCGAGGACATCCTCGCGGCGGGAGCGAAGGAGGTGAAGACCAATGCGGATCTCGCCCGCGGCAACGACATCGTGTTCCTCTGCGTGACCGGTGCGCCGCAGGTGGAGGAGATCGTCAACGGCAAGGACGGCATCGCGTCGGCAGCGCACCCCGGGCTGATCGTCGTGGACACGTCGACCAGCGAGCCTGCCACCACCACGAAGATGCGCGAGGAGCTCGCCGCCAAAGGCGTGCTCTTCGTCGACGCGCCGCTCGCCCGCACACCGGTGGAAGCCGAGCTCGGCAAGCTCAACATCATGGTCGGCGCCGACGACGCCACCTTCGACAAGCTGAAGCCCGTGCTCGGGGCCTTCTGCGAGAACATCATCCATGCCGGCCCGCCGGGGCACGGCATCGTGCTCAAGCTCATCAACAATTTCATCGCGCAGTCGATCGCGGTCGCCACGGCCGAGGCGTGCGCCGCCGCGGCCAAGTCGGGACTGTCCATCGCGAAGCTCCACCAGGTGATCTCGGCCGGCGGGGTCAACAGCGGCATCTTCCAGATGATCGTGGGCAAGATGCTCGAGAACAAGGGCGACCTCACCGGCATGAAGTTCACGATCGACAACGCACGCAAGGACCTGCGCTACTACACGCACTTCGCCGAGTCGCTGCCGGTGTCGGCGATCGTGGGCGAGGCGGTGCACCAGAGCCTCGTCAATGCGAGCCTCATGGGCTACGGCGACAGTTTCGTGCCGTCGCTGCTGCAAATGCAGGAGAAGCTCGCCGGCGTCGCGATCGTGCCCAAGGCCTGAGGCGGCGGGAAGACACGCCCATGAAGCTCCTGATCCTTGGCGGCACGCGCTTCCTCGGACGGCATCTCGTCGACGCCGCCCTGGCGCGCGGCGACGAGGTCACCACCTTCACGCGGGGCAGGGGGCCCGATCCGTGGGGCGGACGGGTGAACCGGCTCCTGGGCAACCGCGACCCGCGCAGCGCGCCCGGCCTCGAAGCGCTCGGCACGGGAGAGTGGGACGCCGTGGTCGACACGTCGGGCTATGTGCCGCGCGTGGTGCGCGCGTCGGTCGAGTTGCTCGACCGGCGCGTGGGGCGCTATCTCTTCGTGTCGTCGATCTCGGTCTTCACCGATGCGAGCCGTGCGGGCCTCACTGAGCGCGACCCCGTCGGCGCGCTCGCCGATCCCGGCACCGAAGAAGTCGGCAAGTTCTACGGGCCGCTCAAGGCCGCGTGCGAGCGCGTGGTGACCGAGGTGTTCGGCGCGCGCGGGAGCAACGTGCGTCCGGGACTCATCGTCGGGCCCCACGACCCCACCGACCGCTTCGGCTACTGGGTCGCGCGCTTCATGCATCCCGGTCTCCTCGGATTGCGCGGGCCGGAGGCCGTCGTGCCCAATCCTCCCGTGCGGCCGCTGCAGTTCATCGATGCGCGCGACCTCGCGACGTTCATGCTGACGCTGCTCGACAACGGGCTGCACGGAACCTACAACGCCACGAGCGCGGCAGGCCAATGGACCTTCGCCGATCTCGTCGCGGCGCTCGTCAACGCGGGCGGGGCAGCGGCGCCACGCCCCCTGTGGGTCGACGAGAGCGTGCTCGTGGAGCAGAAGGTGGAGCCCTGGACCGGGCTGCCGCTTTGGATTCCCGCGTCGTTCGCGAGCGAGGCGGGTTTCATGCAGGTCGATTGCACCAGGGCGCAGCGCGCCGGCCTGCACACGCGACCGCTCGCCAGCACCATCGCCGATACGGCGGCCTGGCTCGCGCAGCGCGACAACACCGGGGCGTGGCGTGACACGCTGTCCGCCGACGCCGAGCGCGAGGTGGTGCGCGCGGCCGCCGGCGGCCCGCCGCTGCACTAGGTGCCGTGCGCCAAGGAACTCGCCAGCGCGGCAGTCGCCGCCCTGGCACCGTGCCGTTGCCGGGAAGCGCTGCCGCGGCCCTGCCGGCCATCATGAAGAAGACCTGACGATGACGCCCCCCGAAGCCGCCGCCTATCTCGAGTTCGCGCACGACATCGCGATCGCCGCAGGTGAGGCGATCCTCCCGCACTTCCGCAACGCCCTCGCGGTGGAGGACAAGCACAACTACATGGGGTACGACCCCGTCACGGTAGCCGATCGCGCCGCCGAGAGCGTGATCCGCGCCGCGATCCGTGCGCGCTATCCCGAGCACGGCATCCTCGGCGAGGAACACGGTCGCGAGACGGGCACGTCGCCGCTCACCTGGGTCATCGATCCCATCGACGGCACCAAGAGCTTCATCCTCGGCCAGCTCCACTGGGGTGTGCTGGTCGCGCTCCACGACGGAACGCGCCCCGTTCTCGGCGTGACGCACCAGCCGTTCGTCGGCGAGTCGTTTCTCGGCGTCGCCGGCGGCACCGCCCAGTGGCGGCGCGGCGGCGATTCGCGGGTCCTGCGCACACGCGAATGTCCGCGCAGCGAGGACGCCTGGGTGGTGACCACCGACCCCCGCCAGTTCGCATCGCCTGCCGCGCGGGAGGTGCTCCAGCGCGTCACCGGGGGCGCGCGCTTCCTGCGCTACGGTGGCGACTGCTACTGCTACACCCAGCTCGCCATGGGCCTCGTCGACGTCGTGATCGAGACGGGTCTCCAGCCCTACGACGTGCAGGCGCTCATTCCCCTGGTCCAGGCTGCCGGCGGGGTGATCACGGACTGGGCCGGCGGTCCCTGCGACGGGGGCGGCAGCGTGCTCGCCTGCGGCGATGCGCGCCTGCATCGCGAGTTGCTCGGCCGGTTGGCGGACGTTCAGGGTGCCAGCGGGAACTAGTGTTTTCCCGGGGACTTGACCGGGGCCCCGGCCGGGTATAAACGTGGAGCGTGCCGGATGCAAAAGGTCTGCCAGACCCTTGCGCGGCGCGCTGTCCTTCACTTGCAAAATTGCCCGGGCGGACGCACATCCGCCATATCGACCGCCCATGTATGGTGCGCGAAACGCGCCGCCGTGGTATATTTGGCGGTGCAACACGACAGGTAAATGTCAGTGCTCACTCCGCTCGGATTCTCGCTCCTGCGCCAACTTTCCGATGGCGCCTTCCACTCCGGTGAGGATCTCGCCGCCACCGTGGGGCTCACTCGTGCGCGCGTCTCCCAGCTTCTGAAGCAGGCCGAAACGGCCGGGCTGTCGCTCGAGCGGGTGCGTGGCCTGGGCTATCGCCTGACCGCCACGCCGGACTTCCTCGATGCCGACGAAGTTCGCCGCAAGCTCGCCGAGTTCACGGCAAAGACCCCGCATCTGCCGCCCCTCGAGGTCGAGGTGGTCGACCAGATCGGCTCCACGTCCACCGAGCTTCTCCGCCGCTCCCAGCGTCGGGACATCCATGGCGCCGTGCTTGCAGCGGAGTGGCAGAGCGCCGGCCGCGGCCGCCGCGGCAAGGCCTGGACCGCCGTCGCCGGCGGCAGCCTGACCTTCTCCATCGGCTGGCGCTACGAGCAGGGCGCGGGCTACCTCGCGGGCCTGTCGCTCGCGGTCGGGGTGGCCGTGGTCAAGGCGCTGGAGGCCGAGGGCCTGACCGGCGTCGAGCTCAAGTGGCCCAACGACCTCGTGTACCGTCACCTCAAGGTCGGGGGGATTCTGGTCGAGCTCAACGGCGACGCACTCGGGCCGTCCACGGTCGTGGTGGGTGTGGGCCTCAACGTGCGCCTGCCTGCCGAAATCCGTCGCAGCCTGGAGCAGCCGGTGAACGATCTCACCACGGTCGCCGGTCGCGGTGCCCCGGCCATCGACCGCAATCACCTGCTCGCGAGGCTCGTCGCCGAGCTCGCCTCCACGCTGGATGCCTATTCGCGCGCGGGCTTCCCCGCCTTCGCGGCGGAATGGCAACGGCGCCATGCCTACCAGGGCAAGCCGGTAAAACTGCTGCTGCCCGACGGCGCCAGCGTCAAGGGCACCGTGGCGGGCGTCGACAGCACCGGCGCGCTGGTGCTTGCCGACGGGCCGCGCCGCGCGCGCTTCCTCTCCGGCGAGATCTCGCTACGCCGCGCGTAGCGCGCCCGCAGCACATCCTGGCGCGGTCCATGCGCTCGTCGGCCACCGTGGCCGGCGCCGCATGCGTTCGTGGATAATCGCGGGGCGCGACGGCTGCCAGCGGTCATCCGGGGCCGTCGCGCTCGCGAGCCCACGCCGCCATGCGCATCGTCATCGTCCTGCTGCTCCTTGCCAACCTCACGCTCTACGCGTACACGCGCCTCGATACCGGGAGCGGCGAGGCCATGCTCCTCCAGGATCAGGTCCAGCCCGACAAGATCAGGCTCCTCACGCCGCAGCAGGTGGCGGCGCTCGGTCCCACCAAGGTCGCGGCGCTCGCCGACGTGTGCGTGGAGTGGGGGCCGTTCGGTGATGCGGAGCGCAGCCGCGCGCTCGCCGACCTCGAGCCGCTCGCGCTGGGCCGGCTGGTGACGCAGAAACGCGTGGAGTTCGACGGCGGATTCTGGGTGAACATCGGTCCGTTCGCCACTCGCGCCGCTGCCGAGACCCGGATGGGCGAGCTCCGCAAGCAGGGCGTGAAGGAGGTCACGGTCACCGAGGGGCCGCGTGGCCAGTATCTGGTCTCGCTGGGCACCTTCCGCTCCGAAGTTGCCGCCACCGCATACGTGAACGAACTGGCGCAGCTCGGCGTCACGCTCGCCAGGGTCGAGCAGCACCCGCAACCCATCACGCAGACGATGGTGGTGATCCGCGATCCCCAGCAGCCGGTGGTGGCGAAGCTGCGAGAGCTCGCGGGCCGGCACGCCGGCAGCGACCTGCGCGTGACCGGCTGCGAGCGCACGAGTTGAGCGCGCTACGCATCCGTGTCGCCAAGGGCGTGCGCGGCCTCGCCAGCTCGCGCACGCTCTTCGTGGCGTACGTCGCCTCCCTCGGCGTCGGTCTGTCGTCCGGCATGGATCGGCTGCGTTGACCGTGCTCCTGACCAGCGAGGAGAAGGCAGCGATCGAGGCCCGCGTGGCGGCCCTCGAGCGGGCCGCGGGCATCGAGGTCGTGACGGTGGTCACGGCCAGGAGCGACGAGTATCCGGAGATCGTGTGGGAGGCCTTCGCCTTCGGTGCGGCGTTCGCGGCACTGTTCGTCGCCGTGGCCGATGCCCTGCGGCCCGAGTGGGTGACGGGCGCGCTGGTGTTCACGTCGGTGATCGTCGTGCTGGCTGCGGGCGCGCTGTGCGCGCTCGCCTCGGTGTACGTCCCGGCCTTCGCACGACTGTTCCTGCGCAGGTCGCGGGCCGAAGTCGAGGTCGCGCAGTACGCCAACGCGCAGTTCCTGCAGCGAGAGCTCTTCGCGACGCCGGCGCGCACGGCGCTGCTCGTCGTGGTCAGCATGCTCGAGCACCGGGTCGTCATTCTGCCGGACAGGGGACTGCGTGCCCACGCGAGCGCGGCGCAGTGGGACGGCGTGATCGCCCGCATGACGCCGCTGCTCACGGCCGGCAGGACCGGCGGCGCGGTCATCGCGGGACTCGACGCCGTGAGCGAGCTCCTGGACGGCAGGCCCCTGCCACGCGGACCGGCGAACCTGTTCGCCGATGCGCCCGTCGTCGATGGATCGCGGCCGTGAGGCATTCCGCTTCGATCCTCGATCGGCCGGCGCGCGCGGACACGCCGCGGTGCGCCGCGCGCAGCGCGGGCCGGCAGGCGAGCGCGATCCCGGGTTCAACGGTGCTGCGGCGCTGGTTCGCACGCATGCTCGTGCTCGCCGCCTCGGTATCTCCCGTGTCGCTGCCTGCCGCCGACGTGCCCTATCTGTCCGGCCGCGTGGTCGATGATGCGCAGATCCTCTCGCCGGCGGCGCGCGAGCGCATCGGCGCGCTCCTCAAGGCGCACGAGGACAAGACGACGGACCAGATCGTCGTGCTCACCGTGCCCACGATGGGCGGACAGAGCGTGGAGGAGTACGCCAACGAGGTATTCGGCGCGTGGAAGCTCGGGCAGAAGGGCAAGGACAACGGCGTCCTCGTCGTCGTCGCGCCCAAGGACCGCAAGATGCGAATCGAGGTGGGTTACGGACTCGAGGGCACGCTCACCGACGCGATGGCGAGCCGCATCATCCGCAACGAGATGACGCCGAAGTTCAAGAGCAACGACTTCGACGGCGGCATCGAGGGGGGCGTGACGGCGATCGTCGCGCTGCTGCAGGGCGCGGTCCTGCCGGCCGACGCGGCGCCGGCTGCGTCGTCCTCCGGCAAGGGCTTTCTCTCCGACATCGATCAGGACCTGCCGCCGTGGCCGATGCGCATCCTGCTCGGCTGCTTCATCTTCGGCATCATCGGGCTCTTCACCTTCATCGGCATCGTCACGCCGGGGGTGGGCTGGTTCCTGTACTTCTTCCTCATTCCCTTCTGGGCGATGTTCCCCATCATCATCGTGGGCGTGAAGGGGGCGCTGGTGCTGCTCGCGATCTACATCGTGGGATTCCCGGTGGCCAAGCTCGTGCTGCGCAACACCGCGTGGTACGAGAAGGCGCAGAAGGATCTGAAGACGAAGGGCAGCACGAGCATCGGTGGCTTCACGATGAGCAGCGGAGGCGGCTCGAGCTGGTCGTCGGGGCGTTCGTCGTCGGGAGGGTTCTCGGGCGGTGGCGGGAGCTCTGGGGGCGGAGGAAGCTCGGGAAGCTGGTAACGCCCTGGCGCCGTCAGGCGTCGCCTACAACTGCTCCCAGGGCAGGCCTTCCATGCGCCAGCCCGCACGCGTGCCACGATGGTGGCTCTCGTCGAGCGGACCCTCGAAGCCATCCTGCACGTTGTAGATCTCGGTGAAGCCGGCCTTCTCGAGCGCGAGGCCCGCATCGACCGAGCGATGTCCGCTGCGGCAGATCAGCACCACCGGGCGGTTCATGCTCGCCACCTTCTTCACCTGCCCCACGAAGTGCGGATTGATCTCCCAGTCGGGGCCGTCGTTCCAGGCCACGTGCTGCGCGCCGACTGGATGGCCGACGAAGAAGAACTCCATCTCGCTGCGGCAGTCGACGAGCACGGCCTGGGGATTGGAGGCGAGGAACTGGTGCGCGTCGCGCGGCTTGAGATGCTTCATGATGAACCAAGACTAGCACGGCGAAAGCTCCGGCAACGTACCAGCTCGCCGCATATTCCTCATCGTTACAAGCATAGTGCCGCTCGCGCAGGACGATGCGGAGGGCGATGCTAGAATTGGCTATCGCGACATACGCGCGAATCCGTCCTTCGCATGCAACCCGACCGCACCGCCGAGCTCGTCCGTCTCCTGCGTGAGCGCATCCTCGTGATGGATGGCGCGATGGGCACGATGCTGCAGCAGCGCAAGCTCTCAGCGGATGATTTCCGCGGCCACTTCCACGATCACGCACACGAGGTCGCCGGCGACAACGACCTGCTGGTGCTGACCAGGCCCGAGGTGGTGCGCGAGGTGCACGACGGCTACCTCGCGGCGGGCGCCGACATCATCGAGACCAACACCTTCAATGCCACGTCGATCGCGCAGGCCGACTACGGCATGCAGGGGCAGGTGCACGCGATCAACCTGGCTGCGGCGCGCATCGCGCGCGAGGCCGCCGATGCCTGGACGGCGCGCACTCCCGGCAAGCCGCGCTTCGTGGCGGGCGCGCTCGGTCCCACCAACCGCACCGCCTCGATCTCGCCCGACGTGAACGACCCGGGCGCGCGCAACGTGACCTACGACGAGCTCGTCGCCGCCTACACCGAGTCGGTATCGGGGCTCGTCGAGGGCGGCGCCGACATCCTCCTCGTCGAGACGGTGTTCGACACGCTCAACGCCAAGGCTGCGCTCTTCGCGATCGAGACGTACTTCGACGAGGCCGGACGCCGGTTGCCGGTGATCGTGTCGGGCACCATCACCGATGCCTCCGGCCGCACGCTGTCGGGGCAGACGCCCGAGGCGTTCTGGAATGCCGTGCGCCATGTGAAGCCGCTGGCGGTGGGACTCAACTGCGCGCTCGGCGCCGCGCTCATGCGGCCGTACATCGAGGAGATCGCGCGGGTCGCGGATACCTTCGTCTCCTGCTATCCCAACGCGGGCCTGCCCAATCCGATGGCGGAAACGGGCTACGACGAGACGCCGGCGCAGACCGCGGCGCTCCTCGAGGACTACGCGCGCAGCGGCTTCGTGAACATCGTGGGCGGTTGCTGCGGCACCACGCCCGCGCATGTCGCGGCGATCGCGCGAGCCGTCGCCACGCTGCCCCCGCGGAAGATCCCGGAAGAGGAAGCCACGGAGCTTGCGGCGTGATCCGCACGACGGGTTGGCGGCAGCCGTCGCGTGGCGCGACACCTCGTCCGGTGCGATCGTGCCGGCATCGTTCCGCGGCGCCGTGTCTGCCTCCGCCAGTCCGCCGGACGCCGTACCGAGAATTCGCCTGACCCACCGTCGTTGCGGCTTGCCGCGACGCGGATGGCGCGGTCCATCCCGAAGCGATCTGCCATGTCCCGTGTGATGCGCCTTGCCGGTCTCGAGCCCCTGCTGATTGGCGACGACTCGCTTTTCGTCAACGTCGGCGAGCGCACCAACGTGACGGGCTCGAAGGCCTTCGCGCGCCTCGTCCTCGCCGGCGACTTCGCTGCCGCGGTGGAGGTCGCGCGCCAGCAGGTGGCCGCGGGCGCGCAGATCATCGACGTCAACATGGACGAGGCGATGCTCGACTCCAGGGCGGCGATGGTGCGCTTCCTGAACCTCGTCGCGACCGAGCCCGACGTCGCCCGCGTGCCGGTGATGATCGATTCGTCGAAGTGGGAGGTCATCGAGGCGGGCTTGAAGTGCGTGCAGGGCAAGCCGATCGTGAACTCGATCTCGCTCAAGGAAGGCGAGGAGGCATTCCTGCGCCAGGCCACGCTGGTGCAGCGCTACGGTGCGGCGGTGATCGTGATGGCCTTCGACGAGAAGGGCCAGGCCGACACGCTGGAACGCAAGACGTCGATCTGCCGCCGCAGCTACGATCTCCTGGTCGACCGGATCGGGTTCGCCCCCGAGGACATCGTCTTCGACCCCAACGTGTTCGCGATCGCCACCGGCATCGAGGAGCACGACAACTACGCGGTGGACTTCATCGCGGCGACGCGCTGGATCCGCGAGCACCTGCCGCACGCCAAGGTGTCGGGCGGCATCAGCAACGTGAGCTTCTCCTTCCGCGGCAACGAGCCCGTGCGCGAGGCGATCCACACGGTGTTCCTCTACCACGCGATCCGCGCCGGGCTCACCATGGGCATCGTCAACGCGGGACAGCTCGGCGTGTACAGCGAGATCGAGCCGGAGCTGCGCGAGCGGGTGGAGGACGTGGTGCTCAATCGCCGTCGCGACGCCACCGAGCGGCTCGTCGCCTTCGCCGAGACTGTGAAGGCGCAGGGCAAGGTGGTCGTCGAGGACCTGTCCTGGCGCAGCGGAAGCGTGGAAGAGCGGCTGTCGCACGCGCTCGTGAAGGGCATCACGACCTACATCATCGACGACACCGAAGAGGCCCGCCGCAAGTATCCGCGTCCGATCCAGGTGATCGAGGGGCCGTTGATGGACGGCATGGGCGTGGTGGGCGACCTCTTCGGCGCCGGCAAGATGTTCCTGCCGCAGGTCGTGAAGTCGGCGCGCGTGATGAAGCAGGCGGTGGGCCACCTGATCCCGTTCATCGAGGCCGAGAAGGCGGCGTCGGGGGCCGCCGGCAAGCCGAAGGGCACGATCGTGATGGCTACCGTCAAGGGCGACGTGCACGACATCGGGAAGAACATCGTTGGCGTGGTGCTCCAGTGCAACAACTTCGAGGTGATCGACCTCGGCGTGATGGTGCCCGCGCAGAAGATCCTCGATGCCGCACGCGAACGCGGCGCGGATCTCGTGGGGTTGTCCGGCCTCATCACGCCGTCGCTCGAGGAGATGGCGCACGTGGCGCACGAGATGCAGCGCCTTCGCATGGAGCTGCCGCTGCTGATCGGCGGCGCCACCACGTCGCGCGTGCATACCGCGGTCAAGATCGCGCCCAAATACGGCGGCGTGACGGTCTACGTGCCGGATGCCTCGCGCGCCGTGGGCGTGGCGAGCAATCTCCTCTCGGAGGACCTGCGCGAGGGCTACGTGGCCGAGGTGGCTGCCGACTACGACAAGATCCGCGCCCAGCACGCCGGCAAGAAGGGGCCGAAGCTCGTCACGCTCGACGCCGCGCGCGCCAACGGCTTCGCGACCGATTGGGCGAGCTATGCGCCTCCGGTGCCGCGCGTCACGGGGCGCCGCGAGTTCCGCAGCGTCGACCTCGCCGAGCTCGTCGGCTTCATGGACTGGGGACCCTTCTTCCAGGCGTGGGAGCTGTCGGGACCCTATCCGGCGATCCTCGACGATCCCGTGGTCGGCGAGGCCGCGCGAAACGTGTACGCGGAAGGCCGCGCGATGCTCGAGCGCATCGTCGCCGAGCGATGGCTCACCGCCAATGGCGTGATGGCGTTGTGGCCCGCGCGTTCGTCGGGCGACGACATCGAGGTGCTCGGCGAAGATCGTCGCGCGGTCTCCTTCACCTGGCGCAACCTGCGCCAGCAGAATGAGCGCCCGTCCGGCAAGGCCAACCTCTGCCTCGCTGATTTCGTCGCCCCCGCGGACGCGGGGCGGATGGACTGGATCGGCGGCTTTGCCGTCACCGCGGGTCTTGGCATCGAGCGCAAGCTGGCCGAGTTCGTGGCGGCGAAGGACGACTACAACGCGATCATGCTGAAGGCGCTCGCCGATCGCCTCGCCGAGGCATTTGCCGAGTGGCTCCACGCCAAGGTGCGGCGCGAACTATGGGCCTACGCCCCCGACGAGACCCTCGACAATGCGGCGCTGATCCGTGAGGAGTATCGCGGCATCCGGCCCGCGCCGGGCTATCCGGCCTGTCCCGATCACGCCGCCAAGGCGGCGCTCTTCGCCGCGCTGCGCGCCGACGACATCGGCATGACGCTTACCGAAGGCATGGCGATGCTCCCGGCGGCGGCGGTATCCGGGTTCTACCTCTCGCACCCCGACTCGCGCTACTTCGCGGTGGGACGGATCGGAGAAGACCAGCTCGTGGATTTCGCGTCGCGGGCGGGCGTGACCGTCGAGGACGCGCGGCGGCGCCTCGCACCGAACCTGGGATAGGATGGCGTGATGCGAATTCCTGCGTGCCTGGCTGGAATACTGGCTGCGTCGGCGGCGTGGCCGGCGTTCGGCCTCGATTTCGTCCTTCGCAACCACTACGGCGAGCCGGTCGATCGCGGCGCGTTCACCGCGCGGGTGTGGTCGACCGACGCGTCCGGATTCGACTGTGAGTATGGGATGCGGGTCAGTCGCGACGGCAATCGCGTCTTGCTCGGCGTGCGTCGCGTGGCCGCCACCACACCGGGCGCCGGCTGCTTCAGTATCGACGGCGTGGTCGGCGAGTTGGCGGCGGGGACCTATGACATCGAAGTGCGATCGCTGAGGGCCGACGAGAGCGGCCATGAGACGAAGCGGCGCCCGCTGACCGTCGCTCCAATCGCGGGACGCTGCAATGCCCACCCTGCGCTGCAACCCGCCCTTTACGTCGACTACACGTCGGGCAGCACGGCAGCGCTGAGGACGCGCATCGCAAACGATCCGGTGTTTGCCGCACGCATCGGGAACCCGACGGTGGGTCGCGACCTTTCGAAGACTGCGCTGTGGCTTTCATATCCGCCCCTGGTCGATGCCACCTACATGCAGTACACCCTCGAGCAGACCGGCGAGTTCGCGACGGTCGGCCGAAACGGATGGATGTGCTTTGAGCCGTCGCCGCCCGATTCGATCGCGACCTTCGTCGAGTTCCATCACGCCGGGCTCGATCACTATTTCTACACGGGCGACGAGGGCGAGATCGCTGCGATCGACGCGGGCAAGGTAGGGCCCTGGCTCCGCACCGGGCATTCGTTTCGCGCCGTGACCATGCCCGGCTGCATCCAGAACAGCCCCGACACCATCGTGTACCGCTTCTACGGCAGGCCAGGCAGTGGGCCCAACTCCCACTTCTTCACCCGCGACCGTTCGGAGTGCGGCATCGTGGAACGCAGCGGGCAGTGGGATTTCGAGGGCACACCGATGTGGGCGGGCCCGGTGGCCGCGGACGGCAGCTGCGCGGGGTGGTATGCGATGGCACGCGTGCACCTCCATCGCCTCTGGCGCCCGTTCGGCGATTCCAACCACCGCTTCACGACCGATGCCGCGATCGTCGCGGAGATGAAGGCGCAAGGGTGGGTGGACGAGGGGCCAGCGATGTGCGTGCTTGCGACGGCCCCTGCAGCAACTCAGTCGAGCGACCCGAGGTAGTCGGACTTGCCGAGCGGCACGCCGTTGTGGCGCAGGATGGCGTACGCGGTGGTGACGTGGAAGTAGAAGGTCGGCAGCGCGAACTTCGTGAGGTAGTCGAGGCCGGTGAAGGTACGCTCCTTGCCGCCGACCTTGCGCACCGTCTCGCGCGTTTCCGCGCCATCGAGCGCGGCCGCCGTGGTGCTGCGCACCACCTCGAGCGTGCGCTCGACGCGGGCGACGAGGTCGGCAAACGTCGTCTCGTTGTCCTCCCACTTGGGCAGCTCCTGCCCCTGCAGCCGCGCGAGCGTGCCGCGGGCGAAATCGGTGGCGATGAACACCTGCGAGCGCAGCGGCAGCATGTCGGGGTAGAGCCGCGATTCGACGAACACGCGATCGTCGATCTTCTTCTCGGCGGCGTGCGCGGCGCTCTTGCGCAGGAAACTGGCGAGGGCGGTGAGGCCGCGCTCGAAGGCGCCGGCGGACGCCTGGTGCATGGTGATGGGCATGTCGTTTCTCCGTTCGTGGAGTCCGGATTGTAGCGCCCGTACCGCGGTCGCTTCGAAGCTGGGGATGGACTACTGTCGCCCGCCGCCTGCGGCCGCTTCCGCGCGGGCGAGGAGCAACGCCCGCTCGCGCTCGTTCCGCGTCAGGTTCGCGGCGCGCTTGAACTCGCGCGACGCCTCGTCGTGGCGGCCGAGTCGCGCCAGGAGATCGCCGCGCACGCTGGGCAGCAGATGATAGCTCGCGAGCGACTTGTCCGGCAGCAGGCCATCGACGAGCGCCAGTCCCGCCTCGGGGCCGAAGGCCATCGCGACCGCCACCGCGCGGTTGAGCTCCACCACCGGCGACGGCGCGACATTGGCGAGCGCGTCGTACAGCGCCGCGATGCGCGGCCAGTCGGTGGCGCTCGCCTCGCGGGCGCGGGCGTGGCACGCCGCGATTGCCGCCTGCAGCGCGTAGGGTCCGAGGGGCTCGCCTTGCGCCCCGGCGCGCACGAGCGCCGCGAGGCCGCGCCGGATGAGGAGCGGATCCCAGCGCGCGCGGTTCTGGTCGAGCAGGAGGATCGGCTCGCCGCGCGCGTTGACGCGGGCACGCAGGCGCGAGGCCTGGATCTCCATCAGCGCGACGAGTCCGTGCACCTCGGGCTCGTGCGGGACGAGTTCGGCGAGGATGCGACCCAGGCGCAGTGCATCCTCGCAGAGTGCCGGGCGCGTCCAGTGTTCACCGGACGTGGCGGAATAGCCCTCGTTGAACACGAGGTAGATCACCTCGAGGACCGACGCCAGCCGTTCCGCGAGCTCGGCCTTGCGCGGCACTTCGAAGGGCACGCGGGCCTCGGCGAGCGTGCGCTTGGCGCGCACGATGCGCTGCGCGATCGTTGCCTCGGGAACGAGGAAAGCGCGGCCGATCTCGTCGGTGGTGAGGCCGCCGAGGAGCTTCAGCGTGAGCGCCACGCGCGCCTCCTTCGACAGCACCGGATGGCAGGCGGTGAAGACGAGCCGGAGGAGATCGTCACCGATGTCGTCGCCGAGGACGGCCTCGGCGCGCGGTTGCGCATCGGTGAGGAGCGTCTCGATCTCCCAGGTGAGTTCGGGCTCCTTCTCCGCGTGCAGCTTGCGCTGGCGCAGCCGATCGAGGGCGCGGTTCTTCGCAGTGGCCATGAGCCAGGCGCCGGGGTTGTCGGGGATGCCGTTGTCAGCCCAGGTCTCGAGGGCAGCGACGAGCGCGTCCTGCGCGAGTTCCTCGGCGGTGCCCACGTCGCGCACCATTCGCGCGATACCGGCGATGATCTTCGCCGATTCGATGCGCCAGACGGCCTCGATCGCGCGATGCGCGGCCTCCCGCGGCGCTCCGCCGCGCTGCGCGCTCCGGTGTTCGCCCTCGGGGCGGCCCTTCGGGGGCACGGGGCTGCCTTCGCGCTGCGCGCTCCGGTGTTCGCCCTCGGGGCGGCCCTTCGGGCTCACGCTTCGCTAACCGGGCGCGCCACGGACCTGCATCCTGTCGAGGCCGCGGACCTCGTCCCGGAGGGCGTCGGGAAAGTCGTCGACCTCCTGGACCTGGCGGACCTCGACGACCTCGTTGTCCGCGCCGGGGCAGCGCGAAGCCCAGGCGATGGCCTCGTCGCGCGACTTGACATCGATGAGCCAGTAGCCGCCGAGCACTTCCTTGGCCTCCGCGAACGGACCGTCGCGCACGCTGGGCTTGCCGCCGGCGAAGGACACGCGCGAGCCCATCGACGGCGGGTGCAGTCCGTCGCAGGCGAGTAGCACGCCCGCCTTCTGCAGCGACTCGTTGTAGCGCATCATCGCTGCGATGCGCGGGGCGTCGTCGGGCATCGTCCCCGGAACGGCGGACTCGTAGCCGGCGGGGATCATGAGCATCATGAAGCGCATGAGGGTCTCCCCGGTCAGGCGGCTGCCTGGACCTGCGAAGGCGGTCCGCAGTCGGAGAAGGGACGGATCTCCATCTCGAGGTCGCGGATGCCGGCGTCGGCGTGGATATCGACCACGCGCTGGGCGAGCGCGAGCGCCTCGTACTTCGAGCGCGCCTCGACGATCGCGTAGCCGCCGATCACCTCCTTGGCCTCCGCGAACGGCCCGTCGATCACCGAACGCCTGCCGCCCTCGAGCCGGATGCGCATCCCCTGCGACGAGGGCGCGAGGCCACCGGTATCGACGAGCACCCCGCTTCGCGTCATCTCCTCCGCGAACTTGCCCATCGCTTCCATCAGCGACTGCGGCGGCGGCAGTCCGGCTTCGTAGTCGGCTCCGCCCTTGATCATCACCATGTAACGCATCGATGTGTCTCCTTTGCTTGTGGGGCGCGCATCCGCGTGCCCCGTGAGGATGCAATGGACCGTGCCGCTGTCCGCGGGCGACGGCGCGTTGCGCTGCGCCATCGCCAGCAGCCAGCGACGGCCGAAGATGGCGTGGCGCCCGTCGTGACGGGCCGGCGGGCGTGCATCCATCCGTGCGCCGGCCGGTGCATCCGCTGCGCTCGCCGCGGTTCTCATTCGTAGACGATCACCATCCAGCCTACGCCGAACTTGTCCTGCAGCATGCCGAACTTCGGCGAGAAGAACGTCTTCGTGAGCGGCTGCTGGACCTGGCCGCCGGCCGAGAGCGCGTCGAACACGCGGTCGGCGTCGGCCTCCGTCCTGACGGGAATCGTGAGCGCGAAGCCGTTGAAGCTCGTCTTGCCGGTGCAATGGCCGTCGGAGGCCATCACCGTGCTGTCGCCGATCTTGAAGCTCGCGTGCATGATCTTGTCGGGCGGCGGGGCGGGTTGTCCCGGCGGCGGCGCTTCCGGGCTCTCGCTGAAGCGCATCTTCATGGTGATCTCGGCGCCGATGGCGGACGCATAGAAATCGATTGCTTCCTCGCAGCGACCATCGAAGAAGAGATAGGGTTCGACGTGCATCGTGATGTCTCCGGTTGTGGTAGGGGTGTGGCTGGTGAAGGGCCTTGGGGGGCGGGGCGCGCCCGACCGCGTTTCTGGATCTAGCCGCGGCACTCGATCCGGGCACGCAGGCGATCCTCCTGCGCGCGCAGTTCGGGGGTGAACTCGGCGCCGAAGTCCTCGGCCTCGAAGACCTGGCGGATCTCGATCTGGGACTCCCCTTCGGGAAAGGGGTTGGGGCAGCGCTTGACCCAGTCGATCGCCTCGGCGAGCGAGCCCACCTCCCAGATCCAGAAGCCCGCGATGAGCTCCTTGGCTTCCGCGAAGGGGCCGTCGACGATGGTGCGCTTCGGGCCATTGAAGACCACGCGAGCCCCCTTGCTGCTGGGATGGAGCCCTTCGCCGGCCTTCATGACGCCGGCCTTCACGAGCTCCTCGTTGTAGTTGCCCATGGCGGCCAGCAGCTTCTCGTCGGGCATCACGCCCGCTTCCGACTCCTTCGTTGCCCGCACGATGACCATGAATCGCATGTTCGCCTCCTGGAATGGGTGTCCTGGGTCCGGGCGCCCCGCCCTCACGGCGGTGATTTGGCGGGGCGCTCATGGGTACGACGAACGAGCCGCGGCGAAATCGACATCGTGCCGGCAGATTTTCCGGCCTTGCCTGATCCGGAGGGCGGCGTTGCGCCGAAGCCGGCCCGAATCGCCCAGACGCCCCGACCGCCCAGCTCGGCCCGAGCCGGCGTCGAAGGCCCCGAAGCGCCCGATCACCGCCCGCACCGCGAAGCGGCGATACGCCGCGGCGGCGCGGGTGCCGCCGTCCGGGGCGGCGGCCTACACCGGCGCCGCGCGCGCCGGCGTTTCCACCGGCTCGGTCGAGCGCCGGGCCTTCATCAACGGGAGCAGGAAGAGCACCGCAAGACCCACGACGGAATCGAGCACCAGCGTGACCGGGTAGCCCCACGTCACGAGGGCATTGCCCTGCCACCACGACGTGTAGGAGATCACGAGGTTCGACATCGCCATGTACGCCGTGAACTGCGTCGCGGCGACTGCAGGCACCGTGACGTCCATGAAGAGTGCCGAGCGCACGCCGTAATAGAGCCCCTGGAAGACGTTGAACACGATCACCGCGACCCAGAAGCTCGTCACCAGCGACGCGTCCGGCACGGGGCGGTTCGCCTGCGTGACCTCCACCGGCATGATCCAGCCCGCCTGCTGCATCGTGTACGCGAGGTAGAGCGTGGGGATCACGGTGAGGAAGACGAAGAACGCGAGCGTGCTGCGGCGTCCGAAACGGTCGGAGATCCATCCGCCCGCCACGCAGGCGAGCGCGAACACCAGCGTGGAGACGAGGTTGAGTTGCGCCACCGCGTTGTCGTCGAGGCCGAGTTCCACCGCAAGGTTCGACTGCAGCGCGAGGCTCAATGCGTAGGCGCCGAAGGGAAGCAGCGATGCGATCACGCCCACGAACGCCGCGCGGGTGCCGGTGAAGGCGCGCCATGCGTCCATCACGAAGCGCTTGAGGTCGGCCCCGGCGGCGGCGAGCGCATTGCCGGTCCGCGACGCACGCGGCGGGCCGGCGGGCTCGCGCAAGGGCAGCACCACGAACACCGTGACCGCGAGGATGGTGCCGACCACGAACAGGTACGTCGACGAGAACGGCATCACGGCGGTGAGGAACAGCACGCCTGAGCCGCCGATCGTCTGGCCCACGGACGCGCCGGCGAACATGAAGCCGTTCGCCACTCCGCGCTCGTGCTCGGGCAGCACGCTCACCGCCAGAGCGTCGATCGCCACGTCCTGCGTTGCCGCGAAGGCGTTGTGCAGGAAGATGATCGCGGTGAAGAGGGTGATCTGCGCGACGTAGTCCACCGGCATGGCCAGCACCAGGGTCGCCATCATCCCGATCTGCGTGGCGAAGATCCACGTGCGGCGCCGGCCGAAGCGATCCGACGAGAAGGCGTCGACGAACGGCCCCATCACCCACTTGAATGCCCACGGCAGGTAGAGCGAGCCCACGAAGGCGCCGATGGCCACCGGACCCAGGCCCTGGCGGCGCATCTGCGTGGCGATCGCGGTGGCGGTGAAGCCGAGCGGTATCCCCTCGGTGGTGTAGAGGAGAAAGAACGTGGCGAGCCGGCCCGCCTTGGTGGCGAGCAGATCGGGGAGGCGCATGGCGGGCCGGCGAGTGGAGTGGGGCCGCGGATTATTGCGTGGCGACCTTGATTCCGGGCGGATTCCAGGTGCCGTGGATCAGCTCCTGTTTGGGCCAGTAGGCGCGCAGGATCAGGTTGAAGGGCCCCTTCGGCGACGGCAGCCAGTTGCCGTCCATGTCACCGCCTGGCGCATCGGGCGAGATCACGATGTCGATCGAGCCGTCGGCGTTGGCCTTCAGCTTGTCGATGCTGCCGATGTTGTAGCGGTTCTTCGAGTTGGCCACGAACTTCTGCTCGGGGCTGTAGAGGCTCAGCGACCAGAAGCCCTCGACGGGCGGCAGGGCCTTGGCGTCGAAGTGGAGCACGTACCGATTGGCGCCGTCGAGACGCTTGCCGCCGCCGTCGAGATAGGTGCTCATGAAGATCGCATCCTCCGGCGCGTTGATGCCGATGCCATTCCACGACGCGACGGCACGCCGTCCGTACTCCGTGCCCCAGCGGCCCAGCGCCCGATCGATGCGCCAGCCGTGGCGGATGTCGGCGCCGGAGAGGCCGCCCGCCGCGCCCTGCACCGCGGCGATGGCGGTCTTGATGCCGTCCTCGAGGCTCCTCTGCTTGGCGGCCTCGAGTTGCGTGGCGTTGAAGGGCTTGCCGGGCTCGATGCCGAGCTTCTTCATCTTGGCGACGATGTCCGCATCGCCCTTGGCCGGCGGATTGGCCGGGAGCAGCATCGCGAGGCGGGTGAAGAAGCGCGTGGCGTCCATGGCCGCCACCTGATCGCGCGGCGGCGTCTTCGTGTCGACGTTCGTCGCGGCGGCTGGCGCTGGTGCGGGCTCGGGCTCGCTCTTGCCTTTCCCCTTGCCCTTGCCCCGGGGCGCCTTGGCGTGCTTCTCGTCGCCGCCGGACAGTTTGAACTGCTCCTGCACCTTGATCGCATTGGCGAGGTCGGAAGCGTCGTGGACGGCCGTGCGTCCGAAGATCCAGGCGAGGTTGGTGGGCAGGCGTACCTCCGTGCTGTCCTCGGGCACCTTGCCCTTGTAGTCGGGGCCCACGAGCGCGAACTTGCGTGCCTCGGTGCCGGTGGTGCGCTTGCCGATGGAACCCGCCACGTTGGTGTATGCATCGAGCAGCGCGAGCAGGTAGTAGCGTCCCTTGGTGTCGGGCACCGAGAGGATCACGGGACCCTTGGACAGGTCGAGCCAGGCTTGCGAGTAGAGGAAATCGGCATTGGGTTTCGTCTCTGCGCTCGACGCATCGGGGAGCGTGCGGTCGTGCCGGAACGCGTTCATGCCCACGCCGACCGTGTCGACCTCGCGCGTGACGTCGGTGAGCACCAGCGGAAAGCCCCAGACCCAGATCTCGGCGGCGAGACGCTTCTCCTCGGTGTCGGGACTCTTCGGTGCCGCAGGTGGCGGTGGTGCGGCGGGCGCCGCTGCGGGGGTAGCTGCAGTCTTCGGTGCGGGCGGTGTCTCGGAGCCGCATGCGGCGAGGCCCAGGGTGAGCGCGAAAGCGCAAGCGGCAGCGGCGCTCGCGGGAAGGCGATGGCGGAAGGTCATTGCAGAAAGCCTCGTGAAGACAGGGCGGCAGGCTTGCCCGGACGCGTATGGTAGCGCCGTCGGCGCGTCAGGCTGCGATGCACCGCAGCACGGCGCGCGGCCCTGCGCGTCGCTGGCCGCCACGCGGTTCGCCTCGCCGGGCGTGCGCCCGTGCTACCAAAGGAGGCGCAGCACCGCCGACACCGGATTGTGATCGGAGGAGTCGACGGCGATCGGCGTGGCACTCGTCACCTCCAGACCGCGCACCAGGATGTGGTCCACCTCGTGCCCCAGGAACCTGGAGCGCCCGGGGTGGAACGGAACGGCCGTGAGACCGAGCCTGCGTGCCAGACGGTCCAGCGCGGCGAGCCGGTCCGCGGTCCAGGTGTTGAGGTCGCCCGCCAGGATGATGGGGCCGTCGTGCTCGGCGAGCGCCTGCGCGACGCCGTCGAACTGCGCCTCGTACTCGTCCAGCAGCAGCGCGAAGTTGATCGAGTGCACGTTGGCCACCGCGAGGGTGTGCGCGGTATCCGCGAGCGGCAGCCAGGTCACGACCGACGACTTGGGCAGCCGCAACAGCGGTTCCGTCACGCGCTGGGTGCAGTGCGCCACGAACGGCACGCGCGCGGCGGAAAGCACGCCGATGTCGACGTCGCGGTAGATGAACGAGCTCGCCATCACCCAGCGCAGGCCGGCGTCGTGCAGCACCTCCTGCAACGGGCCGGTCAGCGTGGCCTCCTGCAGAAGGACGATGTCGTTGCCGGCGGCGAAGCGCGTGAGGTCATGCTGCCAGCCGGCGTCGGCCTCCTTGTGGATGTTCCAGGCCAGCACCCGTATGCGCGCGGGGTCGAGCGCCGCGCCGGCGTCGCCCGGCCGCACGAACGCGCGCACCTCGCGCACCGCGTCCTCGCAGCGCGACGTCCGTACCTCGATGCGCTCGGGGCCGTAGATCACCGCACGGGGATCGGCGGTCAGCACCACGCAGCCGGCGAGCGCGGCCGTCGCCAGCGCGACCGCGGCGTTACGCGCGGACCGCCACATCCTGGTCGTCGGGCACGTCGTCGGGCAGGAAGCCCCCGGACTGATGCGCCCACAGCCGCGCGTAGTGTCCGTTCCGCCGCAGCAGCGCGTCGTGCGACCCCTCTTCCACGATGCGCCCCTGGTCGAGCACGACGAGGCGGTCCATGCGCGCGATGGTCGACAGGCGGTGCGCGATGGCGATCACCGTCTTGCCTTCCATCAGTCCCAGGAGTTGGTCCTGGATGGCGAGCTCGACCTCGCTGTCGAGCGCCGAGGTGGCCTCGTCGAGGATGAGGATCGGCGCGTTCTTCAGGATCACGCGGGCGATGGCGATGCGCTGGCGCTGGCCGCCCGAGAGCTTCACCCCGCGCTCGCCGACGTGCGCGTCGTAGCCGGTGCGCCCGCGCCAGTCCATGAGATCCATGACGAACCCGTGCGCGTGCGCGCGCCGCGCCGCGGACTCGATCTCCGCGGGCGTGGCGCCGGGACGCCCATAGCCGATGTTGGCGGCGATCGAGCGGTGCAGGAGCGAGGTGTCCTGCGTGACCATGCCGATGGCCGCGCGCAGGCTCTCCTGCGTCACGTAGCGGACGTCCTGGCCGTCGATGCGGATGCTCCCCTGCTCGAGTTCGTGGAAGCGCAGGAGCAGGTTCACGAGCGTGGACTTGCCGGCGCCGGAGCGGCCCACGAGTCCCTCGCGCTCGCCGGGCTTCACGACGAGGTCGAGGCCGTCGAGCACGCGCCTGCCGTCGCTGCGGCCGTAGGTGAAGGTGACGCGCTCGAAGCGGATCTCGCCCGATGGCACCTCGAGTTCGCGGGCGTCGGGGCGGTCGACGAGCGAGTGCGGCACGGCGATCGTCTGCATGCCTTCCTGTACCGTGCCGATGTTCTCGAAGATGCCCGTCACCTCCCAGCTCACCCAGCCCGCCACGTTGCTGATCTGCCAGGCCAGCGGCAGCGCGGTGGCGACGAGCCCCGCGCTCACGTGGCCCTGGCTCCAGAGCACGATGCCGATGGCGGCGGTGCCCACGAGGAGGAGCGCGTTCATGATGGCCAGGGTGGCCATGAAGCGCGTGATGAGGCGCATGTGCGCGGCGATCGCGGCCACGTGCTCGTCGATCACCTCGCGGACGTAGGCGTCCTCGTCGCGGGCCCGGGCGAAGAGCTTGACGGTGAGGATGTTGGTGTAGCTGTCGACCACGCGGCCCATCACGTGCGAGCGCACCTCGGAACTCGCCCGCGCGAGGTCGCGCATGCGCGGCACGAAGTGGCGCAGGAAGGCGTAGTAGCCGGCGAACCAGAGGGCCGTGGGCAGCGCGAGGCGCCAGTCGGCGAAGGCCATCAGCACGAGCGCGGAGAGGCCGTAGATGCCGATGTACCAGATCGCGCGAATCGACGAGACGACGGACTCGCGCAGGGCGTTCGACGTCTGCATCACGCGATTGGCGATGCGCCCGGCGAAGTCGTTCTGGAAGAAGGGCCAGCTCTGGCGCACCACGTGCCAGTGGCTCTGCCAGCGGATGAGACTCGTCACGCTCGGCACTACCGCGTTGTTGCGCACGAGGCTGTCGAGCAGCAGCGCCGCGGGCCGGCCGACGAGCACCACCGCCGCCATGCCGGCGAGCATCGGGATCGCGGCGTGGAAGGCGGCGGCGCGGTCCGCGGCTTCCATAAGCGACACCAGCTTGCCGATGAACACGGGGATGGTGGTGTCGATGACGGCGACCGCGAGTCCGGTCGCGAACATCGCGAGGTACAGGCCCCTGGTCTGGCGGACGAAGTGCCAGTAGAAGCCGACGAGGCTCGCCGGCGGCGAGCTTCCGGGCAGGGCGGTGGGGCGGATGCGCGATTCGAAGAAGGCGAACATGTGCCACCTCGCGGGTGACCGGCAGATTTCGGCGCGCATCGGGTGTCGCCGCTCGCGGGCCCCGGTGCCCGCCTTCCGCGGGGCAGCGTGGGCCCGAGCGGCGCGGGGGCGGGCGTTTGGCGACCTGCGGGGAACCTCACATTATAGCTCGGTGAACACGGATCAGGCGACCGGCAGTCGTCCTTCCATGACACACGACCCAGGCTGCGGACTGCAGGGGTCGCGATGCCGGCAGATCGCGCGGTCGCGCGGCGGCGCCGTCCGTCCCACCCGCCACGGATGGTTCAGGCATAGAATGGCCCGAGGTTCCCGTCATCGCGCCGGCAAGGAGGAGAGGATGCGAGCCTGGATCGCCATCGTGGCGTTCGTCGCCTTGGGCGGCTGCGCCACCGCCCCGCCGGGTCCCGATGCCGCGCAGGCGGCAAGCTACTTCGCCGACGCACGCTTCGCCCCGGCCGCGGTGCGCATCGACGCCCGCGACGTGTTCGCCCTTTCACCGGAGATGCGCGCCTACCTCGACGGCGAGATCGAGCCGCGCGCGCACAAGCGCGGACGGCAGGTCGCGCTTCTCGATGCCCTCTACACGCACGGCGACCTGAAGCTCGGCTACGACACCGCGATGACGCGCAACGCCGCCGAGGCTTTCGCCGCACGCGCCGGCAATTGCCTGTCGCTCGTGATCATGACCTCCGCCTTCGCGAAGGCGCTCGGCCTCAACGTCACCTACCAGAAGGTGATGGTCGACGACGTGTGGGGACGCTCGGGGGACATCTACCTCGCGATCGGCCACGTCAACCTGACGATGGGCAAGCGCAAGACCGACGAGGGCGGGTTTGGCTATCGCGTGGGCAAGCGGCCCTACGAGAGCGAAGGCATGACGGTCGATTTCCTGCCGGCGGTGGACCTCCTGCGCACGCGCACGGTTCCGCTCGACGAGGGAGCGATCGTGGCGATGTACATGAACAACCGGGCGGTGGAGGCGCTCGCCGGCGGTCGCATCGACGACGCGTACTGGTGGGCGCGCGAGGCGATCGTGCAGTCAGGCGACTTCCTCGTCGCGTACAACACGCTGGGCGCCGTGTACCGCAGGCACGGCGATCTCGATCGGGCCGAGGCCGCGTTCCGCTTCGTGCTGGCGCGCGAGCCGCAGAACGCGCAGACGATGGCGAACCTCGTCACCGTGCTCACCGATGCGGGCAAGACCGCCGAGGCGAATGCGCTCGCGGCGACGCTCGCGAGGCTCGAGCCCGAGCCGCCGTTCGCTCATTTCAAGGCCGGGATGGCGGCGTTGCAGGCCGGGGACGCCCGCACCGCGCGCGACGAGTTCGTGAAGGAGCTGGCGCGGGCGCCTGACTATCACGAGCTGCATTTCTGGCTGGCGGTGGCCTACCTGCGGCTGGGTGACACGGGGGATGCGCGCACGCATCTTGCCGCTGCGCGCGACAACAGCACCACGCGCAAGGATCGCGAGCTGTACGCGGCGAAGCTCGGCAGGTTGAACGGCGTGCACTGACGGCTGGGGGTGCCTGCGACGGCCACGAGTCGAGCCAGATCCGATCGCGTACTTCCGACCAGGGCGATCCAGCGCCGGGATTCACTCCGACGCTCAAGTCAGTCGCTGTGCGCCATCAATCCTGGCGAGCCGTCGGTCGAAAGTGCCAAGTGGAAGATGTCCTGCTTTGCGCGCCGTCTCCAGCACGATGCAGTCCGAGAAGCCGAGCGTTGGCTGCTCTCGAAAGCGGCCGAGTGCGGCCTCCACCACGTCGGCGTCCTGCAGGGTGAGTTGCGCGTGGGCCAGCAGCATTTCGACCGCGGATGCGAGCTGCTCCGCCGTGCGCTCGTACGCCGTGTCGAGCACCCATAGTGTTTCGACAAGGACGACGTGAGAAACCCATGCGCCACCTGCCACGAACTTCTCGGCCGCCCCGAGCTGTCGAGGTTCGTCGCGCACCAGCAGGCGGACCAGAACGTTCGTGTCAAGCGCGCGCATGACGCTTCCGCACGTGCGCTCTGATCGCGTCCTTCACGCTCACGTTCGGTGTTGGCCTTGTCGCCCCGAACAAGGCGCCGTGTACCTCTGCGGACGTGTAGCGCCCCGCCTTGCGCACGATGATCTCTCCCCGCTTCTCGTCCCACTCCAATATCGACCCGGGTCCGACGCCGAGCTTCCTTCGAACCTCGGCCGGTACGGAAATCTGCCCCTGCGCGGTAATCTTGGATTGTGCGATGGTCATGCGCGGACATTACCTAGGTAATGTGACCGCGTCAATCTTCGTGAGCCTTCCCAGCGGTCCGCAGCCGCCCGCTGGCAGGATTCGGGCTCATCCTGAAAGCCGCGACTGCCACCGCGACCGCGACCGCCACCACCGTGAGTCCGATTGCTCAGGCCTGCCCGGCAGAGCGCCCCGATAGCTGGTGCAGCGCCGACATCGCCCGCGGATCCGACAAGAGCTTCGCGCGCTCCGCATTCGACAGCGCCTGCGATCCTTCCCGCGCCGTCTTCTCGACGAGCCTCGCGCGCGCCTCCCGCTCCGGCTCCGGGAGGCTCGTCCGCGCCACGCCCATGCCTGCCACCAGCGCGTTGAGCGCGGGATCGCGCACGGCCTCGACGAATCCCGGCGGCTCGGGTGAATCGCGCAGGTAGCGCGCCGTCGCCTCGATTTCGGCCGGCGGCGTCGCCTCCTCCGGAATGAGGAACACGCCGCGGCGCCGCAGCCACTGGCCGAGCGACGTGCGGCTCGTATACACGGAGAGCGGAATCGACGCGATCAGCGCGAAGACCACCGGCGCGATCCACCACAGGAAATCCGGATTGAGGAGGTAGATGCCCACGGCCCAGGCGACGCCAAAGGCAGTGTGCAGGCCGTGGCGGCGGATCGCCTCGCCGAAGCCCGTCTGCGAGTCCTCGCGCGGCGGCGACTTCCATTGCACCGCCCAGCCCAGGAGCGCCATCACGACGAATCTCGTGTGGAACAGCATGCGGATCGGGGCGAGCAGTGCCGACACCACGATCTCCAGGAGCACGCTCGCCACCAGCGTGGCGCGTCCGCCGTAGCCCGGCAGGCGCTTGCGGCGGACGAGGAGGGTCGACAGGAGCTTGGGCAGGAAGAGCAGCGCGGCGGTGCCCGTGACGAGGCTGATCGCCCATTCGGGCCGCCACTCCGGCCACAGGGGAAAGAGCTGGTTGGGCGCCGTGAAGTACTGCGGCTCGACGAGCGTGTGCACCGCGAGTTGCGCGGTCGACAGCGCGAGGAAGGCGAACCACAGCGGCGCGGAGAGATAGGCCATGACGCCGGTCATGAACACCACGCGATGCGCGGGATGCAGCCCCTTGGTGAGCATGAGACGCGCATTCATGAGGTTGCCCTGGCACCAGCGGCGGTCGCGCTTCAGCTCGTCGAGGAGATTGGGGGGCATCTCCTCGTAGCTGCCGGGGAGGTCGTAGCAGATCCACACGCCCCAGCCGGCGCGGCGCATGAGCGCCGCCTCCACGAAGTCGTGCGAGAGGATCTCGCCGGAGAGCGCGCCCTTGCCCGGCAGGCGCTCGAGCTGGCAGTAGCGCATGAAGGGCGCGACGCGGATGATCGCGTTGTGGCCCCAGTAGTGCGATTCGCCGAGCTGCCAGTAGTGCAGGCCGGCGGTGAAGAGCGGGCCGTACATGCGCGTGGCGAACTGCTGCATGCGCGCGTACATCGTGACGCGGCCGGTGGCGCGCGGGGCGGTCTGGATGATCCCGGCATCGGGATTGGCCTCGGCGAGGCGCACGAGAGTGGTGAGGCAGGTGCCGTTCATCACGCTGTCGGCGTCGAGGATCACCAGGTAGCGGTAGCGCCGTCCCCAGCGGCGGCAGAAGTCGGCGATGTTGCCGCTCTTGCGCTTGATGCGGTGGCGGCGCCAGCGATAGAAGATGCGGCCGAAGCCGTTCACCTTGCCGCAGAGGTCGTTCCAGGCGGCGACCTCCGCCACGCGATTGTCCGGGTCGCTGGTGTCGGAGAGGACGAAGAAGTCGAAGTGCGCGAGGTCACCCGTGCGTGCGAGCGACTCGTAGGTCGCGCGCAGGCCCGCGAACACGCGCGGGACGTGCTCGTTGCAGATCGGCATCACGATCGCCGTGCGGGCGTCGTCGGCGATCGGCGCGTCTTTCGCCGCGGTGCGCGAGATCGCGAAGCGATCGCGTCCCGTGGCGAGCAGCGTGAAGCCGGCGAGCGCGGTGAAGAAGCCGAGCGCCACCCAGGTGAACAGGATCGCGAACAGCACGAGGATCGCGATCTCGAGGGGCTGCGTGCCGTGATAGGGGAGCACGGCGCTCATCGTCGTGGTGGCAAGCCAGGTGAGGCCGAGCACCAGCAGCAGCAGCACGAAGCGACGGCGGTTGGCCGCGTGGAACCATCGGGTGCGCCGGCGCCCGGCGGGCGGTTCGAGGTCGCCCTCGGCTTGCGGCCGCCACGGGCGTGGGCCCATGGGGCTGCGCACGAGATCGGGGGTGGTCACGAGGCGCGCGTGGCCGTGTGCATCGGTACGCACCGCGCCTTCGGCGCCGGGATGCGCGAGTGCCGCGCGCAGCCGGGAGCCCAGCGAACCCAGGGCTGTGTCACCCATGGCTACGGCAGCGTCGACCCATCCCATCTGCGGTCACTCGGCGGGGAGGACGTAGCTCCACGTGGTGGAGAGCGTCTGGTTGCCGGACTTGAGGAAAGCGCGCAGCTCGACGGGCTTCTTCGCGTCGATGGGCTTCACCCGCAGGCGCAGTCGAAAGCCGCCGGTGACGTCGTTGCGGTACACGCGGCTCTCCACGATCTCGCCATTGGCATCGGTGGTGACGACCGGTTCGACCAGCGATTCGGGCGGCAGTTTCCTGAGGACCGCGCCGTCGAAGTCGACCACGAAGCCCACCGAGGGGTCCGGCACCCGCGAATAGCCATGCCCGCGCCGCGTCTGCGTGACGTAGGCCAGCGGTGCCCGCATCTCGGTGTCCTTTTGCCAGCGGATGCGGTACTCGAAATCGAATGGCTTTCCAATCGGTGGCGGCGCGTCCGGGACCCAGAACGCGACGATGTTGTCGTTGGTCTCGTCGGGGGTCGGGATCTGCACGAGTTCGACGCGGCCCGCGCCCCACTGGCCGCGCGGCTCGACCCAGGCGGAAGGGCGCAGCTCGTAGCGCGCCTCGAGGTCCTGGTAGTTGTCGAACGAGCGGTCGCGCTGCATGAGACCGAAGCCCGCCGGATTGGTGAGTGCGAACGACGTCACGAGGAGGCGCCGCGGATTGACCAGCGGCCGCGTGATCCATTCGCCGGTCCCCGCCTGGATGAGCAGGAGATCCGAGTCGTGCACCTCGGGCCGGTAGTCGCGCGCGACGGCCCCCTGATTCTCGCCGTGGAAGTACATGCTGGTGAGCGGCGCCAGTCCGAGCTTGGTCACGTTCTCGCGCAGGAAGATGCGCGCCCTGACGAGCGTGACGGTCTCGTTGCCGGGCGTGAGCACGAAGCGGTACGCGCCCGCCACGCGCTTGCTGTCGAGCAGCGCATAGATCGTGAGCTCCTTGGCGCCAGGCTCGGGCCGTTCGATCCAGAACTCGGTGAAGCGCGGGAACTCCTCGCCCGACGGCAGCGCGGTGTCGACGGCGAGGCCGCGCGCCGACAGGCCGTAGCGCTGGTCCTTGCCGAGCGCACGGAAGTACGAGGCGCCCTGGAACACCAGCACCTCGTCCTTGTACTTGGGATTGTTGAGCGGAAAGTGCACGCGGAAGCCCGCGAACGCGAGGCCCGCGAGCTGCTTGCGGTCGACGTCGTTCTTGCCGTAGTCGAAGGCGTCCGGGTCGAAGCGGATCTCGCGCGGCTGGCCGCGCACGACTTCGGAGATCTTCACCGGCTGGTCGTAGTACAGGCCGGGATGGAAGAGCTGGATCTCGAACGGCAGGCCGGCGCTGCGCCACAGCGCCATCGCCGGCTTGAAGCGGATGTCCCGATACTGGTCGTAGGTGAGGTTCTGCAGCGTCTTCGGCAGGGTGACGCTCGGCGCCTTGTACGGACGTTCGGCGAGCTGCGCCGCGCGCCGGGCGACGTCGTCGAAATCGAACGCTGCCGCTGGCAGCGCCACGAACGCCACGGCCAGGAGCAGGGCGCGTTGCCGGCGTTGCCATCCGGCGACAGCCGTGCGGGTGGGACGTACGAACGATCGACGGAAGGCGGGGAACAGTGGCATCGCAGGGGTGCAGGAGGGCACGCGAAGATGCCATAGATCGGGCCCGCACATGGGAAGTTCAATCGCCCGCAAGCCCGTCCGCAGACTGCCGCCGGAAGCGCCGCCGGAAGCGTTTTCCGCGTCCGGCGGCGTGTCCTACATGCGTTCGAATATCGCCGCGATTCCTTGTCCGCCACCGATGCACATCGTGACGAGCGCGTGCCGCTTGCCCGTGCGCTGGAGCTCGTAGAGGGCCTTGACCGTCAGGATCGCGCCCGTCGCGCCCACCGGATGGCCCATGGCGACGGCGCCGCCGTTCGGATTGACCTTGGCGGCATCGAGGCCGAGTTCCTTCGACACGCCGAGCGCTTGCGCCGCGAAGGCCTCGTTGGACTCGATGACGTCGAGGTCGGCGAGCGTGAGCTTCGCCCTGGCGAGCGCACGCTTGACTGCCGAGACGGGACCGAGCCCCATCACCTTGGGATCGATGCCGGCGTGACCGTAGGCCACGAGGCGCGCCATCGGCTTCAGTCCCTTCGCTTCGGCGGAGGCACGCTCCATCAGCACCAGCGCCGCCGCGCCGTCGTTGATGCCCGAGGCATTGCCGGCGGTCACGGTGCCGTTCTCCTTCTGGAACACGGCGCGGAGCTTGCCCATGCTCTCGAGCGTGGCGTCGGCGCGAACGTGCTCGTCGTGCTCGAATGCCACGGGGCCCTTCTTGGTCTTGATCTCGATCGGCAGGATCTGGCTCTTGAAGTGGCCGGCAGCGTGGGCGGCGGTGGCCCGGCGGTGGCTCTCCACCGCGAAGGCGTCCTGCTGCTCGCGGGAGATCTCGCAGCGCGCGGCCACGTTCTCGGCGGTGACGCCCATGTGGATCGCGTCGAACGGATCGGTGAGGGCGCCCGCCATCATGTCGACGACCTTGCTGTCGCCCATGCGCGCGCCCCAGCGCTGCGTAAGGTTGGCGTAAGCCGCGCGGCTCATGCTCTCGGCGCCGCCGGCTACCGCGACGTCGACGTCGCCGAGCAGGATGTACTGCGAGGCCGAGACGAGCGCCTGCAGGCCGCTGCCGCACAGGCGGTTGACGGTCAGCGCGCCGGTATCGTGCGGCAGGCCGCCGTTCACCGCCGCGAGCCGCGAGATGTACATGTCGCGCGGCTCGGTGTGGATCACGTTGCCGATCACGCACTGGCCCACGCTGGCGGGATCGATCTTCGCGCGGGCGACGGCTTCCCTGACGACCCTGGCGCCGAGTTCGCTCGGCGGGATGTCCTTGAGGCTTCCGCCGTAGTCACCGATCGCGGTGCGTACGCCGGAGAGGATGACGACTTCACGTTGGCTCATGGCGCTCTCCTTCGAATGGGATGGCAATGATACTGCGCCCGGGATCGGGCGCTTCGGTCGTCCGGTACGGCGTTGCGCGCGCTGCGCCCCCGGTGCGCGGCCCCGCTGCTAGACTCCGGCATGCGCTGGTTCCTGCTTTTCCTGGCATTCACGCTGCTGCCCGTCGCGCCCGTGCGCGCGCAGTTGCAGGCCGACGAGCCGCTTTCGAAGCTCGTCATCGTGATGCGCGAAGGCACGAGCGTGCCGGTGGCGTCGGCCACGGAGCTGTCGAACTGGGCGGCGCAACCCTGGCCCGCGTGGACCCTGCCGCCGGGCGCCCTTACGCCCCGCGGCGCGGAAGGCGTCGCGCAGCTCGGCAAGTACTATCGCCAGTTCCTGGCGGAGTCCGCGGTGATCACGGCGGCAGGATGTCCGCAGGTGGGCAGCGTGTACATCCACGCCGATCGCGTCGAGCGAACCCGGGCCACGGCGCGGGCCTTCGTCGATGGCTTCGCGCCGGGATGCGGAATCGTCGTGCGCACCTTCACCGGCGCGCGCGGTGACGGCGCGGCGGCGGCCCGGGAGGAACCCGCAGGGCGGCGGTCCGATCCCATCTTCCACCCGCTCGAGGCCGGCGTCTGCCGCCTCGACCCCCTTGCGGCCCAGGCGCGCGTGCTCGAACGCGCTCACGGCGACCTCAATCGCATCACGCGGGATCTCAAGGGTCCTTTCGATACGCTGCAGTCCGCGCTCGATTGCTGCAGGCCGGCGCTGTGCACCGCCTTCGGGCGGGGCGAGTCGTGCCGCCTCACCGACCTGCCTACCGCGATGTCGCCGCTGCCCGAAGGCGCCGGGCTCGAGATGATCGGTGCGCTGCCGATCGGTGCCGCAGCGTCGACTGCGCTCTTCGACCAGTATCTCGCCGGCATCGACGCCGACGCGGTTGCCTGGGGCCGCGCCACGCCGGCGCAGCTGCGCGACGCCGTGCGCCTTGCCACGGAGCAGCGCGACCTGTTGCAGCGCACGCCCTACCTCGCGCGCAAGCGCGGCTCGGCGTTGCTGCACAAGGTGGCCGCGGCCGTGACGAGTGCGCGGATGCTCGGCTTCGGCGTCATCGATCCCGCCATACGCGACGCATCGGTCGTGCTCTACGTGGGGCAGGACAGCAACCTGTGGAATCTCGCGAGCCTGATGGACGTGAGCTGGCTGCAGGCCGGGTACCAGCGCAACCAGGTGCCGCCGGGCGGCGGCCTGGTGTTCGAGGTGCGCGAGAATGCCAAGGACCGGAAGCTGCGCGTGTACACGGCCTTCGTCGCGCAGAATGTAGATCAGCTGCGCAACGGGCGGCCGCTGGTCGAGGATGTCCTGCCTGCGCGCACCCCGCTGCGGCTGCCGGGTTGCAGCTCGACCGCGCCGGGGTTCCCGTGCACCATCGAAGAGTTCGCGGTGGCGATGCGGAACAACATTGATCGCGATTGTGTCGAGTGAAAGGGGCGGGCGCCGCCGATGGTGCAAGGATGCGGGCGCGAGAGGCCGACGCGCTGCGAGCTGCGTTGACGGCGCGAGGAAGCTGCCAGTGAGGAGAATGGACGCGGGAGGCTTGCGATGACGACGAAATGGCGACTGCACGGCGTGCGCGTGGTGCGTGCGGGCGAGCTCGATACCAACACCGCGCAGACACCCGGCATGAATCGCGCGGCTGCGATCAGCCACGCGCGCGTGGGCGCGGAGAAGCTCTGGGCGGGCACGGTGGTGATCCACCCCAAGGCGAAGACCGGCGCGCATCATCACGGCGCGGTCGAGAGCGTGATCTACGTGGTGAGCGGCAGGGCGCGGATGAAATGGGGCGACCGCCTCGAGTTCACGGCCGAAGCGGGTCCCGGCGACTTCATCTACGTCCCGCCGTACGTCCCGCACCAGGAGATCAACGCGAGCGACGACGAGCCGCTGTCCTGCGTGCTCTGCCGCAGCGGCCAGGAGCCGGTGGTGGTGAATCTCGACCTGCCGAACGTCGAGCCCAATCCGGAAGAGGTGCACTGGGTGGACAACATCCATCCGCCGCCGCGTCCGTAGCGTTACACTCTCCGGCTGACCAGAATGGACGCATGACCATGGACGCCTCCCAGCAGCGCGCGGCGCTGACCCTTTGCCTCATGGCCGCCTTTGCCGACGGCAACAACGATGACCGTGAGCGCCAGGCCCTGCAGCGCGCCGCGGCGACGTTCGGCGACGGGGTGGATCTCACCGCCGTGTACGAGGAAGTGCTCCTGCACCGTCCGGACCTCGCGAGCGTTGCCGGTGCCTTCACCACGCCAGAACAGAAGGGGCTCGCCTACGAGATGGCGGCCGGCATCTGCAATGCCGACGGCGCCACCACGCAGGCCGAGCACGACTTTCTCGCGCGTCTTGCGCAGGTGCTCGGCGTGCAACCCGCGGACGCCGCGCGCGTGGAGCAGGATGCGACCGCGATGGCTGCCGTGTCGCCCGCGAGCACCGCGCTCGACGGCGCACTGGTGTCGGCGATTCCCGCCACCGGCGAGGATCTCGACAAGATGATCCTCAACTACTCGATCCTGAACGGCGCGCTCGAGCTCCTCCCGCAGTCGCTCGCATCGATGGCGATCATTCCGCTGCAGATGCGGATGGTGTACCGCATCGGCAAGGCGCACGGATACGAGCTCGACAGCGGCCACATCAAGGACCTCCTCGCCACGCTTGGCGTGGGCCTGACGTCGCAATATCTCGAGCAGTTCGGTCGCAAGCTCATGGGCGGCCTGCTCGGAAGCATCGGCGGCGGATTGCTGGGCGGCCTCGGCCGCGCAGGCACAGGAGCGGCGTTCTCGTTCGCCACGACCTACGCACTCGGCCAGGTTGCGAAGCGCTACTACGCGGGCGGCCGCAGCATCGATACCGCCGGGCTCCAGCAGGCTTTCTCGCAGATGCTGGGACAGGCCAAACAGATGCAGGGCAAGTACACCGCGCAGATCACCGAGCAGGCGCGCACGCTCGACCTCTCGAAGGTGATGAGCGCGATCAGGGGCGGGTAGCAGCGCGCGGGATTTGGAGCGCGGGCGCCGGTGAGCGGCGCGCATCGCGCTGCACGTGCAAGGATGCGGTCGCCGCAGGATTCGCCGCGATCCACTCCCCCGCGCTCAGGTCGCGCCGGCGTCGTGTCGTGCCATCCCGATCGCGTAGAGCCCTTCGAGGACAATGTTCTCCTGCAGCGTGTAGGGGATGGTCAGCCGTGGCGCCACGGCGGGCGCGGCGCCCCCCGAGAGCACGCAGGTCACGTCGGGCAGCACGCGCCGCTCGCTCGCGAACAGGCGCTCGATCGCGCCCGCCTGCGCGTGCTGGCAACCGCTCGCCATCGCGTCGATGGTTTGCGTCGGGTAGGCAGTGAACTCGCCGCCCCGGTCGGGGAGGGCGGCCGTGCCTTCGTGCAGCGAGCGCAGCATGAGGCCGACGCCCGGCATGATGACGCCGCCCTTGAACACGCCCTCCCCGGAGAGGAAGTCGATCGTGGTCGCGGTGCCGCAGACCACGACCATCGCCGGCGTGGGACCGAACAGACGCCGCGTGCCGATGAGCGCCGCCCAGCGGTCGCTGCCGAGCTGGCCAGGATTGCGATAGCGATTGACCACCCCGCACTGCGCGTCCTGCGGCACGACCCAATGAGGTGCCGGCGCACCGGGCCACGCCTCGAGCAGGCGCATCGTCGCCGCCCGCGCCCGCGTGCCGGCCACGTTGGAGATCACGATCGTCCGCGGGGTCTGCGCCCTGCCGAGCTGCACCCGCAACGCGGGAATCTCCTCGAGCAGCGCATGTCCCGAATCCACGCGGTTGTCGCGCGCGGACCCCTGTGCCGACGGACGGTACAGGCCCCACTTGAGGAACGTGTTGCCGATGTCGATCAGCAGGAGGTGGGTACGGTCCGTTGGCATGACGGGTGAGGATCGGAATCGCGGCAACGAGGCCCGAGCTTACCGCGGACGCGCGGCTACACCACGCCGTCGCGTCGAAGCTGCGCCAGTTCGTTGCCCACGATGCCGATCGACGCCAGCACCTCGTCGGTATGGGCGCCCAGATCGGGCCCGAGCCACGTCGTGCCGCCCGGCGTCGCGGAGAGCCTGGGCACGATGCCCGGGATCGCGATGGGTGCGCCGTCGGCGAGCGTGTGCCGCTCGATCATGCCGCGCGCGGCGTAGTGCGGATCGTCGTGGATGTCGGCCGCGGTGTAGATTCGGCCGCTCGGCACCTCCGCCTGTTCCATCACGCGCAGCACCTCGGGGAGGTCGTGCTGGCGGGTCCAGGCGGCGATGGCCTCGTCGAGCATGTCGGCGTGCTGCGCGCGCCCGTCGTTGCGCACGAGGCGCGGATCGTCGGCGAGGTCGGGCCGCCCGATCGCGTTCATGAGGCGCCTGAAGATGGAGTCGCCGTTGCCAGCGACGATGACGTAGCGGCCGTCGCGGCAGGGATAGGTCGACGACGGCGAGATGCCCGGCAGGCTGGCGCCGGTGCGCTCGCGCACGTGGCCGAAGGCGGCGTACTCGGGGATCAGGCTCTCCATCACGCCGAATACCGCCTCGTAGAGCGCGACGTCGATGAACTGGCCGCGTCCGCCGTTCACCTTGAGGTGATGCATCGCGAGCAGCGCGCCGATGACCCCGTACAGCCCGGCGAGCGTGTCGCCGATCGACACGCCCGCACGCACCGGCGGACGATCGGGATAGCCCGTCACGTAGCGCAGTCCGCCCATCGACTCGGCGATCGCAGCGAATCCCGGGCGATCCTTGTACGGGCCGCTTTGCCCGTAACCCGAGATGCGCACCATGACGAGGTCCGGGTTGATCCTGGAAAGGTCGTCCCAGCCGAGCTTCCAGGCTTCGAGCGCGCCGGGGCGGAAATTCTCGATCACGATGTCGGCGTCGCGCACGAGGCGCCGCACGATGTCCTGTCCGCGCGGGGACTTGAGGTCGACGGTCACCGACTTCTTGTTGCGGCTCTGCGATCGCCACCACAGCGACGTGCCGTCGTGCAGCTTGCGCCATGTGCGCAGCGCATCGCCGTTCTTCGGCGGCTCTATCTTGACGACCTCGGCACCGAACTGCGCGAGGATTGCCGCGGCGTAAGGGCCGGCGATGAGGGCGCCGAGTTCGACCACCTTGACGCCGGTCAGGGGCTTCGCAGGGATCTGCGTCATGGAGGGATTCCCTTTACGCGAACGCCGGGCCGAGCGGCTTCAGTCGCAACCCCTTGCGCAGCCGCCGGAACGCGAACATGGTGGGATCGGCGCGCGCCGGTCCCGGGGCGGCCACCACGAGGATCTCGCGCGCGATCGGCTCGAAGTCGGCACGGAAGTGCACCGAGCTCTTGAGCGCCAGGATGCGCTGCTGCACGGGCTCGATGCCCACGTGCCGGAACATCGCCTGGTCCGCCGCCTGCACTTTCCTCGAGGCGAGCACCACGCGGACGTTGCCGTGATCGAGCACCGCCATCGGGCCGAGTTTCATGGCGAAGCCCTTGAACATCGGCCCCGTGCAGGTGAAGTTTCCGTCGGCAAGTGCGGTCACCTTGAACTCGCCGGCGAGCGGCACGTAGCCGGGCACCCCCGATGTCTCGCCCAAGCGGAACTGCGCCGTGCGCCCCATGCCGACCTCGTGCGCCTGCCTCGCACTTGCGCCATCGATGAGCAGCCCCAGCACGGCATCGCGCGGATCGCGCTCGACGAGCGCCGCCAGGAGTCCCGTGGTGTCGCCATTGCCGCCCGCGCCGGGATTGTCCTGCGTGTCGGCGAGCACCACGGGCGCGCCGACGTCGCCGCGCTGCGCGGCGCGGGCCACGGCCTCCGGCGGCTCGTAGAGGTCGAGCGCGAACTCCGGCTCCGCATCGTGGATCGCACGCGCGAGGCGATCGACGGCGCGATCGACGCGCGCCTGGTCGGGGCCGTAGCCGAACACCGCCATCTGGCATTCCGGAAAATCGGCCATCGGGAAGCCGGGCGTGAAGGAGAGGACGGTGTCCTCCTCGCGCTCGATCGCGGCGAGGAGGTCGTACAGGCGGCGTCCCGGCTCGATGAACGTCGACTGCGACGACAGCCCGGTGAGGAAGTCGAGCGGACGCATCGCGCGAGCGAACGGCGCACCGCGCTCGCGAAGCCGGAGCAGCATCCGCGCCGCGCGCCGCCCGGTGTCGGCCATGTCGACGTGCGGGTACGTGCGATACGCGACCATGCCGTCGGCGATCGCCATCATCCGCTGCGTCATGTTGGCGTGGAGGTCGAGGCTCGCCACGATGGGCACCTGCGGCCCGACGATGCGGCGCACGCGCGCCAGGATCTCCCCCTCGCCGTCATCCAGATGCTCGGTGACCATCGCACCGTGCAGGTCGAGGTAGACGCCGTCGACCGGACCGGCGTGCGCGAGGCGCGTGGTCATCGCGCCGACGATGCGCTCGAAGGCATCCTCGGTGACGTGCGCCGAAGGGGAGGCTGCCGCCCATGCGAGGCCGTGCGTGCGGAACCCGGCAGCGTGCAGCGCGGCGATGGCCCCGGTGGCCGGGATGTTGGCGTTGGCGAGGCGCGGCGCGATCGCCTCGCCCTCCGTCAACGGGGGCCACGCACCGCCCTGTGCGAAGGCCGCGTAGTCGGCCTTGCTGGGAGCGAAGGTGTTGGTCTCGTGCTGGAAGCCGCCGACCGCGATGACTGCCATCTTGCGCTGGGACTCGTGAAGCCTTGCGACCGGACGAGCGTAGCACCGTTCCTCGCGGTCGCTCAATCGACGTTGCGCGCGATGCGAATTGTGCGGCGCCGGGCCCTTTGCCTCGACGTTCACCGTATCATGGCGGCACGCGGGGAGACACCCGCCTTCGGTCCAAGGAGGGGTGCCGGATGAACGTGTACGGGATCACCAATTGCGATACCGTGAAGGAAGCACGGCAATGGCTGGCGGAGCGGGGCGTGTCGCACCGCTTCGTCGACTTCAAGAAGACGCCGCCCACCCAGGAGAAGCTCGCCGCGTGGTGCGCGGCGACGGGCTGGCAGGCGCTGCTCAACCGGCGAGGCACCACGTGGAAGAAGCTCGAGCCCGAAGCGCAGGCGCGCGTGGTGGACGAGCGCTCGGCGATCTCGCTCATGGTGGCCAATCCCACCGCCATCCGGCGTCCGGTGGTGGAGTCGGACGAGGGCATCCTCGTGGGTTTCGACCGCGACGAGTGGGAGCGCACGTTTCCAGGGTGAGGCGGATCGCCCGCGTCGATGTGCGTGGAGGCGGCCATGGCGTCTAGCGGCGCCGGCATCGCCTGGAGCGTGCTCGGCATCCTCCTCTGCGGAGGCATCGGCGGGAGCCTGGGCTGGCTCGTCATGCGCGGCCTGGGTCTTGGCGGCACCGACGGCGCACTCGTGGCGGTCGTGCTCGGGATGGTGATCACCGTGGCCGCCTGGGTGGGTCTCACCACGTTGCTGCGCGCATTGCGGATCCTGCGATGAGCACTCTCCCGGAGGGCCGCGACAGCATCACCCGGCGCGACGACATCGCCACCCGCCTGCTCGCGGCATTCGACAGTGGCGAGTCGCTGGCGCCATTCACCGCCGGCGACCCGTCGTTCGACGTCGCCGCGGCGTACGACGTTCTCGCCGAGATCGAACGCCGTCGCCGTGTGCAGGGCTGGCGCCCGGTCGGCCGCAAGATCGGCTTCACCAACCGCGGGCTGTGGGCGCGCTACGGCGTGGATCGTCCGATGTGGGCGCACATATGGCGCGAGACCCTCGTCGACGCGCCGTCGGCGGAGGCCTCGTTTTCACTTGGCCGCGCCCGTGAACCGCGCATCGAACCCGAGGTGGTGTTCGGCATCGGCCGCGCCCTGTCGCCGGATGCCGACGCAGGCGCAGTCCTCGCCGCCGTCGACTGGATCGCGCCGGGATTCGAGATCGTGCAGTCTCCTTTCCCGAACTGGAGGTTCACGCCGCCGGATTGCACCGCTGCCTTCGGCATGCACCGCGCCGTGGTGGTGGGGCCGCGCGTGACGGTCGACGGCGGCCGGCGCGAGGAACTCGCGCGACGCCTGCCCGCGTTCGAGCTCACGCTGTGCAAGGATGGCGAGGTCGTGGAGCGCGGCGTGGGACGCAATGTACTCGACAGCCCGGCGCTGGCGCTCGCGCATCTCGTGCGCCTCCTGTCCGGGCAGCCGCAGATGCCGCCGCTTGCCCCTGGCGAGCTCGTCACCACCGGGACGCTCACCGATGCCTGGTGCGTGGCGCCGGGGCAGACGTGGTCGAGCGACTACGGCGGGCTCGGCGTGAGCGGACTCGTGTTGCGCGTCGTGTAGCCGGCACGGGGACGGTCCCGCTATACTTCGCCGCTTTTGCCCGCTCGCGGCCGGACATCGTTCGCCACCGCGCCAGGGTCGACGAAGGCAAATCCAATGAAGGCAGTCCTCATCCTCGCGGCAGCGCTCGTGCTCGCCGCCTGCGCCACGAGCTCCGGGCAATCCTCCTCGCACGCCGAGAGCAAGCCGATGGAAGAGAAGGAGTACCGCACGGGCAGTCGCATTCCGGTGCGCGACCCGGCGGCGCGCAGCGCGTCGCCCGTCACGTCGGCAAGCCCCTCGGTGCTCGCGCCGGGAACCCCCAAGGCCAACTAGGACGGACGTACGCCGCCCGCGGTACGCGGACCCACGCTGACCGGAGGTGTGCCGTCGCGTCCGCACGGTTGCCGGGCGGCACGACAATTGCGTAGGACACGGTTCCTTGCCTCATCGCGCACGGTGTCCCGATACCGTCGCAACTGGCCGCGACCGTGCTCGACCGTACCGTTGACCGCCACGCGCGAACGCACTCCGGTGCCCGGCGCGGGTACCTTCTGCCGCGAATCGTCGCGTTGCTGGCGCTGCTCTGCGCCCTGGCGGCGCAGGCCGACGACGGGCTGACCGCGCGCCTGCACTCGCTCGAGGCCGCGCTCCTCGGCCATCCCCAGCGCACGCGCGAGGAGCTCCTGGCCCTGGAGCCCCGCGCGGAGGCCGCACCGGCGGCCGAGAGACGGCGATGGCAGGTGCTTCTCGGTCAGGCGCAGGTGCTCACGGGTAACACCGCCGACGCGGCGGACCTGGCTGACCGTGTGGCCGACGACGCCGGGAGGACGCAGGATCCGGCGACGCAGGCCGTGTCACTGCTCATCCGCGGCATGATCGAATCGGCCACCGGTGACGCCGCGCGGTCGGCGTCGCTGGCCCGGGAAGCGCACGGCCTCGCGGTGAGCGCCGGCGATCTCGACCTTCGCTACTGGGCGGCCCTGTCGATGGGCGTGTCGGCCCTGATGCGTGGCCATACCGAGGCGGCGATGGCGGGCCTCCAGGAAGCGCAGTCGCTCGCGGACGTGGCCGGCAATGCCTATCGCCGCTCGAGCGCCCTCTACCAGCTCGCGTGGCTGCAGTACACGCTCAAGAACGCGCCCGCTGCGCTGGCGGCGAGCCTTACCGCGTACCAGGAAGGAGAGGCGGCAAGAAGCGCCTATGCCATGGCGAACGCCCGCATGGTGGAGTCGGCGGTCATGGAGCTGCTCGATCGTCCCGCCCGGGAGCTCGCGGCGATGGAGGAAGCGCTCGCGATCGCACGCACGTCGCGTTCCCGGGTCGCCGAATCCCGGGCGCTGGTCAACCTGTCCGACATCAGGCTTCGGCGCAAGCAGTACACCGCGGCGCTCGACCTCGCGCGGCGCTCGCTGCAACTCGCGGATGCATCGGGCGATCCGGTGATTGCGGCGACCGCCAAGGCGAACGCCGGGTTTGCGCTCCTCGCGCTGTCGCGGGTCCCGGAGGGCAAGCGACTCATCGACGAGGCGGTCGCACAATACGAGCGGACCGGCGCGACGGCCGAGATCGCCGAGCTGGTCGGCGAGTACGGCCGCGGTCTCGAACATATCGGGGACTACAAGGGCGCGCTCGCGCTGTTCCATCGGGAGCGCAAGCTCAACGAGGAGATCGCGATCCAGACACGGCAGCGCGCACTCATCGAGATCCAGGAGAAATACGAGACGGACAGGCGCAATCGCGAGATCGAGCTCCTCGCCCGCGAGAACGAGGTCAAGACTACCGAGATCGCCAGCCGGGTGCTGGTGCAGCGCATCTGGTGGCTGCTGGCCGGGCTGTTCGCGGCCTCCTTCGTCGTCGTCGCCGTGCTCTACCGCAAGCTGCGCCGGACCAACGCGCTACTCGCCGGCAAGAATGCCGAGTTGAGCGTGCAGAGCACCCGCGACCCCCTGACCGCCCTCTACAACCGCCGTTACTTCCAGATGTTCGTGGACTCCGGCGACGCGCAGCGCGAGCTGCAGCGCGGCCATGGCGACAGTCCGGCCAGTGCGTTGCTGCTCATCGACATCGATCACTTCAAGGAGACGAACGACCGCTTCGGCCATGCGATCGGCGACGCCGTGCTGGTCGCCGTGGCCGATCGCCTGCGCGCGACGCTGCGGGACACCGACATCGTGGTTCGCTGGGGCGGCGAGGAGTTCCTCGTCCATGCCACGACCGGGGCCGACCGGATCGACGACCTCGCCGCACGCATCCTGAGGGCGATCTCCGCGCAGCCGATCATGCTCGACGGGCGGGTGGTGCGGACGACGATGTCCATCGGCTACATGTCGATGCCCCTGCCGCCGGCGAGTGCCCCGCTGTCCTGGGATCGGGCGATCGGGCTCGTCGACATGGCGCTGTACATGGCGAAGGTGAACGGACGCAATCGCGCCTTCGGCATCAAGCGCCTGGTTCGCGAGGGCGACGACGTCCTCGCGGCCGTCGAGCGCGACCTGGAGCACGCCTGGAAGGCGGGGCTGGTCGAGATGCAGGTGCTCTACGGGCCGTCTCCCGCGAGCGGCGTGAGCGCCAATTTCTCCACGTTCGACGACGGCGACCCGCCCCGCGTCAGCGGCACGCCGGCGCTGGGCTGAAGCGTCCGCCCTCCCGCCTGCCTTGATCCCGGCGGCGCCGACTCGGCCACTACCACGTAGCGCAGCGGCCCGCCGGGTGCGATCGCATCGAACGGGTAGCAGGTGACGAGCGTCAGCGTGGGAACGTCGGTGTCGCGCGGAATGCGCAGGCTGCGCTGGTCCGCGACGTAGGCATCGCGGATGCGGAAACGGCGCACCGCGCCACCGGCCCGTTCCACCACGATCTCGTCGCCTGTCGCCACCGCGCGCAGGAAGCGGAAGTGCGTGTCGCGATGCGCCGTGATGACCGCGTTTCCGGCGTCCCCCGGCAGCGCCGAGCCATCGAGATGGCCCGGCCCGAACGCCAGCGTGCGCCCGGAGGCGCCGGCGAGAACGAGCACGTCGGCATCCTGGGCCGGCGCGTGCAGTCGCGCCACCGCGTGCGTATCGGCCCACGGCCACGGCTTGACCGGCTCACCGGTGACGCGCTCGCGCTGCCACGCCCGTTCGAGGAGGACCTGCGCGAGAGCGGCTTTCGCATGGATGTATGCGCCCTCGCCGAGCATGGCGGCGCCGCCAAGGGCAAGTGCGCCGGCCGTGAGCGTGAGCAGACGCTTCAGGCGCACGCGGCGCACGGACGGGGGCGTCGCAGGTGGACTCGCGCCCTCGCAGGCCGGCGTCACCGTCGTGCACGGCCCGCCACCGCCGACCGGGGAAGACTCGTCCGTTGCGGCGCGACGCCCGATCCCCGGGGGCGCCGCCCGCATCCAGTTGCGAGCCTGCACGGATGCGCGGACGAAAGGTCCTCCTCGCTCGGCGGTGGTGTTCATCGTGATGCTCCTCGTCGCGCGAATCGCCTGTCTCAGGCTGCGGTCGCCGGCATGGTCCGCGACCGCCACGCAAGACCTGCGGCCAGGAGCAGCACCAGCATCCCGGCGAGCAGGAGGAGCGTGGCGGGTGTGGCGGTCTGCGGCAGGGCGTCGAATCCGGTCAGCCCGTCGGGAATGTTGCCGGGGACGGCGTTCCGGGGCAGGTCGCCGCCGCCGCCGGCACGCACCGGCGTGACGTCGACCGCCACGAGGCTCGTGTAGCGCGACACCAGATGATGGGTGAGCGCGACGTCGAGCACGGCGGCACGGATGTCGTCCTGGGGCGCACCGCGCCGGCCGGCGTCCATCAGCGCATCGATCCTGGCGCGCGCCCACAGCACGCCGATGCCCGACGCCGGGCGCGCGTCCGCGGCGGGCACCAGGGTGGTCCACGTGCTGTCTCCGCGGCGGCCGGCGATCGCGACATTGCCGCTGCCATCGGTGGCGAGCGCGGCGGCGTTGAACTGTGCCGTCACCACGACCGGCTCACCCGCGTAGAGGTCGGGCACCACGCGCGGCCACACGTCCGCACCAGCGGGCCACGCGACCTCGATGTCGGTGAGGGCGGGGCTGTCGAGCTTGCGGAAGAGTGCCGCCATCCTCTCGCCGACCTCGTGCACGTCGCCGATCGCGGTGTACGTGCCGCGGCCGAACTGCGCGGCCCGGGTCATGAAGAACATGTTGGGCGCGGGTCCGATGCCCACCGTGAACAGCCGCCGGTCGCCGAGACGCTCACCCACGAGCTTGAGGATCGCGTCCTCGTTGCCGACCGCGCCGTCGGTGAGGAACACCACCTGGCGCAGGAGGGATGCGGTGCGCTCCCCGGCGAGCGCGATCTCGAGCGCCGGCAGCATCTCCGTGCCGCCACGGGCGCGCAGGCCGTTCACGAAGCGCCGGGCGCGCGCGGCCGTTTCGCTGTCGTAGGGCACGGGTGCGGCGAAGAGGGAATGCGTGCCCGAGTTGAATTCGATCACGTTGAAGCGATCGCCGGGCTGCAGGCGGTCGAGGGCCAGCAGCAGGGCCTCGCGGGCTTGCGTCATCGAGACGCCCTCCATCGAGCCCGACGTGTCGACGACGTAGGTGATCTCGCGCGGCGGACGCGGCACGCCGGCCTCCCCGGCAGACGGGGGAAGCGCCATCAGCAGCGCGTACGCCCGGCCGCCCTTCGTCTCCGTGAAGAGCGCGAGACGGGGCGCCGCGCCGGTCTCCGGGGTGAAGGTCAACTCGAAGTCGCGCGACGCCGGCACCGGGCCATCGGCCAGTGCGACGTGGTAACGATGCCCCTCCAGCGGCTCGATGCGCACCGGGTGATACGTGCTCGCGAGACCGGCGAGCGGAAACCCGGCATCGAGATCGATGTCGATGCGCACGGGCAGCACGTGACCCTCGCTGCGCGGCACGACCGGAGGCGTGATCCGATCGGCGTCGAGGACCGCCGTCGTCGGCGCCGCCACGCCGATTCCGCTTCCTAGCGACGCGAGCTGCTCGCCGGGGATATAGCGCGGCGTGATCGCGAGCGGAAGGCGCAGGCGGAACGTGCCGTCGTCGTAGCGCAGCGTTTCCTGGTACTCGAAGGTCACCGCGATCTCGTCGCGCGGACCGATGTTGGCCACGCTCGTGGTGAACATGTTCGGCCGTTCCTGCTCCACGAGGGTGGCCCTGTGCCCGCCGTCCCTGGCGGCATCGTAGGTGCGCCTGGCCTCGCCCCGCTCCTTGATCTGCCCCTCGATGTCACGCTCACCCACCTTCATGCGCAGATGATCCACGGCCGCCTTCTCCGGCAGCGGAAAGACGTACACGCCCTCGCGCCACTCGTCGGTGGGATTCACGAAGTGCTGCGTGACGGTCACGCGGGCGATCATCCCCGTCACGCGCATGGCCACGTCGGTGAAGACGAGCGGCGTCTGCGCGCGCGTGCCGTCGGGGGCCGTGAGGTAGAGCGCCCCGGGCGGGCTCGCCGTGGTTGCCGCCGTGGCGGGACTCGTGACGATGAACACCGCGAGCGCCAGCACCAGGCTGACCAGCAGTCCGGCGCCGAAGGCCTCGAGTACGAAGCGGCCGAGCGTTCGCCACTCGCCACGCAGCAGGCGCCCGGCATCGATCGCGGCGCTGCCCGCGTCTCGTGCAGGACGGGCTTCCGGCACGGCACCCGACTGCCGCGGGATCCCGTTTCCCCGCACCTTGCCGGCGGCATCCCCCGCCGCCATCCTTGCCGCGTTCGCCACGCCCGCCATGCTCGTCGCCCCTCGTCCTCGAAATCGGGTGCCGGCGGTGCCCGTTGACTGATCCGAGGGCGCCCGCCGGCAACACGCCCCCGATGGAACGCATTTCACGCGCGCATCGGGTGCAGTCCGGGTCCGAAAAGGGGCGAACCGGCGAGCAAATGTGGCGAACCGGTGGCAGTGACGGTTCGTGCGTCCCGCCGCGAGGTCGCGCAACGCGACGCCGGGGTATATTCCTCCCGCAGCTCGAACGGAGCGGGGAACCGGGGCGATCGATCCGCATCGCCGCGATGCGCCAGCGGCGCTCGATGCGCCGCCTGCTGCTTCGACGCCGTCACCGAGACCCGTTTGCTGATCACCGAGCCCTGATGAAGCGAATCGCCATCGTCGAGGACGCCGCCGCCATCCGCGCCAACTACACCGAGGCGCTGCGCCGGCACGGCTACGAGGTGACGGGCTACGCGTCGCGCCCCGAGGCACTCGCCGCATTCCGCACGCGCCTGCCCGACCTCGCCCTGGTGGACATCGGTCTCGGCGACGAGGTCGACGGCGGCTTCACGCTCACCCGCGAGCTGCGGGCGCTGTCTGCCACGCTGCCGATCATCATCCTGTCGGCGCGCGATTCCGATTTCGACATCGTGGCGGGGCTGCGGCTCGGCGCCGACGACTATCTCACCAAGGACGTGAGCCTGCCGCACCTCGCCGCGCGCATCGCGGCGCTCTTCCGCCGGAGCGAGCTGTCGAGTGCGCCGCCCGATGCCGAGGACGTGCTGGTCCGCGGCGCGCTCGCGCTCGACGTGAAGCGCCTTACCGCCGACTGGCGCGGCAGGCGCGTGGACCTGACGCTGACCGAGTTCTGGATGGTGCACTCGCTCGCGCGCCATCCCGGCCACGTCAAGGACCGCGACGCCCTGATGCGGGATGCATCCATCGTGGTGGACGACAGCACCATCACCTCGCACGTCAAGCGCATGCGCCGCAAGTTCCAGGCGGTGGACCCGGCCTTCGATCGCATCGCCACCGTCTACGGCATGGGCTACCGGTGGTCGAGCGAGGCCGTGGATCCCGCGCCGTGACGCCGGGCAGCAGGGCGTGAAGCCTCCGCGCATCGCGCTGTCCATCCGCGCGCAGCTGCTCCTCGTTCTCACGGTGTTTCTCGTCTTGCCGTGGCTCGGCGTAAACTACGTGCGCGAGCTCGAGCGCGTGCTGCGCGACGCGCACGAGAGAACTCTCGCGGGTACCGCGCAGGCGGTAGCGACGGCGCTGCACGACCGGCCGCGCCTGTTCGCCACGCCGCCCGATCCGATCGCGCCGTTCGCCCGCGCAGAGGTGGGGGAGCATGGCATCGGCGGGCCATCGCTGCCGCCCTCGGCGTCGCCCGAGATCGCGCAGATCATCGAGGGACTGTCGCGCACGACGGCGCGCATCTGGGTGATCGATCGCCAGGGCATCGTGCTCGCCCGCGCGGGCACGCTCAAGCCCGCTCCCGCGCAACGGCCGCCGGCGTCGACCTGGGACCGCATCCGGCAGGCGACCGTGGGCAAGCTCTACCAGGCGTTCCTCGACCAGCCGCGGGCAGACTTCGTCGACGACGCGGCAATACTCGGTGCTCCGCGCGGCCGCAGCGTGGAGGGGGCACTCGCCGGCATTCTCACCACCGATCGGCGCCGCACGTCGGACGACCGCGCGATGATCGTGAGTGCCGCGCATCCCGTGTGGGTCGGCGACGAGGTGCGCGGCGTCGTGGTGGTGGAGGAGACGGGCAATGCCGTGCTCGCCGAGCGCAATCGCGCCTTCGAGCGCCTCTTCAACATCGTGCTCGCCGTGCTGCTCGTGGGCTCGCTCGCGCTCACGGCGTACGCGACGCTGCTCTCGCAGCGGATCCGTCGCCTGCGCGACGACGCCGAGCGGGCCATCGACGCCGACGGCCGCCTGCGCGCGCCACTTTCGAGCTCGAAGGCCGGCGACGAGATCGGCGATCTCTCGCGCAGCTTCGCGAGCGTGCTCGCGCGGCTCGCCGACCACGCGACCTACCAGGAGAAGATGGCGAGCCGCCTCTCGCACGAGCTGCGCACGCCGATCGCGGTGGTCCGCAGCTCGCTCGACAACCTCAGGGTCACGGCGCTGCCCGACGAGGCGCGCGTGTACATGGAGCGCGCGCAGGAGGGACTGGTGCGCCTCACGCAGATCCTCACGCGGATGGCGGAAGCCGCACGCCTCGAGCAGAGCCTGTCCGACGTCGAGCGCGAGCGCTTCGATCTCGTGCCGGTCGTGGCGGGATGCGTCGAGGGCTATCGGCTCGCGTATCCCGAGGCCCGCTTCACGCTCGCGTCCGAGGCTTCGCCGGTGGAAGTGGACGGCTCCCCCGATCTCGTGGCGCAGATGCTCGACAAGCTCGTCGCCAACGCAGTGGAGTTCGCCGACGGCGGGACCATCGAGGTCACCCTCGCGCGCCGCGACGACACGATCGACCTCACGGTCGCCAACCAGGGCCCGCCGCTGCCGGAAGGCATGGAAGGGCGCCTCTTCGAGTCCATGGTGTCGGTGCGTGCGGGCGGCGACGCCGCCGGCCCGCACCTGGGGCTCGGCCTGTACATCGTGAGGTTGATCGCGCAGTTCCATCGCGGGTCGGTGCACGCGGCAAACCGCGCCGACGGGCGGGGCGCGGTGGTGGGCGTCACGCTGCCCGCGGCGGGGCCGTACGTCCGGTAGGCGATAATCGCGCGGTTCCTGAACGGCCGCCATGAACCTTACCGCCTTCGCCACCCAGCATCCGGCCATGTCCGCCGCGGTGCTTCTCACTCTCTCGAACGTCTTCATGACGTTCGCGTGGTATGCGCACCTCAAGAATCTCGCCGCAAGCCCGTGGTGGGTTGCGGCATTGATCTCGTGGAGCATCGCTCTCTTCGAGTATTTGCTGCAAGTCCCCGCGAACCGTATCGGCTTCAGCGCGCTTTCGCTCGCGCAGCTCAAGATCATGCAGGAGGTGATCACGCTCGCGGTCTTCGTGCCGTTCGTGGTGCTCTACATGGGGCAGGAGATGAGGCTCGACTTCCTCTGGGCGGGCCTTTGCCTCGTCGGGGCAGTCTATTTCATCTTCCGCGCATGACCATGCGCTTCACGCAGGTCTACTTCGCCTTCGCGGCGGGCTTCTTTCTCTCCTACCTCTTTCGCACGGTCAACGCGGTCATCTCGCCGGACCTGGTGCGCGAGTTCGATCTGGCGCCGTCGTCGCTCGGGATGCTGACGAGCGCGTACCTGCTGGCGTTCGGGGCCATGCAGTTGCCGGTGGGCGTGCTGCTCGACCGCTACGGGCCGCGCCGCGTGGAGCCGGTGCTGCTCGTCGTGGCGGCCGTCGGCGCGGGGCTCTTCGCTGCGGCCGAGTCTCTCGCCACGCTCACACTGGCGCGCGCGATCATCGGCGCCGGCGTCTGCGCTGCGCTGATGACGCCCCTCAAGGCGATCGCGGCATGGTATCCGGCCGACCGGCAGACGTCGTATGCGGGGTGGATCATGGTGGCCGGCGGCGCCGGCGCGCTGGTGGCCACCGTGCCGCTCGATCTCGCCCTGTCCTTTACCACCTGGCGCGTGGTGTTCGCCGTGCTCGCGGTGGCGACGTTGCTCGCTGCGCTCGCGGTCTACCTGCGTGTTCCCGATATCGAGCGGCATGGCGCGCCGGCAAGCCTGGGCGAGCAGGTCGCGGGACTCGCCACGATCTTCCGGCATGGCCGCTTCTGGTGGATCGCGCCGCTCGGCACGCTCGCGATGGGAGCGTTCATGGCCATCCAGGGGTTGTGGGCGGTGCCGTGGCTGATGGAGGTCGACGGGTACTCGCGCAGCGTCGCCGCGTCGCACCTGTTCGCGATGAGCGCGGCGCAGGTCGTGGGCTACCTCGCGATCGGCGCGTTCGGCATCCGGCTCGCGCGCGGGGGCGTGCACGCCCGTCATCTCTTCGGCGGCGGATTCGCAGTCAACTTCGCGGCACTGGTGCTGATCGTCCTGCAGGTACCCGGCTCGTACCTGTGGTGGATGCTCTTCGGCCTCGGCGCGTCGGTCAACGTGCTGGGCTTCACGGCGCTCGGCGAGGGATTCCCCAGCGATCTCGCCGGCCGGGTGAGCACCTCGCTCAACCTGCTGATGTTCGCGGGAAGCTTCGTGGCCCAGTGGGGGATCGGCGTGATTGCCGATGCGGTGCGCACCGCCGCGGGCGCCAGCGTGGCGGACGGATTGCGCGTGGCGCTGGCCGCGGTCGTCTTCGCCTACGCCGTTACGTTCGCATGGTTCCTGCGCGGCTTCCGCCAGCACGGCGTGGCGCACCCCGGACTCGCCGCCTGAAATGCAACGGCTCCCACGCCCACGTCGTCCGCTGCCTTCCGACGGGTCACGCCGGGGCCGTGGAGCGACCCGGCGCATCTGACATGCACATCCACATCCTCGGCATCTGCGGCACCTTCATGGGCGGCATCGCGGCGATCGCACGCGCCGCGGGCCACCGCGTCACCGGCTGCGACGCGAACGTCTATCCGCCGATGTCGACGCAACTCGCGGCACTCGGCATCGAGCTCACGCCGGGCTGGGATGCGGCGCAGCTTCACGGCGTCGCACGCGGCGCCGACGTGTTCGTGGTCGGCAACGTGGTGTCGCGCGGCAATCCGCTCATGGAGGCGATCCTCGACGTGGGGCGCCCGTATGTCTCGGGCCCGCAATGGCTGTACGAGAACGTGCTGCGCGACCGCTGGGTGCTTGCCGTGGCCGGCACGCATGGCAAGACCACCACCACGTCGATGCTCGCGTGGATCCTCGACCATGCCGGCCTGAACCCGGGCTTTCTGATCGGCGGCGCGCCGGTCGACTTCCCGGTCTCGGCCCGTCTCACCGACAGCGCGTTCTTCGTCATCGAGGCCGACGAATACGACACGGCCTTCTTCGACAAGCGCAGCAAGTTCGTGCACTACCGTCCCCGCACGGCGATCCTCAACAATCTCGAATACGACCACGCCGACATCTTTCCCGACCTCGCCGCCATCGAGACGCAGTTCCATCATCTCCTGCGCATGGTGCCGCCGCACGGCCGGGTGATCGTGAATGGCGCCGATGCCGCCCTCGGGCGCGTCCTGGCGCGTGGCCTGTGGAGCGAGAGCGAGCGCTTCGGGCTCGCGGAAGTCGCCGGCAACGGCCCGGGATGGACGGTCGCCGGCGATGGCACGGTCCTGCTCGGGGGTGCTGCGCAGGGACGCTTGCGGATCGCGCTGCCCGGACGCCACAACGAGCTCAATGCCCTGGCCGCGCTCGCCGCCGCAAGGCACGTCGGGGTGCCGGCCCCGCATGGGCTCGAGGCGCTCGCGCGTTTCTCGGGTGTCCGGCGTCGCCTCGAGCGCCGGGGCGAAACGCGCGGCATCACGGTATACGACGACTTCGCGCACCACCCCACCGCCATCGACGTGTCGCTCGCCGCGCTGCGCGGCAAGGTCGGCGGCGCGCGCATCCTGGCGGTGCTCGAGCCGCGCTCGAACACGATGAAGCTCGGCGCGGTCAAGGACGCGCTGCCGGGAAGCCTCGCGCGCGCCGACGGCGTGTTCTGCTACGACGCCAACCTGGGCTGGGACGTCGCGGGCACGCTCGCCCCGCTGGGGGCGAAGGCCACCGTGCATCACGATCTCGATGCGCTGGTCGCGGCCATCGTGGCCGCCGCGCGGCCGGGCGACCACATCCTCGTGATGAGCAACGGCGGATTCGGCGGCATCCATGACAGGCTGCTCGCGCGGCTGGGATGAAGCGCGACCCGACGCCACTCGCATGAGTCGACCCCCGCGTTCCCTTCGCTCATGGCCTCCGGCGTGACGACCCTCGTCTACCTGCACGGCTTCCGCAGCTCGCCCGCGAGCATCAAGGCACAGCGGCTGCGCGCCGCCGTCGAGGCGCTGCCGGCCGCGCGCCGCCCGCAGTTGTCGATTCCCGCGCTCACCCACGCGCCCGCCACGGCGGTCGCCGGAGTCGCGGCGTGGGTCGATCGCCACGTGACGTCCGGCGAGGGGCTCATCTTCGTGGGCAGCTCGCTCGGCGGCTTCTACGCAACGCATCTCGCCGAGCGCTTCGGCGCGCGCGCGGCGATGATCAACCCGGCCGTGCACCCCGAGCGCGATCTCGCGCCGTGGATCGGGATGCAGACCAACCTCTACACCGGCGAGACGTTCGAGGTGACGGCCGCACACTTCGCCGAGCTGACGGCGCTCGCGGTGCCGCGGATCACGCGCCCGCAACGTTACTTCCTGCTGGCGGAGGCCGGCGACGAGGTGCTCGACTATCGCGAGGCGGTGGCCTTCTACGGCGGCGCGTGGCAGTACCTGCGCGGCGGCGGCGATCACACCTTCACGGAGTTCGAGGCGCAGATCCCGGCGATCCTGCGTTTTGCAGGCGTGACCGGCTGACACGCGGGGGCGCCGGGGAGCCTTCGGGCGCCGGGCCTGTGCGCCGTGCCTTGACTTTGCATACTCATGGAAATACCGTGCCGGCAGGGCGGCGGTGAGTCGCCTCACGAGAACGCCGCGACCACGCGGCGCCGGGTGGTCCCATTCAAGGAGGCATGATGAGGCATATCGATCGACTGGCGGCCGCGGGCGGCCTCGCGGTGGCCCTGCTGGCGGGATCCGTGACCGCGGCGCCCGTGACGCTGCGCGCGGCACACCAGTTCCCGGGGGGCAAGGGGGATGCACGCGACGAGATGGTGCAGATCATCGCTCGCGAGGCCAAGGACGCAGGCGTGGACCTCACGATCCAGGTCTATCCCGGCGCATCGCTGTTCAAGCCAAACGAGCAGTGGAATGCGCTCGTCAACGGCCAGCTCGACATCTCCTCGTTCCCGCTCGACTACGCGAGCGGCAAGGTGCCCGCCTTCGGAGCCACCCTCATGCCCGGGCTCGTGCGCAACCACGAGCGGGCGGCCCGGCTCAACGACTCCAAGTTCATGAAGGACATCCGCGCCCAGATCGAGAAGAACGGCGTGATCGTGCTGGCCGACGCGTGGCTGGCCGGTGCCGTGGCGTCGAAGAAGAACTGCATCCGGATGCCCGCCGACATCAAGGGGCAGAAGGTGCGTTCCGCGGGACCGACGTTCGCGGCCATGTGGCAGGCAGCGGGTGCATCGATCGTGTCGATCCCCAGCAACGAGGTGTACAGCGCCCTGCAGACCGGCGTGATCGACGGGACCGATACGAGCGCGGGGAGCTTCGTGTCGTTCCGCATCTACGAGCAGGTGAAATGCATCACCGCGCCGGGTGACAACGCGCTGTGGTTCATGTACGAGCCGGTGCTGATGTCGAAGAAGTCCTTCGACCGGCTCGACAAGAAGCAGCAGGACGTGCTGCTCAAGGCAGGCAAGAAGTCGCAGGAGTACTTCGCCAAGGAGGCGCCGAAGCTCGACGCCGCCATGGTCGACGTCTTCAAGAAGCACAACGTCGAGGTCGTCACCATGACGGCGGCCGAGTACGACGCCTGGATCGGCGTGGCCAAGCAGAGCTCGTACGCGACCTTCGCCAAGGAAGTTCCCGGCGGCCAGGCGCTGATCGACGCGGCCCTGAGCGTCAAGTAGGCAGCGGCGCGCGCCGGGCGCGCGCCATCCATCTCTCCGACCGGCGGGCCTCGCGGGCCCGCCGGTCCGCATGTCCCGATCCGGAGGTAGGCGTGCATCGAGGCTCGCTGCAAGGGTTCGTCCGCGTTGTCCGTTTCCTGTCGTTGATCACCGGCATCTTCGCGGCGGGCCTCATCACCCTGGCCGTCGTCGTGGTCTGCCAGATGGTGTTCCTGCGTTTCGTCCTCAACGAGAACACGATCTGGCAGACCGACTTCGTGACCTACAGCCTCATCGCGGCCACGTTCGTGGGCAGTCCCTACGTGCTGATGACGCGCGGCCACGTCAATGTCGACGTGCTGCCGCACTACCTGTCGCCGCGCCGCCGCTTCGCGCTCGCGGTGTTCGTCTCGCTGGTGACGCTGGCGTTCAGCGTGACGGTGACGGTCCTCACGGCTCAACTGTGCAAGGAAGCCTTCGATGCCGGGTGGCGGTCCGACACGATGTGGCGCGCGCGATTGTGGATTCCGTACGCCTCGATGCCGATCGGTCTCGGCCTGCTGTCGCTGCAGGCGCTGGCTGATCTCGTCGACCTCCTGACGGGACGTGCGCCGCCGTTCGGCATGAAGCCGGAGGCGACGGCATGACGGCGCGGCGCGCAACCGGGAGCGGGCAGCCATGACCCCCACCATGCAGGGCGCGATCGTGCTCGTCGCCACCCTCCTCATACTGCTGTCCGGGGCGCCCGTCGCCTTCGGACTCGGCGCCATCTCGCTCGTCTTCCTCGTCATCTTCCAGGGCTTCGACTCGTTCAAGGTCGTGGCGGAGACACTGTTCGCGGGGCTGCACGACTTCACGCTGGTGTCGATCCCGATGTTCGTGATGATGGGCGCCGCCATCGGCTCCTCGCCCGCCGGCAAGGACCTCTACGAGGCGCTCGACCGCTGGCTCTATCGCTTGCCGGGCGGCCTCGTGATCTCCAACCTCGGCGCCTGCGCGCTGTTCGCTGCGCTCACCGGCTCGTCGCCCGCCTGCTGTGCCGCGATCGGCAAGATGGGCATTCCCGAGATGCGCAGGCGCGGCTATCCCGACGACGTGGCCACCGGCTCGATCTGCGCCGGCGGCACGCTCGGCATCCTCATTCCGCCGTCGATCACGTTCATCCTGTACGGCATCGCCACCGAGACGTCGATCGGGCGGCTCTTTCTCGCCGGCGTGATGCCGGGGATTCTGCTCACGGGCCTGTTCGTGCTGTGGACGCTCTTCATCATCTGGCGGCGCGGCTTCCGCCCGTATGCCGCCGACTTCCGCTACCGCTGGCGCGAGAAGTTCGAGTCGATCCCCAAGGTCGCACCCTTCCTCGCCATCATCATCGGCGTCATGTACGTCCTCTATGGAGGCGTCGCCACGCCGTCGGAGGCGGCCGGGGTGGGCGCGGCGCTGTGCGTGGTGCTGGCGGTGGGGATCTATCGCATGTGGCGCCCGGTGCAATGGTGGGCGATCCTGCGCGACACCATGCGCGAATCCGTGATGATCCTGATGATCATCGCGGCGGCGGTGCTCTTCGGCTACATGCTGACGTCGCTCTACCTCACGCAGACGCTCGCGCAGGCCATCGCCGACATGCACGTCAACCGCTGGGTGCTGATGGGCATGATCAATCTGTTCCTGCTCGTGTGCGGCTTCTTCATCCCGCCGGCGGCGATCATCCTCATGACGGCGCCGATCCTGTATCCGATCATCCTCGCGGCCGGCTTCGATCCGGTGTGGTTCGGCGTGATCATGACCATCAACATGGAGATCGGCCTCATCCACCCCCCGGTGGGGCTCAACATCTACATCGTGAGCGCGATCGCGCCGGACGTGCCGGTGACGCGGATCATGTGGGGGACGCTGCCGTACGTGGGCTGCATGATCCTCGCCATCGTGATCCTGTGCATCTTCCCGGAGATCGCCACGTGGCTGCCGGACAAGCTGATGGGGCCGGTGCACAAGGGGTGACGGGGTGCGGCCTGCTGGCCGCCGACGTGGCCAGGCCGCATGCCGGGGCGAGCGGGCACGAGGCGTAAACTGGCAGGCGCAAGGAGGGTTGTCGCCATGACTGCCACCCGTCAGAGCGCCGCGGCATCGGCGCCGGCGTCACCTGAGCTGATCGCCAGGGAGCGCCGGTTCGCGGCGCGCAACTACGATCCGCTGCCGGTGGTCCTGTCGCACGGCGAGGGCGCGTGGGTCACCGACGTCGAGGGACGCCGCCACCTCGACCTCATGAGCGCCTACTCTGCCGTGAGCTTCGGTCACGGCCACCCGCACATCGCCGAGGCGCTGGTGCGACAGGCGCGCGAGCTCGCCGTCACCTCGCGCGCGTACTTCAACGACCGGCTGCCGCTCCTCGTCGAGCGCGTCACGTCGCTCACTGGACTCGCGCGCGGGTTGCCGTCGAGCGGGGGCGCCGAGGCGGTCGAGACCGCGCTGAAGGCGGTTCGCAAGTGGGCCTACCGCGTCAAGGGCGTGCCCCACGATCGCGCGCAGGTTATCGTCTGCGCGAACAACTTCCACGGCCGCTCGATCACCATCGTCGGCTTCTCGTCGCAGGCGCAGTACCGCGATGGCTTCGGGCCGTTCACTCCGGGCTTCGTGACGATTCCCTTCGGCGACGCCGCGGCGCTGGAGGCGGCGATCACGCCCGACACGGCGGCGTTCCTGGTCGAGCCGGTGCAGGGCGAAGGAGGCATCGTGGTGCCGCCGGACGGCTACCTCGCGCAGTGCGAGCGCATCTGCCGCGAGCATCGCGTGCTCCTCGTGTGCGACGAGATCCAGACCGGCCTCGGCCGCACCGGTTACGTCCTCGCGAGCGAGCACGACGGCGTGCAGCCCGACGGCGTGATCCTCGGCAAGGCATTGGGCGGCGGGCTCCTGCCGGTGTCGATGTTCGTGGCGACCGAGGAGGTGATGCAGGTATTCAACCCCGGCGACCACGGCAGCACGTTCGGCGGCAACCCGCTGGCCTCCGCCGTGGCGCTCGCGGCGCTCGACGTGCTGGAGCGCGAGGACCTGTGCGCGCGCTCGGCGTCGCTCGGCGCCTGGCTCCTGGCCGAGCTGCGGGCGATCGACCATCCGCTCGTCGTCGACGTGCGCGGCCGCGGCCTCTTCATCGGCATCGAGGTCGACCGGCGCCGGACGACGGCGCGCGCCGTGGCCGATGCGCTCCTCGCGCGCGGCATCCTGACCAAGGACACCCACGACACCGTCGTGCGCATCGCGCCGCCGCTCAACGTCGAGCGCGACGACCTCGCGTGGGCGGTCGGCGAGATCCGCGCCGCCCTGCAGGACGTCGCGCCGGCGTGACGACGCGTGCGCCGTTCCACCGCCGTATACTGATCCGATGCATCCTCCACCCGACGTCGAGCAACTCGTCGTTGCGATCAGCTCGCGTGCACTCTTCGACTTCGAGGAGGAGAACTCGCTGTTCGATCCACGCAACGACGAGGCCTATATCCAGTTGCAGCTCTCGCGCCTCGAGCAGCTCGCAAGGCCCGGCGTCGCCTTTCGCCTCGTCAAGAAACTGCTCGGCTTCAACGCCGATGGCACCAAGCGCGTGGAGGTCGTCATCCTGTCGCGCAACGATCCGGTCTCGGGCCTGCGCGTGATGCGCTCGGTCGAGGGGAACGCGCTCGCCATCGAGCGTGCGGTGTTCACCCGCGGCCGCGAGCCGTGGGCCTATCTGCGTCCGCTGAACGCCAACCTCTTCCTGTCCGCCAATCCGGCGGATGTGCGGGACGCCTTGAACGAGCACTTTCCGGCCGCCGTCGTGTACACGAGCACGGCCACGGAGGATTCGCACCCGGAGGAAGTGCGCATCGCGTTCGACGGCGACGCCGTGCTCTTCGCCGACGAGGCCGAGCGCGTCTTCCGCGAGGGCGGGCTCACGGCGTTCCAGTCGCACGAGGCGAGCCTCGCCACGCGCCCGCTGCCGCCGGGCCCCTTCAAGCCGCTCCTCGAAGCGCTGCACCGCCTGCAGCAGGCCGACGATCGCGACAAGGTGGCCATGCGCCTGCGCACCGCGCTCGTCACCGCGCGCAGTGCACCGGCGCACGAGCGCGCCATTCGCACGCTCATGGGCTGGAACATCCACGTCGACGAGGCGATGTTCCTCGGCGGCCTCGAGAAGGGGCCATTCTTGCGCGAGTTCGAGCCCGACTTCTTCTTCGACGACCAGACGAGTCACGTGCAGTCCGCGGCGCGGCACGTGCCCGCGGGCCACGTTCCGCACGGCGTGGCCAACGAGCGCGACGAGGTCAGGTGATCGGCGCGGCCGCGACTGCCCGCAGTCCCCGCGACGGCCGAGCGGATGCCGCGACGGATGGCATCCGCATCATCGACATCTCCGAGCCGGCCGCGGTAGAAACGCTCGCGACGGTGCTCGCCGAGGATGCCGCGCCGGCCATCGTGCGCGTGGCCTCGCCCGAACTCGCGCAGCGCGTGCTTCCGGCGCTGCGTCCACACGACGATCTCGTGGACCGCGAGGAGACAGCGGCGATGCTCGCGGTGCGCATTCGCCGCGTCGCCGGGCGTCGCGACGAGGCGCTGGAACTCGCGCAGCGGCGCCAGCACGTCGATCCCCTCACCGGCCTGCCCGATCGTCTATGCTGCGTGCAGTGGCTCGAGGTCGACGACAATGCCTGGCCGATGGGCGTGCAGCGTGGCCTGCTGTCGATGGACATCGACTGGTTCAAGTCGACATCGACGACTTCGGTGACTTCAACAAGGTCCACGGCCATCCCACCGGCGATGCGGTGTTGCGCGCTTTCGCGCAGGTCGCGATGCGCAACGTGCGCGGCGCGGACTGGCTCGCGCGCTATGGCGGCGAGGAGTTCTGCCTCGTGATGCCGGCACCGCTCGCCGCCGCGCGGCGTGTCGCCGAGCGCATCCGCGAGGCCGTGGCGAGCGAGCGGATGACGTCGCTCGACGGCATTGCCATCGGCATTACCGTGAGCGTCGGCGTGGCCGGCTACGACACCGACCGCGACCTGGATCCGGAGCACCTGATGCAGCGCGCGAGCCGCGCCAACCGCGACGCCAAGGACGCCGGCAAGAACCGCGTGGTGGTGGCGCAGTAGGTTCAGCGGGTTCCCCGAAGCAAACGTCGCTTGCCTCCCCGAAGGAGGCGAGTGTCTTGGGGCGGCCCGGGTGGGTTCCTGGTAGCACGGCTACTCGCGCACCCGTCCGAAGAACGGATACTGCGGATCGTTGAACCCGGGCGTGGACGGATGCCCAGGCGTGACCAGCGAGTCGACCAGCGCCTCGTCCTCGTCGCTCCACGCCGTGCCGAGCGCGGCCACGTAGTCGTTCCACTGCTCCATCGTGCGCGGGCCGGCGATCACGCTCGTCACGATGCGATTGGCCCACAGCCACGCCAGCGCGAACTGGAGCAGGGTCCGCCCGGTCCTGTCCGCGTGCTCGCGCAGCTTCTGCGCGATGCCGTACGACTCGGGGCGCAGCTCGGTCTCCAGCATGCGCTTGTCGCCGCTGGCGCCGCGGGACCCTTCGGGAAGCGGTGCACCCTGGACGTACTTGCCGGTGAGCACGCCACGCGCGATCGGCGAGTACGGCGCGACGCCGATGCCGTAGTGATCGCACGCCGGCAGCACCTCGACCTCGGGCATGCGGTTCAGCAGGTTGTAGTACGGCTGGCAGACGACCGGCGCCGCCACGCCTTGCGCCTCGCATTCGGCGACCATCTCGGAGATGCGCCAGCCGCGATAGTTGGAGACGCCGAAGTAGCGGATCTTCCCGCTGCGCACGAGGTCGCCGATCGCGCCGACCGTCTCGCCGACCGGCGTGTCGAGGTCGTCGCGGTGCAGGTACAGGATGTCGATGTAGTCCGTTTCGAGGCGGGACAGGCTGTCGTCGCAGGCGGCGAGCACCCAGCGTCGTGACAGGCCGCCGGAATGCGGACGGCGCGTCATCGGGTTGCCGCACTTGGTGGCGAGGATCCACTCCCGCCGGTGCGCCTTGACGGCGGCCCCCACGATGCGCTCGCTGCCGCCCCGGCCGTACACATCGGCGGTATCGATGAAGTTGATGCCGGCGTCGTGCGCGGCGGCGATGATGCGTATCGACTCGCGCTCGTCGGTACGGTCGCCGAACATCATGGTGCCGAGACACAGCGGCGAGACCATGAGTCCGCTGTTGCCGAGCCTTGCGTAGTCCATGGCGTTTCCAGAAGAGGGAGGCGGGGAATATGCAGCATCGGCATCCTTCGCGCAACGATCCGATCGCCACACGATCCGATCGCCACGATCCGATCGCCACGATCCGGCCTCCGCGGGCGACGCTGCACAACGAGGTACGCGCCGCCACGTATAATCGCGTGCCCCGCGAATCGCTCGCGCCGCCGCATCGGCGTCCCGAGGCCTGTTTCCCGGCACCTCATTTCCGCGCTCCCCCCATGAACGTGCTGTTCGAGGACGACGGCCAGATCAAGGCCGGCACCGTGCTCGCCGACAACGATGCGTCGCTGCAGGTCGAGGCCGTGTCCGGCAAGCGGATCAAGGTGAAGGCGGGCAGCGTGTTGCTGCGCTTCGCGGCGCCTGGTGCGGCCGAGGTCCTGCTCGAGGGCGGCCGCCTCGCTTCCGAGCTCGATCCCGCTTTCCTGTGGGAAGCGAGCGAGGAGGGCGAGTTCGGCTTTGCCGACCTCGCCCGCGAGTACTACGGCAACGCGCCCTCGCCCGCGCAGTCGGCGGCGGTGGCACTGCTCCTGCACGCGTCGCCGATGCACTTCTACAAGAAGGGCAAGGGCCGCTATCGCAAGGCGCCCGCGGAGTCGCTCCAGGCAGCGCTGGCCTCGGTCGAGCGCAAGGCGCGCGAGGCGGAGCAGATCGCCGGCTGGACCCACGAGCTCCTGGCCGGAGCGTTGCCGGCGGCGCTGCAGGCGAAGCGCGCGATGCTGCTCTACAAGCCGGACAGGAACGCGCTCGAATGGAAGGCGCTCGCCGCCGCCTGCGATGTGCGCAAGCAGAGCCCGGTCGAGGTGCTCGCCGCCTGCGGGGCCATTCCCTCCACGCACGACTATCACTTCGATGCCTTCGTCGCGGAGGCGTTTTCGCAGGGCACGGCCTTCCCTTCGTGGGGCACGCTGCCGGCGGTGCGCGACCTTCCGCGCGACGCCGTGCGGGCATTCTCGATCGACGATGCCACCACCACCGAGATCGACGACGCCTTCTCCGTGCGCGAGTTGCCCGACGGCAACTACCGGATCGGCATCCACATCGCCTGTCCCGCGATCGCGCTCCCCCGTGACACGCCGCTCGATCGCATCGCGCGCGAGCGGCTGTCCACGGTCTACATGCCGGGCCGCAAGCTCACGATGCTGCCCGACGAGGCCGTCGAGGCGTTCACGCTGAAGGCGGGCACCTCGCCGCCGGTGCTGACGCTGGCCATGGAAGTGACGCCCGACGGCATCGTGCGCGCGCAGGCCACTCGGGTGGAGCGCATCGACGTCGCCGCCAACCTGCACCTGCACACCATCAGCGACGCCTTCGCCAACGACCTGCCCTCGCCGGCGGATCCGCCGTGGACGCCCGAGCTGCGCGTCCTGTGGAAGGTCGCGCGCAAGCTGGCGGAGGCGCGCGGCAAGAACGACATCGACCGCGTCGACTACAGCTTCGACGTCGACTGGGAAGCGGCACCCGACGGTCGCATCACGATCGCGGCGCGCGAGCGCGGCAGCCCGCTCGACAAGCTCGTTTCCGAGCTCATGATCCACGTGAACAACTCGTGGGGCAGGCTCCTCGCCGAGAAGGGGGCTGCCGGCCTGTACCGCGTGCAGAGCGGGGGAAAGGTCAAGATGAGCACGCGCCCCGGCGAGCACCAGGGGCTCGGCCTCACGCACTACCTGTGGTCGAGCTCGCCGCTGCGCCGCTACGCCGACCTCGTCAACCAGCGGCAACTCCTCGCCGTGACCGACGGCGTCGCGCCGCCCTACGCCGACAACGACGCGAGCCTGTTCTCGGCGCTCGCCGACTTCGAGGCCACCTACAGCCAGTACGCCGAGTTCCAGGACCGCATGGAGCACTACTGGTGCCTGCGCTGGCTGTTGCAGGAAAACATCACCGAGACGACCGCCAGCGTCATCCGCGAGAACCTCGTGCGCTTCGACCGGCTGCCGATCGTGATGCGGCTCGCAGACCTGCCGCCGCAGGCGCCGGGACGGCTCGTGCGCATCGGCATCGGGCGGATCGACCTCCTCGCGGCGACCCTGGAGTGTCGCGTTCTCGCCGTGGAGGCGTAAGCATCAGGGTACCGCCGGGCACCTGCGGCATGACGACGGCATGACGGACGCATACAATAGCCCGCAGCCACGCTTCATCGAACTGCCCCGTGCCGCGACGCGCGACGCCCAAGCCGACCGACGATCCTGCCGCCCAGCCCGAGCTCCCGCTCGCTGCGCCCGCGTCCGTGGCCGTATCGGCGCGGGCTGCCGCACCGGCGCGCGAGCCGGCTGCGGCGAGGCAGGTCGCCGCCGCGAAGCAGGTCGCCGCGAAGCAGATTGCCGTCACGCCGGACGTCGAGAGGAGAGCGGCCCCCTCGCCAGGCGCAGCAAAGACCGTCGCTCCCGCCCCGGCCTCCACGAAGACCGTCGCCTCCGCCCCGGCCGCCGCAAGGAACGTCGCTCCCACCCCGGCCGCCGCAAGGAAAGCCATCGCCACGCCTGCCATGCGCAAGGCGGCAACCTCACCGACGTCGAAGGCGCAACCTGCCGGCGTTTCACGCGCGCGTGTCTCCAGCGCCCCCAAGGCGCTCATCGCGGATCCGGTGGTGCCGCCGGTAACCGCGCCGGTCCGCCAGGGTCCACCGCGCCGGACGGCACAACTGAGGCCCGCCGGCGCGTTGCCGCCTGCCGTGATCCCGCGGGAAGCGCTCGTCTCCCCGCGCCACGACCGGGTGCTGACGTGGGCGATCGGCCTCTCCGTGCTGCTGCACCTCGTGCTGCTCGCGATCCACTTCAAGCCCTTCGATATCACGAAGCGCGACGACAAGGGACCGCCCCTCGAGGTCGCCCTCGTCAACGCGAAGACGGCAGCCAAGCCCGCCAAGGCCGACGTGCTGGCGCAGGCCAACCTCGATGGTGGCGGCAACACCGATGCGAACCGGCGGGCGAAGACGCCGCTACCGGTGCTGCCCAAGCCCTCGCCCGATCATGAGATTGCGGTCGCCACGCAGCGTGTGGAGGAGCTCGAGGAGAAGACCCGCGAGCTGTTGAACGCCCTGCGCAACACTCCGGTGCCGCAGCCCCAGCCGGCGCCGACCGAGGCCAGCGAGAAGGCGGAGCTTCCCACCGCCAACGAGCTCATGCAGCGCACGCTGGCGTCGATGCGGCTGGAAGCGCAGATCGCCAAGGACATGGACGCCTACCAGAAGCGACCCAAGCGTCGCTTCATCGGCGCGCGTGCGGAGGAGTACCGCTTCGCGCGCTACGTCGAGGACTGGCGGCTCAAGATCGAGCGCGTGGGCAACAACAACTACCCCGAAGCCGCGCGCGCGCAGAAGCTCTACGGCAACCTGCTGCTGTCGGTGTCGATCCGCAGCGACGGGACGCTGGAGAAAGTCGAGGTGTTGCGCACGTCGGGCAATCGCATCCTCGATGCCGCAGCGGTGAAGATCGTGGAGATGTCGGCACCGTTCGCAGCGTTCCCACCAGACATCAAGCGCGACACGGACGTACTCGCCATCACCCGCACGTGGATGTTCACCAAGGCGGATGCGCTGGAATCGCGGTGAGGATCGACGCGGTCTTGCGCGCGTACAGGGAGGCGGCTGCCTGCCGTAGCGTCCCCGGTAAAATGTCCCGATGGACCGCTACGCTGTCGTCGGCAATCCTGTCGCGCATTCGAAGTCGCCGCTGATCCACGACGCCTTCGCCCGCGCCACCGGGCAGGCGATGACCTACGAGCGGATCTTCGCGCCGCTCGGCAGCTTCGCAGATGTCGCGCGCAGATTCGCCGACGAGGGTGGCCGCGGCCTCAACGTGACGGTCCCCTTCAAGCTCGATGCACTCGCCATCGCCGCGCATGCGAGCGAGCGTGCCGAAGCCGCAGGCGCCTGCAACACGCTCGCGCGGCGGGACGGCGAGTGGCACGCCGACAACACCGACGGCGCCGGCATCGTCCACGACCTCACCGTGAATCTAGGAGTCGTGCTCTCCGGCGCGAACGTGCTGGTCCTCGGTGCCGGCGGCGCCGCCCGCGGCATCCTGCTGCCGCTCTTCGCGCAGGGTCCCCGCGCCGTGGTGATCTCCAATCGCAGCATGAGCAAGGCTCACGCGCTGGCGGAGCACTTCGGAACGCGCGGACCGCTCGTGGCGATGCCGCCGGACGCGCTCGCCGGGCGTCCCTTCGACGTGGTGATCAACGCGACGAGCGCGGGATTGTCCGCCGACGCCGCATGGCCGTGGCCCGACGGCCTCTTCGCACCGGGTGGCTTCGCCTACGACATGGTCTACGGCGACGCACCCACTGCCTTCCTGCGCTGGGCAGGCGCCCAGGGAGTGGCGCGCAGCGCCGATGGCCTGGGCATGCTCGTCGAGCAGGCCGCCGAGAGTTTCTTCGTGTGGCGCGGGGTGCGCCCGCCGACGGCAGGGGTGATCGAGCTCCTGCGGCCCACGCGCTGATGGCGGGAACCCGCCGGAGCGTGACGCGCTGGCTCCTGTGGGCGGTGGCGGCACTGGCGCTGGTCATCGCCGTCGTCAACCTGTGGTTCGCGGCGCAGATCCTGTGGTGGCGCTTCCAGCCGGTGGGCGAGACGTCGTTCATGGCCTACCGCATGGGCGAGCTGCACGCGAAGGCCCCGAAGGCTAAGCTGCAGTACACGTGGGTGCCCTACGGCAGGATCTCGAATCACCTGAAGCGTGCGATGGTCGCGGCCGAGGACGCCAAGTTCGTCGACCACGAGGGCTTCGACTGGGACGGGATCCAGCTCGCCTTCGAGAAGAACCAGAAGCGGGGCCGCGTGGTGGCGGGGGGCTCCACGATCACGCAGCAGCTTGCCAAGAACCTCTTCCTGACGCCGTCGCGGAGCTACTGGCGCAAGGCCGAGGAAGCGGTGATCACGCTCATGCTCGAGGCGATTCTCGACAAGCGGCGCATCCTCGAGCTCTATCTCAACGTGGTGGAGTGGGGCAACGGCATCTTCGGCGCCGAAGCGGCAGCGCGACGCTACTTCGGCGTGTCCGCCGCGCAGCTCTCGGCGCCGCAGGCCGCTCGCCTCGCCGCGATGGCGCCCAACCCCCGCTTCTACGAGCGCAACCAGGGCGCGCCGGGGCTGAATCGCAAGATCGGGATCATTCTCGCCCGCATGCCGTCGGCGGAACTGCCTTAGTTCCTGCCATCGTTATCCGGCTGCGGGCCGCAGGCGCCGCACCTGACCTGTCCACGCTGAGGTCCACGCGAACGGGATGCGCATCGCCATGTCCGCCGGCGTGCCACGTCAGGCTAGAATGCGGACCCTGCGCATCCGGTGCCCCGAACAGACCTTGCCGACCGAACCGCCATGTCCGAGACCGTCGAACAACCGGCGGGCGAACGCCCGGAAGCCGGCGAGCGCGTGCAGGACGCGCTGGCCGAGATCACCGCGCTCCTGCGCAAGCACCGTCTCGTCGAAGGGCTCGTCCACGAGCAGCTCGAGCACGCCCCGGTAGGCGAGAGCGGCAATCGCGGCGAGCTCGTCGAGAGCCTCGTCACGAAGCAGAACAAGGCGCAGCTCCAGCGCCGGCTCGATCCGCTGCATCCGGCCGACATCGCCTTCATCCTCGAAGCGATGCCGCTCGACGAGCGGCTCTACATCTGGGATCTCGTCAAGGCCGATCGCGACGGCGAGATCCTGCTCGAGGTTTCGGAGCCGGTTCGCGCGTCCCTCATCTCCTCGATGGACACCGAGGAACTCGTCGCCGCGGCGGAAACCCTCGACGCCGAGGAGATCGCCGAGCTCGCCCCCGACCTGCCGCAGGAGGTGATGGACGACGTCTTCTCGAGCCTGCCGGTCGAGGAACGCGAGCAGCTGCGCGCCGCCATGTCCTTCGACGACGACATGGTCGGCGCGCTCATGGATTTCGAGGACGTGCAGGTTCGTCCCGACGTGACGCTCGAGGTCGTCCTCCGCTACCTGCGCCGCTTCGAGGAACTGCCGTCGCAGACCGACCAGCTCTTCGTGGTGGACCGCGCCGAGCGCCTGCTCGGCGTGCTGCCGGTGAACAAGCTCATCGTGAGCGATCCCGCCAGGCTCGTGGCGGACGTGATGGCGCCCGCCACGGTCAGGCTGCTGCAGCACGAGAAGGCGAGCGACGCAGCGCTGGCGTTCGAGCGTTACGACCTCGTCTCCGCGCCGGTGATCGACACCAACGACAAGCTCGTCGGACGCGTGACCGTCGACGAGATCCTCGACTTCGTGCGCGAGCGCGGCGAGGAGGAGGTGCTGGCACAGGCCGGCCTGCGCGAAGAGGAGGACGTGTTCGCCTCCGTGTGGAAATCGTTCCAGAACCGCTGGGCGTGGCTCGCGGTCAATCTCGTCACCGCGTTCATCGCGTCACGGGTGATCGGCGTGTTCGAGGGCTCGATCGCGAAGCTCGTCGCGCTCGCGGCGCTCATGCCCATCGTGGCGGGGATCGGCGGCAACTCCGGCAACCAGACGATAACGATGATCGTGCGCGCCGTGGCGCTCGGCCAGGTCACGCGCGAGCATGCGAAGAAGCTCCTCCGCAAGGAGATCGTGGTCGCGCTGATCAACGGCGTGGTGTGGGGCGGGGTGATGGGGCTCGTGGCGATGATGCTCTATCGTGACGTCGCGCTCGGCCTCGTGATGGTGTTCGCGATGACGCTCAACCTGATGCTCGCGGCGCTGATGGGCGTGCTGATTCCGATGACGATGCTGAAGTTCGGCCGCGATCCGGCGTTGGGATCGTCGGTGCTGATCACCGCCGTGACCGACTCGGGCGGCTTCTTCATCTTCCTGGGCCTCGCGACTCTGTTCCTCATCTGGTGATGCCCCCGGGACGAACCGACGGTGCGCGCAAGCAGGTCGCCGCCGAAGCCGGTGCCGGCAGCGAACGCGGGGTGCATGGAATAAAGACCCGGCGCCCATGTTCGCCGCGGTGTCTCCACTTCAACCTGGGAGTTCCCCATGCGTCGCCAGCACATCGCGCTCCTCGTCGCCGGTCTCTTCGCCGCCGGCGCGGCCCTTGCCGAATCGGCTCCAGCCAAGAAAGGCCCCAACGGCGTGTGGGTCGACGCCAAGGGCATGACGCTCTACACCTTCGACAAGGACGCCGGCGGCAAGAGCATGTGCAACGGGCCCTGCGCCGCCAACTGGCCACCGCTCATGGCGGGTGCCGATGCCAAGCCTTCGGGCGAGTGGACGGTGATCACGCGCGACGACGGCAGCAAGCAGTGGGCGTACAAGGGAAAACCCCTGTACGCGTGGGCCAAGGACACCAAGCCCGGCGATATGACCGGCGACAAGTTCAACAACGTCTGGCACGCCGCGAAGGACTGACCGGGCGCCGCGCGGTGGCACGCCGCGAGGGACTGGCCGGGCGCCGCACGATGGCACGTCCCGATCGTCTCGACGCGGCAGGCGATCCGCCCGGCCCGGAGGGGTTGCCATGACGGCCGCGGCCCCCGACCCGCCGCTTCCGGCGCCGGACCTTCTCGCGGCGATCCCGCGCATGCGGCGCTACGCCCGCGTGCTCACCGGGGATGCCACGCGCGCCGACGACCTCGTCCAGGAGGCGCTGGCGCGCGCGTGGGAGAAACGGCGCCTGTGGGCCGCGGGCAGCGACCTTCGCGCCTGGCTCTTCACCGTCATGCACAACGTCTTCGTCAACCAGCGCGCCCTCGCCCGGCACGAGCGCCATCACGTCTCGCTCGACGCGGACGGTGAGGGTGGCGATGCCTGGCAGGTCCCCGTGCGCGACATGCAGTACACCCGCGTGGAGCTCGTGGAACTCATGCAGCACGTGGGCCGTCTTCCGGTGGACCAGCGCGAGGTGCTGCTGCTCGCCGTGGTCGAGGAACTGCGCTACGAGGAGATCGCGGCGGTGCTCAACATTCCCGTCGGCACCGTGATGTCGCGGCTGTCGCGGGCCCGCGAGAAGCTGCGGGCGGCGTTCTCCGACGGCGGCAGTGTCACCGCGCTCAAGGTCGTGAAATGAGGACGAAGGACAGTCCAAGGGGCCCGGCATGAATCCGCTGCCGATCAGCGACGCCGACGTCGACGCCTACGTCGACCGCCAGCTCGCGCCCGAACGCGTGCCGGTGCTGGAGGATGCGCTCCTGCGCGATCCCACGCTTGCCGCGCGCGTCGCGGAGCTGCGCCGCCAGAACGCGGCGTTGCGCGACGCGCTGGACCCATGGCTCGCCGAAGCCGTGCCGGAACGGCTTATCGCCGCTGCTGCGCCGCGCGTGGCAGCGCGTCGCGTTCCGCGCTGGCTCGGCGCTGCTTTCGCTGCCGCCGCCTGCCTCGTCGTGGGGGTGGGGCTTGGCTGGTTCGCCCGCGAGATGAGCCTCGAAAGCGACGGCACCCCGACCACGTTCGCCCGGCAGGCCGCACTCGTGCACGCGCTGTATGCGAGCGATGCCAACCGTCCGGTCGAGATCTGGGCGGCCGAGGAGGCGCGCCTCGTGCGCTGGCTGTCGCGCCGGCTGGGCTTCCCCGTGCGCGCACCCGATCTCAACTCGCTGGGCTTCGCGCTGGTGGGCGGGCGGCTCGTGGCGGGCAACGAGAATCCCACGGCGCTCTTCGTCTACGAGAACGCCGACAAGCAGCGTCTCACGCTGCAGGTGCGCAAGCCCGTGAGTCCCGGCCACGAGACCTCGTTCCGCTACGCGGTGGAGGACGGCGTCGGCGTGTACTACTGGGTAGAGGAGAACTGCACGTATGCGCTGTCGGGTAATCTCGACCGCGCGCAACTCCTCTCGATCGGGCGCGTGGTCTACGGGCAGCTGGCGGAGCTCGAGGCCACGCCGCATCCGGGGGTCAAGGCCCCGGCGGGGAGCGCACCCGCCGCGGGACGTGCGCCGGCGACACCCGGCGCCACGACGGGCCCGGGTTCCACGGTGACGCCGCCCCCTGCGGCGACGCCGGCGCCCGCGGTTGGTCCGGCGCCGGCAGTGACGCCGGACCGCGCGACGCCATCACCGACCGGAACGGGGTGAGCACGCCGCGGTAGGTTCTGCATCGGTTCGCGGCGGGATGCTTTGGCCCCACAATGTCATCCCCGCCCGAACAAGCGTTGCGCGCATGACCCGCACCATTCCCGTCGTCGTTTGCGCCCACCTCGCGCCAGCGCCTGTCGCCGTACGCGATCCATTCCGGAAGCATCGCCGGGTCCGCTGACCATGCAGCGCGCGCCCGCGAGGATCGGCGATCCGCTCGCCGCCGTCGACACCCCGTCCCTCGTGCTCGACCTCGACGCGTTCGAGCACAACCTCGATCTCATGGCCAACGCGGTGCGCGGCTCGGGGCTTGCCCTGCGCCCGCACGCCAAAGCGCACAAGTGCCCGGACATCGCCAAGGCGCAGGTCGCGCGCGGCGCGGTGGGGATCTGCTGCCAGAAGGTCGACGAGGCAGCGGTGTTCGTGGCGGCCGGCATCGCGAACTTGCTCGTCACCAACGAGGTCGTGACGCCGGCCAAGATCACGCGGCTCGCGCATCTCGCGCAGTCGGCGACGATCGGCGTGCTGGTCGACCATGCAAGCGTGATTCCGGACCTCTCGGCGGCCGCGGCGATGGCCGGCGGCACGCTCCACGTGTACGTCGAGATCGACGTGGGTTCACATCGTTGCGGCGTGGCGCCGGGCGAGCCGGCGCTCGCACTGGCGCGTGCGATCGAAGAGCGGCCCGGCCTGCGCTTTCGCGGCCTGCACGCGTATCACGGCGCCGCGCAACACCTGCGCACGCCCGCCGAGCGGCGTGCAGCCATCGCTGAAGCGAGCCGTCTTGCGGGACGCACGCGCGTGCTGATAGAGCAGGCCGGCATCCCGTGTCCCGTGATCACCGGAGCGGGCACCGGCACCTGGCAGCTCGAGAGGGACAGCCACGTCTACACCGAGCTGCAACCCGGCTCGTACGTGTTCATGGACGCCGACTACGCACGCAACGCGCTCGCCCCCGATGAGCACGCCTTCGAGCAGAGCCTGTACGTGCTCGCCACGGTGATGAGCGTGCCGGCGCCCGGGCGCGCGGTGGTCGACGCGGGACTGAAGGCGCTCGCCTTCGACTCCGGCCCGCCGCTGGTGCACGTGGCGCGCGGACTGGAGTACGTGAAGGGCTCCGACGAGCACGGCGTGCTTGCGGTCGACCCCGCGCAGGCGCAGCCTTCGCTCGGGGATCGCGTGTGGCTCATCCCCGGCCACTGCGATCCGACCGTCAACCTCTACGACTGGATCGTGGGCATGCGCGGCGAGCGCGTGGAATGCGTGTGGCCGATCGCCGCGCGCGGTGCCCTCGGTTGATCCCACTTTTGGAGACCGCCATGCCATCCCTTGCCGAAAAGCGCGCCGCCTTCCGCAAGCTGCACGAGTCGGGCTGCTTCGTGATTCCCAATCCCTGGGACGTGGGCACCGCGCTCTACCTGCAGCATCTGGGTTTCCCGGCGCTCGCCTCGACATCGGCCGGGTTCGCGTTCTCGCGCGGCCTCGCCGACAACGAGGTTCCGCGCGACGTGGTGCTCGCGCATCTCGCCGAACTCGTCGCGGCCACCGACGTTCCGATCAACGCGGACTTCGAGAACGGCTTCGCGCACGAGCCGGCGCAGGTGGCGGAGAACGTGCGGCTCGGGGCCCAGACCGGCGTGGCGGGCATCTCCATCGAGGATTCGACCGGCGACGCCGACGCACCCCTCTATCCGGTCGAGGCGGCGGCGGCGCGCGTGCGCGCAGCGCGCCAGGCGCTCGATGCGGCGGCGCCCGACGTGCTGCTCGTCGGCCGCGCCGAATGCTACCTCGTGGGTCGGCGCGATCTCGCCGAGACGGTCGCGCGCCTGCGCGCCTACGCCGATGCCGGCGCCGACTGCCTCTACGCGCCCGGCATCACCACGCGCGAGGAGATCGCGGCGGTGGTTGCCGCCGTCGCACCCAAGCCGGTGAACGTGCTGCGGTTCGCCCCGGCCGGCCTCGCGGTAGCCGAGCTCGCGGCGCTCGGCGTGCGCCGCATCAGCATCGGCAGCTCGATGGCGCGCGCGGCGTGGGGCGAGTTCGAGCGCTCGGCGAAGGAGATCCTCGAGCACGGGACCTTCGGGACGTTCGCGGGCGCCGCGACATCGGCGCAGCTCAACGCGCTCTTCCGCAAGCGGCGCGCGTAGGTTTCATCCCGCCCGGCCGCACGGCGCGAGGAGCACGCGTGGTGGAGAGTTACCTGCAGTGGGCGGCCACGACCGGCGCGTCGTTCGTGCCGGCGTGGAACAACGCCAGCGTCGTCATCGCAGCGCTCGTGATCTTCGCCGTCTTCTTCCTGGTGGCGGCCTTCTCCAGCCGCGACTGGCCGTTCGACATCGCCTTCGTGGCGCTCGTCGTCGGCGGCATCATGGTGCCGTGGCCGGGAATGGTGGCGATGTCGATCGTGGCGGTAATCCTCGCCATCGCGCTGTCGTTCCTGCATCGCGCGCTCGCGCCGGCGCAGAGCGCGCGGATTCAGGCGGAGGCGGAGCGGGTTGCCGCTTCGCATACCGAAACGTTCGTGCGCGACGTCATCGGAGACGGCGCGGATCCCGATCGCTTCCGCCGCGACAAGGCGCCGTAATCCCATGCTGGCCTTCCTGGATGCGGCCGGGCGCCATCTCGGCCTCGCGATGCAGGCGATCGACAGCACCGGCATCACGATCGCGATCCTCCTCACGGCCGGCATCCTCGCCGCGGTCGGCGGCATGGTGAGTGTCCGCGCGCGCATCTACGGCGCCATCGTGGGCGGCATGCTCATGAATATCGTGGTCAAGGCCGAGGGCGGCGGCTTCGTGGCGGCGCTCGCCGCGATGCTGCTGACCACGGGGCTTGCCTTCGCCTTCGGCTCGACACCGTACCTGGTGCAGGTGATCAGGCGCGTGCGCCGGGGGCGGCGGTAATCCGGGTTGCCCGGAGGCGCCGGCGCGGACAATGCGCGTCGATATCGCCCTTGCGGATCTCCGAAATGATGTTCGTGTCGATCAGGAAGCTCACAGGGGAAGCTCGCGTCCGAAATCGTGGGGACGGTCAAGGTCGATGCCCTCGAGAGGGGCTGCCGCCAGCAGCGCCTTGATTCCTCGCGCGGGGTGGGGCGCGATCTTCTCGCGCAGAATCGCACGGGCCGCGGCCTCACGCTCCGGATCGCCGAGTGCGCTGGCAACCGCACGGACGAGGCCGGCATCCTCCTTGCAGACCTGAACCTCCACGCGCACGAAGCCCTGTCGCTGCCGACGTTTGCGCCATGTCGTGACGGGAGACGGGTCGATACGGGTCATCGCTTCTCCATTTCCGGAAACTGTACCGGAAATGCGGAGTCGCGACCAATCTACAGCGTGACCGTACCCCGCGCCGTGCGAATCATGGCCGCGAGGCGCGGTGACCTCGCATACGTGACCTTGAGCGTGTCCGACAGGCCGAGCGCGGCGATGTCGTCCCGCACGGTCGCCGGTTCCGGATGTTCGCCCGCGAGAAGCACGAGGCGGCATCCACTGTCGGGCATGCGGTCCGCGGGATGCGCGCTGCCGTTCCACTGCAAGAGCGTGGGCACGAGTCCACGTCCCGGACGGTGGCCATCGTCGGGCACCGCGATGCGCCACGACCATTGACCACGTGCCATGGGCAGGATCGTGCCGAGGTCGGGCATGCGTTGCACGGCGCGCTCGAGGTCGTCGGTGCGCGCGCCCCAGGTGATGAGTTGCGGCCCGTCGGCCAGTGACGCCCGCAGGCGCGGCTCGTCGAGGTCGAACCAGCGCGGACGCGCCGGCGCGGGCAGCGAGGGATCGATCGCGATCACTTCGAGGTACAGCCGGGGGCCGAGCGAGAGCAGCGCATTGTGCGTGCCCATCGCCACGTGCTGCCCTCCCTTCGCGGGACGTGCGCCGAGCCGTTCCTCGATCCAGTCGCAGCCGCGGTCGAGCGCCGCCGCGGCAACGACGAGGTGATCGGGCTCGACGCGAAGCGGATTCATGCGCCCGCCGCCCGCTCGGGCCTGCGCTCGCGGATTCGGTCAGGCATGCGCTCGCGGATTCGCTCAGGCATGCGCCGGCACTTCCTCGGCCGCGAAGTCGAGCTCGACGCGTGCGCCGTTCGGGTCGAAGAAGAACACCTGCCACAGGCCGGTGCCGGCCTGCTGCCGGCAACTGTGCTGGATGCCCTGCGCGGCGAGCGTCGCCAGCGTATCGGAGAGGCCTTTCGCCGTGAATGCCATGTGATCGATCACGCCGGCACGCAGTTCCTCGCGAGTCTTCCCGCCCACCACGTGCAGGATCGCCGCGTTCTCCGCATACAGCCACGCGCCGGGAAAGCCGAGATCCGGGCGTGGCCCGTCGCGCAGCCCCAGCAGTTGCGAATAGAACGCCACCGTGCGCGGCACGTCGTCGGTGAGGATCGTGAAGTGATTCATGCCGGATACCGCCATCTGCCCGTCCTCCTGTCGGTCAAGGAGAGGATAAGCCATCGGCGAACAGCCCGGCGATGAAGTCGCTCGCTGCGGGCGGCGCGGCGTCGGCGTAGGGCAGGGAGGGATCGCCGCCGCTCCATGCATGGCCCAGGCCATCGATCTCGATCAGCCGCGCGACGAGGCGTCCGTCGCGGCGCCATTCGCGCATCCTCGTCGTGCGGCCGCCGGCAACCTCGATGCGGCGCTCGGCGTCGGGGGGCGGCAGCGTGGCGTCACCGCTCGCCGCGGCCGCGATGGCGGCGAAACTGGCATCCTCGTGCGGGGTCGGCGACGCGCTGCCGCGCTCCCCGGACGACGCGGCGGCAGCCGCCGCACGGGTCCCGCCGTGGTTGAGCGCGAGGTACTGCCGCACCAGCGCCGTGGCATTGCACGGCGCGACGATGGGGTCGGCCGTTCCCTGGATCACCAGCAGCGGCACGCGCAGGTCACGCGACGATGCGGCAGTGCGCGCCTCGCGGGCGATGGCAGCGACGTCGCGATCCGGGCCGTCCTTCATCACCTGCAACGCGGTCAGCGGCGAACTTGCCGCGCCGCAGGCGAGTCCGGAGTGGACCGCCACACCACGCACGAGATCCGGATAGCGAACGCCGAGGATGGCGGCCAGCGCGCCGCCGGCCGACAGGCCCGCCGCCACCACGCGCTCGCGATCGATGCGATACGCCCGCCGCACCGCGCGGATCTGCGCCGCGACGATCGCAGCCTCGCCGCCGCCGGTCACCGCGCGGCGCTCGAACCAGTTCCAGCAACGCCACGGGTTGGCGGAATCCTTCTGTTGCGGCAGCAGGACGATGAAACCCTCGCGATCCGCGACCTCGGTGATGCGCGTGCTCTGCGCGATGTCCTCCGCGGTCTGCTTGCAGCCGTGGCAGAGGACGAGGAGAGGCGCCCGTTTCCACGCCGTGCGGCCCTTGGGCACGTAGACGAGGTAGTCCCGCGCCGGCCAGACGAACGGAGCGGTGGCGATCCAGCCCTGGAAGGAGAACTTCGAGCCGCTGTCGAAGCGGCCGGGAGCGGAGGGCCGGCGGAACCAGCGGGCGAGGCGTGCGGTGAGACGGGACCAGAGGCCGTCAGGCATCGTCAATCGGGACGCGGATCACCCGGGACTATCCTGCAGGCGTTCCCGCATTCGAGCCCGGCAGGGCGAGCCACAGCCGGTTGTGCCCGTCCTCGTACGCGTAGCGGGCGCCGTACAGGGACTTGCCCACGAGATAGCTGCCGAGCCCTTCGGCAGGGGGACCCTCCAGCGAGGCCATTTCGTCGGAGGCGAGCGTGGTCATGCGCGACAGGGGATCGTAGCCCGGCGCCGAATCCTCGTACTCCACCGTGACGTAGCCCTCGAGGACCGCCAGTGCGATGCGCACCGAGGCGTCGCAGTCGCCGCGATGGCCATGGCGGACCGTGTTGGTGAACAGTTCCTCGAGCACCAGGCGCAGGCGCAGCGCCGGGGACCGGCCGATCGCGTTCGCCTCGCAGAACTGCTGCACGAAGGTAACGATGTCGGAGAGCGCGGCAAGGCGCGCGGGGAAGACACGATCGTTGCCGGAATCCATGATCGGTGACGGGTCGGTGACAGGGTCTATGCTCGGCCGTGGGCGACGGGTACCATGAACGGCGACGATGCGAGGCGGCGACGCCGGCGTTCATCTTCGCATACAAGGCGGCCCGCCGCTAACGCGCCGCCTGCCGATCGAAGTGCCCAACCTCTCCGGGAGCGAAGATGCACGGATCCTTCACTGGCTTTGGTCGGGCGGCGCTGGCGTTCGTCGCCACGCTGGCGGTGGCCGTGCCGTCGATGGCCGCCGACATCGGGCGAATCAAGAACGTCAAGGGACAGGTGAGCGTCGAGCGCCAGGGCAGCACGTTGCCGGCAGCGGTCGGCATGCGGGTGCAGGCTGCCGACGTCATCAGGACCGGCAACGACGGATCGCTCGGCATCACCATGGACGACGATTCGCTGCTGTCGGCGGGACCGAACAGCGTCCTCTCGCTCGACCGCTACGCGTTCGATCCCACGACCAATCAGGGTCGTTTCGACGCCTCGATCAACAAGGGGACGCTCGCCGTCATTTCGGGCCGCATCGCCAAGGGGTCGCCCGAAGCGATGACCGTGAAGACGCCTGCCGTCGTGCTGGGGGTGCGGGGCACCTCGTTCGTCGTCGGCGTAGATGAATGACCGGGCGCGCACCGTGTGGCGCATCGCCGCGCCGGCGCTGGCTGCGCTGATCGCCGGCTGCGCGAGCAAGGGCACGGTCGTCCTGCTGCCCGAGGACAAGCCGACCGCGGTCGTCGTGAGGCAAGGCGAGAAGGAGGTGGTACTCGACAAGCCCTATGCCGCGGCCGACGTGACATGGCGGGGGCCGGTGCCCGCCCAGTCGAGCGCGGCGGAGGTGCAGGCGCGGTTCGGTGCGGCGCTCGCCGCGCAGCCGGAGCAGACGCGCACCTTCGTTCTCTATTTCGTCGAGGGCAAGGACGAGTTCACCGACGAGTCGAAGGCGCTGGTCGACAACGTGCTCGCCGACATCGCGCGACGTCCCGTCCCCGACGTGCTCGTGGTCGGGCATACCGACGCACTCGGCACCGACCAGATCAACGACGCCCTCGGCCTCCGCCGTGCCGAAACGGTGCGTGCGGCGCTGATCGCACGCGGCGTCCCTGCCAGTGACGTGCAGGCGATTTCGCGCGGCAAGCGTGCGCCGGCGGTGCCCACGGCCGACGGCGTGGCGGAGCCGCGCAACCGCCGCGTCGAGATCATCGTTCGCTGACGCCCTGCCAGCGAACGACCAGCACCGTGAGGTCGTCGGCCGGTTCCGCGCCCTGCACGAAGCTCGTCACGTCGGCGCGAATGGCATCGACCACGTCGCGCGCGCGGCCGCTGCCTGCGATGCCGCCCGCGAGCACCGCCTGCAGCCGCTCGCTGCCGTAGCGATCACCCGCGCGATTCTGCGCATCGAACACCCCGTCGGTGACGACGCACAGGAACTGCCCGGGCTGCATGCGATGCGTGCCGCTGCGATAGGCAAAGCCCTCCACGGCGCACAACGGCGGCCCGGCACCGTCGGCAAGCCTCGCGATCGCGTTCTCCGCGGTGCCGCGCAGCCAGGGATTGTCGTGACCCGCGTTGCAGTACTCGAGCACGCCTGACGCCAGGTCGAGGATGCCCGCGAAAGCGGTGACGAAGAACATCTCGGGGTTGTCGCGCCCGATCTCTCCGCTCGCCGCGGTCATCAGCTCGCTGACCGACGATCGCGGGCTGCGCAGCGCGATGCTCTTGTACAGCGCCTTGCCCACTGCCATGAAGAGGCTCGCCGACAGGCCCTTGCCGGCCACGTCCCCGACGAGGAAGAAGATGCGATCGGCGTCCAGCCGGAAGTAGTCGTACAGGTCGCCGCCGACTTCCCGCGCCGGCGTCATCGACGCCGCGATGTCCAGGCGCGGCTCGTCGTCGAGGACTTCGCGGCGCGGCAGGAACCCCGACTGGATGCGCCTCGCGGCCTCGAGCTCGCCGGCGACGTAGGCTGCCTCCTCGCGCTGCCGCTGGACGGCGTGCTCGAGGACCTTGCGCTGTCGCGCCGCCGCCGCGAGGCTCAGCGCGAGCAGGGCGCCGAACAGGACGAGCAGGGCGACCGCCGGAACGGCCGCGTCGAACACCAGGCGCCACCAGGCGAAGGCGGCGAAGGCGGCCATCACCGGCAGCACGACCCCTGCCGCCGCCAGCAGCGATGCCCGGCCGGGCGTCCATCGCGGCGTGGCCCAGGCCAGCAGCGATCCCAGCACTACGAACATGGCGAGTTCGAGCCAGCGTGCCCACGCCGGCCGCATCAGCCACGACTGGTCGTAGAGGTTCTCGAGGACCTGGGCATGGACCTCGCTGCCAGGCATCCGCTCGCCGAGCGAGGTGAGCTGCCAGTCCACGATGCCGATGCCCGTGACGCCCACCAGGACGAGCTTCCGGTGCAGGCGGGAGGCGTCGACCTTGCCATCGAGCAGGTCGATGGCGGAGACGTGGCGGCGCGGGTCTCGCGTCGAGTAGTGGAGGCGTAGCTCGCCGTCGGTTTCGGTGGGCACGACGAGGCTGTCCACCGCGATGGCTTCCACGGCGGGTCCACGCGCGTACAGCCGAAGCTCCGGCGTGCGCAGCGCCACGCGCAGGATCTCGATGGCAAAGCCGGGTACCAGGCGGTCATTCACGCGGGCGGCGAGCGGGACACGACGGATCACGTCATCGCCGGGGGCGGTCGAGAGCAGCCCGTGACCCGACGCCGCACGATCGAGTTGCGCGAGGTTGGTGAGCGCGCCGGAGAAGCGCGGCAGGGCCGCGGCGACATCGTCGTCGCCCTCGTCGCGTCCGTCGCGATCGATCACGATGAAAGGAGGGGCCATGGGCTCGCTGCCGGCCCGGTTCGGGATCCCGGCGAACCCGAGAACGACCGGCGCCGCCGCGATGGCGCTCGCCAGGTCGCTGTCGCTTCCCGGGAGCGCGTCGAGCGCGCGGGCCAGCGCGGGATCACGCTGGCGCGCCGACGTCAGGAGCCTTTCGGGTGACAGGCGATCCGGCTCCGGCATCAGGATGTCGATTCCGATTGCCGCGGGGTGGCGGCGCTGGATCTCGCGAACGAGCCCGGCCAGCACGGTCCGCGGCCACGGCCACTGTCCGAGCCTGGCGAGGCTTCGTTCGTCGATCTCGACCACCGTCACCGGCGTCGACACGACCTCGCGCGGGCTCGCCGCCTGACACGCGTCGAACCAGGCAGTGCGCAGCCACTCGACCCCGCCCGGCGACCACGCGACGAGCGCTGCGAGGCAGGCGAGCAGCGCCACGCCGAACGCCGTCGTGCCGCCATAGGCCGGCTTCGCCGGCGGCGAGGCGGCGGCACCGGTCACGGCAGGATCCGCAGGTTGCCGGGGGGAGGACGCGACTTACGTCGCCGCCGCATCGTAGGCGGCGGTTCCCGGTGCGGAGAGCTCGAGGAGCGCAGCGCGAACCGACGGGAATACATCGACCACGAACTTGAAGCGCGCGATCTCGAAGATCTCCTCGACCGTGGGCTGCAGCGCGGCGACGGCGAACGCCGCGTGGCTCGCCCGCATCTGCCGTGCGGCCACCATGAGCACGCGCAAACCCATGCTGCTTATGTACTCGACCTTCGAGAAATCGAGCAGCAGCGGCGCGTGTCCCGCGGACGCCGCATCCACCAGCGGCTCGAGCACCTGCTCGAACCGAGGCGCATTGACGTGATCGATCTGGCCCGCGGGTGCGGCCACGACGACATCGGCGAGTCTGCGACTGGAGAACTCCACGCGTGGCTCCCTACCTGGCGGGACGGGTCGAACCGGGGCTTGGCGCGATTATAGGCGGTCGGCCGCGGATCAGTGGGTGCCTGCCAGGCGCCGGCTGCCGGAGTCGTCGATCACTTCGACGATGGGGAGGCGTCCGGCACCGGCGAGCCGGGCCGGGATGGCGAGCGGCCTGCCTGCAACGCCGCGCGCAACGCGCGGAACGCCCGCGCCGCACGGGTCGCGCGCAGCGCGAACGTGCGCTCCTGCGGCAGGCCTTTCGCCCGCAGCAGGCAGGCGAGCGCGTCGCGGTCCGCCTGTGCCCAGCGCTCGCTGCCGAGCTCCGTGAACACCGGCGCCAGCCACCCGAACCCTGCACGCTCGCGCTGCGGCCAGCCCCGGCAGTCGTCGATGCCGAGTTCCCGCGCCAGTGCGAGCGGCCCGCCTTGTCCGGCCGCCAGCATGCGGGCGGCGCGCTCGCCGGCGCGCGGCAGCAGGGGCTCGTCGAAGTGATCGGCGGCGGAGAATCCCGGCAGGTCGAGATGGAGGTCGCAGGAGGCGAGCGCGCGAAGCGTGCGCGCATCGCTGCGATGATCGCGGTCGGCGGCGAGGCGCTTCGCCTCGCGTTCGGCGAGTGCGGCGATGGCGGCCGCCTGCGGGCGGAACCCGAGGCGGTAGTAGAACCAGAACGCACCGCTGCGAATGGCTTCCGCGTTGCCGGCGCCGAACTGGTAGGCGTTGATGATGAAGCGCGTGCTGCCGTAGAGCGTGTGAAAGGCGCGCAGCATCTGCACCCAGAGGAAGGCCGCCTCGCTGCCGCGGAACGGCTCGAAGATGTTGATGCCCGTGTTGGCCTGCCGGAACAGCGGCGTGACGCCGCCATAGCCGATGGGCACGCCGTTGGCGAGCAGCAGGTAGCCGGTGTTGGTTTCCAGCGCGAGCCGACGCTCGTGCGCGATGCCGATGACTGCCAGCGCGACTCCTTCGCCGAGATCGCACCACCACACCTCGTCCAGGTTCGGATAGGTCATCGCGTCGACCTCGCGGCAGCGCGCGGTCAGCGCGGCACGCGCACAGTCGATGACCTTCGCCGCGCGCCGGCGCGGCAGGAGCTCGATCGCGTCGAGCGGTGCCGTGATGGCGGCGCGAACGTCGGCCGGCGGGCGGCGCAGGCCGGTGCGCATTCTGCGCGCGACGCCGGCAAGCACGTTGCGCGTGACGCTGCGCCGACTCTCGCCCAAGCGCCAGACGATCGACGCCTCCGCCCGGTCCCAATCACCCTGCGCCCTGGCATCGCTCGACAGCCACTGCAGGTCCGAGCGACAGGCGGCAGGGCGGGCGATGGCGGCGAACTCGCGCGCCCCATAGTCGCCGCTGTCGAAAGCCTCGCGGGCGGCCGGTGCGAGCCGCGCCCGCAGCACCGCCCCGAGCGCGGTCTCGTCCACGACGTTGCGCCAGTCGATGTCGGCGGCTTCTTCTCGCGCGAGCCAGCGCGCCAGCGGAAACGGATACACCTGGCGGGTAATCGAGCCGGCGATGCCCGAGTCGTCGGCGCGCGCCCGCTCGGCTGCCGGCAGCGCGCGCAGGCGTTGCGACGTCGCGCCCAGGGCCGCGCGCGCGGCCCGCGCGATGGCTGCCGATCCGGCGAATGCGCACAGGAACAGGAGATCCTCGTGCAGCGCCTGCAGGTCGCGCCAGCGGCGCAGCCGAAGGGCCGCGACGTCGCGCAGGAGCGCACGCTGCTCACGCAGGGCGGCGGTGTCGTGGCGATTGCGCAGCGAGCGGAGGCGGGGGAGGGTGGGCGCGGCGCTCATGGCGTCAACCCGGCGTCCGCGCGGACGCCCTCATCTCGCGCAGCTTGCCCATGAACCATACCCTGCTCTCCACGGCCTCGGCGGTGCCGCACCTGACGAGGTAGGGCTTGCCGGACACGCTGCTCTGCGATGCCGCGCGTTCGATGAAGGCTTCGGCAGAAGGGGTGAGGCCCCGTTCGGCCAGATACTCATACTTGCGGCGAAGATGAGCGCTTGCCTCGGCAGCGCCATGCCAGGAGCCATTCCGGTAGAACTGGCAGCGTGACGATTCAAGCGCGGCGAACAACTGCTCGATCTCTCGACCGGCCACCTGGGACGGAGGCTGACCGGCAGCGCCGGCCGCGGTGACGGGGACGAGGGCGAGAGCGAGGCGGAACAGGAGCGGCAGGATCGGCTTCACCAGGACGCCAGGATGAACAGGGTTCCTCGGAGGTGTTCCGGCGGTCAGGTTCCAACCCGCTCGCCGCGGCAGCGCGCCTCGACGTGGCACGCGGGGGCGGGGCCCACCTGGCCTAGATCAGCACGATATCGTACTGCTCCTGCGTGTAGAGCGTTTCCACCTGCAGCGAGATCGGCTTGGCGATGAAGTCCCCGAGCTGCGCCAGGCTCTGCGACTCCTCGTCGAGGAACATGTCGATCACCGCCTGTGACGCGAGGATCCGGAACTCGCGCGCGTTGAATTGCTTGGCCTCGCGCACGATCTCGCGCAGGATCTCGTAGCAGATCGTCTGCGGCGTCTTGAGCTCCCCGCGGCCCTGGCAGGTGGGGCATGGCTCGCACAGGACGTGCGCCAGCGACTCGCGGGTGCGCTTGCGCGTCATCTCCACGAGGCCGAGCTGCGTGAAGCCGTTCACCGTGAGGCGGGTGCGGTCCTTCTCCAGCGCGCGGTTCAACTCGGCGAGCACGGCGTGCCGGTGGTCGCCGTTCTCCATGTCGATGAAGTCGATGATGATGATGCCGCCGAGGTTGCGCATGCGGAGCTGCCGCGCGATGACCTGCGCCGCCTCGAGGTTGGTCTTGAAGATGGTGTCGTCGAAGCTGCGCCCGCCCACGAAGCCGCCGGTGTTGACGTCGATCGTGGTCATCGCCTCCGTCTGGTCGAAGATGAGGTAGCCCCCCGACTTCAGATCCACGCGGCGGGCGAGGGCCTTCTCGATCTCGTCCTCCACGCCGTGCAGGTCGTACAGCGGCCGGTCGCCGACGTAGTGGTTGATGCGGTCGACGAGAGCCGGCGTGTACTGGCGGGCGAAGTCCATCATGCGCACGTAGGTCTCGCGCGAGTCGACGAGGATGCGCGAGGTCTCGTCGGTGGACATGTCCCGCAGCACGCGCTGCGCGAGGTTCAGGTCCTGGTAGAGCAGCGACGCGGGCGCGACCTCGCGAGACCGGCCGGAGAGGTCGGCCCACAGCTTGGTGAGGTACTCGATGTCCGCCTCCATCTCGCGCTCGGATGCGGTCTCGGCCATGGTGCGGATGATGAAGCCGCCAGTCATGCCTTCCGGCAGGAGGTGCTGGAGGCGCTCGCGCAGCGTCTCGCGCTCGGCCTCGTCGCCGATGCGCTGCGAGATGCCGATATGGGAGTCCTGCGGCAGGTACACGAGCAGGCGCCCGGCGAGGCTGATCTGTGTCGACAGCCGCGCGCCCTTGGTGCCGATCGGATCCTTGATCACCTGCACCAGCAGCGACTGGCCCTCGTGCAGGATGCGTTCGATGGGGCGCTCGCCGCCGTGGCCGTTCTGCCGGTGCTCCCAGATGTCGGCGATGTGCAGGAAGGCGGCCCGCTCGAGGCCGATCTCGATGAAGGCGCTCTGCATGCCGGGCAGGACGCGCGCGACGCGTCCGAGATAGATGTTGCCCACGAGCCCGCGCGCGCTCGAACGCTCCATGTGGAGCTCCTGGACCACGCCCTGCTCGAGCATGGCCACGCGGGTTTCCTGCGGCGTGACGTTGATCAGGATCTCATGGGTCATGGGCGCGTGCGAACCACGCCGGCGCAACCGGGATGCGCGGGCACCGGAGAGCGGCTTGCGGTTGCCGCCTTATAGCACGGGTCGGCCGATCCGCGCGAGCAGGTCGGCGGTCTCCGCCAGCGGGAGTCCCATGACCCCGGAATAGCTGCCTTCCAGGCGAGTGACGAAGGCCGCCGCGCGGCCCTGGATCGCGTAGCCGCCGGCCTTGTCGAACGGCTCGCCCGATTGCAGGTAGCGTTCGATCTCGCGCGACGTGAGCTTGCGCAGCGTGACCTGCGACACGCTCACCGCGACTTCGGTGACGTCGTCGAGGCGCACGGCGACCGCCGTGGCCACCTCGTGCGTTCGTCCGGAGAGCCTCGCGAGCATCGTCCGCGCGGCGTCGACGTCGACGGGCTTGCCGAAGACGATGCCGTCGAGCACCACCTCGGTATCGGCGCCGAGGACGGGACGCGGCGGGAGCTTGCGCTCCTGCATGCGCTTCCAACCGGTGGAGGCCTTGGCGCGCGCGATGCGCTCGACGTAGTGGAGCGCGGGCTCGCCGTCGAGTGCTTCCTCCACCACATCGCGATGCCTGCCCGGCGCGCTGCGCAGGCGGAGCTCCTCGAACTCGATGCCGATCTGGTGCAGCAACTCCTGCCGGCGGGGGCTGCGCGAGGCGAGGTAGATCGAGCGGTCGGGCATGGCGGGGACGGTGGCGGGCAACGGCGAGCGGGCTGGGTGGGTGGGCTGGGTGGGCAGGACGGGGCGAGGCAGGACGGGCGGTGCGTTCGGGGTATCGATCCCGGGGCTTCGAGGTCGCGGCTTTCGGCTCGTGCGCGCGGCGGTCAGGGCCGATGATAAGGATGCCCGGCCGCGAGCGCCAAGGCGCGATAGATCTGCTCCGCGAGAATGACACGCACGAGCCCGTGCGGCAAGGTCATCGCGGACAGCGCGAGGCGCTCGTGTGCATCGCGGCGGAATGCGGGATCGAGGCCGTCGGCACTGCCGATCACGAAGGCAGGCTCGATCGCGTCGTCGCGCCAGCGCGCGAGGCGGTCGGCGAGTTCCTGCGTCGTCCATGATGCGCCACGCTCGTCGAGTGCAACGATACGGCATTGCCCGCAGGCCGCGCGCAGGCGCACGGCCTCCGCGGCAAGGAGCCGGGAAATGGATCTGCCCCGGTCGCGCGGTTCCGCCTTGAGCTCGACCACGTCGAGGACGCAGTCGCGCGGCAGGCGCTTCACATACTCTGCGAAGCCGGCGTCCACCCACGCCGGCATGCGCTGACCCAGCGCGACGATGCGCAGCTTCAATGCCGTTGCGGCGATGATCCGGGCGGCGCGCGGTCACGCGCACGCGACGGGATCCCGCGGCGGAGCGGTGTTCGTGCTACGCCGCCTTGGCGCGTCGTCGCGTGGCGCTCGTATCCCACAGCTCTTCGAGGTTGTAGTACGCGCGCACGGCCGGCTGCATCACGTGGACGACGATGTCGCCGCAGTCGACGAGCATCCATTCACCCGTCTCCTCGCCCTCGACGCCGAGGACCGTGGCGCCGGCCTCCTTCATGCGGTCGCGCACATGGTGGGCGAGCGCCTTCACCTGCCGGTTGGATTCGGCGCTGGCGATGACCAGGAAATCGTAGAACGTGGTGAGCTTGCGAACGTCGAGGACCTTGATGTCGCGTGCCTTGATGTCCTCGAGGGCGGTGACGGCGGTCTGCGTGAGCTTGTTAAGGCGCATCCTGGGGTGGCGGGCTCGTGGAAAGGTAGAGGTGGTGTGAGTCAATATAGGCCAAAACCGCCGCCGGCAGCAATTGGACGACCGCCTCGCGGCCGGCTTTGCCGCGGGCGAGTTGCATTCGTATCGCCGTGGCGGAGATGGGATGGGGTGTCACTGCCTGCCGGTAAATGGCGCCGGCCGGGGTCGAATGCAAGACCACGGGATCCTCGATCCGCCGCGATCGCCACTCCGGCACCAGTTCCGGCGGCAGCTGGCGTTCGAGGTCGACGCCGGGCCGCGCGGCCACCACGACGTGCGCGAGGCGGAGGACGTCGCGCCAGCGGTGCCAGGCGGGAAGCCCGTGGAAGGCGTCGGCGCCGAGAATCAGCAGGATCGGGCGCGATGCATCCTCGACGCGCAGCTCATCCAGTGTGACCACGGTGTAGCTCTTGCCGCCGCGCTCGATCTCCCGGGGATCGACGGCGAGGCCGGGTCGGTCCTGCACGGCGAGGCGCAGCATGGCGAGCCGGTCGAGGGCTGTCGCGGCGGGCCCGCTTCGGTGCGGCGGATCCCATGCCGGCACGAGCCTTACCTGGGGCAATGCCAGCGCGCGGCAGACGTCCTCGGCGAGGTGGAGGTGTCCGTTGTGGACCGGATCGAACGTGCCGCCGAGGAGGGCAACGGGCGCGCTCAACGCGGATTCAGAAGCGCGAGCCGGGCTGCGCGAGGAAGGCGACCTCCTCGGGCGTGGAGGTGCGTCCGAGGATCTCGTTGCGGTGCGGATAGCGCCCGAAGCGGAAGATCACGTCGGCGTGCTTGCGGGCCCATTCGAGCGGACCGGGATCTCCCGTGTCGCGGGCCAGTGCCGCGAAGAGTTCGAGCGAGCGGCGCTGCATGGGTTCGCTCTCGGCATGCTCGAACGGCATGTAGAGGAACCAGCGCCCGTGGCCGTCGAGGTCGCGGTCGAGGCCGCGGGCGACGGCGTCCTCCGCGGTCGCGAGCGCGCGCTCGTCGCCGGCGAACGCACGCGGCGTGTCGCGGAACATGTTGCGCGTGAACTGGTCGAGCACGATCACGCGCGCCAGCGCGCCGCGGGCGTCGACGCACCACTCGCCCAGCCCGCCGGCGAGCGCGATCGCCACCGTGCCGCCGAAGCGGCGGCCGATCTCCTCGTCGAATGCGGGATCCTTGGTGAACCATTCCGGCCGCGTGCTGCCGTGCTGCGGCGTGCCGGGTGCGCCGAACCAGAAGTCGAGTACCGAAATGGCGCGCGGGTCCATCCGGCTATCATACGGGATGCCGCCGCCGGGACGGCGCAGCCCACCCTCCGGCGCGGAAAGCGCAATGCTCGTCATGACCGCCGTCCAGCGCAACGTCTTCCTCCTCGCCTGCTGTCAGGCCCTTCTCCTGACCAACGCCTCAGGCCTCGTGTCGATGAATGCCCTCGTGGGCTACGCCCTCGCGAGCAACAAGACGCTGGCGACCCTCGGCGCCACCACCTACGTGCTGGGGTCGGCGGTGTCCACCATGCCGATGTCGTTCTGGATGGCACGGGTGGGGCGCCGGCGCGGCTTCATGGCGGGGGCGCTGATCAACGTGGCGGGTTGCGCGATCGCGATGCTCGCGCTATCGATCGGGAGCTTCGCGCTGTTCTGCCTCGCCACGGCGGTGATCGGCGTGTACAACGCCATCGGCCTGCAGTATCGCTTCGCCGCTGCGGAGGTATCGCCGGCAGCGAACAAGGCGCGGGCGATCTCGCTCGTGCTCGCCGGCGGGGTCGCCGGCGGCTTCCTCGGACCGGCCCTCTCGCGCTGGGGCAAGGATCTCTTTGCGACGCCGTTCCTCGGATCGTTCGTGCTGCTGGGGGCGGTGGCGATCGTCGCGCTCGCGATCCAGTCGCGCGTCGACGTGCCCAAGCCCACCGTTGCCGAGCGCGGCGGCGGGGGACGCCCCCTGCGCGAGATCATGCGCCAGCCCGTGTTCATCGTGGCGGCGGTCTCCGGCACGCTGGGCTACGGCCTCATGAATCTCCTGATGCAGAGCACGCCGCTGGCGATGGACTTCTGCGGCTTGCCCTATGCGGCGGCAGCCACCGTGATCTCGTGGCACGTCGTGGGCATGTATGCCCCGGGATTCGTCACCGGATCTCTCATCTCCCGCTTCGGCGTCCTCAAGGTCGTCCTTGCCGGCGTGGTGGTGATGGGAGCCGGCAGCGTCGTGGCGCTCAGCGGCAACGCCGTCGGACACTTCCTCGTCGCGCTCGCCCTCGTGGGCGTGGGCTGGAACTTCATGTACACCGGCGGCACCGCGCTGCTCACCGAGGCGCATACCCCCGCCGAGAAGGCGCGCACGCAGGGGGTCAACGACTTCATCATGTTCTCCACGCTGGCGATCACCTCGTTCTCGTCGGGTGCGCTCGTGTCATCGGCGGGATGGGAGGTGATGAACTGGATCGCGATGCCGTTCCTCGTTGCCGCGGCGGCGGTCGTCGTCTGGTACGCCCGCATGCCCCGTGCGGCACGGGTGCGCCCGGTGTGATGACGCAATCCCGCTCCGGCATCACGGCGGCAAGCTCGCGCGCGACCGGAACGCGGACCGCGCCGGCCGCTTCCCCGTGACGCGCACGCATCTTTCGATCGTCACCGGCGCGTCGCGCGGCATGGGCGAGGCGATCGCCGCGGAGCTCCTTGGGCGGGGCCATCGCGTGCTCGGCATCGCGCGCGGGACCAGCACTGCGCTCGACGCCATCGCGCGCGAGCACGGCTCGCGATGCGAGCAATGGACGGCCGATCTCGCCGATCCGGTGCCGGTGGCGGCTCGCCTGGAGGCATGGCTCGCAGGCCTCGGCGCCGACGGCGTCGACAGCGCGACGCTCGTCAACAACGCCGCCGGCATCGCGCGCATCGTGCCGCTCGAGGCCTCCGATCCCGACGATCTCGTTCGCACGCTGCGGGTCGGGCTCGAGGCGCCGCTCCTTTTGACCGCGGCATTCCTGCGCGCCACGCAGTCATGGCCTGCCCGCCGTGCGGGACGCTGCCGCGTCCTCAACATCTCGTCCGGCCTCGGGCGACGGCCGATGGCGAGCCAGGCAGCGTATTGCGCGGTCAAGGCGGGGCTCGATCACTTCACGCGGGCCGTGGCCCTCGACCAGTCGGCATCGGTGCATCCCGCCCGCATCGTCTCGCTCGCGCCCGGTGTGATCGACACCGAGATGCAGACGCACATCCGCGGCGCCGACCCTACGCAGTTCCCGGACCATGCGCGCTTCGTGCAGCTCAAGGCCGCCGGCCAGCTCGACTCCCCCAAGGATGCCGCCCGCAAGATCGTCGCGTATCTCGATCGCGCCGACTTCGGCGCAACCCCCGTCGCCGACGTGCGCGATCCGTGACGGTTCGCCCGTGACGGCCGGTGTGGTGATCGTTCGTGGGTATGGTGCGGCGAGGCGCCGCCGCCGGTGCCCTACGTCCTGACCTGACCGGTTCCCAGCACGACCCACTTCTGGCTGGTGAGCCCTTCGAGGCCGACCGGTCCCCTCGCGTGCAGCTTGTTGGTGGAGATGCCGATCTCCGCGCCCAGGCCGTACTCGAAGCCGTCGGCGAAGCGGGTCGACGCATTGACCATCACCGAGCTCGAATCGACTTCGCGCACGAAGCGCATCGCATTGCCGTGATGCTCCGTGACGATCGCGTCGGTGTGCTGCGAGCCGTAGCGCGCGATGTGCGCCATCGCCTCGTCGAGCGAGTCGACCACGCGCACGGCGAGGATGGGGGCGAGGTACTCGGTGTACCAGTCGTCCTCGGTGGCCTCGCCCATCGCGGGGACGATCCCGCGCGAGCGGTCGTCGCCGCGCAGCTCGACCCCCTTGTCGAGGTAGATCGCGGCGAGCGGTGGCAGGATCCGCGGCGCGATGTCGGCGTGGACGAGCAGCGTCTCCATGGTGTTGCACGGCGAGTAGCGCTGCGTCTTGGCGTTGTCGGCGATGCGGATCGCCATGTCGAGGTCGGCCGAGGCATCGACGAACACGTGGCACACGCCGTCGAGGTGCTTGATGACGGGCACCTTCGCTTCGCGCGCGATGCGCTCGATGAGGCTCTTGCCGCCGCGCGGCACGATCACGTCGACGTGCTTCTCGTCGGCGATGAGATGCCCGACGGCGGCGCGATCGGCGGTCGCGATCACCTGCACCGCCTGTTCCGGCAGGCCCGCCTCGCGCAGGCCCCGGCGCACGCAGGCGGCGATCGCCGTGTTGCTGCGCAGCGCTTCCGAGCCGCCGCGCAGGATCGTGGCATTGCCGGACTTGAGGCAGAGACCCGCGGCGTCGGCGGTCACGTTCGGGCGCGACTCGTAGATGATGCCCACCACGCCGAGCGGCACCCGCATCTTCCCGACCTGGATGCCGCTTGGCCGGTAGCGCAGGTCGGTGACCTCGCCGACGGGGTCCACGAGGGCTGCGATCTGCTCGAGGCCCTCCGCCATCGCCTGCACCGTCTTGCCCGTCAGGCGCAGGCGGTCGACGAACGCCGGGTCGTGACCAGCGGCTTCCGCGCGGGCGACGTCCTGCGCGTTCGCGCTCAGGAGCGCGGGCTCGTCCAGGCGAATGGCGCTCGCCATCGTGCGCAGCGCATGATCCTTGACGGAGGTGCCGGCGCGCGCGACGTCGCGCGCGGCCGCACGCGCCGCTTCACCCACGTCGCGCATGTACGTCGCGATGTCGCCGACGTCGTCCTGGGTCCTGGCCTCGAGGTTCGTCATGTCGCGATTCTAGCGTGGCACGAAGGGACAGCGCGGCGCTCCAGTCACGCGCCGGGCCCGCGGCACGCGATCACCTCGCGGGCACGAGCGTCTGCACCCCGGCGTCCGAACCCATGAGGATCACGTCGGCGCCGCGCCGGGCGAACAACCCCACGGTGACCACGCCCGGGATCTGGTTGATCGTGGTCTCGAGCGCGACCGGATCCTCGATGGCGAGGCCATCGACGTCGAGGATGACGTTGCCGTTGTCGGTGGTGAAGCCCATCCGCCACGCGGGCCGCCCGCCGAGATCGACGAGCTCCCGCGCGACGTAGCTCCTCGCCATCGGGATCACCTCCACCGGCAGCCCGAACTTGCCGAGCACGGGCACGAGCTTGCTGTGGTCCACGATGCACACGAACTTGCGGCCCACCGCCGCCACGATCTTCTCGCGGGTGAGGGCACCCCCGCCGCCCTTGATCATCGCGCCCCACTTCGTGACCTCGTCGGCGCCGTCGATGTAGACGGGGATGTCGTCGACGTTGTTGAGCTCCTCGACCTCGATGCCATGGCCCTTCAGGCGCTCCGTGGATTTCGCCGAGCTCGAGACGGCGCCCTTGATGTTGTGCTTCATCTTCGCGAGCTCGTCGATGAAGAAGTTGGCCGTGCTGCCCGAGCCGACACCCACCCACGAGCCGGGAATCACGTGCCTGATGGCTTCGCGCGCCACGGCCTGCTTCTGTTCGTCCTGCGTCATGCGTTCTCCTTTCGATGGCGGGCGGGCCGCGATCGCGTCCCGTCGGTGGTGTCGTCGGGCACTACTGCGCAGCGGTCCGCGCCGGCCACAGCTTGCGCACTCCGCCCATCGCAAGCAGGATCAGCGCGCCGGCGACGATGCCCACCAGCGCATGGCCGGCCATGCCGGCCAGCGTGCCCAGCGCGCCGCCCGCACTCGCGGCCAACCCGTCGATCAGGTGATGCAGCGGCCCGATGCCGTGCACCAGGATGCCGCCCCCGACCAGGAACATCGCCGCGGTCCCGGCCACCGACAGGCCCTTCATGAGCCACGGCGCTGCGGCGAGGATGAACTTGCCGAGGGTGCGCGCCATGCCGCCCTCGCGCCGGCTGAGATAGAGGCCGGCGTCGTCGAGCTTCACGATGCCGGCGACGAGCCCGTATACGCCCACGGTCATGAGGATCGAGATGCCGACCAGCACCGCCACCTGGGTGCCGAACGCGGCCTCCGCCACGGTTCCCAGGGAGATCACGACGATCTCGGCGGAGAGGATGAAGTCGGTGCGGATCGCACCCTTGATCCTGGCCTTCTCGAGCGCGACGAGATCCACGGCCGGGTCGGCGACGGCCCTGGCGAGCGCCTCGTGCTTCGCGGCATCGGCGTCGCGGCCGTGCATGAACTTGTGCGCGAGCTTCTCGAAGCCCTCGTAGCACAGGAAGCCACCGCCGATCATGAGCAGGGGAACGATCGCCCACGGCGCCAGCGCGCTGATGGCGAGCGCGGCCGGCACCAGGATCGCCTTGTTGAGCGCCGAGCCCTTGGCCACCGCCCAGACGACGGGCAGCTCCCGTGCGGCGCGCACGCCGCTGACCTGCTGCGCGTTGAGCGCGAGGTCGTCGCCGAGCACGCCGGCGGTCTTCTTGGTGGCGAGCTTGGTCAGGACCGCGACGTCGTCCAGGACGCTCGCGATGTCGTCGAGCAGCGCGATGAGGCCGATGGCCATCGTGTGGGTTCAGCCTCCGCCGATGGCGGCAGGCGGGAATGATGATGGGTTCGGCGTCGCGTCGTGGATGAGGCGCTTGCCCAGGCTGACCACGTCTTCTTCGGCGTAGCCGAGCTTGCGATAGAACTGGATGACCTCGGTATTGGACGAGCGCACCATGAGGTTGACCTTGGGGCAACCGCGTTCTTCGAGAAGCCGCTCGGCCTCTTGCATGAGGGCGCGGCCGAACGACTGACGGCGATGGCTCGCCGCGACTGCAAGGTAATACACCCACCCGCGATGACCGTCGAACCCGACCATGGCGGTGGCGACCGCCTCTCCTTCCATCTCGCCAATCAGGAACAACTCCGGCTGCTCGGTCAGCTTGCGCGCAATGTCTGCGCGGGGGTCGTTCCAGGGGCGCGTGAGGCCACATTCCGCCCACAGCCTGACCACGGCGGCTTCATCCGTCGATCGAAAGGTGCGAATCTTCATGGAGTAGGCGATGCCCGAACGTCAGACCGCCAAAGTATTGTTCCTATCCCTGTGCGTAGGCAATCCGGATGGACAAAGAGCAGCGCAAGCAGCTGTGGTGATGGCATGAGTAGAAAGCCCACGGGCCGATCAGCGGAGGTCGCAAGCGACGCCAAGACTGATGATGCGATTGCCGCTGCAAGTGCGGGCGGTGCCGATTCCGCCAGGAACGTTGCGCGGGCCGATTCGCCCCAGTCCGCCGCTGCAAGCGCAGTGAAGCTGGCGTGTATGAGCTTGGACGCAGCCCGTGCGTCAGGCGGAGACGCATCGCGCAATGTGGTTTGCATAGGCCTCGATGTTCAAGGGCGAGAGCGTATGGCCACCGATCTGACCAAGCCCGCTTCGCTTCGCGCGAGCGGCTAAGAGCCGACACTTGGCACGCGACTCAACCAGTACTCGGGAAGTTGGTGGTCTCCAGCGACCGCATGAATGAGGATGCCGTATTCGGTGGTGGGGTAGAACACCTTGAACGGGAAACCGGCAACGAGGCGACGACGGGTACCTGCGGGAGCCGGTTTGCCATGAAGCGGAAAGACGGCTGCGAGCCGAGCTGCTGCCTCAACCTCCGAACGGAAGCGAGCCCCGAGACCTCTGCGGATGGCCTCGTAGTACGCGGTCTGCGCGAGGAGCTCCGACCGCGCTTCTCGCGTGAAGCGGGCACGCTTCACGGAGCCATGCGACGGGCTTCGGCAAAGACTTCCTCGGCGGCGAAGGTTTCGACCTCGCCGCGCTCGAACGCAGCGACTCGCCGCTCGATCTCCCTGGTCCAGGCGGACTCGACCTCGGCAAGTGGTGACTCGTGGAGCGATTCAAGGAGAAGGTCCACGAGCCGAGACCGCTCTTCAGGCGTGAGCGTACGGGCTTGTTCAGCCAATTCAGCGACCAGGTCAGACATGGCAGCCTCCTGAGTGTGGCTCATCATACGCGTCGACGCTTGCAGACGGATGGAGCCGGCCATCGCGGAATTGTACGCAAGGACGCAGGCGAGTCGTGGCAACCAGCCCGCAGCCGCGCGCCGCTACATCAGCGCGCGTCGCAGGTCGGCGAGCAGCCCCGAGTAGTACGTGGTGAACCGCGCCGCCGAGGCGCCGTCGATCACGCGATGGTCGTACGACAGCGACAGCGGCAGGATGAGCCGCGGCGCGAATGCCTTGCCGTCCCACACCGGCTTCAGCACGCTCCTCGACACCCCGAGGATCGCCACCTCCGGCGCATTGATGATCGGCGTGAACGCCGTGCCGCCGATGCCGCCCAGCGAGCTGATCGAGAAGCACCCGCCCTGCATGTCCGCAGGGCCGAGCTTGCCGTCACGCGCCCTGGCCGAGAGCTCGGTCATTTCCTTCGCGATCGCCAGCACGCCCTTCTGGTCGGCGTTCTTCAGCACCGGGACCACGAGGCCGTTGGGCGTGTCGGCGGCGAAGCCGATGTTGAAGTACTGCTTGCGGACGAGATTGTCGCCGTCGAGCGAGGCATTGAAGTCGGGGAACTTGCGCAGCGCGGCGACCGCGGCCTTGATGAGGAAGGCGAGCATCGTGACCTTGACGCCGGCCTTCTCGTTCTCCTTGTTGAGCGTGACGCGCAGCGCTTCGAGATCGGTGATGTCGGCGTCGTCGAACTGCGTGACGTGCGGGATCATCACCCAGTTGCGCGCGAGATTCGCGCCCGAGATCTTCTTGATGCGCGAGAGCGGGACCGTCTCGATGGGGCCGAACTTGGCGAAGTCGACCGTGGGCCACGGCAGGAGGTTGAGCGAGCCGCCGCCCGTGACGCTGCCGGCGGCGCCCGGCGCTCCGGCACCGCCGGCGAGCGCACCCTTGACGAAGGCCTGCACGTCTTCCTGCAGGATGCGCGCGTGGGGCCCGGTGCCCTTGACCCGCGACAGGTCCACGCCGAGCTCGCGCGCGAACTTGCGGACCGAGGGCGAGGCGTGGGCGGCGACGAAGGCGCCGTCGTCGATCGGTCCCGCGACCGGCGCCGTGACGGAGACGGCCGCGGGCGCGGTCGCCGAGGGGGCAGCGGCGGCAGCCGGTGCGGGCGCGGGAGGCGTGACAGCCGGCGCACTTGCAGGAGGTGCTGCGGTTGCCGGGACTGCCGCTGCGGGCGCCGACGCCGGGCCGGGTTGCGCCGCCGGCGCCGCTGCCGCGACACCCGCGGCATCGAGCAGCAGCACCAGCGAGCCCTCGCTCACCTTGTCACCCACCTTGAGCTTCACCTCCTTGACCACGCCTGCCGATGGCGCAGGAACGTCCATCGTGGCCTTGTCCGATTCGAGCGTGACGAGCGGATCCTCCGCCTTCACCGTGTCGCCCGGCTTGACCAGCACTTCGATGACGGGGATGTCCTTGAAGTCCCCGATATCCGGCACCTTGACTTCGATCATGTGAGTCTCGCGCGTTTTCTTCGTGGGTCGGCGGCAGTGAAGGTCAGACGGTCCAGGGCGCCGGCTTGTCCGGATCGAGGCCGTACTTCGCGATCGCCTCGGCCACCTTCGCCGCCGGGATCGTGCCCTCGTCGGCGAGCGCCTTCAGCGCTGCCACAGTCACGTACTCCGGATTGACCTCGAAGAACCGGCGCAACTGGTCGCGCGTGTCCGAGCGGCCGAAGCCGTCGGTGCCGAGCACGACGTAGCGGCGCCCCACGAGCGACCGGATCTGCTCCGCGAACAGGCGCATGTAGTCGGTGGCGGCGATCACCGGTCCCCTGGTGCCGGAAAGGCACGTTCCCACGTGCGCCTTCCGCGGCTTGTCGGTGGGATGCAGCATGTTCCAGCGCGTGACCGCATTGCCGTCGCGCGCAAGCTCGGTGAACGACGGGCAGCTCCACAGGTCCGCGTTCACGCCCCAGTCCTTCTGCAGGAGGTCGGCCGCGGCCATGACCTGGCGCAGGATCACGCCCGAGCCCAGGAGCTGCACGCGCGGCGCCTTGCCGGACTTGTCGGCCGGCCCATCGCGCAGCTTGTACATGCCCTTGAGGATGTCCGGGGCCGCACCCTCCGGCATGTCCGGATGGGTGTAGTTCTCGTTCATCACCGTGATGTAGTAGTACACGTCCTCCTGCTCCGCGTACATGCGGTGCAGGCCGTCCTGGATGATGACGGCGACCTCGTAGGCGAAGGTCGGGTCCCAGGAGATGCAGTTGGGCACCGTGGCCGAGATCATGTGCGAGTGGCCGTCCTCGTGCTGCAGGCCCTCGCCGTTGAGCGTGGTGCGTCCCGCCGTGCCGCCGAGCAGGAAGCCGCGCGAACGCATGTCGCCGGCCGCCCAGGTCAGGTCGCCCACGCGCTGGAAGCCGAACATCGAATAGAAGATGTAGAACGGGATCATCGGCACGTCGTGCGTGGAATACGACGTGGCTGCGGCGATGAAGTCGCACATCCCGCCGGCCTCGTTGATGCCCTCCTGCAGGATCTGGCCGGTCTTGTCCTCCCGGTAGAACATGAGCTGGTCGCGGTCCTCCGGCGTGTAGAGCTGGCCCTGCTGGTTCCAGATGCCGAGCTGCCGGAACATGCCTTCCATGCCGAAGGTGCGCGATTCGTCGGGCACGATCGGCACCACGTGCCTGCCGATCTCCTTGTCGCGCACGAGCACCGCGAGGATCTGCACGAACGCCATCGACGTCGAGATCTCGCGTTCGCCGGTGCTCTTCAGCAGCCGCTCGAAGGCCGAGAGCTCGGGCACCACGAGCGCCTTCGACTTGCGCCGGCGAGCGGGCAGGTAGCCGCCGAGATCCAGGCGGCGCTTGCGCATGTATTCGAGCTCGGGCGAGCCCTCGGGGAAGGTGATGTAGGGAATCTCGTCGAGCTTGTCGTCGGGGACGGGGATCTTGTAGCGGTCGCGGAAGATGCGCAGTGAATCGTTCGACATCTTCTTCTGCTGGTGCGTGATGTTCTGCGCCTCGCCCGAGGTGCCCATGCCGTAGCCCTTGATCGTCTTGGCGAGGATCACGGTGGGCTGGCCCTTGTGGTTCACGGCGGCGTGGTAAGCGGCGTAGATCTTGTGCGGATCGTGTCCGCCGCGGTTCAAGTGCCAGATCTCGTCGTCCGACCAGTCGGCCACCATCTCCCGCAGCTCGGGCGTGTTGAAGAAGTGCTCGCGCACGTAGGCGCCGTCCTTGCTCTTGAAGGTCTGGTACTCGCCGTCGACCGCCTCCATCATCCGCTTGCGCAAGAGGCCCTTCTTGTCGCGGGCGAAGAGTGCCTCCCACTGCGTGCCCCAGATCACCTTGATCACGTTCCAGCCGGCGCCGCGGAAATCGCTCTCGAGCTCCTGGATGATCTTGCCGTTGCCCCGCACCGGGCCGTCGAGGCGCTGCAGGTTGCAGTTGATGACGAAGATCAGGTTGTCGAGGTGCTCGCGGGAGGCCATGCCGATGGCGCCCATCGACTCCGGCTCGTCCATCTCGCCGTCGCCCATGAAGGCCCACACCTTGCGTCCCTCGGTGGTGGCCAGCCCGCGGTCCTGCAGGTACTTCATGAACCGCGCCTGGTAGATCGCCATGAGGGGTCCCAGGCCCATCGACACCGTGGGGAACTGCCAGAAATCGGGCATGAGCCACGGATGCGGATACGAGGCGATGCCCTTGCCGTCGACCTCCTGCCGGTAGTTGTCGAGTTGCTCGGTGGTGAGCCGGCCGAGGAGGAATGCGCGCGAATAGATGCCGGGGGCGGAATGGCCCTGGATGAAGATGAGGTCGCCGCCGTGCTCGGCCGACTGCCCACGCCAGAAGTAGCTGAAGCCGACCTCGTAGAGCGTGCAGGCGGACGCGAAACTCGCGATGTGCCCGCCCACGTTGGTGTGCTTGTTGGCGCGCAGGACCATGGCCATCGCGTTCCAGCGCACGTAGGAGCGGATGCGATGCTCGATCGCCTGGTCACCGGGGATGCGCGCCTGCGTCTCCACCGGGATGGTGTTGATGTAATCGGTATTGGCCGAGAACGGCAACCAGGCGCCCTGCTTGCGCGCCGCATCGATCATCTGCTCGATAAGGTAGTGGGCGCGATCGGGACCTTCGGCAGCCATGACGCCCGACAGGGCATCCAGCCATTCCCGGGTCTCCTGGGGATCGGGATCGTGGCGTTGCGCATCCATTGAAGCCTCCTCGTGACAGGGCTGCCGGCGTCGCCTTCGGGCGTGCGCGCTTCCGGCAAGATCGATTCTAAAGGGTGGGGGCCGCGAAGGTGCGCGCGCATGCTCCGATCGCTGGCCTGTAACATGATCATCTTACCATCTGATGGAATTCATTTCCATCAGATGGATGTATTCGCCGCCCGCCGGAGGTTGCGCAGGAGCATCCACGCGGCGAGCGCACTGACGGCGGCGCAGAACGCGAAGCTCAGGCGATAGCTGCCGGAGGCCGCCGCGAGCGCGCCGAAGAGCACGGGACCGAGCATGACGCCGCTGAAGGTGATGAATGCGGATCCGCCCGTCGCGTGCGCGGCGCCACCTTCCGGGGCGCGGCGCGCCACTTCCGAGATCTGTACCCCGTTCCAGCCGATGGCCGTGAACCCGTAGAGCGTGGCGAGCGGCAGGATCACGAGTGCGGGCCACGACGGCTGCGCGAAGGCGAAAGCGATCCCGCACGCGGCGGACACGATGCCCAGGCCGGCGAGCACGGGGACCGCGCGTCGCGTGCGATCGGCCACCATGCCCCAGACGATGCGCCCGGGCACCGCGGCCACCGTCACGCAGGTGAGGGCGAGCCCTGCGGCGACCAGCGACCAGCCGAGCGCGTCGGTGAGATACACCACGAGGAACGAGGTGACGCTGAGCTGCACCGCCGAGTAGCAGAGCCCGGTGAGTGCGAGCTCGAGCAGCCGCGGCGTGCGCGCCACCATGGCCAGGGGGGCCAGCGTCGAGCGCCAGGTGAGCGGACCGCGGGCGGGAAGCCGGATGTCCAGCGTCTTGCGCACCGGCTCGGCGGACAGCGCCACTGCGATCCCGAGCAGCGCCACCGCCGCGAAGGCGCCGCGCCAGCCGAAGGCAAGCGCCAGGGCCGGCATCAGCGCGCCGGCGATCGCGGCTCCCGCCGGGACGCCGGTCTGCTTGATGGAGAAGGTGAGGGCCATCCTCTCGGGACGCGTCGTCCGGGCGAGAACCTCGGAGGATGCCACCGTGATCGGGCCGTAGCCCAGCCCCATGAGCATGGCGGTGATCACGAACAGGACGACCGCGCTGCGCGGCAGCAGTGCCATCGTGATCATGCCGGTCGCGCAGATCATCACGGCGGCCTGCGACACGCGAATGCCGCCGTAGCGGCTCACGAGCTCGCTGCTGGCGAGGCTTGCGACCATCGCCCCCGCGTAGAGGATGCCGATGAAGAAGCCGATCCAGCTCGGCGAGATGCCGAGGTCGCTCGCGAGCATCGGCGCGAGCACCGCCGGCGCGGTGGAGGTGAGCGACGTGTAGACCTGGATCGCCAGCGTGGCGAGGAGGGCGACCAAGCCGCTCGCTGCGGCGCCCGAAGCGCGACTCACCGGAGCGCCGTCGCCGCCGAGCGGCCCGGTGTCACGATCGTGTCGACGCGAAGATCGTGCGGTGCCGACGGCACCTGCGCCAGGATCTGCAGGTCGAAGGCCCCCGCCACGCGCGGGACGCCCGGGGACGCGAGCGCCAGCAGGCGGTCGTAGTAGCCGCCGCCGTAGCCCAGGCGCCGTCCCGTGGAATCGAAGGCGACGCCAGGGACGAGCACCCAGTCCACCTCGCGCACGTCGATCGTGGGAAGCTCCGGAAGCGGCTCCGGAATGCCGCGGTACCCGGCCGCGACCTCGCGGGCGGGATGGCGCACGCGATGGAGCACCAGCATGCGGGTGGCGAGGTCGACGCGCGGCAGCACTGCCGCGGCGTTGCGCGCGAGCACGGCCTCGAGGAGCGGGGCCGGGTCCCATTCGCTGCGAAACGGCAGCGTGAGGAGCAGGCAGGATGCACGCCGGAACGACGGGAGCGCGGCGATGCGCGCGACGATCGCCTGCGAGTCGCGGGCGCGCACCGCAGGATCGAGCGCGTCGCGAGCGGCGATCGTGCGGTCGCGCAGGCTGCGCTTGGCGTCGTGCAGGGCAGGGCCGGCCAGCGGCGCCGGCCCGGAGGCGTCAGACATTCGTGCATGGTACGGGATGAGCGTCGCGGCCGCCGGCAGGTCGCGTGCGCGTGCCGTCCCGACCTCTTCTCGCGCCCGTCTCTCGTCGCGGGGACGCAACGCGTGGCATCCTGCCCTCGCCTATAATGCGAGGCCCCGCCTTCCGGACGCGCTCATGAAGAACACGAAGCAGTTCCACCGGGATCGTCGCGCCGCGCTCCTGAAGTCCATGCGCGACCACAGCGGCGGCGGCCTGGCGCTCGTGCCCACCGCGCCCGAAACGCCCCGCAATCGCGATTCCCTGTTTCCGTTCCGCCCGGAGAGCTACTTCCACTATCTCTCGGGATTTCCCGAGCCCGAGGCGGTGGTGGCGCTCGTTGCCGGCCCCGACGGCGATCGGCAGCTCCTGTTCTGCCGCGAGAAGAACGAGGAACGCGAGATCTGGGATGGCTTCCGCTACGGCCCCGACGCCGCGCGCGAGATCTTCGGCTTCGACGAGGCCTTCACTTTCGGCGAGCTCGACGCGAAGCTCCCCGAGCTCGCTGCCGACCGGCCGGCGCTGTATACGCCCATCGGTCTCTTCGAGTCCTGGGACCGCCGCATCACGCAACTCCTGAAGGACGTTCGTGCCCGCGTGCGGACCGGAGTCTCCGCGCCCGACGACCTCGTGGACGTCCGCGGCATCCTCGACGCGATGCGCCTCGTCAAGGACGCGCACGAGATCGATCTCATGCGCCGCGCCAATGCGATCAGCTGCGAGGCGCACCGCCGCGCCATGGCGCGCGCGCGCCCCGGCTGGTTCGAGTATCAGGTCGAGGCGGAGCTCGTGCACGAGTTCCTGCGCGAAGGCGCGCTGGCGGTGGCGTATCCGTCGATCGTGGCTTCGGGACCCAACGCGTGCGTGCTCCACTACCGCGAGAACAACCGGGAGATGGGCGACGGCGAGCTCCTCCTCATCGACGCCGGCTGCGAGTACCAGGGCTACGCCTCCGACATCACGCGCACGTTCCCGGTAGGCGGCAGGTTCACGGGGCCGCAGAAGGACATCTACGAGCTCGTGCTGGCCGCGCAGCAGGCCTGCCTCGAGGCCGTGAAGCCGGGCGCGGAGTTCAGCGATTACCACAAGGTCGCCGAACGCGTGCTCGCGCAGGGCTACATCGACCTGGGGCTCGTCCCGGGCACGCTCGACGAGGTGCTGGAGAACGGGGCCTATCGCCAGTTCTACATGCATCGTGCCGGCCACTGGCTCGGCATCGACGTGCACGACGCCGGCCTGTACCAGGTGAAGGGCGCGTCGCAGAAGCTGGTGCCCGGGATGGTGCTCACCGTGGAGCCCGGCACCTACGTGCGTCCCGCCGACAACGTCCCCGAGGCGTTCTGGAACATCGGCGTGCGCATCGAGGACGACGTGCTCCTGACGGCCACGGGCCACGAGAACCTGACCGCGGCCGCGCCCAAGACCGTCGCCGACGTCGAAGCCGCCTGCGCGCGCTGACTCTTCTGTCCTCTGTCCCCAGTCCTCTGTCCTCCGACAGCCACGTCGCGATCGTCGGTGCGGGCCCGGTAGGCGCGGCCCTGGCGCTCGCGATCGCCGATGCCGACCTCGAGGTGGTCGCGCTCGACGCCCGCGCCCAGGGCGACACGCTGCGCGGCGATCGGTCGCTCGCGATTTCGCACGGCGGACGGCTCATCTTCGAGCGCCTCGGCGTGTGGTGCCGGCTCGCAGCGGTGCGCGGCGCGGTCACGCCGATCGCGACGGTCGACATCTCGCAGGCGGGGGGCTTCGGCGTCGCACGGCTCACGGCCGCGGAGCAGGGCGTCCCGGCGCTGGGCTACGTCGTGTCGTATCGGGCGCTCGCCCAGGCACTCGACGCGGCGCTCGCCCGCACGCGCACCGCGGTGCGCTACGGCGCCGACGTGCGCTGCGTGCGCGCGACGCCGGAGCGGGCGCAGGTCGAGATCGGGGACGGCACGAGCGTTCGCGCGAGCCTCGTGGTCGTGGCCGACGGCACCGGGACCGCGGTGCCGGGGATCCGCCGCACGCGGCGCGACTACGGCCAGGTCGCGCTCATCGCCAAGGTCGCCACGCGTGCGCCGCACGGCAATGTCGCGTTCGAGCGCTTCACCGACAGCGGGCCCGTCGCGCTGCTTCCGGAGGGCGACCGTTACAGTCTCGTCTGGACGATGTCGCCCGATGCCGCGCGCCGCGCTCTCGCGTTGCCGGACGCGGTCTTCCTGGCCGAGCTCGCGCAACGTTTCGGGGCGCGCCGCGACGATTTCACCGGCGTGGCCGAGCGCCGGAGCTTTCCGCTCGCCCTCGAGTACGCACGGCCGGCAGCGGCGAATCGCTGCGTGCTGGTGGGCAACGCCGCGCAGGCGCTGCACCCCGTCGCGGGCCAGGGCTTCAACCTCGGGCTGCGCGATGCGTACGAGCTTGCACAGGCCATCAACGCCACGCCGGCGAGCGAGCTCGGCGGCCACGCGTTCATCGCGCGCCACGGTGCGCGCCGCGGCGTGGATCGCCATGCCGGCATCGCCTTCACGCACGGGCTCGCGCATCTGTTCGCGAGCCCCAGCGGGTTCCTGCGCTGGCCGCGCGGCATGGGGCTCGCATTGCTCGACGCGATACCGCCGGCGAAGCGCGCGTTCACGCGCGCGATGCTCTTCGGCCTCTGAACGCGCGTTCGCTCGCGTGCATCGCGCGAGTGCACGCAAGCAGGCGATGCCGCGCGTCGCCTGCGCGTGACAGCCATCCAAAGCCGGTATAATTTCCACCTCGCGGTGTGAGGCTTCGTCGTCGTTTCGTGGTCGCAATGCGGCTCGCCTCGCCGGCGTGCCATGCTCCGAGGCCGTCGACGTCCTCCCACTCCCATTCCTGCATCGACACATCCTTCCGGGCATGCGCATCGGGCCGCATCTCTTGCCGAACAATCTCGCGGTGGCGCCCATGGCCGGCGTCACCGATCGTCCGTTCCGCATGCTGTGCAGGCGCATGGGTGCGGGATACGCCGTGTCGGAGATGGTGGCGACCGACCCGCGCCTGTACGGAACCGACAAGTCGCGCCGCCGCCTGGATCATGCGGGAGAGGCGGCGCCGATCGCGGTGCAGATCGCGGGCGCCGATCCGGCGCGCATGGCCGAGGCGGCGCGCTACAACGTCGGGCGCGGTGCGCAGATCATCGACATCAACATGGGCTGTCCGGCGAAGAAAGTGTGCAACGCTGCGGCAGGCTCCGCGCTGCTCGCCAACGAGCCGCTGGTGGCGAGCATCCTCGGCGCCGTCGTCGCCGCAGTGGAGGTTCCGGTCACGCTCAAGATCCGCACCGGCCCGCATCCAGGCGCCCGCAACGCGCTCGCGATCGCGCGCATGGCCGAGAACAATGGCATTGCGGCGCTCACCGTGCACGGGCGCACCCGTGCCTGCGCCTTCACGGGCGCCGTGGAATACGACACGATCGCCGCAGTGAAGCGGGCAGTCGCGATTCCCGTGATCGCGAACGGCGACATCGATTCGCCGGAGGTTGCGCGCGACGTGCTCGCCCGCACCGGCGCCGATGCCCTGATGATCGGCCGCGCGGCGCAGGGCCGGCCGTGGATCTTCCGCGAGATCGCGCACTTCGCGGCCACGGGACTGCACCTGCCCGCGCCCACGGTGGCCGAGGCGCGCGCGCTCATCGTCGCGCACCTCGCCGACCATCACGCGTTCTACGGACCCGATGCCGGCGTCCGCACGGCGCGCAAGCATCTCGGCTGGTACACCGCGGATCTCGTCGGTGGCGAGGCGTTCCGGCGTGCGATGTGCGCAGCGCAGACGATCCAGGACCAGGTGGCGGTCGTGGAGGAGTACTTCGACGTGCTCGCCCGCCGGCATCATCGCCTGCCCTACCGGCCGGCGCTCGCCGAGGGCGCCGTCAGCCATGCTGCCGACAGCGCGGCGCACGCCGCACCCGGCCGCGGAGCGCAGGAGCGCGCGAGTCCCGATCGGGTCGTGGAGGGCCTCGCGGCATGAGCGCCCGCAAGCCGAGAACCCATGGGGCGAGCGAGATCTGCCGCAGCGTCGACCGCTCGCTCGATGCGTACTTCGAGCGCCTCGACGGCGAGACACCCACCGGCGTGTACGACATGGTCATCGGGCACGTCGAGCGCGCGCTGCTGGTGTCGATCATGAACCGCACCGATGGCAACCAGACGCAGGCGGCCGACATGCTCGGCATGAATCGCACCACGCTGCGCGCCAAGCTCGTCAAGCACAAGCTCGTGTGATGGGCGCGCCGATCCAGCAGGCCCTGCTCTCGGTGTCCGACAAGACGGGACTCGTCGAGTTCGCGCGCGCGCTCGCCGGTCGCGGCGTCAGGCTGCTCTCCACCGGCGGCACGGCCCGGGCGATCGCCGAAGCAGGCATTCCGGTGACCGACGTGGGCAGCTACACCGGCTTTCCGGAGATGCTCGACGGCCGCGTCAAGACGCTGCATCCCAAGGTCCACGCCGGCATCCTCGCGCGGCGGGACATTGCGGAGCATGCCGCGGCGCTGCGCGAGCACGCGATTCCCACGATCGACCTCGTGGTCGTCAATCTCTATCCGTTCCGGGAGACGGTGGCGCGTCCAGGCTGCACGCTCGAGGACGCCGTCGAGAACATCGACATCGGCGGTCCGTCGATGGTGCGCGCGGCGGCCAAGAACTGGCCGCACGTGGGGGTGGTGGTCGATCCTTCGGACTACGGCGTGATCCGGGACGAGCTCGCGAGCAACGGCGGCGCGCTGTCTTCCGCCACGCGCTTCCGCCTGATGCGCAAGGCCTTCGCGCACACCGCGTCGTACGACGGCGCCATCGCCAACTGGCTCACCGCGCGCGACGCCGAGGGCAACGCCGCGCCGTGGCCGGACGACTTCCACTTCGCCGGCGTCAAGGTACAGGAGCTGCGCTACGGCGAGAATCCGCACCAGACCGCGGCGTTCTACCGCGACGAGGTGCCGGCAGCCGGCAGCATCGCCACCTGCCGCCAGATCCAGGGCAAGGAACTGTCGTACAACAACATCGCCGACGGCGACGCGGCGTGGGAGTGCGTGCAGACGTTCCCCGACCCGGCTTGCGTGATCGTGAAGCACGCAAACCCCTGCGGCGTGGCCGTGGCCGACACTCCGCTCGCGGCGTATCGCAAGGCGTTCGCGACCGACCCCGTGTCGGCCTTCGGTGGCATCATCGCCTTCAATCGGGAGGTCGACGCCGCGGCGATCGAGGCGATCACCGCGCAGTTCGTGGAGGTGCTGATCGCTCCCGCGTACAGCGACGACGCCCTCGCGCTGATCGCGAAGAAGGTGAACGTGCGCGTGCTCGCCGTCGCGCTGCCCGCGGCCGGCAGCGTGCCCAATCCCTGGGACATGAAGCGCGTCGGCGGGGGCTTTCTCCTGCAGTCGCGCGATCTCGGGAACATCTCGCCCGACGCGCTGCGCGTGGTCACGAAGCGTGTGCCGGCCGACAGCGAGATGCGCGACCTCCTCTTCGTGTGGCGCGTCGCCAGGTTCGTCAAGTCGAACGCCATCGTGTACGGCCGCGACGGCCGCACGCTCGGGGTGGGCGCCGGACAGATGAGCCGCATCGACTCGGCGAAGATCGCCGCGTCCAAGGCAGCCGAAGCGGGGCTGTCGCTGGCCGGATCGGCCGCTGCGTCGGACGCGTTCTTTCCGTTCCGCGACGGCCTCGACGTCGTCGCCAGCAACGGCGCCACGGCGGTGATCCAGCCAGGCGGCAGCATGCGCGACGCCGAGGTGATCGCCGCTGCCGACGAGCGCGGCCTCGCCATGGTCTTCACCGGCATCCGTCACTTCCGCCACTAGGCCCAACGGCACACCGGAGTCCCGCTTGAAGGTCCTCGTGGTCGGCAATGGCGGCAGGGAGCATGCGCTGGCGTGGAAGATCGCGCAGAGCCCGCGCGTGGCGCGCGTGTACGTGGCGCCTGGCAACGCCGGCACCGCGCGTGCGGAGGCGCTCGTCAACGTCGCCGTCACCGCGGTCGGCGAGCTCGTGAGGTTCGCGCGCGAGAACGATATCGCTCTCACGGTGGTCGGACCCGAGGCGCCGCTCGCGGCGGGCATCGTCGACGCCTTTCGCGATGCCGGGCTGCGCATCTTCGGACCGACGCGCGCCGCCGCACAGCTCGAGAGCTCCAAGGACTTCGCCAAGGCGTTCATGCAGCGCCACGGCCTGCCCACCGCGGCGCATCGAACGTTCGCCGACGCCGCGGCGGCGCACGCCTACGTCGCCGAGCGCGGCGCGCCGATCGTGATCAAGGCCGACGGGCTCGCTGCGGGCAAGGGCGTCGTGGTCGCCGCGACGCGCGCCGAAGCCGACGCGGCGATCGATGCCATGCTCGTCGGCAACAGCATGGGTGCCGCCGGCGCGCGCGTGGTGATCGAGGATTTCCTCGAGGGCGAGGAAGCGAGCTTCATCGTGATGGTCGACGGCCGGCACGTGCTGCCGCTCGCCTCGTCGCAGGATCACAAGCGCCTGAACGACGGCGACCGCGGACCCAATACCGGCGGCATGGGCGCGTACTCGCCGGCGCCGATCGTCACGCCTGCCATGCACGCGCGGATCATGCGCGAGGTGATCCTGCCGGCGGTGAACGGCATGGCCGATGACGGCGTCCCCTACAGCGGCTTCCTGTATGCCGGCGTGATGATCGATGGCGCGGGGCAGCCCAAGGTCCTCGAGTTCAACTGCCGCATGGGCGATCCGGAAACGCAGCCCATCATGCTGCGCCTGAAGTCCGACCTCGTCGATCTCCTCCTGCACGCCGTCGACGGCACGCTCGACAAGGCCGAGGCGGAGTGGGACCGCCGCGCGGCGCTCGGCGTCGTCCTCGCCGCCGCCGGCTATCCCGATGCCCCGCGCCGCGGCGCCATCATCCGCGGCCTCGACCGCATCACCGCGGCCGCGCATCCGGGCGTGCAGGTATTCCACGCGGGCACCACGCTCGTCAACGACGACGTCGCGGTGAGCGGCGGCCGCGTCCTGTGCGTGACCGCGCTCGGCGATTCGGTGCGCCAGGCACAGAAGGCCGCCTACGCGGCGGTCGAGGAGATCCGCTGTGACGGCATCCAGTACCGCAGCGACATCGGCCATCGCGCGGTGGCGCGCAAGGCATGACCGCGACGCCAGGCTCCGCCCGCGTCGATACGGCGCCGTTCCGCGCCTGGCTCCTCGACCTGCAGGCGCGCATCGTCGCCGGACTCGAAGCGATCGACGGCGGCCGCTTCCTCCGCGACGAATGGACGCGCCCCGAAGGCGGGGGCGGCATCTCGCGCCTCATCGAGGACGGTAGCGTCCTCGAACGCGGCGGCGTGCTGTTCTCGCACGTGCGAGGGCGTAGCCTGCCGCCCTCCGCGACCGCGCAGCGGCCCGAGCTCGCCGGCCGCGCGTGGGAGGCGCTCGGCCTGTCGCTCGTGCTGCATCCGCGCAATCCGCACGCGCCGACCGTGCACATGAACGTGCGCTGCTTCGTGGCGCCCGCCCCCGACGGCAACGGCAGCGACGCGTGGTGGTTCGGCGGCGGCATGGACCTCACGCCGTACTATGGCTACGCCGATGACGCCGTGCATTTCCATCGCACCTGCCGCGATGCCCTTGCGGGCTTCGGCGACGATGTCCATCCGCGCTGCAAGCGCTGGTGCGACGAGTACTTCTTCCTGCGTCATCGCGACGAGCCGCGCGGCGTCGGCGGCATCTTCTTCGACGACCTGGTCGACGGCGGCCACGAGCGCTGCCGCGCGCTCACCCAGAGCGTGGGCGACCATTTCCTCGCCGCGTACGCGCCGATCCTCGAGCGCCGCAAGGACATGCCCTACGGGCAGCGCGAACGCGACTTCCAGCTCTACCGGCGCGGGCGCTACGTCGAGTTCAATCTCGTGTGGGACCGCGGAACGCACTTCGGGCTGCAGTCGAACGGACGCACCGAGGCCATCCTCCTGTCGATGCCTCCGCATGCCACGTGGCGCTATGCCTGGCAGCCCGAGCCCGGCACTGCCGAGGCAGCGCTGTATCGCGATTTCCTCGTCGCCCGCGACTGGCTCGCCTTCCCCGAACCCTCCCCGCCTCCCGCATGAAAGCTCCCGACGACAGTCATCTCGTCGAGTCCGAACTCGACAGCCGCCTCACCTTCGAGGGGCGGCTCCTCGTGGTGCGCACCGACCGCGTGCGCCTGCCCGACGGCGGCGAAGGAACACGCGAGTACGTCGTGCATCCCGGGGCGGCGCTCGTGGTGCCGGTGCTGCCCGACGGACGCCTCGTCCTCGAACGGCAGTATCGCTATCCGGTGCGCCGCGTGATGCTCGAGTTTCCCGCCGGCAAGGTCGATCCCGGCGAGAAGTCGCTCGCTGCCGCGCAGCGCGAGCTGCGCGAGGAGGCGGGCTACACGGCCGGCCAGTGGACGTCGCTCGGCACCATCCATCCGGAGATCGGCTACTCCAATGAGTTCATCGATCTCTTCGAGGCGCGGGATCTCACGCACGTGGGGCAGGAGCTGGACGAAGGCGAGTTCCTCGATGTCGTCGCGATGACGGAGGATGAACTGCTCGTGACCTACGACTGCGGGGGCTTCACCGACGGCAAGTCGATCGCGGCCTATTTCGCCTGGAAACGGCGGCGCCGATAGTTCACGACAGTGGGGCGCCGTCCCGCCGCCCGGGCTCCCCGGGGCCCGGGAGCGGAGAGGAACGGAAGCGCGGGATCGCGAGTCGTGCCCGACCGCAAGGCGCTTATGGCCTCAAGGACGCGCCGGGTGGCTACCGGCCACTCCGAAGATGTCCTTCCACGCCGAGTACGAAGCGATGGCGATCCACGGCAGCGCGAGCAGCAGGCCCACGCCGACGGTGGCGAGCCCGACCATGAGCAGCACGTACGAATACGCCGCGAGCGCGAGCATCGGGCCCGGATTCATGAGACAGGCGCGTACCGAGCTCGCAAACGCCGAGGCGGGCGCCTCGCCATCGAACAGGACGGCCATGGGCACGAACTGCACGGGCATCGACGCCAGGATGCCCACCGCGTAGATCGCGAGCACGGCGCTCGCGGAGAGGCTGCCGGCGTCCGGCGACGGCAGGAAGAGGTTCACGTCGGCGAGCGCCCATGCCGCCGCGCTCTCGATCAGCGTGACCACGAGGCCGGCCACGACGACCGCCACCTGCGCGCGCACAGGCGCGGCGAACACCGCGAAGACGTGCGCGAAGCGCGGACGGTCGTGGCTGTCCAGCGCGAGGCCACCATAGATGAATCCGCAGGCGAAGAGTGGCGCGATCACGTTCGAGGCGACGAGGCCGGCGACGGGCACGGCATCGAAGGCGATGCTTGCCACCAGCACGACCAGCGCCATCAGCGAGAAGACGACCGTCTGCCGCTTCCACATGCGCACGGCGTCGCCGAACCACACGAGGGCGCGGTTGCCGGCGACTGCGCGCGGGATGCGCGCCGTGCGCGCGGGGTGATCTGCGGCCAAGAGCGACTCTCGCGGTGCCGTGCAGGTGGGAGCTACGCGGCCTCGCCCAGGTAGGCCGCGCGGACCTTGGGGTCGTGGAGCAGCGCCTTCGCGTCGCCCGCCAGCATGATCTCGCCCGATTCCATAACGTAGCCGCGGCCGCTCACCTCGAGTGCGAGCTTCGCATTCTGCTCCACGAGCAGCACGGTCACGCCTTCGGCCGAGATAGTCATGATCGTCTCGAAGACCTTCTGCACCATGAGTGGCGCGAGGCCCATCGACGGCTCGTCGAGCAGCAGCATCCTCGGCCGCGACATCATCGCCCGGCCCATCGCGAGCATCTGCTGCTCGCCGCCGGAGAGCGTGCCGGCGGTCTGCCGGCGGCGCTCCTTGAGGCGCGGAAAGAGACCGAAGACGCGTTCGATGTCGGCGGCAACTCCCGCCCTGTCGGTGCGGATGTACGCACCCATGGCGAGATTCTCCTCGATGTTGAGGCCGCCGAACACGCCGCGGCCTTCAGGCACCATCGCGAGGCCGCTGCGAACCAGACGAAAGGCCGGCCGTCCCGTGACATCCTCGCCCCGATAGGAGATCGTGCCGGACTTCACCGGCAGCAGGCCACAGATGCCCTTCAGCGTGGTCGTCTTGCCGGCGCCGTTGGCGCCGATGAGGCACACGAGTTCGCCCTCGTTCACCGTGAGGTCGATTCCCTTGACCGCCTGGATTCCGCCGTAGGCCAGCTCGAGCTTCGACAACGCGAGCATGAGCGCACCCGCCATCGTCAGGTTCCCTTGAGGTTGAGCGAGATCTCGGCGCCCAGGTACGCCGCGATGACCTTGGGATCGTTCTGCACGCTGGCGGCGGTGCCTTCCGCGATCTTCCTGCCGTAGTCGAGCACCAGCACGCGGTCGCAGATCGACATCACGAGCTTCATGTCGTGCTCGATCAGCAGGATCGTGATGCCGTCGCCGCGGATCGCGGCGAGCAGGCCCTTCAGCGCCGCGGTCTCGGTGGCGTTCATGCCCGCGGCCGGCTCGTCGAGGGCGAGGAGCTTGGGTTCGGTGGCGAGCGCGCGGGCGATCTCGAGCCGGCGCTGGTCCCCGTAGGCCAGGTGCTTGGCGAGGCGATTGGCATGTGCCGCGACGCCCACATAGTCCAGCAGCTCGTAGGCGCGGGTGTGGATCGCCCGCTCCTCGGCGCGCGTGGCGGCGTTGCGCACGATCGCGCCGAAGACGCCGGCCCGCGTGCGCACGTGGCGGCCGATCATCACGTTCTCGAGCGCCGACAGGTTGCCGAAGAGCCGGATGTTCTGGAACGTGCGCGCGATGCCGCGGCGGGCGACCTCGTTGGGCTTCATGTTCATCAGCGGATTGCCGTCGAACACGAACTCGCCGCCGTCCGGGACATAGATGCCCGTCAGCACGTTGAACAGCGACGTCTTGCCGGCGCCGTTGGGGCCGATGAGTCCGTAGATCTCGCCGTGATTGATCGTGAAGCCGACGTCGGACAGGGCCTGCACCCCGCCGAAGCGCTTGGTGATCCCGCGCGCCGACAGGAGGACGTGCGCCGCAGCCGCGCCGTCGTGATCGGGTGCCGTCGCCGCCGCCGTCATTGCGTGGTGCTCTGCCCGCGCGCTGCGCCGGGCACGGGCGGCCGCGCACCGCGGCGCGCACGGAATCGCTGCACTGTCATGTTCGTGCCGGCGTCTCGAGCTCGCGCTTGCGCACCGACGACGGGACGATGCCGGCCGGGCGGAACAGCATCATGAGCACGAGCGCGAATCCGAAGAGAAGCATGCGGATGACCTCGGGCTCGATGAGAAGGCGTCCGAAGATCGCCATCTGGGCAGGCTCGACGGTATAGCGAAGGATCTCCGGCACGAACGAGAGGAGGATCGCACCGAGGATCACGCCCCACACGTTGCCCATGCCGCCCAGGACGACCATGGCGAGCACCATCACCGACTCGACGAGCCCGAAGCTCTCAGGGCTGATGAACCCCTGGATCGCGGAGAACATGCCACCCGCCACGCCGCCGAACGAGGCGCCCATCGCGAAGGCGAGGAGCTTGATGTTGCGCGTGTTGATGCCCATGGCGCGCGCGGCGACCTCGTCCTCGCGGATCGCCTCCCACGCGCGGCCGATGCGCGAGTCCTGCAGCCGGATGTTGATCGCGATCACCACGATCATGAGCACGAGCAGCAGGTAGTAGTACTTGATCGGGCCGGAGACCTGCAGCCCGAGGATGTTCTGCGTGGTCGCGAAGCTGAAGCCGTCCAGGCGGAAGGGATCGATCTGTGCGATCCCCTGCGGACCGTTGGTGATGTTGACCGGCCGCGCCAGGTTGTTGAGGAAGATGCGGATGATCTCGCCGAACCCCAGGGTGACGATCGCGAGGTAGTCGCCGCGCAGCTTCAAGGTGGGTGAGCCCAGCAGCACGCCGAAGAAGCAGGCGGTGGCGGCGCCGATCGGCAGGATGATCCAGAACGGCAGGTGCAGGTTGAAGTGCGGGCTCGCCAGCAGTGCGTACACGTAGGCGCCGACGGCGTAGAACGCGATGTAGCCCAGGTCGAGCAGGCCCGCGAAGCCGACCACGATGTTGAGGCCGAGGGCCAGGAACACGTACAGGATCGCCGTGTTCGTGATCCGCACCCAGGCCGTTCCCACCTGCGCCAGGGCGAACGGCAGCACGGCCAGGGCCACGGCGATCACGATCGTCGCGGCCCAGGCGAGGCGGGGATGATTGCGGGTGTCGAAGTAGTTCTGCATGCGGGATCGGGCGTAAGGATGCCTGCAATCAGCGCGCGGGAGAAGATCCCGGCGCCGAAACGTCGCGGATGGCCGTGGTGATGTCGGCCGCCAGCCGCGCCAGCGCGCGGCTGTGGGCGGCGGCGAGCGCGTCGTAGCCCGGCTCGCGCACCGGCTCGCGCACGGTGGTACGCCCCGTGGTGGTGCGGCCGGTCACGGTGTCGTGCACCGTGAATGCGGCGTCGAGGAGCGCATGGCTGCCAGGGACCGAATCGAAGCGCTGCACCTCGATCGCCACCCGCGCGCCTGTCGGCCCGCCCGGTGACTGCGACAGCAGCGTCACCTGCGGGGACGGAAGCAGGGCAGCGAGCTGTCCCACGAGCGCAAGGCCGATGGCGTCGGCGAGCGGCGCCGCCCAGCGGTGATATTCGTCGAGCCAGACCTCGTTGCGCCCCACAGTGACCACGATCTCCGGCCGGTCGACCAGCGCCGGAATCGTGACCGGCCCCACGCTGACCGCGGGTCCGGCGCTGCTGCTTGCGCCCGTGCTTCCGGAAGGGACCGGGGAGGCGAGCGTGTAGTAACGCGATGCAGGGGACCCGGCACAACCGGCGAGCAGCGCCGCCGCGGCAACCGCGACGACGAGGCGCACGCGAAGCGCTCTCATCTGGCGGACGCCTCGGGGGGGCGGGGCGCGCCCTCTGCCGGCTTGCCCCGGATCAGCGCCTCGGGGTGGCGCTCGAGGTAGTCGGCGAGCACGCGCAGGGAGCGCGCGGCGCGGGCGAGCTCCTGCATCGCCTGGCGCAGCTCGATCTGTGCCGGCGCGCCCGCTCCCACGAGATTGGCCTGCGTGCTCGCGAGCATCCTCTCGGCGGTGCCGAGCGCGCCGCGCGCGTCCACGAGCGTGTCCTTGAGCGCCGGCACCACGTCCGCGTTGACGTTCTCGAACATGGTCTTGGCAGACTGCAGCGCGTCCTTCATCCCGGCGAGTGCATCGCGCAGGTCGTTGCCGATGGCGTCGACGGGCAGGTGATCGAGCTTGTCGACGAGACGCGCGAGCTTGGCCTCGAGCCCCGGCAAGGTCCCCGGCTGCGTGGGCAGTTCCGGCACCGGCGTGGTCCAGTCGATCTTCGCCTTCTCCGCTCGCGGGAAGTAGCCGAGCGACACGAACTGCTGACCGGTCACGAGGCTCCCCGTCGCGAGTTGTGCCCGAAGTCCGCGGCGCTCCACCATCTGCTGGAGGAGCCGGTGCCGGACCGCCGCGTCGGCGACGACCTGCGTGGCCTTCGCCTGCTGCGCTGCCGGCAGGCTCGAGAGCAGGCGTTCGGGATAGACGCGGATCTCCACGCGCGGTTGCACGTCGAGCGTCCCCGGGTCGAAGGTGAGGCCCACGTCGGTGACCTCGCCCACCTGCACGCCATAGAAGGATACCGGTGCGCCCACCGCGAGGCCGCGGATCGATTCGGAGAAATGCAGGACGTAGCGGCTCGAGATGGACTCGGGAAGCCGCATCGCGCGCGAGCGGTCCGCGTACAGCGCGAAGGTGGCATCGGCGGCAGCGGGCGTCCCGGCCGAGTGAGGCGGCGGCTCGAAGGCGATGCCGCCTTCGAGGAGCGCAGCGAGCGACTGCGTGCGCACGTCGAGGCCGTTGGTGCTGAGCGACACGTCGATCCCGCTGGCATTCCAGAAGCGGGCGTCGGTGGTCACGTAGCGATCGTAGGGCGCGCGCACGAAGATGCGCACGTTGACGGACTTGCCGTCGGATGCGAGGTCATAGGCGATGACCTGTCCGACCGGCAGGCGCCGGAAGTAGACGGGCGAGCCGACGCCGAGCGACGCGAGGTCCTCCGCCGAGACCAGGAACTGCCGGCCCGGCACGCCGCCCGTGATGATCGGCGGCACCTCGAGACCGGTGAAGCGCCGGGAAGGCTTGCCGGAGCGACCCGCCTCGAAGCCGATGTAGTTGCCCGACAGCAGGGTCTGCAATCCGGATACGCCGGCGAGGCTCACGCGCGGCTGCACCACCCAGAATCGCGCGTCCTCGACCATGAGGTGTGCTGCCGATCTCGCGATGCGCGCCGTGACCTCCACGTTGACGAGGTCGTCGGACAGGCGCACGCCGGTGACCTGCCCGATGTTGACGTCCTTGTACTTGACGAAGGTCTTTCCCGCCTCCACCCCGTGGGCGCTCGTGAACGTGATGCTGATGGTCGGTCCTTCGGAGACGTAGCGGTCGATTGCAAGCCCGATCGCCACCAGCGCCGCCACGATCGGGACGATCCAGATCGCCGAGAAGCGCGCGCGACGTGGCGGCTCGGCGAGCGCCTCGGGCAGGGCGTCGGTGTCAGGCGGATCGGCCATCGCGCTGTGCCGCCGCGTCCCACACGAGGCGCGGATCGAACGACCGGGCCGCGAGCATCGTGAGCACCACCACCGCCATGAAGTACACCACACCCGGCCCCGGCTGCACCGACATGAGCGGCGACAGCTGCACCAGCGCCACCACGAAGGTATCCACGAACACGTCGAGCATCGACCAGCGGCCGATGATCTCCACCGTGCGGAACAGACGGGTGCGCGTGCGGGCGTGGCCGGACACGCGCCGGCGCACGGCGACGAGGACGGACCCGAGGGCGACGATCTTGCCGATCGGGATCAGGATGCTCGCCACGAGTACGATGAGCGCCAGCGGCCACGAGCCGGTCCGATAGAGGAACACGACGCCCGAGAGGATGGTGTCGCTCTGCGTCCCGGCGAGGGTCTGCGTGTCGAGCACCGGCAGCACGTTCGCGGGAACGTAGAGGATCGCGGCGGCGAGCAGCAGGGCGGCCGTGCGCTGCATCGCGTGCTCACGCCGCCACGCGAGCGGCTCGCCGCAGCGCGGGCAGTGACCCGGGGCTCGCGCGGCAGCCGCCCGGGAGGCGAGTCCGCATTCGTGGCAGGTGGCGATGCCGGCGGCAGCGGCGCCCTGGAGGGCGAGGGTCATCGCGCGGTCCTCCGCTGGGGCGCGCACCGGCCTTCGACGGGATGGCCGGTCACGCTCATGACGCCTGCCTGCGGGCCACCGCGACGCGCGCCCACAAACCCTCCGTGTCGAGCGTGCTCACGAGCCACGGCAGCAGGAACACGAGGAATCCGAGCGCGTACAGACCGCTGCCGGGGGCGACCGTGGCGAGCTGGGCGATCTTCACGAGCGCCACGAGGATGCCGAGCAGCAGTACCTCGACCATCGACCACGGACGCACGTGATCGGCGACGGCGAGCAGCCTTGCTGCCCAGTGCGGAACCTCGCGGCGGCGCGCGGCGAGCAGCACCGCGAGCACGATGGCAATGTAAGTCGCGGGGGCGACGATGGCACACACGGCCACCACCGCCGCGGTGATCTCGCTGCCCTGCCGCCACATCTCGGCCACGCCGCCGGCGAGCGTGGTCGATGCCGTGCGGCCGACCGCCTCGAGGCTCATGAGGGGCAGGGCGTTGGCCATGACCACGACGATGGCGCAGGCCACGGCCAGCGCGAGGGCATGCACGGCCGGATAGCGCGGCCGCGCCGCCAGCAGGCCGTTGCAGCGGCGACAGCGCGCCTTGCCCCCGGGGGCCAGCGGCGGCAGCCGCTGGAGCAGGTCGCATCCGCGGCACGCGACCGGCGGTGGCGACGGCGGCGTCATCAGGCGCGATCGGAGACGCGCTCGCCGAGGAGCCCCGATGGCCGGAAGACGAGAACCGCGATGAGCACCAGGAAGGCGAACACGTCCTGGTAGTTGGAACCGAACAGCGTGAGGTTGGAATCCTGCGCGCAGCGCTCCGCGAGCGCGTTCGACCATCCGGAGAGATTGCACAGGTTCGTGAGGTCGCCCACGTATCCCGCACCCAGCGCCTCGATGAGGCCGAGCAGCAGGCCGCCGAGCATCGCGCCGCCGAGATTGCCGATGCCGCCCAGCACGGCCGCCGAGAATGCCTTGAGGCCGAGAAGGAAGCCCATCTGGTAGTGCGCGATGCCGTAGTAGCTGCCGACCATCACGCCGGCCACGGCGCCCAGGCCCGCGCCGATCACGAAGGTGAGCGAGATCACGCGGTTGATGTCGATGCCCATGAGCCCCGCAACCTGCTGGTTCTGAGCGACGGCGCGCATCGCGATGCCGAGCTTGGTCCTGTACACGAGGAGCAGGAGCAGTCCCATCATCAGGAACGAGCCGCCGATGATGGCGATCTGCACGTTGGTGATCGTGGCGCCGCCGGCCGTCGAGGTGATGCTGTACGACACCGTCTTGATGATCTGGGGATAGGGCAGCGGATTGCGGGTCCAGACGAGCAGCGCCAGGTGCTGCAGGATGATGGAGAGGCCGATGGCCGTGATGAGCGGGGCGAGGCGTGGCGCGCGCCGCAGCGGCCGGTACGCCACGCGTTCGAGCGCGTAGCCCACCGCCATGCAGACCGGGATCGCCGCGAGCAGACCGGCGGTCACCACGAGGATCGGCGGCAGGCCCGCCTGGCCCGCGAGCGCGACGATCGTGGAGTAAGCCACCATCGCGCCGATCATCACCACCTCGCCGTGCGCGAAGTTGATGAGCTGGATGATCCCGTAGACCATCGTGTAGCCAAGGGCGACGATGGCGTAGACGCTGCCCAGCGTGAGCCCGTTGATGATCTGTTGCAGGAAGATGTCCAGAACGGTCCTCGGCGGCGTGGTGACGGATCCGTCACGGATTCTGGCGCAATCCCGCGGGAAACAAAAGAAAACGGCGCCCGGAGGCGCCGTCGTCCTGTGCGGTGTCGCCTACTTCTTCGGGGCTTCCGGCGCCGGAGCCGGCGGCGTGGCCGGTGCGGGGGCCGGCGCCGACGATGCGGCTGCCGGTGCAGCGCTCGCCTGCATCGTCTTCATGAAGTCCTCGAACGACGTGGCCTTGCCGCCCTTCACCACGCCGACCGGCACGACCTTGCCGTCCTTCAGCGTGAAGATCGTGACCTCCGCGTCCTTGCGGTCGCCCTTGTCGTCGAACGAGATGTGGCCGGTGGCGCCGTCGTAGCTGATCTTCTGCAGCTCGGGCAGGTACTTCGCCGGGTCGACCGAGTCGGCCTTCTGCATCGCTGCGATCATGACGCCGATGGCGTCGTAATAGAAGGGCGCGTACTGCTTGACCTCGCCGTACTTGGCCTTGAAGGCATCGTTGAACGCCTGGCTGGCGGCAGAGGCGGGCAACCCGGCCTGCGAGCAGACGAGGCCTTCGGCAGCCGCGCCGGCGAGCTTGGCCATCTCGTCGGTGCAGGCGCCGTCGCCGAAGCTGAACACGCTCTTGATGCCGAGTTCGCGGGCCTGCTTGATCATCGGGCCGCCGGTGGCGTCCATGCCGCCGTAGAAGATGGCGTCGGGCGTCCGGCCCTTCATCTTGGTGAGGATCGCCTTGAAATCGGTCGTCTTGTCGGTGGCCTTCTCGTGAGCCACGACCTGGACGCCGGCCGCCTTCAGCGACTTCTCGACCTCGTTGGCGAGGCCCTCGCCATAGGCGGTGGCATCGTCGGCGATGGCGACCTTCTTCACCTTCATGTTGAGGAGGTACTGGGCGACCGCCGGACCTTGCTGGTCGTCGCGAGCCACGAGGCGGAACACGTTCTTGAAGCCCTGCTCGGTGAGCTTGGGATTGGTGGCCGAGCCCGAGACCATCGGGATGCCGGCCTGGTTGTAGACGGCGGAGGCGGGAATCGTCACGCCCGAGTTCAGGTGACCGGCGACGCCGGCGACCTTCGCGTCGGCGAATTTCTGGGCGATCGTCGGACCCATCTTCGGATCGGCCTGGTCGTCTTCGCTCATGAGCTCGAACTTGACGGTCTTGCCGCCGATCTTCATCTTCTTCGCGGTGGCTTCGTCCACGGCGAGGCGCGCGCCGTTCTCGTCGTCCTTGCCGAGGTGGGCGATGCCACCCGTCAGCGGGCCGGCATGGCCCATCTTGACCACGACGACTTCCTCGGCCGGCGGCGCGGCGGCGGCCTTGGGTGCTTCGGCCTTCTTCGGCTCTTCCTGCTTACCGCAGCCGTACACGGTGATGAGCGCGGCGGCGACGACAGACAAGCCGAGCTTGCGCGACATGTTCATGGGGTCCTCTTTGGATGCGAGTGAAGATGAAAAGGGGCAACGAGGTCTGGTTGCGACCTGCGGAACGGAAGGTGACGTACTCGGCTTAACGGCGGCTTAAACGGATCGGCTCGCCGTGCGCTTCAATGCACGGCGCGCGGGCAACGCCTCCAGTCACGGGTTTCGCGTCCGGGCGGGCTCCGACGCTGCGATGGCTTCCTGAAGGCTTCTCGTGACGCTCGGAAGCGCAGCGAGGCACCCGGCCCCGGCGAAACGGAATATTATTGCGTCTCGCAAGTCAGGTGTCAATTCGAAGGAGCAACGGGCAAAGGAGCAACGGGTAGTGGGTTGCCCACTTCCGAGCAACCGCCGTCGGGCCGCCGGGGGCCGGTAGCCGTGCCGCACTTCGTCGGCCTCTCCGGCGCTTCGTCACACGAAAGTTGCCCGAACGCTCGGGCGGCCGGACAATTGCGCACTTTTCCAGGGCGCCGGGGTCGTAACACGCGGCCGCGCGCCGGAAACCCGCAAATCCGGAAAGCCTGCCGGCCGCATCCAAACAGGATCGCCGCTGGCATGCCGGCGAGCCCCACGAGGGGCGCCGGCCGATGGGAGAGTCCATGTCGTTTCGCATCACTCGAAAGCGTGCAGTCGTCCTCGTCGTCGTGGCGCTGCTCGTGGCCGCCTTCGGCGCCGCCATCTGGCAGCGATCCGTCAAGCGGGCCGAGGAGAACCGCAATCGCGACAAGCCGCCGGTGACGCTCGAATTCGCGCCCGCGGACCTGGCGTCGATGGAAAGTTCGCCGATATCGCGCTGGCTGCCGGTCTCCGGAACCTTGCAGCCGGTGCGGCAGGCGACGGTCAAGGCCAAGGTGTCCGGCGACGTGCGCCAGATCAGCGTCCGCGAGGGTGATCCGGTCAAGGCCGGGCAAGTGCTCGTCAAGGTCGATACGGCCGACCTCGAGGCGAAGCTGATCGAGCGCCAGGGGCAGCTCGAGTCCGCGCGCGCGCAGCTGGGGCTTGCCGAGAGGACGCTCGCCACGAACCAGAAGCTCCTCAAGCAGAATTTCATCTCCCAGACCGCGTTCGACAGCCTCCTGTCGAATGCCAACGTGTCGCGCGGGAGCGTCAAGTCGGCCGAGGCGCAGGTCCAGCTCGCGCAGAACGCGCTCAAGGACGCGCAGGCCATCGCGCCGCTGTCGGGCATCGTCGCCAAGCGCCACGTGCAGCCCGGGGAGAAGGTGGCCTTCGATGCGCCGCTCGTGACCGTCGTTGACCTCACCGAGATCGAGGTGCAGGCGCTCGTCCCCGCCGTCGACATTCCAGAACTGCGGCCGGGCATGCCGGTCGAGCTCGCCGTCAATGGGTTCGGCGATCGCCGCTTCACCGGCCGCATCGAACGCATCAACCCCACCACCGAGCCCGGCACGCGCGCGATCCTCGTGTTCGTGAGCGTCCCGAATGCGCAAGGCGAGTTGCGCGGCGGCATGTTCGCCACCGGGCGCATCGCGCTGGCGCCGAGCGTGCCTGCCATGACGCTTCCGGCCGCGGCGGTCCACGACGAGGCGGGGCAGACCTACGTGTGGACGATCGACGGCGGCAAGCTCGTCAAGCGCATGATCGTGACCGGCAGGCGCGACGAGGAATCGGGGCGCGTGGAGATCAAGACCGCGTTGCCGCGCGATCTCAAGGTCCTCGCGGCGCGTTTCGACAACCTGAAGGAAGGCGCCCCCGCGCTCGTGAAAGCGGACCAGGGTGCGCCGGCCAAGGCGAGCGACACGGCAACGCGCGACCGCAACGGCGCGCAACAGCCGTCGTGACCGGCGCGCGAGCGATCCCCGATACGCCGCTCTTCCCTCGCGCAAGCCGCCACCTCGCGTTCGACGAACTCCGCAGCGGCGAACGCGAAAGGCCCGGTGGCGAACGCGAAGGCCCGGTGGCGAACACCCGGCAGCCCTGCCGCCACCCTGCCCGCGACGCTTCCGGGCCACGCACTGCCGCCCCTGATACCCGATCCCTGATCCCCGATACCTGACAAGCCATGTGGATCACCCGCGTCTCCATCAACAACCCCGTCTTCGCGACCATGGTCATGGTGGCGCTCACGGTGCTCGGCCTCTTCTCGTACGCGCGCCTGCGCGTGGAGTCGATGCCCGACGTGACGCTGCCGTTCCTCGTGGTGCAGACGCAGTACCCGGGCGCGTCCCCCGAAGCGATCGAGGTCGACGTCACGCGGCCGATCGAGAATGCCGTCAACGGCGTGTCCGGCGTGAAGCTCGTGCGTTCGTTCACCGCCGAAGGTGTGAGTTCGGTGTTCATCGAGTTCCGTCTCGACACCGACATGATGCGGGCGATGCAGGACGTGCGCGACAAGGTGGCGGTCGTGCGTCCCGGCTTCCCGCGCGACGTCAAGGAGCCGCTCGTCGTGCGGGCGGACAATGAGAACGAGGAGCCGGTGGTGTCGCTCGCGGTGATGTCGAAGGACACCGACCTGCGCGCGCTCACGTCGCTCACCGACCAGACGATCGTCAAGGGCTTGGAGAACGTGCCGGGGGTCGCGCGCATCGACGCCTCCGGAAAGGTCACGCGGCAGATCCTGATTCAGGTCAAGCCGCACGCGCTGTCCGCCCTCGGCATCGGCCTCGATCAGGTGATGAGCGCGATTCGCACGGCGAACCAGGACGTGCCCGCCGGCCGCCTGTCGCGCGGACAGAGCGACCGCGTCGTGCGCATCGAGGGCAAGATCAAGGACCCGGCCCAGTTCGGGCGGATCATCGTCGCGCAGCAGGGCGGGGGGGCGGTCTACCTGTCGCAGGTCGCGGACATCATCGACGGCGAGAAGGAGGCGACATCGATCGCCCGCATCAACGGCCGGCCCGCGATCACGCTCGACATCCTGAAAGCGCAGGACGCCAACATCGTCGAGACCGGTACCGGCGTGATCAGGGCCGTCGAGGAGCTGCGCAAGAGAATCCCGTCGGACGTCGAGATCGCGGTCGTTCACAACGCGGCCGAATCAGTGGAGAAGAGCGTCAGCCGCGTGAAGAGCACGATCGTCGAAGGCGCGATCCTCACGGTGCTGATCGTCTTTCTCTTCCTGCACAGCTGGCGCAGCACGGTGATCACCGGGCTCACGCTGCCGCTGGCCGTGATCACCACGTTCATCGCGCTCTACGCATTCGACTTCTCGCTCAACTTCCTCACGCTCATGGCGCTGTCGCTGTGCATCGGCCTGCTCATCGACGATGCGATCGTGGTGCGCGAGAACATCGTGCGCCATCTGGCGATGGGCAAGGATCACAAGACGGCGGCGATGGAGGGCACCGACGAGATCGGCCTGGCCGTGATGGCAACCACCTTCGCGATCGTCGCGGTGTTCGTGCCGATCGCCTTCATGAGCGGCATCATCGGCCGCTTCTTCTTCCAGTTCGGCGTCACCGTGGCGGTGGCGGTGCTGGTGTCGCTCTTCGTGAGCTTCACGCTCGACCCCATGCTGTCGTCGGTGTGGCACGACCCGCCGGGCGACCGCTACAAGCGCTTCCCGTGGATGGGCCGCTTCATGGACCGCGTGGAGCGCGGCATCGAGTGGGTGCATGAGCTTTACGGCGAGATCCTGGAGTGGGCGCTGCACCACCGCAAGACCGTGCTCGCGGTCTCGTTCCTGGCCTTCGGTGGAAGCTTCGCGCTCGTCCCGCTGATCGGCAGCGAGTTCGTGCCGCAGGAAGACCGGGGGTTCCTCTCGCTGCGGCTCAACACCGCGGTGGGCAGCAGCCTCGAGTACACCGACAGCAAGGTGAAGCAGATCGAGGCGGCGCTGAAGGCCTTCCCCGAGATCGAGCTCGCGATGACCACGGTGGGCACCGACGAGGGGCGCAACTATGCGCGCATCAACCTGAAACTCGTCGACCGCCAGGCGCGCACGCGCTCGCAGTTCGAGCTCGAGCGGGCGATCCGCGAGAGGCTGCGGCCCATTCCGGGCGTCGAGCTCACCGTGGGCTTCAACCGCCCGATCTTCGTCAACATCCTGGGTCCCGATCCGCAGACGCTCACGCGGCTCGCCAACGAGCTCAAGACCCGTCTAGCCACCATCCCCGGCATCACGGATCTCGAGCTCTCCGAGAAGCCTGCCAACCCGGCGCTGTCGGTCCGCCTCAACAACGCCGTCGCGGCCGATCTCGGCATCACCGTGCAGCAGGTCGGCGACACGCTGCGCCCGCTCATCGCCGGGGATACGGTGAGCTACTGGCTCGGGCCCGACGCGCAGAACTACGAGGTCAACGTGCGCCTCGCCAAGGACCAGCGCCAGCTCGCCAGCGACCTCGCCGACCTCCACCTCACCACCAACAAGCGAGGTCCTGACGGCGAGCTGCGCATGGTGCCGCTGCGCCAGGTGGCCGAGGTCGCGGAGACCTCGAGCCCGCAGACGATCCGCCGCGAGGAGCTCATGCGGCGCGTGGCGATCTTCGCCGGTGCGCAGGGACGGCCCGCGGGCGACGTCGGCAACGACGTGAACAAGGTCATCGCCGACACCACGCTGCCGCCGGGATATCGCTTCTCCGTGCGCGGGCAGCAGGAGCAGATGCAGGATTCGTTCCGCGCCGCCATGGCCGCGCTCGGCCTCGCCGTCATCTTCATCTATCTCATCCTCGCCTCCCAGTTCGCGAGCTTCCTGCAGCCGCTCGCCATCATGGCCTCGCTGCCGCTGTCGCTCATCGGCGTGTTCTCGGCGCTCATGCTTACCGGAACCACCCTCAACATCTTCTCGATGATCGGCTTCATCATGCTGATGGGCCTCGTGACCAAGAACGCGATCCTGCTCGTGGACTTCGCCAACCGCGCGCGGCGGGCGGGAGCGTCGCTGCACGACGCGATGCTGCAGGCGGGACAGGTGCGGCTGCGGCCGATCCTGATGACCACCGCGGCGATGATCGGCGGCATGCTGCCGCTGGCGCTGGGCATCGGCGAGGGAGGCGAGACGCAGGCCCCGATGGGGCGCGCGATCATCGGTGGCGTGATCACCTCGACGCTGCTGACCCTCGTCGTGGTGCCGGTGCTCTACACCTACATCGACGGCTGGACCGAGCGGCGCAAGGTCCGGCGCGCGGCCCGGCATGCCTCGCCCGCGCCGGCCCCAGCGCAACCCGGGACGCCTTGAGGCGGCACCGCCGTGCGATAATGACGAGCCCGCAATCCCGCGTCTCTTCCGCTCCGGCACGCGCCCCGATGGACTTCGAACAAGCCCGCTTCAACATGGTCGAGCAGCAGATCCGGCCGTGGGATGTGCTCGACCAGGGCGTCCTCGACCTTCTCTTCGTCGTCCGCCGCGAGGACTTCGTGCCCCCGGCGTATCGCGCGCTGGCCTTTGCCGACCTCGAGCTCCCGCTGCCCGGCGGGGAGCGCATGTGGGCGCCCAAGCTCGAAGCGCGCGTGCTGCAGGCGCTCAGGCCGCAGTCTGGCGATTCGGTGCTCGAGATCGGCACCGGCAGCGGCTACCTGACGGCGCTGCTCGCGAGCAGGGCGGGGCAGGTCGTGACCGTGGAGATCGATCCGGCGCTGTCGTCGGCCGCTGCGGCGCGCCTCGCGCAGCACGGCTTCACCAACGTGCGTCACGAGGTCGGCGACGGGGCGCGAGGCTTCGGCAACGAGCTCTACGACGTGATCGTGCTCACCGGCTCCACGCCGCTCCTGCCCGAGCGCTTCCCCGCCCAGTTGAAGCCCAACGGTCGGGTGTTCGCCATCGTCGGCGAGGCCCCGGCGATGACTGCCCGTCTCGTGGCGTGGACCGCTCCCGGTGCGCGGGTGACCACCGATCTCTTCGAGACGGTGGTGGCCCCCCTCAAGAACGCCGCGACACCGTCGCGCTTCAGGTTCTGATGTTCGGACGTCTGACCCCCGCCGAGCTCGCCGCTTGGCGCGCGGATGCTGCACGCGAGGCGCCGGTCGTCGTCGACGTGCGCGAGCCGTGGGAGCTTGAGCGCTGCCGCATCGGCGACTCGCGCTCGATCCCGTTGCGCGAGCTGCCCGCGCAGGTCGCAGGCCTGCCCCGGGATCGCGACCTCGTGCTGGTGTGCCATCACGGCGGCCGCAGCGCGCAGGCCGCCACGTGGCTCGTCCGCAACGGTTTTGCTCGCGTGCACAACCTCGAAGGCGGGGTCGACGCGTGGGCGCTCGCCGTCGACCCCGGCATGCGCCGTTACTGAGACCTCGAGAACGGGGCGCGGCGCCGCCTGACCCCGCGACACCCCGACGACTTTCATGACCACACGCCGCCCCTTCGCTGCCTGCCGCGGATTCGCCCTCGGCGCCGCCCTCGCATTGCTGGCCGGCACCGCCGCCGGCGAGGACCTGCTGCAGGTCTATCGTGAAGCGCAGAAGCAGGACCCCTCGATCGCCTCCGCACGCTCGTTGTGGGAGGCCACGCAGGAGCGCGTGCCGCAGGCGCGTTCCGCGCTGCTGCCGCAGGTCAGCGCCGCGGGCCAGGCCAACGGCAACGTCTACGACGCCACGCTCAACACCTCGCCCCGCGTCACCACCTCGCAGCAGTACGGCCTGGGGAACCTCACGTTCTCCGCCTCGCAGCCGCTGTACCGGCCGGCCAGCGTGGTGGCGCTCGACCAGGCCCGCGAGCAGGTCACGCAGTCCGACTACACCCTGGGGCTCGCGCAGCAGGATCTCATCCTGCGCACCGCGGTCGCGTACTTCGACGTGCTTCTCGCGGAGTACAACATCGAGCTCGCCGTGCAGCAGAAGCTCGCGGTGTCGGAGCAGCTCGCGCAGGCCAAGCGCAACTTCGAGGTCGGCACCGCCACGATCACCGACACCAACGAAGCGCAGGCGCGCTACGACTCCATCGTGGCCACGGAGATCCAGGCCCGCAACGACCTCGAGCGCAGGCGCAGCGCACTCGCTGCCATCATCGGGCGTGCCCCCGCGTCGCTGAGGCGGCTCGGAAGCGGATTCGAGCCGCCGCTGCCCGATCCGAACAACGTGGACTACTGGGTGAACCGCGCACTGCGCGAGAATCTCCAGGTCCGCTCCGCGCAGTCCAGTTTCGAGATCGCCTCGCTCGAGGTCGACCGCGCCCGCGCCGGTCACCTGCCCACGCTCGACCTCGTGGCGAGCGCCGGTGCGCAAGCGTCGAGCGGCTCGCCGACCAGCGACTTCTCCGGCAATTCACGCACGGCGCTGTTCGGGGTCGTGCTGAACGTGCCGATCTACCAGGGTGGCTTCGTCACGTCGCGCGTGCGCGAGGCCATCTCGCTGCAGGACAAATCCCGCTCGGACCTCGAGACGGCCAAGCGGCAGGCAGTCCAGAATGCGCAGGACGGCTTCTACGGCATCAACAGCGCGGCGGCGGGGGTGAAGGCGTTCGAGCAGGCGGTCGCGTCGGCGGAGGTCGCGCTGCAGTCCAACGTCCTCGGCCAGGAAGTGGGGATCCGGACCAACCTGGACGTGCTCAACGTGCAGCAGAACGTCTACCAGACCCGGCGCGACCTGGCCAACGCCTACTTCCAGTACCTGCTCGCGACGTTGCGTCTCAAGGCCGCGGTCGGCACCTTGAGCGAGCGCGACGTCGAGGATCTCAATCGCCGATTGAACGGCTGAGCTCGTTCCACAGGCGATCCGTCGCGCCGCGGTGCGCGGCGAGGAAGGTCGTGCCCGCCGCGCGCATCCGCTGGCGCATCGCCGGGTCGCCGAGCAGCATCGCGATCTCGCGCAGCAGTGCCGTTGCGTCGGGTACCTGCGACGCCGCACCCGCCGCCACCGCTTCCCGGGTGGCCTCCGCGAAGTTGAACGTGTGCGGACCGACCAGCGTGGGGGTCCCGGCGGCGATCGCCTCGATCAGATTGTGGCCGCCGAGCGGGGCCAGGTTGCCGGCGACGAACGCCACGTCGGCGGCGGCGTAGTACGCGGACAGTTCACCCAGCGAATCGCCGAGCAGCACCGTGGCCGACGGCGGCACGTCGCGAGCCTCGCTGCGCCGCACGTAGGCGACCCCGCGCGCGTCGAGGAGCCGCGCCACGTCGTCGAAGCGCTGGGGATGGCGCGGCACGATCATGGTGAGCGTGCCCGGCGGCAACGGAGACGCGTCGAGCGCGTCGAGAATCATCGCCTCCTCGCCATCTCGCGTGCAGCCTGCGACCCACGTCGGCCGCGAGCCGATGCGGTGGCGCAGCTCTCCGGCCCGCGCGACGCTGTCTGCGGGCGGGGCGAGGTCGAACTTGAGGTTGCCGGTGACCTTCACGTCGTGCACGCCGGCCTCGTGCAGGCGCGCGGCATCGGCCGCCGTCTGTGCGAATGCGGCCGTGAGCGCGGCGAACGTCGGCTCCGTGAGCGACGTGGCACGCTGGTAGCCGTCGAGCGATCGCGCGGACAGCCGCGCATTGACGAGAAACAGCGGGATGCGCCGCCGGGCGCAGGCCGCGACGAGCGTCGGCCACACCTCCGTCTCCATGAGGAGGCCGACGCGCGGCGCGAAGCGCGCGAGGAAGGCTTCGACGGCGAAGGGGACGTCGTAGGGCAGCCATACCTGCACCACACGCGGCCCGGCGAGTTCGGCGCCCGCGGCACGCCCGGTGGCCGTCATGTGCGTGAGGAGGATGGTCGCCTTTGGCCGCGCCTCGAGGATGCGCGCCACGAGGGGGGCGGCCGCGCGCGTCTCGCCGAGCGATACGGCGTGCAGCCACACCACGTCGCGCACCTGCGGCGTGTCCGCGCCGTAGCGGCCGAAGCGCTCGCCGACGAGCCGCCTGTAGCCGGGCTCGCGCCGTCCGCGCCACCACAGGCGCAGCGGCAGGAAGGGAAGTGCGATCCACCACAGCAGGCGGTAGAGGAGTCGCATGCTTCGCGCCGCTCCTGCCTAGCAGCGCGGCGCGTCGCGCGTCGCGCGGCCGGCGGCGCCGATGACGTCTTCGAGCGTGGGCACGCGACCGTTGCCTCCCAGATCCACGGCGTGCGTGCCGGTGCGCGCCACCCCGGCGAGCGAGGCGTCGGTGGTGGTGAAGATCGCCACCGTCGGCGTGCCGAGCGCCGCGGCGAGATGCGTGAGCCCGGTGTCGACGCCGACGACGATCTCGGCGCTGCGCGCGAGAGTCGCCATCCCGGGCAGCGTCTGCCGCGGCGGGACGATCGCGTTCGCCGCGGCGTGCGCGATGCGCTCGCTGCGCGCCCGCTCCACCTCGCTGCCCCACGGCAGCAGCACGGTAAGGCCCGCTTGCGCGAAATGCGCCAGCAGCCGCTGCCATGCGTGTTCCGGCCACAGCTTGTCGGCGCGGCTCGTGGCATGCAGCGCGAGCGCGTACGGCGCCGCCGGCATGGCGCCGTTGCGTACGGGCGGAACGAGCCTCCAGCGGGGTGCACCTTCGACCGGGTAACCCAGCGCCGCACCCGCCAGTGCGCGTGCCTTGTCGATGAAGTGCTGGTCGCGGCCGATGGCGTGATGCGTGTCGTCGAGCAGCGTGGCGACCGGCTCGCGGATGCTGTGCCGGTCGAAGCCGTGACGCTGTCCACGGGCGAGCTTCGCCACGACCGCACCCTTCAACTGTTCCTGGAGGTCGAGGATCGCGGTGTAGCGCTGTGCGCGGAGGTCGCGGGCGAAGGAGCGCAGCTCGCGCCACGTCGCCTGTCGAAAGGGCGCGTGCCGCCAGCGCCGCAGCGCGAGCGGCACCACGTGCCGGAGGCGGGGATCGAGCGTTACGAGCGGCGCGAATGCCTCCTCGGCGACCCAGTCGATCGTCGCTTCCGGGAAGTGCGCCAGGACATCGGAAACGAGCGCCATGCTGTGCACGATGTCGCCGAGCGAGGAAGGCCGCACGACGAGCACGCGGGTTTCTCTCGCGTCGTTGCCGGCGGCGGCAACCTGCGCCGATTCCGCCGCGGCGGGAGCGTCTTGCGTCGGCCAGGAAGCGCTCACGGGCCCGCCTTCCGCAGGGCGCAATCACGCGGGCCGCTGCCGGTCCCGCCCGGCAGCGCCGGGAAGTGCACGCAGCCGCGTGGCTGCGCGCGCGCGGGCAAACCACGTAGAATCCGCGGCAAGCCGTTGGCCGCCCCGCACGGGCCCGTCCGGGCTACGCCGCGCATGTCCGAATCGCTTCCCCTCTCGCTCATCGTGATCACCCGCGACGCCGCGCACGAGCTCGCCGCATGCCTGGCCTCGGCGCCGTTCGCGGCAGAGGCCGTCGTGGTCGATTCGGGCAGCCGCGATGATACCGTAGGTGTCGCGCGCCGCTCCGGCGCGCGGGTGGTCGAGCACGCGTGGGAAGGCTACGGCCCGCAGAAGAACTTCGCGGTGGCGCAGGCGGTGCACGACTGGGTGCTGTGCGTGGATGCCGACGAGCGCGTGTCGGCGGAGCTGGCTGCGGCGATCCGCGCAACCTTCGCCAAGGGGCCACCTGCCGCCGCGGGGTATGCGGTGGCGCGCCGCAACCGCTTCCTCGGCCGCTGGCTCGCGCACGGCGAAGGCTACCCGGACTGGAACGTGCGGCTCTTCGATCGGCGAAGCGCCCGCTGGTCCGACGATCCGGTCCACGAGAAGGTCGTTGCGGAAGGACTCGTCGAGCGTCTTTGCGGCGACCTCCTGCACCACTCGGCGGAGTCGCTCGACGCCTACGTGGCCAAGCAGAATCGCTACACCACGCTGCAGGCGGAGGCCCTTCATGCCGCCGGCGAGACCGTGAGCGGCCTGCGCATCGCGCTCTCGCCACTGGCCCGCTTCGTTCGCTTCTACGTGGTGAAGCTGGGCTTTCTCGACGGCGTGGCGGGCTTCGCGCACATCGCCATCGGCGCCTTCGCGAGCTTTCTCAAGTATGCGAAGCTGCGCGCGCTCTCGGCAGGCAAGGACCGGTGAGCGCCAGCGCACGGCCCGGCGGCGGGGTTCCTCCTCCGAACGGCGCCCGCCCCCCGCATGTCCTGGTGACCGGCGCCGCCGGCTTCATCGGGATGCACGTGGCGCACGCACTGCTCGCGCAGGGCAAGCGCGTCACCGGCATCGACAACTTCGATCCGTACTACGACGTGTCGCTCAAGGAAGCGCGCCTCGCCACGCTGCAGGACGCGCCGGGCTTCGCCTTCGTCCGTCACGATCTCGCCGACGGTGACGCCACCGCGCGCCTCTTTCGCGACGGCGGCGTCACCGAGGTCGTCCACCTTGCCGCGCAGCCCGGCGTGCGGCATTCGCTCGATCACCCCGGTGCCTACGTCCGCAACAATCTCGTCGCATTCGCGAACGTGCTCGAAGGCTGCCGCCACGCGCGCGTGGCGCATCTCGTGTACGCGTCGAGCTCGTCGGTATACGGGGCGTCGCACGTGCTGCCCTTTTCCGAGGACCAGCGGGTCGACCGTCCGGTCAGCCTGTACGCCGCCACCAAGTGCGCCAACGAGCTGATGGCGCACAGCTATGCGCATCTGTTCGACCTGCCCGTGACCGGCCTGCGTTTCTTCACGGTGTACGGACCCTGGGGCCGGCCCGACCAGGCGCCGATGCTGTTCACCCGCGCGATCCTCGCCGGGCAGCCCATCCGGGTGTTCAACGAAGGCCGCATGGAACGCGACTTCACGTACATCGACGACATCGTCGAGGGTGTGACGCGCGTGCTCGCCCTGCCGCCGCGACGCGAGCCGGGCGGCGCCCCGGCCGCCCTGTACAACATCGGCAACAACGCTGCCGTCGGGCTCACCGATTTCGTCGCTATCCTCGGCCGTGCGCTCGGCCGCGAGCCCGCATGCGAGCTCGTCGCCATGCAGCCGGGCGACGTGCCGGCGACGTACGCCTCGATCGAACGCCTCCGCGCGGCCACCGGTTTCACGCCGCACACGCCGCTCGCCGAAGGGCTCGGCCGCTTCGTCGCCTGGTATCGCGACTACTACCGCCCCTGACGAGCGGGCGCCCGCCCGCTGGTAAAATGCGCCGCAATCAACCTCCGGCGGGTCATCCGCTTCTCCCATGATTCTCGTCACCGGCGGCGCGGGCTTCATCGGCGCCAACTTCGTGCTGGACTGGATCGCCACCACCGGCGAATCCGTGGTGACTCTCGACAAGCTCACCTACGCCGGCAACCTCGGCAACCTGGCGTCGCTCGCAGGCGATCCCCGCCATCGCTTCGTGCGCGGCGATATCGGCGACGCAGCCGCCGTCGCCGGCATTCTCCGTGAGCATGCGCCGCGCGCGATCGTCAATTTCGCGGCGGAGTCGCACGTCGACCGCTCGATCCACGGGCCGGCGGCATTCATCGAGACGAACGTGGTGGGCACGTTCACGCTTCTCGAGAGCACGCGCGCGTGGTGGTCGGCGCTGCCGGCCGCTGGCCGGGACAGCTTCCGCTTCCTGCACGTGTCCACCGACGAGGTCTACGGCTCGCTCGCGCCGGATGCCGCAGGGTTCGCCGAGACCACGCCATACGCCCCCAACAGCCCGTACTCGGCGTCGAAGGCGGGCTCGGATCATCTCGTGCGCGCGTACCACCACACCTACGGGCTGCCCACGCTGACCACCAATTGCTCGAACAACTACGGGCCGCGCCAGTTTCCGGAGAAGCTCATCCCGCTCATGATCGTCAACGCGATCGCCGGCAAGCCGCTGCCGGTGTACGGTGACGGCCTCAACATCCGCGACTGGCTCTACGTGGGCGACCACTGCGGCGCCATCCGCACGGTGCTCGCGAAGGGCCGTCCGGGGGAGACGTACAACGTCGGCGGCAACGCGGAGATGACCAATCTCGAGGTGGTGCGCACCTTGTGTTCGATCCTCGCCGAGGAGCGGCCGGGGCGCGACTACGCCTCGCTCGTGACCTTCGTCAAGGACCGTCCGGGGCACGACCGTCGCTACGCGATCGACCCGACCCGCATCCGCAGCGAGCTCGGCTGGCAGCCGGGGGAGACGTTCGCGTCGGGCCTGCGCCGCACCGTCCGCTGGTATCTCGGCAACGGCGACTGGCTCACGAGCGTGGCGAGCAAGGACTACCAGAAGTGGGTCACGCTGCAGTACGCCGCTGCATGACGGCGCGAACGGGGAACGCAGGCACCATGACGCGCAAGGGGATCATCCTCGCCGGCGGCTCGGGCACCCGCCTGCATCCGGTCACGCAGGTGGTGAGCAAACAGCTCCTGCCGGTGTACGACAAGCCGATGATCTACTACCCCTTGTCGACGCTGATGCTCGCCGGCATCCGCGAGATCCTGCTCATCTCCACGCCCGAGGACACGCCGCGCTTCCGCCAGCTCCTCGGCGACGGCAGCCGCTGGGGTCTCGCGCTGTCGTACGCCGTGCAGCCGTCGCCCGACGGCCTCGCGCAGGCCTTCATCATCGGCCGCGAGTTCGTGGGCCGCGATGCGAGCGCGCTCGTGCTGGGCGACAACATCTTCCACGGCCACGACATGCAGATTCAGCTCGAGCGCGCCAGCGCGCGCACCGGCGGCGCCACCGTGTTCGCTTACCCGGTCGCCGATCCCGAGCGCTACGGCGTGGCGGAGTTCGACGCCGCCGGCCGGGTGCTCTCGCTCGAGGAGAAGCCGGCCGCGCCGAAGTCGCGCTACGCGGTGACGGGCCTGTACTTCTACGACAACCGCGTGCTCGACATCGCGCGCGATCTCGCGCCTTCCGCGCGCGGGGAGCTCGAGATCACCGACGTGAACCGCACCTACCTCGGGCTCGGTGCGCTGTCCTGCGAGGTGCTGGGTCGCGGCATGGCCTGGCTCGACACGGGCACCAACGAATCGCTGCTCGAAGCCGCACAGTACATCGCCACGCTCGAGAAGCGGCAGGGCCTGAAGATCGCCTGTCCCGAAGAGCTCGCGTGGCGCCTGGGATACATCGACGACGCGGCATTCGAGGCGCTCGGCCGCTCGCTCACGAAGAGCGGCTACGGCCAGTACCTGCTCGCGCTCCTGCGCGACGGCGCCGTGCGCTGAAGTCTCATGATCCTCACCCCGCTGGCCCTGCCCGAGGTGCTGCTCGTCGAGCCGCGCGTGTTCGGCGACGATCGAGGCTTCTTCTACGAGAGCTGGAACCGGCGGACCCTGGCGAGCGCGGGACTCGACGTCGATTTCGTGCAGGACAACCACTCCCGCTCGCGGCGCGGCGTCCTGCGCGGCCTCCACTACCAGATCGAGCACGCGCAGGGAAAGCTCGTGCGCGCGACGCTCGGCGAGGTGCTCGATGTGGTCGTCGACCTGCGCCGCAGCTCCCCTGCCTTCGGCCGGCACGTCGCCGTCACGCTCTCCGCGGAGAACCGGCGGATGCTGTGGGTGCCGCCGGGATTCGCTCACGGCTTCCTCGTCCTGTCGGACGTCGCCGAGTTCCTCTACAAGACGACCGACTACTGGTATCCGGAGCACGAGCGCACGCTGCTGTGGAACGATCCGGCGCTCGCGATCGGCTGGCCGATCGGCGTCACGCCCACGCTTGCGGCCAAGGACGCCGCCGGCACGCCGCTCGCCCAGGCGGCGACCTACGCCTGAACGTGCGCGGAGACGCCGGGATGAGCGCGAAGAGCCATGCCGGGCGCGGGTTCCTCGAGTGAGCGCGCCGGCACGTCCCCGTATCCTCGTCACCGGCGCCCGTGGCCAGGTCGGCGGCGAGCTCGTGCGGCTGCTGCCGGCATGCGGCGACGTCGTGGCCGTCGACCGGTCGACGCTCGATCTCGCCGACCCCGACGCCATCGTGCGCGTGCTGCGCGACGCGGCGCCCGACCTCGTGATCAACGCCGCAGCGTATACGGCTGTCGATCTCGCCGAGAGCCGGCGCGACGACGCCTTCGCGGTCAACGCCCGCGCGCCGGCCGTCCTCGCCGGCGAGGCGAAGCGCCGCGGTGCGGTGCTCGTTCACTACTCGACGGACTACGTCTTCGACGGTCTTTCGACGGCGCCCTACACCGAGGATGCCCCGACCGCGCCGCTCAACGTGTACGGGGAGAGCAAGCTCGCCGGCGAGCAGGCGATCGCCGCCAGCGGGGCGCATGCGCTGGTCCTGCGCACGAGCTGGGTCTACGGACTCACCGGCAAGAACTTCCTCCTCACGGTCCGCCGCCTCGCCGCTGAGCGCGACGAGCTTCGCATCGTCGCCGACCAGACCGGCACGCCCAACTGGTCGCGCGCCCTGGCGCGTGCCACCTGCGAGCTCGTGGCCAGGGGACTGCCCGCGCTCGCGGAGCGCGCCGGCCTGTATCACCTGAGCTCGACGGGCGCCACGACCTGGCACGGCTTCGCGAAGGCCATCGTGGGCGATGTCGCGCGTCCGCGGGTGGTGCCGATCACGTCGGCGGAGTATCCGACGCCCGCGCGCCGGCCCGCATCCGGCGTGCTCGCGACCGATCGCCTGCGCGAGGCTTTCGGCGTCACGTTGCCGCCATGGGACGAGGTGCTCGGCGCCTGCCTCGCGGAGCCTGCCTGACCAGGCACCCGCCGCGCATGCCGGCACCTTCGCGCCCGATGCGGCTTCCCGTCCTGGCACTCGTGGCGTGCCTCGCCGCCGTCTGTGCTGCGGCGGCAACCACGCGGGCCGCCACGCCGGTGACGCCGGACGCATCGTCCGCCGCACCCGTCTCGGCACCCGGCGCCGACGTGCGGCCCGGACCCCGGGTCCGCCCCGAGCCCATGCGCATGCCGCAGGGCGCGCCGGCGTGGCACCTGCGCCTCGCGCCCGCCGGTACGGCGGGTGCGGAGGCGATGGCAGCGCGCAACCGGCGGGCCTTCGCCGCCACGGGGGGGTGGCGCGGGCAACCGCTCGCGATCGGCTATCCGCGCAGCATCGATGCCGCCATCCCCTTGCGCGACCTCGCGTGGACGACGGTGGCCGGCGGTGCAGGCGTCGCCCGCATCGAGGTCTCCTCGCCCGGCGCGCGGGCGCTGCGCGTGGCGCTGGCGCTCGAGGGCGCACGCGACGGGATCAGCGTTCGCGTGGCAAGCGCAGGTGCGGACGAGGCGACGGTCACCCTTGCCGCAGCGGAGATCGCGCGAGCCACGCACCGCGACGGCGCGCTGTGGTCTCCCGTGCTGGAGGGGGACACCGCGCTGGTCGAACTCGAGGCACGCGCGGGTGTCGATGTCGGCGCCACCACGCTGGACATCTTGCGACTGGCGCATCTCGTCGTGGGTGGTGCCGACCTGCGTGCGCCGGAAGCGTTGGTGATGCGTGCCTCCGGCATCGGCACCGCCGCACCCTGCAACGTCGATGCCGCGTGCGCGATCCGCACCGATGCCGCGCTGCAGACGCTTGCCCGCTCGGTGGCGCGGATCGCCTTCGTGGCCGAGGACGGCTTCCCTTACCTGTGCAGCGCGACGCTGCTCAACGACACTGCGCGCACGAATGCGCCCTACCTTTTCACGGCCGATCATTGCATCGACTCGATGGCGGCCGCCCGCAGCATCGTGAGCTTCTGGCTGTTCACCGCGACCTCCTGCGACGGCAGCGACGCCCCGCCATACGTCCAGCTCGCGGGCGGCGGCACGCTCCTTGGCCGCAGCCAGGACGACGACTGGTCGCTCGTGCGTCTCGATGCCACGCCGCCCGCCGGCACGCGGCTCGCCTCGTGGCGAGCCGAGCCGATCGCCACGGGCGCGCGGGTGGTCGCGCTGCATCACCCGCGCGGCGACCTGCTGAAGGCCAATCGCGGCACCGTCACCGGGGCGTTGCACGTGCAGGACGACCTCGTCGACGGCGTCTTCACGCAGGTGAACTGGACCTCCGGCATTACCGAGGGCGGCAGCAGCGGCGGCCTTCTCGCCACGGCCGACGGCGGTGTCTACGAAGTCCGGGGCGGGCTCTACGGCGGCCTGTCCTCCTGCGCTCGCCCGGCCGATCCCGACTACTTCTCCCGTCTCGAGACCATGCTGCCGCTGATGCGCGAGTACCTCACGCCGGCAGCGGCGAACCCGCGCGGTGCGGTGGTCGTCGTGGAGTTCCACCACGCTGCGCTCGATCGCTATTTCCTCGCCACCGATCGGGGCGAGATCGAGAACCTCGACAGCGGACGCACCATCGGTTGGGTGCGCACCGGCCTGCGCTTCCTCGCCTACCCCGGGAAGGCGGAAGGCGCACGTCCGGTATGCCGCCTCTACCGCGTGCCCGGGCGCGGCGACGCGCACTTCTACTCGGCGAGCCCCGCGGAGTGCGCTGCAGCGCAGGCCGCCGCGCCCGACGACTGGATCGAGGAGAGCGCAGCCGCGTTCTACCTGCCCGTACCCGACCCGTCGTCGGGTGAGTGCCCCGCGGGCACGCTGCCGGTCTACCGCTATGTCGATCGCGCGTCCGGAGGACACCGCTACACCGCGGAGCGCGTGACGAGCCTCCAGATGCGACGGTCGTCGCGGTGGGTCGCCGAAGGCTATGGCCCGGGTCCGCTTCATCCCGCGATGTGCGCGTTGCAGCCCGGCTAGAAGCCCCACTCCACCTCGACCGGCGATCCGGCGGCGATCGTGCCTTCGCGGATCACGATCGCATTCATGCCGAAGGCGACACCGCCGGCGCTTTCGTTCATGCGGTACTCACCCAGCGCGCGCAGCGGCTCGATGCCCACGACGGCCGTCGTCTGGTCGGTCGTGGTGACCTTGCAGCGCGTGCACGGCTTGACGACGCGCAGCACGATGTCGCCGATGGTGAAGGTGTCGACGTGATCCTCCTCGAAAGCCTCGAGGCCGCGCACCACGATGTTGGGCCGGAAACGATTCATCGGCAGGGCCGGCTCACCCCGTCCGGCAAGGCGCGCGTTGAGATCGTCGAGCGAAGCGGCGCCGATCACGAGCACCGGATAGCCGTCGGCGAAATACGTGTGCGCCCCCGAGGTGCCCGCGAACTCGGGATTGCAAAGGCGCGTGACCGTGCGGTCGAAGCGGACCAGCCGAACCTCCTGCGCGAGCCAGTCGGACAGCCAACGTGCCGCGGTATCGCCGGCGTCCACGCCGCGCACGTTGCTGCGCCATACCACCACGTCGCGAGCGGTCGCGCCCGGCTCGCGCCCGAGCACCAGCGTCGTCATGTGCGGCGCCGCGAGCCGCAGCAGGCCGTCGACGATGCCGGTGCGGATCTGCGCGAGGCGCGGCAACTCGCGTTGCGTGAGGAAGCGTCCCGTCTCGTCGATCACCATCCATTCGCGATCGGCGGCACCCTCCATCGTCAGCCCGGTCGTGGCCACGCGGGCGCTGGCGAGGCCGATCCCGGCGCAGCCCTTGACGGGATACAGGTGCAGCGAGTCGACGGCGACGTCACTCATGGCCGGCGAGCGCCGCGCGGATGCCCGGGGGACGCGTTCCGCAGGAGACCGGAGCGGGGGCAAGTTCCGGAATGCACGAACTCCACCGCCGCGCCCGACGATGCCAGGACTACCGCAGCCCTGCCGCGTAGTCCGCCGCCGCCTTCATCTGCGCCTCGGTCATGCGCTGCGCGATGGTCACCATGATGCGACCCTGAATGTCCTTGGCCCCGGGATCGGCGGCTCGTCCGCCGGTGGCGAAGGCCTTGAGCTGAGCCGACGTGTAGTCCGCGTGCTGCCCGGCGAGCCGCGGAAAGTTCTTGGGGATGCCGGCGCCGTCGGGCGAGTGGCATGCCGCGCATGCGGGCACGCCGGTGGCGGCATCGCCGCCCCGGAACAGGCTCTGGCCGAGCGCCACGAGTTTGGCGTCCTGGGCGGTGCCGGGCTTGGGCTTTTGCTGGGAGAAGTAGATCCCGAGCGCGACCATGTCCGCGGGCGTGAGCGTGGCGACCATGGGCTGCATGATGGCGTTGGGCCGCACGCCCGACTTGAAGTGCTCGAGCTGACGGCTGATATACTCCGCGCCCTGTCCGGCGAGGTTTGGGTTCGCGGCAATCGCGCTGTTGCCGTCGACGCCATGGCACGCGGCGCAAATCGTCTCGGAGATCTGCTTGGCCCGCGCGAGGTCCGGCTTGCCCTTGGCGGCGTCCTGTGCCGCCGCCGGCGCGCCGGTCACGAAAGCCGCGCTCACCAAGGCGGCCCACAACGTGCGATTCATCCTGTCCACTCCCCGATTGCGATTCTTTGAGGACCGCGGCTCGCCGTTGCGCACGCCGGCATACCTGAGGTCGTCATGAAAAAACACGCCATTGTAGCGGACTCGGGCAGTCCGGCCAAAGCTGCCCCGCGACGGCACGTGCGGGAGACCGCGGCAGGCGTGCCGCAGCCGCTGGCGGGCGCGCAGTTCCTGCAGGGTGTTGCCCAGGAGTGGCAGCTGCCCACCTCGGGGGTGCCGGAGGTCGCCTTCGCCGGCCGCTCCAACGCGGGCAAGTCGAGTGCCATCAATGCACTCGCGAATCACTCGCGCCTCGCGTTCGCGAGCCGCACGCCAGGTCGCACGCAGCAGATCAACTTCTTCACGTTGCGCGGCGGTGCGCTGGTCGCCGACCTGCCCGGCTACGGCTACGCCGCCGTGACCAAGTCGCTCAAGCGCGACTGGCAGGACTTCCTGTGGCGCTACCTCACCACGCGCCAGAACCTGGTTGCGCTCGTGCTGCTCGTCGACTCGCGCCTCGGCGTGACGGATCTCGATCGCGTGGTGCTCGATGCGTTCGCGCCCTCCGGACGCCCCGTGCTGGTGCTCGCGACCAAGGCCGACAAGCTCGGCACGGCCGCTCAGCGGCAGGCCTTGCGCGCCATCGAGGACTCGCTCCAGGGAGCCTTTCCCCGCGGAGCCTCGAACGTGCGGACGATGCTGTTCTCGGCCGTGACGCGCCAGGGGGCGGATGCGGCGAACGAAGTGATCGCGTCCTGGCTGCCGGCGCATGCCGGGATGCGAACGCAAGTGCCGCGATAGGGCAGGCCGGGGGTTCGAGCAAACACCTGACGCTGCCGGCATCGGCCCGGCGAGGCAGACAAAGAAAGGCCCCGCGATCAAGGGGAGTGACGCGGGGCCTGGAACACCCGTCCGTGTGGACTCGCACGACGGACGGGTACCCGCTCAGGGAGGGTAGCGGGAGACGATCACCGTCTGCATGCATTGACCGCGCTCGACGCGCCGAAGTTCCGCGCGCCTTGCACGATCGTCGCGCGGGATTGCCTCACGCAGCAAGCAGGCGCTCGAGGTCTCCGGCAGTGAGGCGTGCATCGTCGGCCTTGCGCCGCTGGCGGGCGAGTTCCGGCGTCCGTATCGACAGGCGCACGGAGTGGTCGCCCGTGAGCAGCAGTTCGGCGGCACCGTCGCGGTCCATGCCGAGCGTGCGATACGCGATGCCCGCATTGAGCAGCGCGATCTCGACGGCCTTCGGATCCTCGGCCGTGAGCTCGAGATGGATGTCGCTGTGCGCGGTGGCCCACCCCGCGGCCACTCCTCCCACGAGCATCGGCGCGAAGGATGCGAGCTGCGTCATCCAGCGCAGCGCGGCCTCGCGCTGCTCGCGAAGCTGCCGCGCGTGCGCCTCGCCGCCGAAGATGGCGTGGTAGTCCGCGAGCGCCGCCTCGATCTCGTCGTCGGCGGGTAGCGCCACGCGATCACCCGGCATCAACTGCCGCGCGGCCTTGCGCTTGGCGAGCGACCAGTCGGTGATGCCGTGCTCCGCGATGAGTCGTGCGGCGGCCTGCGCGATCCGGGCGCGGTCGCGGCTGTCGGCGCCCACGTCAGAAGATCTGGTCGCGGACGTCCTGCGTGGTGCGTCCGGGAACCGTGACCTGAGGTCCGAGCCCCTCGCTGCGTGCCGCAGGCACGAACTCGGAGAAGAAGTATTCGCTCACTCCCGTGTCGTCGCGCAGGCCCGTCGCCGGATTCACCCTGACCGCCACGATGCCTTCCGGTGACGTCAGTGCCTTCTCCGGCACACCCTTCAACGCGCGCTGCATGAAGGAGATCCAGATCGGCAGGGCCGCCACGCTGCCGGTTTCGTGGGCGCCCAGGCTCTTCGGCTGGTCGAAGCCTATCCAGGCCACGCCTACCATCGTCGCGTTGTAGCCGCAGAACCAGGCGTCGACGTTCTCGTTGGTCGTGCCGGTCTTGCCCGCGAGATCCTTGCGGCCGAGCGACATCGCACGCGTCGCGGTGCCCGACGTGATCACGTCGCGCAGCATGGAGGTGATGAGGAACGCGTTGCGCGGGTCGATCGCGCGCTCGGCGCTGTCGCCGGCCACCACCGGCTTCGCCTCGGAAAGCACGTTACCCTTCGCATCCGTCACGCGGGTGATGAGGTAGGGCACGATGCGGTAGCCGCCGTTGGCGAAGACCGAGTAGGCGGACGCCATCTGCAGCGGCGTGGCCGCGCCTGCGCCGAGTCCCATCGTGAGATACGGTGGATGCTGCTTGGGATCGAAGCCGAAACGCGTGATGTAATCCTGTGCATACTGGGGGCCGATGGCCTGCAGCACCCGCACCAGCACGAGGTTCTTGGACTTGGCCACCGCGGTGCGCAGGCGCATCGGACCCTCGAACTTGCCATCGTAGTTCTTCGGCTCCCAATCCTCGCCGCCCGCCTTGTCGCCCGGCACGAAGAACGGCGCGTCGTTGACGATCGTCGCGGGAGAGAAGCCCTTCTCGAGCGCCGCCGAATAGATGAACGGCTTGAACGACGACCCGGGCTGGCGCTGCGCCTGCGTCACGTGATTGAACTTGCTGCGCTCGTAGTCGAAGCCCCCCACGAGAGCCAGGATGGCGCCGTCGAGCGGGGAGACCGAGAGGAAGGCGGCCTCGGCCTGCGGCACCTGGCTCACGGTCCACCGGTTCTTGTCGTCGCGGGAGAGCCGGATCACCGCGCCGCGCCGGATGCGCTGGGCGGCCGGCACCCTGTCGCCCAGGTTGCGCGCGGCGAACTTGAGGGCGTCACCGGAGAGCACCACGGTGTCGCCCGTTGCCAGTACCGCCCGGATCTCGCTCGTGGAGGCTTCTTCCACCACGGCCACGGCGAGGTTGTCGCTGTCGGGGACTTCCTGGAAGAGGCGGTCCAGGACCTGCTCCTGCTCGGCAGGGTCCGCGGGCAGGTTCACGTACGCCTCTGGCCCGCGGTAGCCATGGCGCCGGTCGTAGTCCATCACGCCCCGGCGCACGGCCTGGTATGCCGCATCCTGGTCGGCCTTGCGCACCGTCGTCCAGACCGTGATGCCGCGGGTATAGGCCTCCTCGCCGTAGGCATCGAAGACCACCTGCCGGGCCATCTCCGCGACCCATTCGGCGTGGGTCGCCAGCGGATTGCGCACGCCCTGGCGTACGTCCAGTGGCGCGCTTTGTGCTTGCTTGAAGGCGTCGTCCGAAATGAACTGAAGCTCGTGCATCCGTCGCAGCACGTAGAGCTGGCGCTGCTTGGCGCGGCGGGGATTGCTGACGGGGTTGTAGCTCGACGGTGCCTTCGGCAATCCGGCCAGCATCGCCGCCTCGGCCACGGTGACATCCTTGAGCGGCTTGGCGAAGTAGATCTGTGAGGCAGCCGCGAAGCCGTAGGCGCGCTGGCCAAGGAAGATCTGGTTCACGTAGAGCTCCAGGATCTCGTCCTTCGACAGGTTGGCCTCGATCTTCCAGGCCAGCAGGACTTCACGGAGCTTGCGGGTGACGGTCTTTTCCCGGGTCAGGAAGAAGTTGCGAGCGACCTGCATGGTGATGGTGCCGGCCCCCTGTTGCGTTCCCGACGACAGGTTCGCGAGGGCGGCGCGCGCGATGCTCAAATAGTCCACACCGCCATGCTGATAGAAACGTTCGTCTTCCGCCGCCAAAATGGCCTGTTTCATGACATCCGGGACCTCGCGGATGGAGATCACGGCACGCCGCTCCTCGCCGAATTCACCGAGGAGCTCGCCCTCCGCCGAGACCACCCGCAGGGGGACCTTGGGCTGATATTCGGTGATGACGTCGAGGGACGGCAGCGTCGGCCAGAGCAGGGCGAGCACGAAGGCCCCGAGCAGGCCCCCGACCACTCCGAGGCCCAGCACGACCGACGCGACGTAGAGGATCCAGCGCTTTAGCACGAAGGAATAAAACTTGCGTTAGAGCCCGTGAATCACGGTTTGTTGTAAGGAAGCCCGCAGGACGAACCGTCCGGCGGAGAACAAATTGACAAGGTACATACTTGCTGCCAGAGTTTAATGTAGTTTGTCAGCACTTTGCCCGGGTGCGTCATGCTCTCCGAAAAATTCGGTAGTGCCCTCGATATCTTCAAAACAAAGGCCCCTTCGCTGATAGGGGTGGATATCGCTTCGACCTCGATCAAGCTCATCGAGCTGTCGCAAGCCGGGAAGGGCAGCTTTCGGCTCGAGCGCTACGCGATCGAGCCCCTGCCCAAGGACACCGTCACCGACGGCAACATCGCCAACCTCGACCAGGTGAGCGACGCGCTCAAGCGCGGCTGGAAACGCCTTGGCAGCCGAAACCGCAATATTGCCATGGCCCTGCCCGCCGCCATGGTGATCACCAAGAAAATCATCGTTCCGTCCGGCCAGAAGGAGGACGAGCTCGAGCTCACCGTCGAGGCCGAGGCCAACCAGTACATCCCGTTCGCCCTGGACGAGGTCAACCTCGACTTCCAGACCCTGGGCCCCGCCCCCAACAACCCCGAGGAAGTGGAGGTCCTGATCGCCGCCTCCCGCAAGGAAAAGGTCGAGGACCGGGTCGCCATCGCCGAATCGGCGGGCCTGAAGCCCCGGGTGATGGACGTCGAGTCCTACGCCACGCAGGAGGTATTCAACCTCATCGCGCCATCGCTGCCCGCCAACGGGCGCGACCAGAACATCGCCCTGGTCGACATCGGCGCGCACATCACGCACTTCTACGTCCTGCGCAACAACCAGTTCCTGTTCTCCCGTGACCAGGCCTTCGGAGGCAACCAGCTCACCCAGGACATCCAGCGTGCCTTCAATCTCTCGCCCGAGGAGGCCGAGTCCGCCAAGAAGAACCAGGGGCTGCCGGAGAACTACGACAGCGACGTCCTCCAACCGTTCATGGAAACGCTGGCCCTGGAGGTAACCCGGGCGCTGCAGTTCTTCTTCACGTCAACTTCCCACAATCAGGTCGATCAGGTCGTGCTGGCCGGGGGATGCGCCGCCCTGCCGGGGATCGACGACCTGGTCACCAAGCGGGCGGGGGTGCCCGCCGTGGTCGCCAATCCGTTCGCGTCGATGCAGGCGTCGGAGCGGATCCGTCCGCGCCAGCTCGCCCAGGACGCGCCGATGCTCCTGGTGGCCACCGGACTCGCGTTGCGGAGCTTCGAATAATGGCCGCCATCCGCATCAACCTGCTCCCGCACCGGGAGCAGAAGCGCCAGGCCCGCCAGCGCCAGTTCATTTCGCTTGCCGTCTCGCTGGCGGTTCTCGCGTTAGGCGTCGTCGCCCTGGTCCATGGCCTGCTCAACGCGCAGATCGAGAACCAGCGCGCCCGCAACCAGCTCCTCAAGACCGAGATCGCCAAGCTCGATGAGCAGATCAAGGAGATCGACCGCCTGCGCGACCAGATCCAGGCGGTGCTCGCCCGCAAGCAGGTCGTCGAGACGCTGCAGGCCAATCGCAGCGAGGCCGTCCACCTCCTGGACCAGCTCGTGCGCCAGCTCCCCGATGGAATCTATCTCAAGAGCGTGAAGCAGGTCGGACCCAAGGTCACGATAGCGGGCTACGCGCAGTCCAACGCCCGCGTGTCGACCCTGATGCGCAACATCGAGTCCTCGCCATGGCTCGGCCATCCCGAGCTCGTCGAGATCAAGCTCGTGCCGGCGCCCGGCGTGCCGGCGAGCCGCGGTCTCACCATCAACGAGTTCGTGCTGAATTTCATGGTGAAGCGGGCCGCCCCCACCGACGTCGCTCCGGTGCCCAGCAAGGGCGCGGCGCCTGCCGCGCCACCCAAGGCCAAGGCCTCGTTGCCCCTGGTTGAGAGGCCCGCATGAACCTCGACGAACTTCGCAATCTCAACCTGCGCAACATCGGCAACTGGCCGATGTTGCCAAAGGTGCTGGCGCTCCTCGGCATCGTGGTGGTGATCGTCGCACTGGGCTATTTCCTCGACTGGAAGGACCAGTGGGAGACGCTCGAGGGCGTCCGGGCGGAAGAGGGCAAGCTCAAGGTCCAGTACGCCGAGAAGAAGGCCAAGGCCATCAACTTCGAGCTCTACGTGCAGCAGCTGAACGAGGTGGAACAGTCCTTCGGCGCGCTCGTCAAGCAGCTTCCCAACCGCTCCGAGATCGATGCCCTGCTGACCGACATCAACCAGGCGGGCCTGGGCCGCGGCCTGCAGTTCGAGCTCTTCCGGCCGGCAGCGCAGGAGAAGATGGCCGAGTTCTACGCCGAGCTGCCGATCAGGCTGCGCATCACCGGGACCTATCACGACATGGGGGCGTTCGCGAGCGACATCGCCCAGCTTCCGCGCATCGTCACGCTGAACGACCTCGCCATTTCCAACGACAAGGGCAGGCTCGTCCTCGACGCGGATGCGAAGACGTTCCGCTACCTCGACGAGGAAGAGATCGCCAAGCAGCGCGCAGCGGCCAAGGCCAAGGCCGGCGCCAAGGGGAAGAAGTGAGCGCGCGCGGACTGCTGCCGGTCGTGCTCGTCGCGAGCCTGCTGGGCGGCTGCGGCGGCGAAAGCCACGAGGACCTTCGCGCCTGGATGCGCGACCAGGGCAAGAACGCGCGTGGCAAGCTCGATCCGCTGCCCCAGATCAGGCCTTACGAGCCCTTCGCCTACAACGCCTTCGACCTGCCCGACCCCTTCAAGCCGCGCAAGATCGAACCCACCAAGAGCGCGTCCAAGCTTGCGCCCGACCTCATGCGCCGCAAGGAGCCGCTCGAGTCCTATCCGCTCGAATCGCTGTCGATGGTCGGCACGCTGGAGAAGAACAAGACCGTCTATGCGCTGGTGCGCACGCCCGAGCGGGAGGTCTACCAGGTGCACGCCGGCAACTATCTCGGCCAGAACTTCGGCGTGATCACGAACATCGGCGAAGGGGAGATCAAGTTGAAAGAGCTGATTCAGGACGGCGCGGGGGACTGGACCGAGAGGTCCAGCACGCTGATGCTGTTGCCAGCCGATGGAAAATCACAGGAGCGCAGACGATGAGCGCGGCAGTTCCCATAATCGATGACAACGGGTGGGTGCGGCGCGGCGGACTCGGTGCGCTCTTCCTCGCGTTCGTGGCGCTGCTGCTCGCGCCGGTGGCAGCGGCGCAGGCCGCGAACAGCCTCGAGAACATCTCCGTATCGCGCGCGAGTTCCGGCCGCGTGGTGGTGCGCTTCGACCTCAAGAACCCCCCGGCCAATCCTCCGGCGAGCTTCTCGATCACGAGCCCGCCGCGCATCGCCCTCGACTTCCTCGACACGGCCAACGCGCTCGGCACCACCACCAAGCCGGTCGACGAAGCGGGGCTGCGCAGCTTCAACATCGTCCAGGCCGGCAACCGGACGCGCGTCGTCTTCAACCTGAACCGGCCGCAGTCGTACGACACCAGCATCGAGGGCAACGCGGTCATCGTGACGCTCATCGACCAGCCGATCGCCCAGCCCGGGTCGGAGAACGTGCAGCGCTTCGCCGAAGCACGTCCCGGCGAGACGCAGCACACGATGCGCGACGTCGACTTCCGGCGCGGACGCAATGGCGAGGGGCGGCTCATCGTCGATCTCTCCGACAGCTCCACCGGCATCGACATCCGCCAGCAGGGACGCACGCTCGTCGTCGACTTCCTGAAGACGCAGGTGCCGAAGAACCTCGAACGCCGCCTCGACGTCGCCGATTTCGGCACGCCGGTGATCACCGTCGACACCATGCAGCAGGGCGCCAATGCGCGGATGGTGATCGAGCCCAAGGGCCTGTGGGAGCACTCGGCCTACCAGACCGACAACCGCTTCATCCTCGAGATCAAGCCGATCCTCGAGGACCCGAACAAGCTGGTGCAGGGCTCGCGCGGCGGCTACAAGGGCGAGAAGCTGTCGCTCAACTTCCAGAACGTCGAGGTGCGCTCGGTGCTGCAGGTGATCGCCGACTTCACCGGCCTCAACATCATCACCAGCGACACCGTGCAGGGCAACCTGACGCTGCGCCTCAAGGACATCCCCTGGGACCAGGCGCTCGACATCATCCTGCAGACCAAGGGCCTCGACATGCGCAAGAACGGCAATGTCGTGCTCATCGCGCCGCGGGAGGAACTGGCGCTGAAGGAGAAGCAGCAGCTCGAGAACGCGATCCAGATCGGCGAGCTCGAGCCGCTCGTGTCCGAGTCGTTCCAGCTCAACTACATCAAGGCGCAGGACGTCCTCAACCTCATCACCAGCAATCGCCAGCAGCAGTTCGGGGCCGGCGCCGGACAGACGCCCACCACCGGCGGGCAGGGCTCCATCATCAGCCGCCGCGGTGTGGCGATCATCGATCCGCGCTCGAACATCGTGTTCGTGACCGACACCGCGTCGCGGCTGGAGGACGTGCGCAAGATCATCCGGCAGATCGACACGCCGATCCGCCAGGTGCTGATCGAGGCGCGGATCGTGATCGCGGGCGACACGTTCAGCCGCCAGCTCGGCGTGCGCTTCGGCCAGCAGACCGGCTTCACGTTCAACAACAAGCGCTACGCGGGCGGCTCGAGCGGCTCGCTGTCCACGCAGCCGGTGGTCACCACCAACGGCGATACCGTCACCCGCGAGACGCGCACGCAAACGCCCTTCGAGCTCGCCTCCGGCATCGCCAGTGCGGGTTACTCCGATTCGCCGCAGTTGAACGTCAACCTCCCGGTGGCGAACGCGGCGGGGCAGCTGGCGCTCACGCTCATCAACCTCGGCAGCGGCAACCTCATCAACCTCGAGTTGTCCGCGCTGGAAGCCGACGGCCGTGGAAAGGTCGTGTCGAGCCCGCGCGTGGTGACCGGCGATAACCAGAAGGCCGCCATCGAGCAGGGCACGGAGATCCCCTACGTGACGCCCGGCAGCGCCAACTCGCCCGCGACGGTGCAGTTCAAGAAGGCCGTGCTGCGCCTCGACGTGACGCCGCAGATCACCGCCGACGGCCGCATCATCATGGTCGTGGAAGTCCGCAAGGACACCGTGGGCCAGTACGTGCAGCTCGGGGGCGGATTCTCGGTGCCGTCGATCGATACCAAGAACGTCGTCACCCAGATCTCGGTGAACAACGGCGACACCGCCGTCATCGGCGGCATCTACGAGGAGACCATACGCAACGACGTCACCCAGGTGCCGTGGTTGGGCAACATCCCGATCCTGGGCTACCTCTTCAAGCAGACCGGCAATACGAGCGAGAAGGCCGAGCTCCTCGTCTTCCTGACGCCGCGCGTGGTCAAGGACACGGTAACATCCGTGCGGTGACCGGAACGACCGGCGGCGCCAGCGCCGCCCCCGCTCTCCTTGCCCCGGTGCCGCTTCGCCGGGGCAATTTGTTTCTGGTGGGACTCCCCGGTGCCGGGAAGTCCACGCTGGGGCGCCAGCTCGCGCGGCGCCTGCGCAAACCGTTCGTCGACGCCGACACCGAGCTCGAGAAGCGCCTCGGGGTGTCGATTCCGACAATCTTCGAGATCGAGGGCGAGTCCGGCTTCCGCGATCGCGAGGAGGGCGTGCTCGCAGAGCTCACCGTGCTGTCCAACGTGGTGCTCTCGACCGGCGGGGGCGCCGTCCTGCGGCCCGGCAATCGCGCACGGCTGCGCGACAACGGCACCGTGATCTACCTGCACGCGGAGCCCGCGACGCTGTGGGTGCGTCTTCGCCACAGCCGCAACCGCCCGCTCCTGCAGACCGCCGATCCGCTGGCGCGTCTCGCCGAGCTCTATCGCCAGCGCGACGCCCTCTATCGCGAGACCGCCACCTACATCGTGGAGTCGGATCGCGGCGAGGTCATGCGGCTCGTGCGCAGGTTCGATTCCATGGAGGTATCGGAGCATGACGACCCGGAGTGAACCGCGCACGCTCGAGGTGGGCCTCGGGGAGCGCAGCTACCCCATCCGAATCGGCAGCGGCGTCATCGCCGAAACGGGGCCGACCGTGGCCGCGCTGGGCGCGAAACGGGCGATCGTGGTGACGAACCCCGTCGTGGCCGCACACTGGCGGGCACCCGTGGCGGCAAGCCTCGCGGCACGCGGCATCGCTGCGGCCACCATCGAGATTCCCGATGGGGAGGCGCACAAGGACTTCGCCACGCTGGAGCTGCTCCTCACGCGCCTGCTCGAGCAGAAGGCCGAGCGCAAGACGATGCTGGTGGCGCTCGGGGGAGGGATCGTCGGGGACATCGCGGGCTTCGCCGCCGCCGTCTACCAGCGCGGCATGCCGTTCGTGCAGGTGCCGACGACCCTGCTGTCGCAGGTGGACTCCTCGGTCGGCGGCAAGACCGGCATCAACCACGCGCTCGGCAAGAACATGATCGGCGCGTTCCATCAGCCGCGTGCGGTCCTGATCGACACCGACTGCCTGCGTACGCTGCCGGCACGCGAGCTCTCGGCAGGCCTCGCCGAGGTGATCAAGTACGGCGCGATCCGCGACGTCGGCTTCCTCGCCTGGCTCGAGGACAGCATGGAGGGCCTCCTCGACGGGGATGCCGGCGCTCTCGCGCAGGCGATCGAGGTGAGTTGCCGCATCAAGGCGGAGGTGGTCGCGGCCGACGAGCGCGAGGAAGGCGAGCGTGCCTTGCTCAACTTCGGCCACACCTTCGGCCATGCCATCGAGAATGCGCTGGGCTACGGCGAGTGGCTGCACGGCGAGGCCGTGGCGGCCGGCATGGTGGTGGCCGCGCAGGTCTCCGCGCGGCTCGGCTGGATCCCCGACAGCGACGTCGTGCGCCTGCGCGATCTTCTCGTTCGCGCCCGGCTGCCCGTCACGCCGCCTGCGCTCGGCTTCGAGCGCTGGATGAATCTCATGGCGCGCGACAAGAAGGTGACCGCGGGAACGATCCGGTTCGTGTTGCTGGAGGCGCTGGGGCGTGCGGTGAGCGGGAAGGATGTACCGTCCGGGGTGCTGCGGGACGTGCTGCCGTAGCTGCCCTTCGCAGCAGGACGGGCTGCCGTCGGAGCGGATCCCGGAAAAAAGACGGCGGCCATACGGCCGCCGTTTCCGTCATGCGAGTCCTGCGTCAGGGAGTGGCGTTGCAGGTAATGCTCACGATCGACGTGGCCGCGGCGGACGCGTTCGAATCCCTGATCGTGATCTGGTTCACCTTCGCCGAGTTCGCGAGGTTCGTCACCGAGAATCCGGAACCCGACGTCGGCACCGTGGTCGGCGTGATGGTGCCTTGCGTGCCCGCCACCGAGAAGGAGACCGTGTACGGCGGCGTGCCCCCCTGGACGACGAAGTTCGATACCGCGGCCGCGCAGTTCGGAGTGCCACCCGTTGTGTACGTGTACGTCGTCGGCTGCACCGTCAGCCCGGCAAGCGCCGGGCAGCTGATGCTCACCGCCTGCTGGAGGATCGGCGAGCCCGAATCCATCACGGTGACGTTCGTCGTGGCGGTGGTGTTGGCGAGTCCGGACACGAGGAACGAGTCGCCCGACGCCGCGATGCTCGTCGGAGTGATGATGGCGCCCGTCTGCCCCGAGGTCACGAAGGCCGTGTACGGCGGGGTGCCCCCGACGACCCTGAACTGCGACGACTGGCCCACGCAGGTGCTGCCGCCGTAGTTGTAGTTCGCGGGCGTGACGGCCAGCGCCGGCGGGATCGGCGGCGGCACGGTGCCGCTGCAGTCGATCGTCATGGATCCCGACTGTCGCGCGGTGGAGCTGTCGAAGAGGGTGACCGTGGTGGTCGACGGCGACGTGAGGCCGCTCACGGTCACCGCCTGGCCGGGCGCCAGCCCCGTCTGGGGCGAAAGCACCGGCGACGTGGGGCTGGTGGAGGAGGTCACCACCGCCGAGTACGGCCCGACGCCCCCCGTCCCGATGAACTGGAACGTGTTCGCCGGCACGCAGCTGGCCTTGGCGATCGCGCCCGGCGTGACGACGAGCGGCGTGGTCGGCGGCGTCGGCACGGTCTCGCCCGGCTCGTTGACGATGAGCGGATACGATCCGCCCGGGATCGTGCGCCCGGTCGCGTCGGTGATCACGAAGGTCGCGTTCTCGAAACAGGTGCCGTTCGTGGTGGCGGTGAACGAGCCGCCGCTCTTGTTCACCGGTACGCCGGCCAGGGTGAGCGCCTGCGGGAAGTTCGTCTCCACTCGGTAGGGCGGCGTGCCGCCGAAGATGTAGTACGACACCGTCACACCCGCCGAGCAGGTCGCGCTGTCGGGCCCGGTGATCGTGGTGGTGCCAAGCGGCAGGACGGAGAGCACGGCGCCGCCGGTGGTCACCTGCAGGATCTGGAAGGCGCCGGTGATCTGCTGGCCGGTGGTGATGTCGGTCGCGCGCAGGATCCCGGACTGGGTCGGGGTGTCCGCCGGCACCGAGAGGATGACCACGGCGTCGCCGTTGGTATCCGTGGTCGTCGTCAGGGTGGTCACCAGGGGCTGCGCGGGGTTGGTCGAGACGATCTGGAAGGTGCCTTGAACGACGTCGAAGCGCACCGACCGGCCCTTGATCCCCACGCCACCGGCGCCCGAGACCTTGACGGTCGCCGTACCGGTGCCGCCCGAGCAGATCGAGTTTTCCTGTGCCGAGCACGCCGGATTCGGGTTGGCCGTGATGGTGATGAGCGACGGCAGCAGCGGCGACGGGGAGACCGCCGCCGCCACGGGAGTGGAGACCACGCCGCGGGCGTCCTGGACCGTGACCTGCACCGTGGTCAAGGCGTTGACCTGGTTGGCGGCCAGCACGATGGTGTCGCCGTTGACCGTGGTGCTCACCGGGAGCGCGGTCGCGTCGGTGGAGAACGCGCGGTACGGCGCGACACCGCCGGAAACCGTCAGGGTGGCCGGCGTTCCAGGGTAAACCGTGATGGTGGACGGCAGTACCACCAGCGGCGGAATCGCGGGCGGCGGCGGCTCATAGGGGTTGTTCGGAGCCCCGCTACCGCCGCCGCAGCCGGCGAGGACGAGAAGGCCGGCAACGCCGACGAGGGCGCCTGCCCAGCGCAAGTACGCCGAATAAAGCCGTTCTACCATGGTTCCATCCCTGATGATGTTGTCCTAAAACTGCCTGTTGGTCGAAGGTGATTTAGACGCTGCAACAAGCATCTACAGCACTTTGTTCAGATTAGAGCCCAACATGCGGGCGAGGTGCAAGCACTTCCCTCGGCAAATGCCTGCCTTTGGGCGGATCGTGTTGCGTACAAGGTGGCCGCCGGCGAGGAATTATTGCCGCAATGCAGCATCACGAGTAACATGACTCGGTTTCGCTTCATTTTCCCCACCTTCGAGGACACCGTGGAAACCGACCAGGCAGCAGGCGACCAGGCAAGAGGGTCGTGGCCCCCCGGGCGGCAGGGCTTGTACGACCCGGCCAACGAGCACGACGCATGCGGGCTTGGCTTCATTGCGAACATCAAGGGTCGCAAGAATCACGCCATCGTCCAGCGCGGACTCGAGATCCTCGAGAACCTGACGCACCGGGGCGCCACCGGCGCGGATCCGCTCCAGGGTGACGGCGCCGGCATCTTGATCCAGATGCCCGACGCCTTCCTGCGGCGGGTGTGCGGCAAGCTCGGTGTCACGCTCCCCGCGCACGGCCAGTACGGGGTGGGGATGGTGTTTCTCCCGCGGGAGCCGGCGTCGCGGATGGCCTGCGAGCAGGAGATCGAGCGGGCGATCGACGCGGAAGGGCAGATTCTGCTCGGCTGGCGCGACGTGCCGACCGACAACTCGGGGCTGTCCGAGCGCACGAAGGAGGTCGAGCCCGTCATCCGGCAGGTCTTCGTGGGCCGTGGGGGCCGCGACGTCGACCAGGATGCGCTGGAGCGCAAGCTCTACGTGATCCGCAAGCGCGCGGGCCACGCCATCCAGTCGCTCAATCTCCGGCACGGCAAGGAGTTCTACGTCCCGTCGATGTCCACGCGCACGCTCTGCTACAAGGGGATGCTCCTCGCCGACCAGGTCGGCAAGTATTACAAGGACCTTGCCGATCCGACGATGGTGAGCGCGCTCGCCATGGTCCACCAGCGCTTCTCGACCAACACGTTTCCCACCTGGGACCTGGCGCACCCGTTCCGCTTCGTCTGTCACAACGGCGAGATCAACACGCTCCGCGGCAACTTCAACTGGATCCGCGCCCGGGAAGGGGCGATCGCGTCGAAGGTGCTGGGCGATGATCTTCCGAAGCTCTGGCCGCTGATCTACGACGGGCAGTCGGATTCGGCATCGTTCGACAACGCGCTCGAACTCCTCGTGATGGGCGGCTATCCGCTGTCGCACGCGATGATGATGATGATTCCCGAGGCGTGGGCAGGCAATCCGCTCATGGACGAGGACCGGCGTGCCTTCTACGAGTACCACGCCGCGCTGATGGAACCGTGGGACGGCCCGGCGGCGATGGCCTTCACCGACGGCCGCCAGATCGGCGCCACGCTCGATCGCAACGGGCTGCGCCCGGCGCGCTTCGTGGTGACCGACGACGACACCATCGTCATGGCGTCCGAAGTCGGCGTGCTCGACATTCCCGAGAGCAGGATCGTCAAGAAGTGGCGGCTGCAGCCCGGCAAGATGCTGCTCGTCGACATGGAGCAGGGCCGCATCGTCGAGGACGAGGAGCTGAAGCGCACACTTGCCACCGGCAAGCCGTACCGCGAGTGGATCCGCAACTGCCGCCTGCGCCTCGAGGAGATGCCGGAGCCCGCCCCCAGCATGCCGTCCGAAGTGTCGCTGCTCGACCGCCAGCAGGCCTTCGGCTACACGCAGGAGGACGTGAAGCTCCTCTTGACGCCGATGCTGGAGAACGCCGAGGAGGCGCTGGGCTCGATGGGCAACGACGCCGCGCTGCCGGTGCTGTCGAACCGGTCGCGGGTCTTCTATCACTACTTCAAGCAGCTCTTCGCGCAGGTCACTAATCCTCCGATCGATCCGATCCGCGAGGAGCTCGTGATGTCGCTCGTCTCCTTCGTCGGACCGCGGCCCAATCTCCTCGGGATCGACATCGCCGAACCGCCGCTGCGCCTCGAGGTGCAGCAGCCGATCCTCACTGCCGAGAACATGGAGAAGCTCCGCCACGTCGACCTCTTCTCCGGGGGCGCGTTCAAGTCGGTCGAGCTCGACATCTGCTATCCGGCATCGTGGGGGGCGAACGGGATGGAGGCGGCGCTCGCGAGCCTCGCCGCACACGCGGAGGATGCGATCCGCCAGGGCTACAACATCGTGGTGCTGTCCGACCGCGCCGTGTCACCGGGCATGCTGCCGATTCCGGCGCTGCTGGCCACCGCGGCGGTGCACGAGCATCTGGTCAAGGAGGGGATGCGCACCTCCACGGGGCTCGTCGTGGAGACGGGCTCGGCGCGCGAGGTGCACGATTTCGCGCTGCTCGCAGGCTACGGTGCGGAGGCGATCCATCCGTATCTCGCGCTGGAGACGCTCGCCGGCCTCGCGCAATCGATCCCGGCGATCGACGCCGGTGAGTCGGGCAAGCGCTACATCAAGGCGATCTGCAAGGGGCTGTACAAGGTGATGTCGAAGATGGGCATCTCCACCTACCAGTCGTACTGCGGGGCGCAGATCTTCGAGGCGGTGGGCCTGCAGAAGGCGTTCGTCGACAAATACTTTACGGGTACGGCGAGCAACGTCGAGGGCATCGGACTCTTCGAGGTTGCAGAGGAAGCGGTGCGCATGCACACGCGCGCCTTCGGTGACGATCCCCTCCTGCGCGACATGCTCGACGCCGGCGGCGACTACATGTACCGCGTGCGCGGCGAGGCGCACATGTGGACGCCGGAGTCGATCGCGCGCCTGCAGCACGCCACGCGCGCCAACAGCGCCTCGACGTATCGCGAATACGCGAAGCTCATCAACGACCAGAGCCGCGAGTTGAAGACCTTCCGCGGCCTCTTCGAGCTTCGGACCGCCGAGCGCACGCCGGTTCCCTTGGACGAGGTCGAGCCGGCGGCGTCCATCGTGAAGCGCTTCGCCACGGGCGCCATGAGCCTCGGCTCGATCTCGACGGAAGCGCACACCACGCTGGCGGTCGCGATGAACCGCATCGGCGGCAAGTCGAACACCGGCGAGGGCGGCGAGGACGAGGCGCGCTATCGCGACGAGATGCGCGCCGGCAGGAGCACGGTGGCGGCGGGCGACACGCTCGCTTCGGTGCTCGGCCACGAGCGCATCGAGGCCGACGTGCCGCTCGCCGCGGGCGACAGCCTGCGCAGCAGGATCAAGCAGGTGGCCTCGGGACGCTTCGGCGTCACCGCCGAGTACCTGTCGTCGGCCGACCAGATCCAGATCAAGATGGCGCAGGGGGCGAAGCCCGGTGAAGGCGGCCAGCTTCCCGGGCACAAGGTCTCCGACTACATCGCCAAGCTGCGCTACTCGGTGCCGGGTGTCGGCCTCATTTCGCCGCCGCCGCACCACGACATCTACTCGATCGAGGATCTGGCGCAGCTCATCCACGATCTCAAGAACGCGAATTCGAAGGCGTCGATCTCGGTGAAGCTCGTCTCCGAGGTCGGGGTCGGCACCGTGGCGGCGGGCGTGGCCAAGGCCAAGGCCGACCACGTGACGATCGCCGGCCACGACGGCGGCACCGGCGCCTCGCCGGTGTCGTCGATCAAGCACGCCGGCACGCCGTGGGAGCTGGGGCTTGCCGAGACGCAGCAGACGCTCGTGCTCAATCGCCTGCGCGGACGCATCGCGGTGCAGGTCGACGGCCAGATGAAGACCGGCCGCGACGTGGTCATCGGCGCCCTGCTCGGCGCCGACGAGTTCGGTTTCGCCACCGCGCCGCTGGTGGTGACGGGCTGCATCATGATGCGCAAGTGCCATCTCAACACCTGCCCGGTCGGAGTCGCGACGCAGGATCCCGTGCTGCGCAAGAAGTTCTCCGGCCAGCCGGAGCACGTGGTGAACTTCTTCTTCTTCGTGGCCGAGGAAGTGCGCGAGATCATGGCGCAATTGGGCTTCCGCACGCTCGACGAGATGATCGGCCGTTCCGACCTCCTCGACATGCGCGCCGGCATCGCGCACTGGAAGGCGCGCGGCCTCGACTTCTCGCGTGTGTTCCACCAGCCGAAGATGCCGGCCGAGGTGGCGCGCTCGCGCAAGGAGACGCAGGACCACGGCCTCGACCGTGCGCTCGATCACGAGCTCATCGCCGCGGCGGCCGCCGCGATCGCGAAGAAGCAGGCGGTCAAGCTCACGCGCCGGATCCGCAATGCCAACCGGTCGGCCGGCGCGATGCTCTCGGGCGCCGTGGCACGCGCGCACGGGCACGAGGGACTGCCCGACGACACGATCCATGTGACCTTCGACGGCATCGCCGGGCAGAGCTTCGGCGCTTTCCTCGCGCGCGGCATCACCTTCGAGCTGCAGGGCGGCACCAACGATTACGTCGGCAAGGGCCTGTCGGGCGGGCGCATCGTCGTCTATCCCGATCCGACCTGCCCGGCGCGGCCCGAGGAGAACATCGTCATCGGCAATACGGTGATGTACGGTGCGATCGAGGGCGAGGCGTACTTCCGGGGCGTGGCCGGCGAGCGCTTTTGTGTCCGCAACTCGGGCGCCTCGGCGGTGGTGGAAGGCACGGGTGACCACGGCTGCGAGTACATGACCGGCGGCACCGTGGTCGTGCTCGGCCGGACCGGCCGCAACTTCGGCGCCGGCATGAGCGGCGGTGTCGCCTACGTCTACGATGCCGATGGAACCTTCGCCGAACGCTGCAATGCCGCGATGGTGGCTCTGGAGCCCCTACTGACCGAAGCGCAGCAGGCGGCGGCGGAGAAGGAGCTGGCGGTGGCCGGCAAGGCACGCATGCGCCACCTACAGCGTGCCGACGACGCCATCGTCCGCGACCTCGTCGAGAAGCACCTGCGCTACACCGGCAGCACGCTCGCCCTGTCGCTCCTCGACGATTGGGACACGGCCCGCGGCAAGTTCGTGAAGGTATTCCCGCACGAGTACCGTCGCGCGCTCGGCGAGATGCATGCAAGGCAGGCGGCAGGCAAGCCGGCCGCTGCGCGGCAGCGCGCCGCCGCGTGACGGTGACGATCGCAATGGGCCGTCGCGGCGTGTCCCGGAGACGGCGATTGCGGAAGATGCAGCGCGTCCTCCGGGTTTGCGGCGCGTCCTCCGAACTTTCGGCATGCCCGGCATCCTCTTACTGATATCCGTCTTCAGGTCGTTTCCATGGGCAAGATCACCGGTTTTCTAGAGCTCGCGCGCATCCAGGAGGTCGCCGAGCCCGTCGGCCAGCGCGTGCGCCATTTCCGCGAGTTCGTGGCCACGCTGACCGACGACCTGGCGGCGAAGCAGGGCGCGCGCTGCATGGATTGCGGCATTCCCTTCTGCCAGTCCGGTTGCCCCGTCCACAACATCATCCCCGACTGGAACGATCTCGTTTACCGGCACCAGTGGCAGCGCGCACTCGAGGTGCTGCACAGCACGAACAACTTCCCGGAGTTCACGGGACGCGTGTGCCCGGCCCCGTGCGAGGCCTCGTGCACGCTCAACATCAACAGCGATCCGGTGGGCATCAAGTCGATCGAGCACTTCATCATCGACAAGGGATGGGAGGAGGGCTGGGTCACGCCGCAGGTGCCGGAGGTCAAGACCGGCAGGAAGGTGGCGGTGGTGGGTTCCGGTCCCGCGGGGCTCGCTTGCGCGCAGCAGCTCGCGCGCGCGGGCCACGACGTGGTGCTCTACGAGAAGGCCGATCGAATCGGCGGCCTCCTGCGCTATGGAATTCCCGACTTCAAGATGGAGAAGCACCTCATCGACCGCCGCATGGCGCAGATGGCGGAGGAGGGCGTCACGTTCCGCCCCGGTTCGCACGTGGGCGTGGACATCAGCGCGCAGTCGCTTCTCGATGGATACGATGCGATCGTGCTCACCGGTGGAGCCGAAGCGCCGCGCGACCTGCCGGTGCCGGGCCGCGATCTTCCCGGCGTGCATTTCGCGATGGAGTTCCTGCCACAGCAGAACAAGGTCGTCGCGGGGGACAGCGTGCCCGCGCAGATCATGGCCACCGGCAAGCACGTGGTGGTGATCGGCGGCGGCGACACGGGGTCCGACTGCGTGGGCACGTCCAACCGCCATGGCGCCGCCTCGGTCACGCAGTTCGAACTCCTGCCGCAGCCACCGGAGTCGGAGAACAAGCCGCTGGTGTGGCCCAACTGGCCGATCAAGCTGCGCACCTCGTCGTCGCACGAGGAGGGCTGCGACCGCGACTGGTCGATCACCACGAAGCGCTTCGAGGGGAAGGACGGCAAGGTCGACAGGCTCGTCGCGGCGCGCGTGGAGTGGCAGCGCGAAGGCAACGGTGCCATGAAGATGGTCGAGATCCCGGGCAGCGAGTTCGACATCCCGGCCGGCCTCGTGCTGCTCGCGATGGGCTTCGTCGGTCCCGTGCAGAAGGGCCTCCTCGAGCAGTTCGGCGTCGAGCGCGACGCGCGCAGCAACGTGAAGGCGGACACGGAGACCTACCGCACGTCGGTGCCCAAGGTCTTCGCCGCCGGCGACATGCGCCGCGGGCAGTCGCTCGTCGTCTGGGCCATCCGCGAGGGCCGGCAGGCGGCGCGCGCAGTGGACGAGTTCCTGATGGGATCGTCGCTCCTGCCCCGCTAGCGGACGAACCGGAACATCCCCACTGCCGTGACCGGGATCCTCACGCTCGATCTGCCCGACTTCGCGCCCGTCGTTTCCGCCGACGTGCAGGACGCCGCGGTACGCGTGATCGAGGGCGGCGGCGTGGTCGTTCTGCCGCGCACGATCTTCGCCATGAGCGAGGCCGAGCGGCGCTTTCTCTCGCCCGCGTGGTCCGACGGCCGTGCGAAGAACGTGAGCCTCGAAGGCGAGCATCTCAAGGGCGCGCAGGGTGGCGAGCGCGACCTCGCCGACCTCGCGGCAATGGTCGGACGCTTTGCGCGCGATGCCGCCGGCCTCGTCTCCGCGCTCTTCCCGCGCTACGCCCCATACGTGAAGCGGGCGCGCACGAGCTTTCGTCCGCAGCCTGCGGTGGGTCGCGACGTTTCCTGGCGCAAGGACGACTCACGCCTGCACGTCGATGCCTTTCCGTCGCGTCCGAACCATGGCGAGCGCATCCTGCGCGTGTTCTCGAACGTGAATCCCACGGAGCCGCGCGTGTGGCGCGTGGGGGAATCGTTCGAGACGATGGCGCGAACGCTCCTCCCGCGCATCAAGGCCCAGCTCCCGGGCAGCGCAGCGCTGCTGGCGGCACTGCACGTCACGAAATCCCCGCGCAGCGAGTACGACCACCTGATGCTCGGCCTGCACGACAGTGCCAAGGCGGACATGACGTACCAGCGCGAATGCGAGCAGCAGGTCGTCGAGTTCGCGCCCGGCACCACCTGGCTGTGCTTCTCCGATCAGGTCATGCACGCCGCGGTGAGCGGGCAGTACATGCTCGAGCAGACGATCCACCTGCCGCTTTCGGCGCTCTACGACCGCAGCCGCGCACCGCTGGCCATCCTCGAGCGGCTGACCGGGCGCACGCTCGTCGCCGCGCAGTGATCCGTCGCATCAGCACCGGCGCGACGGAGGGCGGATGCGGCGCGCCCGGCGCCGCCCTCGCGCCCGGAGACGCTTCGCGCCCACGCTTGCCTTCGCGCCACGGCAGCTCCCGATGCCGCTGAACGACACCTTCCTGCGCGCGCTGCGCCGCGAGCCGGTGCCACACACGCCGGTGTGGCTCATGCGGCAGGCCGGCCGCTACCTGCCCGAATACAACGCGACGCGCGCACGCGCCGGCAGCTTTCTCGCGCTCGCCCGGAACCCGGAGCTGTGCGCGGAAGTCACGCTGCAGCCGCTTGCGCGCTTTCCCCTCGATGCGGCGATCCTCTTCTCGGACATCCTCACCGTGCCCGACGCGATGGGCCTGGGACTGTCGTTCGCTGAGGGCGAGGGCCCCCGCTTCGCGCGCACCCTGCGCGACGAGGCGAGCGTGCAGAGGCTCGCCGTCCCGGACATGGGCGACCTGCGCTACGTCTTCGAGGCGGTCGGGTGCATCAAGCGCGCGCTGGCCGGCCGCGTGCCGTTGATCGGCTTCGCCGGCAGTCCCTTCACGCTCGCGTGCTACATGATCGAGGGCGGCGGCAGCCCCGATTTCGGCAACGTCCGCCGCATGGCGTATGCGCGGCCCGACCTCCTCGATCGGATCGTGAGCGTCAATGCCCGGGCGGTCACCGCCTACCTCGATGCACAGGTCGCCGCGGGCGCCGACGCGCTGATGCTGTTCGACACCTGGGGCGGACTGCTCACGCGCGCGGCCTACGGACGCTTCTCGCTCGAGCCCATGCGGACGATCCTGCGCGGACTTCGGCCGGGCAGCGATGGACGGCCGGTCCCGACGATCGTCTTCACCAAGGGGGGCGGGGCGTGGCTCGATACCATCGCTGCCTGCGGCGCATCCGCGATGGGCCTCGACTGGACGGTCGACATCGCCGTGGCGCGCCGCCGCTTCGGCGACGGCATCGCGATCCAGGGCAATCTCGATCCTCTCGTGTTGACCACCGATCCCGGGACGGTCGCGCGGGAGGCGAGCGCCATCCTGCACGCCGCCGGCCCCTCTCCAGGACACATCTTCAATCTCGGTCACGGCATCGTGCCCACGACTCGGCCCGAAAACGTGGAGGCCCTCGTGGAGACTGTCCACAGCGTTTCGAAGGCCGCAGTTGCCAAGCGCGACCCCGGATGAACCCTTGGTAGTGGCACCAGGCCTCGCGTTCAGGGCCCTTGACAAACGGGTCGAGTGACGGGTCGCCGCGAGTTATGCACACCTCCGCTGCCAGTCCCGGCGGCTGCGCACGGACGGGCGGTCGTCGCGTCCAGCACCTGCAATCCATTGACTATACGGCACTAATCGACCGCCGACCCGATGGCCCAGGCCTGTCCCGCTGGCCGAGCGGGATCCGGGCGACGCGGCAGCCGGGATTTACGCACAAAACTATGCACAGCCGCTGTTGATCGATGCTCTGTTTTCTTATGAATGAATGGGTTGAGAATGAAATCTCGGGTGTTCCCTCAGAAAACACCCTGATGCGCGGCGCGCGGACCGCCGCGAGGCACGAGGCCGCGCGGCCATGCCGATCGCCCGCGTAGCGCTTCCCGTCGCGGCTCCAGGGACGTTCGACTACTGGCTTCCGGACGGCCTGCCGGTCACGCGCGGGAGCCTCGTCCGGGTCGCGCTCGGGCCGCGCCATCTCACCGGCGTGGTCCTTCAGGTGGCGGCCGAAAGCGCCGTGGTGCGGGACAGGCTCCTCCCCGTCCAGGATCTCGTCGGCGGCCCCCCGCTTCCCGCCGACGTGCTGGAACTCGTGGAGTTCATTGCCGGCTACTACCAGGAAGCGGTCGGGCTCGCCTGCGCCCTCGCGGTGCCGCCGCTCACGTCGCCACGCAGGCGCAAGGCGGCGCGAGGCGACCCCGCATCCGCCGAAGTGACATCGGACGATCCCGCATCCGGCGACGCGCCACTCGCCGCTACGCACGTCACGACGCGCGCCGCGATGACCCCCAACGCGGCGCAGGCGGCCGCAGTGGAGGCGATCGTCGGCGCGCTCGGCAGCTACGTCCCCTTCCTGCTGCACGGCATCACCGGCAGCGGGAAGACGCAGGTCTACCTCGCGGCAGCCGATGCCGTGCTGGCACGCGGCGGTCAGGTGCTGATCCTCGTGCCGGAGATCAACCTCACGCCGCAACTCGTCGCACGGGTGCGCGCCGCGCGCCCCGACGTCGAGGTTGCCGCGATGCACAGCGGCCTCGCCGCGGGCGAGCGGCGCGGCGCGTGGCTCGCCGCCGCCGAAGGACGCGCAGGCATCGTCCTCGGCACCCGCCTCGCCGTCTTCGCGGCCATGCCCGCGCTCGGCCTCGTCGTGGTCGACGAGGAGCACGACGCGTCGTACAAGCAACAGGACAGCGTTCGTTACAACGCCCGCGATGCGGCGATCTGGCGGGCACGCCGCCGCGGGGTTCCGGTCGTCCTGGGCACGGCCACGCCATCGCTCGAGACGTGGCTCGCCGCCAGGGAAGGCCGCTACCGCCGCGTCGATCTCACGCAACGCGCGGATCCGCGGGCGGCGTTGCCGCGGATCCGCCTCGTGGGCCATCGCGCCGCGCACGCGACGGACGGGATCGGCCCGGAACTGCGCGAGGCGATCGCGGCCCGTCTTGCGCGCGGCGAGCAGTCGCTCGTGTTCGTGAACCGCCGCGGCTTCGCGCCGTCGCTGGTCTGCGCTGCCTGCAAGTGGGACGCGCAGTGTCCGCGCTGCAGCGCGCGCCTGACGACGCATCGCACGCCGCCGGCCCTGCGTTGCCACCACTGCGGCCATGCCGAGCGGCTGCCGCGTGCCTGCCCGTCGTGCGGAAACGTGGACCTGGTGCCGCTCGGCTTCGGCACGCAGCGCCTGGAGCGCGCGCTGGCGGACGCCTTTCCTGCAGCGCGCATCGCCCGTGTCGATCGCGATACCACGCGGAACCGGGGCGCGTTCGCGGCAGTCCGCGCCGACGTCGAGGCCCATGCGCTGGACATCCTCGTCGGCACGCAGATGCTCGCCAAGGGCCACGACTTCGCGCGCCTGACGCTGGTGGGCGTGCTCGGCGCGGACAACGCGCTGTACAGCGCCGATTTCCGGGCCACCGAGCGCCTGGCAGCGCTGCTCGTGCAGGTGGCCGGACGCGCGGGAAGAGCCGGCGCACCCGGCGAGGTGATCGTGCAGACCGACTTTCCCGAGCATGCCGCATACGCGGCACTGGTCCGCCACGACTACGCGACATTCGCCGACGACCTCCTGGCCGAGCGCAAGGCCGCGCAATTGCCGCCGATCGTGCATGCGGCGCTGCTCGGCGCCGAAGCGCATCGGCGCGAGGACGTCGACCGCTTCCTCGCCGCGGCCCACGCCGCGGCCGCCGGGCTCGCGCAGGACGAGGTCGACGTCTTCGCGCCGGTGCCGGCACTTCTCGCTCGCCGCGCCGGCTTCGAGCGCGGGCAGCTCGTCGTGCAAGGCACGCGCCGGAGCGCGCTGCAACGCTTCCTGGTGCAGTGGACCGCCGCGCTCGCTGCCTTGCCCGGGCGCCGCGTGCGCTGGGCGCTCGACGTGGACCCGGTGAGCTTCGGTTAGCGGGGCCCGCTTATAATGTCGTGTTTTGCGCGCAGCGCATGAAGATCGACGTGGACGACATCAGGGGCGAACTCGGAAAGGCGCTGGCCGCGGCCGTGAAGACGGTGCTGCCGGCGCTCGCGGAGACGGATGCCGTCGCGGCGGTCGCCGTGGAGCGCCCGCGCCAGGCCGCGCACGGCGACTACGCCTCCAGCATCGCGATGGCGCTCGCCAGGCGCGCGCAACGCAATCCCCGCGAGCTTGCGACGGCGCTGGCCGCCGCCTTGCCTGCATCGGGTCTCATCGCCAGCGCCGAGGTCGCCGGCGCCGGCTTCATCAACCTCACGCTTACTCCGGAGGCGCGGCAGTCGGTGGTGCGGCGCGTACTCACCGAAGGCGCCGCCTATGGGCGCTCGGCCGCGCACGCCGGCAGCAAGGTGATGATCGAGTTCGTCTCGGCCAACCCCACCGGGCCGCTGCACGTGGGACACGGACGGCAGGCCGCGCTCGGCGACTCGCTGGCGAACCTCCTCGCCACGCAGGGTCACGCGGTGTCGCGCGAGTACTACTACAACGACGCCGGGCAGCAGATCGAGAACCTCGCGATCTCGGTGCGCGCGCGGGCGAAGGAGCTCCTGGGCGAGCACGTGGCCTTTCCCGAGGACGGGTACCGCGGCGAATACATCGTCGAGATCGCGCAGCGCTATCTCGATGCCGTGGGGCACGACCTCTCCGACATCGACAGGATCCGCCACTTCGCGGTCGGCGAGCTGCGTCGTGAGCAGGACCTCGACCTGGCTGCCTTCGGCGTGAAGTTCGACGTCTACTATCTCGAGAGCTCGCTGTACGCCGACGGCCGCGTCGACGCCACGGTGCAGCGGCTCGTCGGCTCCGGCAAGACCTACGAGCACGAGGGTGCGCTGTGGCTGCGCACCACGGACTACGGCGACGACAAGGACCGCGTGATGCGCAAGTCCGATGGCGGCTACACGTACTTCGTGCCCGACATCGCGTATCACATCACCAAGTGGGAGCGCGGCTTTCCCAAGGTCATCAACGTGCAGGGCTCCGACCACCACAGCACGGTCACCCGGGTGCGCGCCGGACTGCAGGCGGTGGGGCTCGGCATTCCGGAAGGCTATCCGGACTACATGCTGCACAAGATGGTCACGGTGATGCGCGGCGGCGAGGAGGTAAAGATCAGCAAGCGCGCGGGCAGCTACGTCACGCTGCGCGATCTCATCGACGAGGCGGGACGCGACGCCGTGCGCTACTTCCTCGTCTCGCGCAAGGCCGACACCGAATTCGTGTTCGACATCGACCTCGCACGCTCGCAGTCCGAGGACAACCCGGTGTACTACGTGCAGTACGCGCATGCTCGCGTGGCGGCGGTGTTACGCCAGGCAGGCATCGAGCTTGCCGACGCACCCGGCAAGCTGCGCGACGCGCCACTGGGCGCGCTGACCAGTCCCTACGAGATCACGCTGATGCGCCGGATCGAGGACTTCCCGTCCGAGCTCGCCAGCGCGGCGCGTGACCTCGCACCGCACCAGGTCACGTTCTACCTCAAGGATTTGGCCCAGGAATTCCACAGTTACTATAATGCCGAGCGCTTTCTCGTCGACGACGCCGAGGTGCGCGCGGCGCGCCTCGCGCTGGTCGTGGCGACGGGCCGCGTCCTAGCGAACGGGCTCGCCGTGCTCGGCATCGACGCCCCGGACAGGATGTGATGAACGCTGCCGCCAAACCGACTCGCCGCCATCCGCCGCGGGGCCGTGCCTCGCGACACAGTGGCGCCGGCGGCACCTTGCTCGGTGTGTTCATCGGACTCGTCCTCGGGCTCGGCCTCGCAGCCGGCGTCGCCTACTACCTCATGAAGGCCAACGGTCCGTTCCCCGTGCAGGGCGGCAAGGAAGCGCGCGACGCTCCCAAGGAGCCTTCGCGCACGGCCAGGGCCGATGCGGCGGCACCTGACAAGGACAAGCCGCGCTTCGATTTCTACAAGATCCTGCCCGGTGTGGAAGAGCCCAAGGTCGGCGCCGACGCGCGGCGCACCTCGCCCGACAAGGCCGTCGCGGATCAGGCGAGGGCGGGCACCGACAAGGCTGCGGATAAGGCGGTCGACCGGTCCGACAAGGCGGCCGCGGGCAAGGCACCGGACAAGGCCACCGACAAGGCCCCGGAGAGGATCGCCACGGCGGAACCGACGAGCGCTGCCAAGCTGCCCGAGCGCTTCTGGCTGCAGGCAGGCTCCTTCGCATCGGAATCCGACGCCGAGAACCTCAAGGCGCGGCTTGCCTTCGCCGGCTGGCAGGCAAGCGTGCAACAGGGCACGCTTCCGGACAAGGGAACGCGTTACCGGGTGCGGCTCGGTCCCTATGACAATCCCGACGAGTTGAAGCGCATCCGCAACGACCTCGCCAGGAACGGATTCGAGGTCGCGGTGATCAAGTTCTGACGGCCCCGCCGGTCGGTGCCCGCGGAACTCGCGCGCGGTGCCGTGTGCCCAAGGCCGGTGCGCGAACCGCCGCCATGCCGATCGGCAGCACGCCGGATGGGCCGCAGTACGTCTTTCCAATCCAACGCCGGCGCGAGGGTTCGTGCCGGAAAGAACCAAGGAGCTTCGATGAGTACCACTGACATCCGGTCCACGTTCCGCGCCGTCCTGCGAGGCATCGGCGTGCTGGCATTCGCCGCCGGGCTCGCCGCGGGCGTGTCGGCCCAAGGGATGACCGAAGGCACGAACTACGTGCGCCTCAAGAATCCCCAGCCGGTGGAAACGGGCAAGAACATCGAGGTGATCGAGTTCTTTTCATACGGCTGCCCGCACTGCGGTGAGCTCGAGCCGCACCTCCAGACATGGCTCAAGAGCAAGCCTGCAGACGTGACGTTCCACCGCATTCCCGTCATGTTCCAGCCGCGCTGGGAGAGCCTCGCCCGCGTGTTCTACACCCTCGATGCGCTGGGTGAGGAGGCGAAGCTCTCTCCCGAGGTGTTCCTCGCCATTCACGCTCGCGGCGTTCCGCTGTGGAACGAGAAGGACTTCCTCGACTGGGCCGCGAGCAAGGGGCTCGATCGCAAGAAGGTCGAGGACGTCTACAAATCCTTCGCCGTCGTGGGCAAGGTCAATCGCGCGAAGCAGCTCGCGGGCGTGTACAACATCCAGTCGGTGCCCACGCTGATCGTCGACGGCAAGTTCATGACCGGCCCCGAGAAGCTCCCGCAGGGGCATGCCTCGATGCCGGCCGCGCTCGATGCGATGATCCAGAAGGCGCGGGCCGAGCGGCCCAAGTCGTAGGCGCCGTCCGGGCGTTCGGCAGCATCCTTCGAACCGCGTTTCCATCGCCGCGCGCATGCGCGTCTTCCTCACCGGCGCCTCGTCAGGCCTGGGGGAGGCGCTCGCGCGGCTCTATGCCAGGCAGGGCGCCACCCTCGGGCTCGTCGCCCGTCGCGAGGGCGAGCTTGGGCGGCTCGCGGCGAGCCTGGCGCCCGCCACGGTGGCAACCTATCCCGGCGATGTTCGCGAGCCCGCGGATCTCGCGCGGGCCGGAGCGGACTTCATCGCCCGCTTCGGATGCCCGGACATCGTGATCGCCAATGCCGGCGTATCGCGCGGCACGCTCACCGACGAGCCCGACGACATCGCGGCCTTCCGTGCGGTGCTGGAGACGAACGTGCTCGGAATGGTGCACACGTTCGCCCCGTTCGTGCGGCCGATGCGCGAAGCAGGCGCCGGCGTGCTCGCCGGCATCGCGAGCGTCGCGGGCTTTCGCGGCCTGCCGGGCTCGGGGGCCTACTGCGGCTCGAAGTCGGCCGCCATCACGTACCTCGAGTCGCTGCGCGTCGAACTGCGTGGCAGCGGCGTCGCCGTCGTGACGGTGTGTCCGGGATTCATCGCCACGCCGTTGACCGCGCGCAATCCGTATCGCATGCCTTTCCTGCTCACGCCGGAGCGGGCGGCCATCCTCACCGCGCGGGCGATCGCGCACCGCCGCCGGTTCTACGTGCTGCCCTGGCAGATGGCGCTCTTCGGACGCATCCTCCGCTGTGTTCCGCGTCCGGTTTTCGATCGCGCCGTCGCCAATCGTGAGCGCAAGCCCCGGCATCCCTGATCAGGGTGCGGCGATGCACGTGCGCGTTGCGGGCCCGCTGCGGAGACCGGGGTGACGCCATCCCCCGAGATCGACTGGGCCGGCGTCGCGCACGCCCGCGCCGCTGGCGCGCTGCGCATCGCCTGCCTGGTGCCGAGCCTGACCGAGCTGCTGTTCGACATGGGGCTTGGCGATCGCGTGGTCGCCCGCACCGGCTTCTGCATCCATCCGCGCACCGCGCGCGCGGTGCCCAAGGTTGGCGGCACCAAGGATCCCGACCTCCACCGCTTGCGTGAGCTCGCGCCCACGCACCTCGTGGTTAACGTCGACGAGAATCGTCGCGAGGACGTCGATGCCGCGCGCGAGTTCGTGCCGAACGTGATCGTCACGCACCCGCAGGTGCCGGCCGACAATGCGCGACTGTTCGCCCTCTTTGGCGCGATCTTCGACCGCGGCGACGAGGCTCGCGCCCTCTCGCGGGCTCTCGACGATGCCATCGCCTTCGCCCGCGACGCGACGCAGCCGCTGCCTCGCGAGCGCGTGCTCTACCTCATCTGGCGCAAGCCGTGGATGACCGTGTCGCGCGAGACCTACGTGAGCGCCACGCTGGCCGCCGTGGGATGGCAGACCGTGCCTGCGACGGCGGTGCGCCGCTACCCCGAGGTTGCCGACGACGCTGGCGTGTGGCGGGAGGCCGGGAGAATCCTGCTGTCCACCGAACCGTATGCCTTCATCGAGCGCGATGCGCGTGCGCTCGCCGCCGAGCGCGGCACAGCCGCCCTGCTCGTCGACGGCGAGCACGCGTCGTGGTACGGCTCGCGTGCGATCGCAGGACTGCGTGCGCTGGCCGCCCTTCGCGTGGCGCTCGCCGCGTAGGCAGCGTGGCCGCGCGCCGCGCAGGGAAGCCGCAGGGTCCCGCGGCCTGGCGCGCGGGGCCCGGTGCCTGCGGTGCCGGGTGATCGGCGAGGGGCGGCTGGCGAAGTCGCCGCCCGCCCGCAGCACCGGGACTACAGCGGCAGGCGGATTCCGACCGTGATTGCCCAGTAGTCGCCGTCGTCCTTGCCCGCCGACACGTTGCCGGAGACGAAGCCGGTGACTTTGCCGAATTCGCGGCTCACGCCGAGATCGAAGAGCCACCAGCTGTCGTCCTGCTTGAAGCCGGGCACCGTGTAGCTGCCGTTCAGCGAATTGGGCTTGGCCGTGACCTGGCGCGTGTCGGCGTCGAAGTTGTACTCCCACGTGGCGCGCGCGAAAGGACGGAAGCCGCTCACGACGCCCGTCGCCTGGTAACCGAGGCTCGCCCAGAAGGGATCCTGGCTCTGCTGGTCGTAGGTCAGCGCCGTGCTGTCGTTGCCCGATTCGCTGAACTGGCGCACGACGATCTTCTCGTAGGTCAGCTTGGCGAACGGGCCATGGTTGAAGTTCTTGTAGTTGAACCAGTAGCCGCCGAGCAGTCGCACCGTGTTGTGGTAGCCGTTTGCCGAGCCGCTCTCGCTGCGGGTGGCGGCGCCGAGCCGGATGTAGCGCGTGCTGTCGACGTCGAGCGAGCCAAGGCCGAGCGTGGCGCCGACATACCACGGCCCCTCGCCGTAGCCCACGTAGGCGGTGAGATTCGGCTCGCGCACCTTGAAGTTGCCGGTGTCGTTGCCGTAGTCGCCCTTGTACTCGGAATAGGCGAACTGGAGACCCGCCAGCATGCGGTCGGTGACGCGCATGTCGCCGCCGACCGAGATGGTGTTGAGGTCCGCGTCGCCCGACAGGCTCGCACCCTCGATGTCGGGATTGGCGTAGTCGTACGCGGCCCACACCTGGAACTTGCCCGGCGCGCCCGGGGAGTTGATCGCCGACATCATGCGGCCATCGAGCGTGCGCCACTGCGCGCGCTCGATGTCGAAGGGCGCTTCGGCGAGCGCTGCGACCTGCTGCGGTCCCGTGATCATCGACACGATCGCCTGCGCCTGCAGCTGTGTCGCGCCGGTGGTGGGATGCACGCCGTCGGCGAAGACGTAGGAGAGGTTCGCGTTCGGCGCGACCAGCGTGGCGGGCGTGCAGTTGAGCGAGCTCTGTGTCGTGCACGCCACGCCGGTCGTGTTGGAGAAGCCGTACAGGCCCGGGTTGGCGAGGATCTCGTTGAAGAGCGCGTTGGTGTTGAACTGGATCACCTGCAGGCCGGCCGCGCCGATCGCCGTATTGAGCGTCGAGTTGAACAGGCCCGCGAGACCGGACAGCGCGGCCTGCCCGGTCGGACCCTGCGCTGCGGCCGCCGGTGTCTTGCCGAGGTCGGGAAGGTTCTGCACGATGACGTATTGCGCTCCCGCCGCCTTCAGCTTGCCCGTGGCGGTGGCGAGGTCGAGGGCGGCCTGCACCGTGCCGGCCTGTGCACCCGCCGGATTCGTCGCGGCAAGGACGAAGATGTCGTTCGCGCCGCCCTGGATCTGGTAGAGCGCGTCGCGATTGGTCGGCACGTTCGGCAGGAACGCATTGACCTGCTGCATGATGGGAATGTTGGGCACGCCCGGCGGCACGAGCGGCGACTGCGTGTTCATCATCGCGCCGCCCTGCGCGAAGTCATTACCGCCCTGGAACGACGGCGAGACGGTGAAGCCGAAGGCCTGTCCCACGTACATCGGAGTGACGAGGCCGGGATTCGTGGTGAAGCGCGCACCGTACTGTCCCGCGTCGCTCAGGCTGTCGCCGAAGATGTAAGTGTTTGTAAATTGCGCGGAGGCGGTGCCGGCGCAAAACGCAAGCGCAAGCGCACCAGCCACCATGGTCGGGCGGAATCTACGCATGTCGTTCTCTCCTCGTTATCGTGGGAATGGCGGGCCTGTGGATCCGGCCATCGTGCTGGCGCAATTCTAAAGCAAACGGCCGCTTGCCGGCCGGGAGCACCCTGTCGCACGTCAACGAACGTGCCGTCGGGGCCGTTGTCTGACACGCCAGATGAAAACGCGAGGTATTGCTGTCATGAACGAACGTCCAATGCCGCGGCGATGGCCGGATGCGGAGCGCGCTGTCGTACGCGCGGCGGGCTTGCTGCAGCGCCGGTGCGCCGCCGTCCTTGCGTTCGCGCTCTGGGTGGCAGGCGCGGCCGCCGCGCAGGCGCAGGGACAGCCGCAAGGACAGGAGGACTTCCCCGGGCGCGTGGGCCGCGTGGCCGACGTCGCAGGCGAGCTCTTCATCGCCCCGCAGGACAAGCCCGACGCGTGGATGCCCGCGGGCCAGAACTACCCCGTCGCGTCCGGCGACAACCTGTGGCTCGGCGGCGAGGGGCGTGCCGAGGTCGACTTCGGCGGCGGCCAGTTCCGCTTCGCCGCCGACACCAGCGTGCACGTGTCGCTGCTCGACGAGCGCCACTTGTCCCTCTTCGTCGCGCAGGGCCGCGTGAGCGTCCGCGTGCGGGCACTGCAGCCAGGCGACGTCGCCACCATCGATACGCCCAACGCGCAGGTTGCGATCACGCGGCCGGGGCTGTATCGCTTCGAGGTCACCGACGATCGCGAGCACACGGTGGTGATCGTGCGCGAAGGCGAGGTGAACGTGCAGACGCAGGCGGCGATCCAGCAGGTGCTGCCAGGCCAGGCGGCCTACATCGACGGCGCGGATCCTCAGTATGCGAACGTCCAGAACGGCATCGGCCTCGACGGCTTCGATTCCTGGGTGGCGAGCCGCGACAGCCTCTATCGCACGCGGGGCAACAACTACGTGTCACCGCAGATGGTCGGGGCCGCCGACCTCGACCGCTACGGCACGTGGCAGCAGATGCCCGAGTACGGTGCCGTGTGGTATCCCAGCGACGTGCCGGCCGACTGGGCGCCGTATCGCAACGGCTATTGGGTCGACGTCGGTGCCTGGGGGCCGACGTGGGTCGACTTCGCCCCGTGGGGTTACGCACCGTTCCACTATGGCCGCTGGGCCTTCGTCGGTGGCCGCTGGGGCTGGTGCCCCGGCGCGTATACGCCGCGTCCGCTGTGGGCGCCCGCCCTCGTCGCCTGGACGGGGGGCGCCGGCTGGAGCCTCTCGGTGTCGACCGGTGGGCCGGTCTACGGCTGGGTGCCGCTGGCGTGGGGTGAGCCGTTCCGCCCGTGGTGGGGACGTTGCTCGAGCGGGTGCTGGGATCGCTTCAACCGCCCCTTCGCGGTGAACGTGGCGGTGATCAAGCCCTGGAGCCCGCCCCCGCGGCACTGGCGCAACGCGAGCGCGCCGGGCGGGATCACGGCCGTGCCGTTCCAGTCGTTCCAGTCGCGGCAACCGGTCGCGCAGCACATCGTGCGGGTGCCGCGCGACGTGGTCGCGACGGCGCCGATGCTCGCGAGCCCGCCGGTGGTGCGTCACGACGCGAGCCGCGTCACCGTCCAGCGTCCGGCCACGGCACCGCCTCCTGCATCCACCCTGCAGGCCACGATGGTGCGGCCGATGCAGGGTGCGCCGGGGGGATCGGCGATCCAGCGGAGCAACGCGACGCCCGAGGGCAACCAGAATCGCAGCCGTCCAGGGATGCCCGGTCCCGCAGGAGCCTCGCCCGGCGCGACACAGGGACCGGCTGCGACAGGCAATGTCGTGCGATCGGCGCCGGTGGGCAGTCCGGGCGCTGCGGGTCCGTCGGTGAGCCCGTCGACGACCGCCGCTCGGCCGGGGACGATGCCTGCTGCATCGACGCCTCCCATGCACCGCGAAGCCCGGCCGGGCATGACCCCGCCGCAGGCGGTCCCCGGGCAGCAGCCGTCGATGCGCGTGCAGTCGCAGGGTGCCCCAGCGGCACCGCAGGCCATCGGGCGCCCGCCCCAGGCAGCGCCGGCGCCGTCGGTCCCGCAACACGTTCAGGAGTCCCGGGCGCAACCTGCGGTTCGCTCTCCGCAGGTGCAACCGTCGCAGGGCCAGCCGACGCTGCGTGCGCAACCCATGCAAGTGCCGCAGGCCCAGCCGGCGATGCGTTCCCAACCTCCGCAGGCGGCGCAGGCGCAGCCGATCATGCGCTCCCAGCCGGCGCAGGTTCCACAGGCGCAGCAGCCGATGCGGCAGCCGCAGATGACGTCTCCGCAGGCGGTGCCGCAGCAGCCGGCCGGGCGGCCGCAGGCCCAGCACGCGGCGCCGCCACATGCATCGCCCTCGGCACCGGCGCCGCGGGCGATGCCACAGCCGGCGCCGGACAGCGCGCGTCAGGGTCCGGACTCGGGGAACATCACGCGCGGTGAGCGCTCGCGCTGACCGCGGCCAGGCATCAGCCGTCCCCGGACCGCAAGCGCGTGCCGCGATCCATCCCGGCGCCGCGGGTCCGGGCGGCGAACCCCCGTCCCTGGCCCTGCGGGAGCGGCGACGCCGCCCGGCGTGCGTGTGAAGTGCGCTTCCTACTTGCCTTCGGCGCGGATGCGCGCGTAGCTGCCGGGTGCCGCCTCGATCACCTTGAGCTTGCCCTTGCCGGGCACGCGCGGCGGCACCTCTCGGCCGAGATGGGGGGCAATCCATTTGCGCCAGTCGGGCCACCACGAGCCTTCGTGCGCGCTGGCACCGGCGAACCATGACTGCGGGTCCGCGGGCAGACTCTCGTTGGTCCAGTGGCCGTACTTCGAGATGCCCGGGGGGTTCACCATGCCCGCGATATGTCCGGACCCCGCGAGGACGAAGCGGTTCTTGCCCCGGAGCAGCTGGGTGCCGGCGTAGGTGGTCTTCCATGGCGCGATGTGGTCCTCCATCGCTGACACGAAGTATGCGGGAACCGTCACCTTCGACAGGTCGATCTTCGCGCCGGCGAGCGTGAGCGCATCCGGCTCGCGCAGCAGGTTCTTCATGTACATGTTGCGCAGGTAGTAGCTGTGCATTGCCGCCGGCATGCGCGTGGAATCGCAGTTCCAGTGCAGGAGGTCGAACGGGAAAGGATCGCGCCCCATGAGGTAATTGTTGATCACGAAGGACCAGATGAGATCGTTGGCGCGCAGCATGTTGAAGGTCTGCGCCATCTCGCTGCCTTCGAGGTAGCCGCGCTCGTTCATCTTCTTCTCGAGCGAGCGCACCTGCTCCTCGTCGATGAATACCTCGAGCTCGCCCGAGGCGGTGAAGTCGATGAGCGAAGTCATGAAGGTGGCGCTGGCGATGCGCTTGTCCTTCTTCGACGCGAGGTAGCCCAGCGTGGCGGCGAGCAGGGTGCCACCCAGGCAATAGCCGATCACGTTGGCGTCGGGCTCCCCCGTGGCCTTCTCGATCGCGTCGAGTGCGGCGAGCGTTCCTTCCGTGACGTAGTCCTCGAAGTCCTTGTGCGCGAGCTTCGCATCGGGATTCACCCAAGAGATCACGAAGGTCGTCATGCCCTCGTTCACCGCCCAGCGCAGGAACGAGTTCTTCTCGCGCAGGTCGAGGATGTAGTACTTGTTGATCCACGGCGGGATCACGAGCAGCGGTCGCTTCCACGCCTTCTTCGTGGCGGGCTCGTACTGGATGAGCTGGATGAGATCGTTCTGGAACACGACCTTTCCGGGCGTGGTGGCGATGTTCACGCCGAGCTCGAAGGCCTTCTGGTCGGTCATCGAGATGCGGAGCTGGCCGCCGCCGCGTTCGATGTCGCCGAGGAGGTTGTTGAGGCCCTTGACCAGGTTCTGGCCGCCGGTGGCGACGGTCTCCCGGAAGACTTCAGGATTGGTGAGCGCGAAGTTCGACGGCGCCAGCGCGTCGATGTACTGGCGAGTGAAGAAATCGACCTTCTTCCGGGTCTGCTCGGGCAGGCCCTCCACCTTGGCCACCTGGTCGTGCATCCAGCGCGCCGTGATGAGGTAGCTCTGCTTGATGTAGTCGAACAGGAAGTGTTCGTGCCAGTCCTCGTGCTTGAAGCGCTTGTCGCCTTGCGCGGGAACCGCGACGGGATGCGCGACGCCCCCCATGAGGCGGAGCATCGACCCCTGCCAGAGGTTCATGTAGTCCCACCACAGATTCATCTGGGACTCGGCGAGTTTCGCCGGATTGGCGAGCATCTGCGCCGCGAGCTCCATGAAGGCCTTGCCGAGGCCGAGCTCGTCGGCGGGCAGTGCGGCACCAGGCTTGGCGTTGCGCGCGGCGAACTCGCTCATCACCTTCGCGCTCTTCTCCGCGGCGGTAGCGAGCGAACGGGCGAGGGCGAGCGGATCGGGGGCCGAGGGTGCGGCGGCGGGTGTGGACATCGGTTTTCTCCCTGCGAGCCGCGCGGCGGCCCTTTCGTGTGTAGTGGCGGACGGTGTTGACGGCATTACGCGGCGCGATCGACCGCGAATCGGAAAGCGCCTGCAGCAGAGCGGAGCCGGCGGACCCGGCCTCCGCGCCACAGGTGGTTGAGGTGGGCGAGCGCCTCGCCCATGGCGAAGAAGCGTTGCTGCACGTCGAGCGGACGGCGGAACAGGACCGGCACCACGTCGGCTGCCGACACGGGCGCGGGCGCAGCTGCGATCGCTTCGACGAGTTCGGACAGGCGCTCCTCGTGATGGGTGCGCAGCGCCGCCACACGCGGCGCGATCCCGCGGAACGGCAGTCCATGCGACGGCAGCACCAGCGTGTCGGCCGGCAGCGCCAGGAACGTGGACAGCGAGTGGAGGAAGCGCCCGAGCGGGTCGCCGTCCGGATCGTACGGCCACACCGACACGTTGGTGCTGATGCGCGGCAGCAACATGTCGCCGGAGATCAGCACGCGGGCAGCCGGCGAGTACAGCGACGCGTGCTCGTTCGAGTGGCCGTAGCCCACGATCACGCGGAGGTGCAGGTCGCCAGCCGCGATGACGTCGTCGTGCAGGATGCGGTCGTACGACGCCGGCAGCGTGGGCACGCCGCGACGGTAGTGGTTGCCGCGCGCGCCGAGCGCCGCGAGGTCGGCCTCCGCCATGCCGTGACAGCGGAAGAGCTCGCAGTTGTCGGCGGGCGCGTGCCCTGCGCGCTCGTCGCAGATCGCGTGCGCGGAGAGGAACTCGCCATGCGTCATGGTGACGGCACAGCCGAAGCGCCGCGCGAGCCACGCGGCGTTGCCCAGGTGATCGGGATGGCAATGCGTGGCCACGATGCGCGTGACCGGCGTGTCGCGCAGCGTGCCGGCGAGGTGCCGCTCCCAGAGCGCGCGTGTGGTGGCATCGCCGTAGCCCGTGTCCACGAGGGTCCAGCCGTCGCTGCCTTCCACGAGCCACAGGTTGATATGGTCGAGGGCGAACGGCAGCGGCATGCGCAGCCACAGGACCGAGGGCGCGATGCGCAGCGTGACGCCGGGAGGCGGGGGCTCGGCGACGGGGTAGTCGAGAACGGCTTGGGCGGGGGCGGACATCGCAGCCTTCGGGAGCAGACCCGATATGGTATCGTGGCCCGAGGCCCGCCTGTTGCGCCGCCGCAATCCGCCGATGCCGTCCCCCTCCGCCAAGCGCGCCGCGGCCGCGAGCGACGCGACCTACACGATATCCGCGCTCGCCCACGAGTTCGCTCTCACCACGCGCGCGATCCGCTTCTACGAAGACGAGGGGATGCTGTCGCCGGAGCGACGGGGCCGGGTGCGCGTCTATCGCGAGCGGGAGCGGGTGCGGCTGAAGCTCATCCTTCGCGGCAAGCGGCTCGGATTGAGCCTGTCCGAGATCCGCGAGATCCTCGACCTGTATGAGATCTCTCGCAACGAGCGCGCGCAGCTCGCCAAGTTCCTCGAGGTCCTGGCCCTGCGCCGCGCGCGTCTTCTGCAGCAGCGCGAGGACATCGATGCGGTGCTCGCCGAGATCGAGGTCGTGGAGCACGACTGCCGCCTGCGCTTGCGGGAGGAGGGCGATCGCGGCCACGGAGTGCCCGCGGGCGCCAACCGCGCGGGTGATCGACATTGACGTTTACGTTAACGTAAATTACGATGCTTTCCGTGCCTGCCTCCGTCAACCCCACCCCGCACCGCGCCCCGGCGCCGCCAGCGCGTGCAGCCGCGGTCCCGTTCGCCGCGCGCCGCCCCTGACGGCACGCCGCAAGCGATGCCTGCACCCGCGGTGTTTCAGGCCCCCTTTGACGGCTACGACCGGCGCGTTCGCGACAGTTTCGCCCGCCAGGGCGCCATGCATCACATCGGTGCCGCTCTCACGGCCGTCGAGCCCGGCTACTGCGCGATCGCCCTGCCGGTGCGGCCCCAGGTCGCCCAGCAGCATGGTTTCGTGCACGCCGGCATGGTGAGCGCGATCGTGGACAGCGCCGGCGGATATGCCGGTTACACTCTGTTTCCCGAGGATTCGTCGGTGCTCACCGTCGAGTTCAAGCTCAACCTCCTGGCTCCCGCGCGCGGCGATCGCCTGCTGGCCGAGGGCTTCGTGGTCAAGCCGGGACGTACGCTCTGCATCACGAGGGGCGAGGTTCACGCGGAGGCGGACGGCGCGCGTACGCTCGTGGCGATCATGCAGCAGACGCTCATGGTCATGCACGGCAAGACCGACGCAGCCGGCGCACGTCCGGTTCCCTAGCAACGACATCGCGCGTGGCGGGCGCAGGGCAGCGCCGCCGCATAGTCACAGGAGTCGCCATGCTGAACTTCCCGTCCCTCTCGTTCCATCACGGCGAGACGATCGACATGCTGCGCGAGACGGTGCAGTCGTTCGCCGCGGCCAGCATCGCGCCGCGCGCAGCCGAGATCGACCGCAGCAACCAGTTTCCGATGGACCTGTGGCGCGCGATGGGCGACCTGGGCCTGCTCGGCATCACCGTCGAGGAAGAGTACGGCGGCAGCCACATGGGCTATCTTGCGCATTGCGTCGCGATGGAGGAGATCTCGCGCGCCTCGGCATCGGTGGGGCTCTCCTACGGCGCGCATTCGAACCTGTGCGTGAACCAGATCCGCCGCAACGGCAGTCCGGCGCAGAAGCGCAGGTACCTGCCGAAGCTGATCAGCGGGGAGCACGTGGGCGCGCTCGCCATGAGCGAGCCGGGGGCGGGCTCCGACGTCGTCTCGATGCGCCTGCGCGCCGACCGCAAGGGCGACCGCTACGTCCTCAACGGCAACAAGATGTGGATCACCAATGGCCCGGATGCCGATACGCTCGTCGTCTACGCCAAGACCGACGCCCAAGCCGGCCCCAGGGGCATCACCGCCTTCCTGATCGAGAAGGGCATGCAGGGCTTCTCGACGGCGCAGAAGCTCGACAAGCTCGGCATGCGCGGCAGCAACACCTGCGAGCTCGTGTTCAGCGACTGCGAGGTGCCGGCCGAGAACGTCCTCGGCAGCGAAGGCGGCGGCGTGCGGGTGCTGATGAGCGGCCTCGACTACGAGCGCGCCGTGCTCGCCGCGGGTCCGCTCGGCATCATGGCGGCGTGCATGGATGCGGTGCTGCCGTACGTGCACGAGCGCTCGCAGTTCGGCCGGCCGATCGGCGAGTTCCAGTTGATGCAGGGCAAGGTCGCCGACATGTATTCGACGATGATGGCGTGCAAGGCCTACGTGTACGCCGTGGCGCAGGCCTGCGACCGCGGCGAGACCACCCGCAAGGATGCCGCGGGCGCGATCCTCTACGCCGCGGAGAAGGCCACCTGGATGGCCGGCGAGGCGGTCCAGTCGCTTGGCGGCAACGGCTACATCAACGAGTTCCCCACCGGACGGCTGTGGCGCGACGCCAAGCTCTACGAGATCGGCGCCGGCACCAGCGAGATCCGCCGCATGCTGATCGGCCGCGAGCTCTTCAACGAGACGAAGTAGCACGGGGCGAAATGGCACGAGGCGAAGCAGGACGAGGCGAAGCAGGGAGAGGCGAAGAGGCACGAGGCCGGATCGCCGCAACGTGACAGGCATGCGGCGCTCCCGGCGCCGCGGGAAAGGAAGGACAGCATGGACAACGATCCGGTCGTGATCGTCGGCGCCGCCCGCACTCCCATGGGCGGCTTTCAGGGTGACTTCGCGGCACTCGCGGCGAGCGACCTGGGCGCGGTGGCGATCAAGGCCGCGGTGGAGCGAGCGGGCCTCGAGCCTGCGGACGTGGACAAGGTGATCATGGGCTGCGTGCTGCCCGCCGGACAGGGGCAGGCGCCGGCGCGCCAGGCGGCGCTCAAGGCGGGGCTGCCGAAGTCGGTGGGCTGCACCACGGTCAACAAGATGTGCGGCTCGGCGATGGAGGCCGCGATGCTCGCGCACGACGCGCTCATCGCGGGCAGCGCCGACGTCATCGTGGCGGGCGGCATGGAGAGCATGACCAATGCGCCGTACCTCCTGCCCAAGGCGCGCGGCGGCTATCGCATGGGTCACCAGCAGGCGCTCGACCACATGTTCTACGACGGCCTCGAGGACGCCTACGACAAGGGCCGCCTCATGGGGACGTTCGCCGAGGATTGCGCGGACAAGTACGAGTTCACGCGGGCGGAGCAGGACGCGTTCGCCATCGCTTCGCTCGACCGTGCCCGCAAGGCCAACGAGGACGGCACCTTCGCGTGGCAGATCGCCCCGGTCACGGTGACCACGCGAAAGGGCGAGACCGTGATCGACAAGGACGAGCAGCCCGCCAAGGCGAGCCCGGACAAGATTCCCACCTTGAAGCCCGCGTTCCGCAAGGACGGCACGGTCACCGCCGCCAACTCGAGCTCGATCTCCGACGGCGCCGCCGCGCTCGTGCTCATGCGCCGCTCGCAGGCCGAGAAGCGCGGCCTCGCGCCGCTGGCCGTGATCGTCGCGCACACCACGCATGCGCAGGAGCCCGCGTGGTTCTCCACGGCGCCGGTGGGCGCGATCGAGAAGCTCTATCGCAAGACGGGCTGGCGCTCGCAGGACGTCGACCTCTTCGAGATCAACGAGGCGTTCGCGGTGGTGACGATGGCGGCGATGCGCGAGCACGAGCTCCCGCACGACAAGGTGAACGTCCACGGCGGCGCCTGCGCGCTCGGGCACCCGATCGGCGCCTCCGGCGCGCGCATCCTGGTCACGCTGCTGGGCGCGCTGCGGGCGAAGGGTGGCAGGCGCGGCGTCGCGTCGCTGTGCATCGGCGGCGGCGAGGCCACGGCGATGGCCATCGAGATGGTGCGGTAGGGCGCGATGGCGCGCCCGTCGACCGGGACCGCATGGTCGAAGCGCGTGCCGGCGAGCGTGTTTGCTGCGCTCGCCGCCCACCCCGCGCCGGACGTTCGCCGGTGAGCGGTCCTGCACCGCACCGTGTCTACGGCAAGCTCGTCCTCATGGCGCTGTTCTGGGGTGGGGCTTTCATCGCCGGTCGCGTGGCGACGAGCGAGATGGCGCCTGCGGCCGCCGCGCTGTGGCGTTACATGGTTGCCACCGTGGCACTGGTGATCGCGGCGTTCGCCATCGACGGCGGCCTGCCGCGCCTGGCCGGCCGGGAGTGGGCCGCGGTGTTCCTGCTCGGCCTCTCCGGCGTGCTCGTGTTCAACCTCTGCTTCATGTACGGACTCGCGCGCACGTCTGCGTCGCGCGGTGCGCTCATCATGGCGCTCAATCCCGCCGTCACGCTGCTCGGGTCGGCGCTGGTCTTTCGCGAGCGGCTCACGCGCAACAAGCTGTGGGGCGTGATCGTCGCGCTGGCCGGCGTGGTGATCGTCCTCGGTCGCGGCGATCCCCGGCATCTCTTCACGGGCGGCCTCGGGACGGGTGATCTCATCCTCTTCGGGTGCCCGGTGGCGTGGGCCGTGTACACGCTCGCGGCGCGGCACCTCCTTGGCGGCCGGTCGGCGCTGGCGGTGACGACCTATGCGGCCATGATCGGAACGGCGCTGCTGGCCGTCGCCGTGGCGCTGACCGGCGACCTGGCGTCGCTGCCCGTCTCCTGGCAGGCCTGGGTCGCCGTCGCCTTCATCGGCGTGTGCGGAACCGCGCTCGCCTTCGTGTGGTTCTACGATGGCGTGCTGGCGATCGGCGCCGCCCGTACGGCGGTCTTCATCAATCTGGTGCCGGTGTTCGCCATCGCGCTCGGCGTGCTCCTGCTCGGTGAGCCGCTCGAGATCTCCATGCTCGCGGGTGCCGCCATCGTGATCGCCGGCGTCCTGCTCATCAATCGTCCGGAGCGTGTTCGCACGGCGACCGTGCCCGCGGAGTGAATCCATGCTGCTGACACCCGAACAGACCCTCGTGCGCGACACCCTGCGCGCCTTCGCCCGCGAGCGTCTGCTGCCCAATGCGCCGCGCTGGGATCGGGAGGGGCACTTCCCGCGGGACGAACTCGCGGCGCTGGGCGAACTCGGTGCGCTCGGGATGGTCGTGCCCGAGGCCTGGGGTGGCGCCGCGATGGATTACCTGTCGCTCGCGCTGACGCTCGAGGAGATCGCTGCCGGCGACGGCGCCACGTCGACCATCGTGAGCGTGCAGAACTCCGTGGTGTGCGGCCCGCTCGCGGCCTTCGGCACCGACGCCCAGAAGGCGCGCCACCTCGTTCCGCTGGCGCGCGGCGAGAAGCTCGGCTGCTTCTGCCTCACCGAGCCGCAGGTGGGATCGGACGCCGGCGCGCTCGCCACGACCGCCGTGCGCAAGGGCGACCGCTACGTGCTCCGCGGGGTGAAGCAGTTCATCACCACGGGCAAGAACGCCGACGTCGCGATCGTGTTCGCGGTGACCGACAAGGCGGCGGGCAAGAAAGGCATCTCGGCCTTCATCGTCGAGACCTCGACGCCCGGCTACGTCGTGGCGCGGCTGGAGGACAAGCTCGGACAGCGCGCCTCGGACACCGCGCAGATCGTCTTCGAGGACTGCGAGGTGCCTGCGGAGAACCTGCTCGGCCCGGAAGGGTCGGGGTATCGCATCGCCCTCTCGAACCTCGAGGCCGGCCGCATCGGCATCGCGGCGCAGGCGGTGGGCATGGCGCGCGCGGCGCTCGACGCAGCGCTCGACTACGCGCGGGAGCGCACGAGCTTCGGCAAGGCCATTGCGGAGCACCAGGCCGTCAACTTCAAGCTCGCCGACATGGCGGTGGAGATCGAGGCGGCGCGCCAGCTCGTGTGGCATGCCGCTTCGTTGCGCGATGCCGGACTGCCGTGCCTGAAGGAGGCGTCGATGGCCAAGCTCTTCGCTTCGGAGATGGCCGAGCGGGTATGCTCGGCGGCGATCCAGGTGCACGGCGGCTACGGCTACGTGAACGATTTTCCCGTCGAGCGCATCTACCGCGACGTGCGCGTGTGCCAGATCTACGAAGGAACGAGCGAGATCCAGCGCCTCGTGATCGGCCGCGCGCTCGTGGCCTGAAGCCCGCGCCAACGCCACTCCATGGACCACAGATGAGCCACCAGCCTCCGATCGACTTCTACTTCGACTTCTCCTCTCCCTACGGCTACCTCGGGGCGGAGCTCATCGACGCGTTCGCGGCGCGCCACGGCCGCACCGTCGACTGGCATCCGATCCTGCTCGGCGTGGTGTTCAAGCAGACCGGCGCGCAACCGCTCACGCAGGTGCCGGTGAAGGGCCCGTACTCGGCGCGCGACTTCGCGCGCAGCGCGCGTTTCCACGGCGTGCCGTTCCGCATGCCGCCGATGTTTCCGATTCCGGCCCAGTCGCCGTCGCGCGTCATGCTGTGGGCCGGGCGCGACGATCCGGCGGCGGGCGTGCGCGTGGCCAGGGCGCTGTATCGCGCCTTCTTCGTCGACGGCCGCGACATCTCGCGGCCCGACGTGGCGGCGGAGGTGGCGGGCGCGGCAGGCTTCGATGCCGCGGCCGCACGCGCCGCCATCGACGATCCGGCGATCAAGGATGCGCTCAAGGCCGAGGTGGAGAAGGCGATCGCGGCAGGCGTGTTCGGCTCGCCGTTCTTCGTCGTCGACGGCGAACCCTTCTGGGGCGTGGATCGCTTCGAGCAGATGGATCGCTGGCTCGCGCAGGGAGGTTTCTGATGGCGCGCCTCGATGGCGTCGCCGGCGTGGGTCGCGCCGACGTCTTCGTGCAAGGAGCCTGAACGCATGGCCGAGTACACCCTCTACGGCTTCGCGCAGTCGGGCAACTGCTACAAGGTGGCGCTCGCGCTGGAGCTCGCCGGCGCCGACTGGGCGCCGCGCCACGTCGACTACTTCGGCGGCGAGACGCGCACGCCCGAGTATCGCGCGATCAACGCGATGGGCGAGGCGCCCGTCCTCGAGCACGGCGGCAGGCGCTTCTCGCAATCGGGCGTGATCCTCGACTACCTCGCGGAGACGCTCGGCCGCTTCGGGCCACGCGACGACGACGAGCGGCGCGAGATTCTCCGCTGGCTGCTCTTCGACAACCACAAGTTCACGAGCTACACCGCCACCTATCGTTTCCTGCGTGCCCTCACGAAGGATCCGAATCCCGACGTGCTCGCCGAGTTCCGGCGCCGCGCCGAGGCGGCGTGGCGCGTGCTCGATGCGCACCTGACGGGCCGCACGCACGTCGTCGGCGAACGCTTCACCATCGCCGATCTCTCGCTCGCCGGCTACACGTTCTTCGCCGACGAGATCGGCGTGGACTGGGATGCACAGTATCCTGCCATCGGCGCGTGGCTCGCGCGCCTCCGCGGCGAGCCACGCTGGCGCCATCCCTACGACCTCCTGCCGGGGCATCCCCGGCCGGCGGTGTGAAATGAACCTGCCACCGCGCTCGCTTCGCCCACTGCTCCCCGAGGGTGTGCGCCCGTGGTTGGCGTCGGCCTGGCGGCACTGACATCGACCAAAGCCATGACTTCCACGACATCCGCTCCCGGCTACACCACCCTGTCGATCGTCCGCCGCAACGGCATCGGCATCGTCACGCTCGAGCGTCCCGAGCTGCACAACGCCTTCAACGAGGTGGTGATCGCCGAGCTGACCGCGGCCGTCCGCGAGCTCGGCGACGACGCCGGCGTGCGCGTGGTGATCCTCGCCGCCAGCGGCCCGAGCTTCTGCGCGGGGGCCGACCTCAACTGGATGAAGAAGATGGCAGGCTACGACACGGCGCAGAACCGGGCCGACGCCGCCGGCCTCGCCGAGATGCTGCGCACGCTGGACGAGTGTCCCAAGCCCACGGTGGCCCGCGTGCACGGCGCCGCCTACGGCGGTGGCGTGGGCCTCGTGGCATGCTGCGACATCGCGATCGCCGCGGCAGAGGCGACCTTCGCCCTGTCCGAGTCGAAGCTCGGGATCATCCCCGCCACCATCTCGCCTTATGTCATCGAGGCCATCGGCGCCCGCATGGCGCGCCGCTACTTCCTCACCGCCGAGCGCTTCGAGGCAGCGGAGGCGTATCGTATCGGCCTCGTGCACGACATCGTGCCGGTCGGCCAACTCGACGACCGCGTGAACGAGATCCTGACGCCGCTGCTCGTCGCCGGCCCGGCCGCGCAGCGCGAGTGCAAGGCGCTCATCCGTCGCGTGGCGGGCCATCCGATCGACGCGCCGCTGGTGGCCGATACGGTCGAGCGCATCACCCGCGTGCGCGCCTCGCCCGAAGGCAAGGAGGGCGTGGCCGCCTTCCTCGGCAAGCGGCCCGCGTCGTGGGTGCCGGCGGAGCTTGCGGCGAAGAAGCAGAAGCGATGAATCCCGACCTCGCCCATTTTGATACGCTGCAGCTCGTGGCGCTCGCCGCGGCCGTGGGCTGGGCGAGCGGCTTGCGCCTGTACGCCGTGCTCTTCATCGTCGGCGGTGTCGGCTACCTGCACTGGGTCGATTTGCCGTCCGGGCTCGCGGTGCTCGCGCATCCGCTGGTGCTCGCGGCATCGGGCTTCATGTGCGCCGTCGAGTTCTTCGCCGACAAGATCCCGGGTGTGGATTCGGTGTGGGACGTCGTGCAGACCTTCATCCGCATCCCGGCCGGTGCGGCGCTCGCGGCGAGCGTCTTCGGCGATTCGTCGACGGCGGCCATGCTCGCCGCGGCGATCCTCGGCGGCTCGCTCGCCGCCGGCAGCCACCTCGCGAAGTCCGGCACCCGTGCCGCGATCAACACGTCGCCGGAGCCGTTCTCCAACTGGACGGCGTCCTTCGGCGAGGAGTTCGCGGTGGGCACGGTGCTGTGGCTCGCCTTCGCGCATCCGCTCGTCGCGCTGGTGGTCGTGGCGATCCTGGTGCTGCTGATGATCTGGATCATTCCGAAGGTGTGGCGCATGCTGCGCTCGATCGTCGATCGGGTCCTCGGATGGCTCGACCGCTCGCACCGGACATCTCAGCGATGAGCGTTGCGGCCGATCCGCCGCCGGCCCCGGTCGCGTCCCCTTGCGTCGACGTGTGCCGCATCGACGAGGCCACCGGGCACTGCGCCGGCTGCCTGCGCACGATCGACGAGATCGCTGTCTGGTCGATGCTCGACGACGCGGCGAAGCGCGATGTGCTCGCGGCGGTCGCGCAGCGCCGCGCCGCCGAAGGGAGATAGGTCAGGCGTGGCCACCGTCGACTGGTACTTCGATTTCATCTCGCCGTTCGCGTACCTGCAGAGCGAGATGCTCACGCGCCTTCCGCCCAAGACGCGCCTCCGCTACCGGCCGGTGCTCTTCGCGGGCCTCCTGGCGGCGCACGGTCACAAGGGGCCGGCGGAGATTCCGGGCAAGCGCGAGTTCACCTATCGATTCGCCTACTGGCAGGCCGGGCAGCTCGGCATCCCGTTCAAGATGCCGCACGAGCATCCCTTCAATCCGCTGCCGTTGCTGCGCCTCGCGATCGCCTGCGACTGCGTGCCGGAGGCCGTGCACCGGATCTTCCGCTTCGTGTGGCGCGATGGCCGCCTCCCCGACCTTCCGATCGAATGGGCAGAGCTGGTCCACGACCTGCGCCTGCCCGATGCGCAGCGGCGGATCGCCGACCCCGACGTGAAGGAGACGCTTCGCCGCAACACCGAGGAGGCGGTGGCGCGCGGCGTGTTCGGTGTGCCTACGATCGCCGTCGGGGACGAACTCTTCTGGGGTGCCGACGCCACGGCGATGGCGGTCGAGTATCTCGGCGCGGGAAGCCGCTTCACCGATCCCGAGTACGCGCGCATCTCCGCGCTTCCCGTGGGCGCGACGCGCAACCTCGCCACGCCTGCCGGACGGCGCCCGACCAGGAGGAGTCCCTGATGCAGTTCGTGGGCGATTTCAGGATCGATCCGGCGATCTGCGATCGCCTCGTCGCGCTGCATCGCAACTGCGACCGACGGGGCCTCGTGAAGCGCGGCGCCATGTCCAAGGGGGACCGGGCAGTCGTCGATACCGACAAGAAGGACTCGTTCGACGTCTTCGTGTCCGCCATTCCCGCGCAGCTGCAGGACGAGCACGGCATGCCCGAGTACATGGTGGCGCTCAGGGGCTGCCTCGATCAGTACACCGCACAGCATCCGCTGTTGCAGAAGATCGGCACCTATCGGATGACCGAGTCGCCGATCCTGCAGCACTACCGTCCCGGCGGCGGCTTCAGGCTCGAGCATTTCGAGCGCAGCAGCCTTGCCACCACCACGCGCATGCTCGTGTGGATGACGTTCCTCAACGACGTGACCGACGGCGGCGGCACGCGCTTCACCTACCAGCAGCACACCTTCGACGCGATCTGCGGGCGCACGCTGATCTGGCCGTCGGACTTCACGCACACGCACGCGGGCGTGGTGTCACCCAGCCAGCACAAGTACATCATCACCGGGTGGCTCAACTTCGCCGAGTGAGGCGGCGCCGGTGCGGTGGCTGCGAGGTCGCTGCGCCGACCCGCGTCCGGTCAGGCATCGCCGGGAATTCCGAGGGCTGCCTTGATCGCGCGCGCCGTCGCCCGCGCATCGTCGAGGGTGGCGCCGAGGCAGGTCACGTGACCCATCTTGCGCGCACGTCGCGGCTCCGATTTGCCGTACAGGTGCAGCTTCGCCGCCGGATGGCGCAGCACCGCGTTCCAGTCCGGCTCGCGGGGCGCCGTGGCCTCCGGGTCCGGGAACCAGATGTCTCCCAGCAGGTTCACCATCACCGCCGGCGTGTGCTGGCGCGTGTCGCCGAAGGGCAGGCCCGCGAGCACGCGCGCCTGCTGCTCGAACTGCGAGGTGACGCAGGCATCGATCGTGTAGTGGCCGCTATTGTGCGGACGGGGCGCGATCTCGTTCACCAGCAGGGCGCCGTCGCGGGTGACGAACATCTCCACGCACAGGACGCCGCGGTAGCCGAGCGCGCCGGCGACGCCCGTCGCGATCTCGCGTGCGCCCGACACCAGCGCCTCTTCCATCCGGGCGGGGGCGATCGACACGTCGAGGATGCCGTCGCGGTGGCGATTCTCCGCGGCTGGCCAGGTCGCGAGGGCGCCGTGCTCGTCGCGCGCCACGACGACGGAGATCTCGCAGGCGAGGGCGACCCGTCGCTCGAGCACGCAGGGCTTGCATCCCATTGCGAGCCACGCGGCGTGTGCCTCGCCGGCGTCGGCCACGCCCGTCTGCCCCTTGCCATCGTAGCCCAGGCGCGCACTCTTGACGATGCCGGGAAACAGCCCGGCGGAGAGGCCGGCGAAATCGGCTTCGGTGCGCAGCACGGCGAACGGCGCGACGGCGAATCCGTTGCCGTGAAGGAAGGTTTTCTCGCTGATGCGATCCTGGGCGATGGCCACGCTCGCCGCCGCCGGGGTCACGCGAGCGGTTCGCGCGAGGAAGTCCAGGGCCGCTGCGGGAACGTTCTCGAACTCGGTCGTCACGGCCTGCGCTGCCGCAGCGAGATCGTCGAGGCCCTTGGCATCGAGGTACTCGGCGGCGATGTGGCGGTCGGCGACGCTCGCTGCCGGTCCGTTGTCCGCAGGGTCGAGCACGACCACCTTGTAGCCCAGGCTCTGCGCCGCCATGCAGAACATGCGGCCGAGCTGGCCGCCGCCCAGCAAGCCGAGCCATCCGCCAGGCGCGATCGCAGCCATCGACGGCGACCCTCAGGCGGCGGGCGGCACGCGCATCGCGCGGGCGATGGTCGTCTGCTTCTGGCGGAAGGCCGCGAGCTTGCGGGCCAGTGCCGGGTCGGTGGCGGCGATCATCGCGACCGCGAACAGGCCGGCATTGGCAGCGCCCGCCTCGCCGATCGCGAACGTGGCCACGGGAATGCCCTTGGGCATCTGCACGATGGACAGCAGCGAGTCCTCACCGCGCAGGTACTTCGATGGCACCGGGACGCCGAGCACGGGCACCGTAGTCTTGGCGGCAAGCATGCCGGGCAGGTGCGCGGCACCCCCCGCGCCGGCAATTATCGCGCGCAGGCCGCGCGGGCCGGCGTCCTCCGCGTACTCGAACATGTCGTCGGGCATGCGATGCGCGGAAAGCACCCGCGGCTCGTTGGGAATGCCGAAGGCGTCGAGCTGGGCGACCGCGTGCTTCATGACCTCCCAGTCGCTGTCGCTGCCCATCACCACACCGGCGAGGGGCGCCGCCTTGCGCTGTGCCATCGATCCTCCGCGTCGGTCGCGCGCGATGTATGAGACGGAATCTTAGCATCGCGACCTTCGTGATGCCTCGGAACGATCGCCGCCGCGCGATGACCAACGCACGTTTGGCCTTTTCTCCTTGAAAAGCAGCGATGCGTCGACCACAATCGACACATGGCCTCCGCATTCTCCATGCCCCGCACCCGGGGCGCTCGTGCCTCGATGCGAACCACCATGCCGGGCAACCTTCACCTGCAGTGGGCCGCCGCCGGCCTCGCCGTCGTTGGGACGGCTGTGCGCGCGGCCGTCGTCGGCACGCTCGTCTTCGCCGGTGTCGCGGTGCCCGCTTTCGCGCAGACCGACGCCGACTTCCTGGCCGCCCGCGCCGCCTTCGACAAGGGCGACAAGGTGAAGCTCGCCGCCGCTGCCGGCAAGCTCGAGGGCCATGTGCTGGCTCCCTACGTCGCGTACTGGCAGCTTCGGATCGGCATCGACGATGCGTCGCCGGCCGCGGTGCGCGGCTATCTCGACCGCTATCCCGGCACGCCGCTGGCCGACCGGCTGCGCGCGGACTGGCTGAAGTCGATCGGCCGGAAGGGCCTGTGGAACCGCTTCGCCGAGGACTACGCCGCACCTGCCCCAGGAAGCAACGACGTCGAGCTCGCCTGCCTCACGGCGCTCTTCAAGTGGCAGCGTGACGGCGACGCCGCGCTGGCCGACGCGGTTCCGCTCTGGTTCACCGGCAACGCCACGCCCGACGCTTGCGATCCCGCCTTTGCCGCGCTGCTCGCGCGCGGCACCCTCACGCCGGCGGACCAGCGCGCGCGCATGCGGCTCGCGAGCGAGGCCAATCACCTGCGCGTCGCGCAGGCCATCGCGGGTGCCTTCCCGGGCAAGGAGCGGCTGACCGACCGCGATTTCAACGCCGTGGCCAAGGACCCCCTCGCGGCGCTCGCGAAGGGCAGCTTCGCCTGGAACAACGCCGGCGAGCGCGAACTCGCCCTTTATGCCCTCGAGCGCGCGGCGCGCGCCGATGCCGCGGCGGCGCGTGGGCCCTGGGTCAAGTGGCGCGACCGCCTGCCGGAGGCCGATCGCCGCTACGGCAATGCGCGCCTCGCCTACCATGCGGCACGCCAGCTCAACCCGGCCGCGAACGACTATTTCCGTGAGGCGGGCGACATCGGGCTCCCCGCCGAAGTGCAGGCATGGCGGGTTCGTGCGGCGCTGCGCGCCCGGGCGTGGGACGACGTGCTGGCAGCGGTCGAGGCGATGCCCGACGCGCAGCAACAGGAGAGCGCGTGGCGCTACTGGCGTGCTCGCGCGCTGGCGGCGCTGGGCCGCGCCGAAGAGAGCCGCGTGCTCATGGCCTCGCTCACCGTCGAGACCAATTTCTACGGGATCCTCGCGACCGAATCGCTGGGCCAGAAGTTCGTGGTGCCCGCGAGCAGCCCCCTCGTGCCTCCGGCGACGGCGCTCGCCGCATTCGGGACGCGTCCCGAGGTTCGCCGGGTGGTGAAGCTCGCGGAGCTCGACATGCGCGCGGACTCGGTCCGCGAGTGGAGCTACATCGTGCGCGGCCTGTCCGACGACGAGCTGCTCCTGGCCGCCGACTTCGCGCGGCGCAACGGCCTGTACGACCGGGCGATCAATACCGCCGAGCGCACGCAGGCGCGGCACGACTTCGGATTGCGCTACCTCGCACCCTATCGCAACGAGTTCGACGCCGCAGCGCGCGCGCAGGACATCGACGTCGCCTTCCTCTACGGTATCGCGCGCCAGGAGTCGCGCTTCAACCTCGACATCGTGTCCTCGGCAGGCGCCGTGGGACTGATGCAGCTGATGCCGGGAACGGCCCGGTGGGTGGCGAAGCAGATGAGCCGGACCGACTACCGTCCGGCGCGCATCGGCGAGGCGGAGACCAACACGCAGTTCGGCGCGTTCTATTTCAAGTACTGGCTCGATCGTCTGGACGGCATGGCCGCGCTCGCCGCCGCCGCGTACAACGCCGGCCCCGGGCGCGCGCAGGCGTGGCGTCCGTCCGCGCCTCTCGAGGGAGCCATCTGGGTCGAGACCATTCCCTTCAACGAGACGCGCGACTACGTGAAGAAGGTTCTCGCCAATGCGCAGGTCTACGCCCAGGCGCTCGACTCGGACGTGAAGCCGCTGTCCACCACCCTCGGCACCATCACGCCGCGCGGTGCGACCGTGGCGAGCGCGTCGGTCCGGTAGGGAGCGCGCGTGGCCCAGGCGACGGTCGTCGTGCTCGGCGGTGGCGGCTTCGTGGGCCGTCGCATCGTCGCTCGCCTGGCGGCCCTCGACTATCGCGTCGTCGTGCCGACGCGCCGTCGCGAGAGCGCCAAGCACCTCATCCTGCTGCCCACGGTCGAGGTCGTCGAGGCCGACGTGTGCGAGCCGCGCGTGCTGGCGGGACTGGTGCAGGACGCGGCAGCGGTGATCAACCTCGTCGGCATCCTCAATCCGTCGGGGCGCGATACCTTCGAGCGCGTGCACGTGGATCTCGCCCGCAGTCTCGTCGCGGCCTGCGAAGCGGCAGGCGTGCCGCGCCTCCTGCACATGAGCGCGCTCGGCGCCGCGCCCGACGCCGCGTCGCGCTACCAGCGCAGCAAGGCGGAAGCCGAGGCCATCGTCACGGCGTCGCAGCTCGCGTGGACGGTGTTCCGGCCATCCGTGATCTTCGGGCCCGGCGACGGCTTCCTCAATGTCTTCGCGCGCCTGTCGGCTGCGCTGCCGGTGATCGCGCTCGGATGCGCGGACGCGCGCTTCCAGCCGGTCTACGTCGGCGATGTCGCGCATTGCTTCGTGCATGCGCTGTCGGCGGAGATCACCTGCCGCGCCCGCTACGATCTGTGCGGCCCCAGAGCCTACACCCTGCGGGAACTCGTGACGTACGCCGGCGAGGCGACCGGCGCCGTGCGACCCATCCTGACCCTCGGACCGGGGCTCTCGCGGCTGCAGGCGACGGTCCTCGAGCACCTCCCCGGCAAGCTCATGAGCCGGGACAACGTCCTGTCGATGCAGGCCGACAACGTGTGCAGCTGCGCCTTCCCATCCGTGTTCGGGATCGAGCCTGCGGCGCTCGAGGCCGTCGCCCCGCAATACCTTGCGCCCACGGCACGGCGCAGCGCGTTCGATGCGCTGCGCGCGCACGGCGGCCGCTAGGTCGCGATCCGCATGGCGCGGGCGCTGCCGCAGCCCGTCCTGGTCTACCGCGTGGGCGGGTCCGTGCGCGACGAACTGCTCGGCCGCCCCGTCGCCGATCACGATTACGTCGTGGTGGGGGGCACGCCCGAAATGATGCTGGCCTCGGGCTTTCGCCCGGTGGGCCGCGACTTTCCGGTGTTCCTCCACCCGGACACCCAGGAGGAGTACGCGCTTGCCCGCACCGAGCGCAAGCACGGCCAGGGCTATCGCGGGTTCCGCTTCTTCGCGTCACCCGACGTGACGCTCGTGGAGGATCTCGAGCGCCGCGACCTCACGATCAACGCGATGGCGCGGGGTGCGGGCGGCGCCCTCGTCGATCCCTACGGCGGTGCCGCCGACCTCGCGGCGGGCGTGCTCCGGCATGTGTCGCCGGCCTTCGCCGAAGACCCGCTGCGCGTGCTTCGGGTTGCCCGCTTCGCGGCGCGCTTCGGTTTCACGGTCGCGCCGGCCACGGAGGCGCTCATGCGCGTGCTCGTCGATTCCGGCGAACTCGCCACGCTCGCGCCCGAGCGGGTGTGGCAGGAGATCGCGCGCGGGCTCATGGAGGCGCATCCGTCGCGCATGCTCGCGGTGCTCCGCGACTGCGGGGCGCTCGCGGCACTGCTGCCCGAGGTCGACGCACTCTTCGGCGTGCCGCAGCCGCCTGCGCATCATCCCGAGATCGATACCGGCGTGCATGTCGCGCAGGCGCTCGACTGGGCAGCTGCGCGCAACCTCCGGTTGCCCGCCCGCTATGCCGTGCTGGTACATGACCTCGGCAAGGCAACGTCTCCCGCCAGCGACCTGCCGCGGCACGTCGCGCACGAGCAACGCAGCGCGCGCCTTGCGCAACGGCTGTCGGAGCGCCTGCGGGTGCCGCAGGACTGCCGGGATGCCGCGGTGCTCACGGCCCGCCATCACGGCGTGATCCATCGGGCCGCTGAGCTCAGGCCCGCCACGGTGCTCGATCTCGTGCTGGCGCTGGATGCGCTGCGCCGTCCGGAACGGATGGACACCGTCCTCGGCGCCTGTGCCGCCGATGCCTGCTCGCGGCCGGGAGCGGCGCAGGACTACGCATCCGCGGCGATTCTCGCCGATGCACTGGCGACGATTCGCGCCGTGCCGGTGGCGGCGGTGGCCAAGGCCGCTGCCATGCGAGCCCGCGCTGGACGGCGCGACGATGCGATTGCGGCCGCCATCCGCGCGGCCCGGCTGGCCGCGCTTCGCAACTGGCGGCGGACCCGGTCTCGCCAGCCAGGACCAGGCTAGAGCTGGGTGCCGACGAGCCTGCCGATCCCGTAGGTGACGACCATGGCAAGTAGTCCGCCGATCACGTTGCGCACGACCGCGCGTCCGCGCGGCGCGCCACCCAGCCGTGCCGAGCCGTAACCGGTCGCGACCAGCGCGACCACCACGGCCACGACCGTCACCGGCACGATGGCGTCCGGCGGCGCGAGGAGCACGGCGAGCAACGGCACCAGGGCGCCGATTGAAAACGACACGGCCGATGCCAGCGCCGCGTGCCACGGATTGGTGTACTCGCCGAGCTTGATGCCGAGTTCGATGTCGGCGTGCGCGGCGAGCGCGTCGTGGCGGGTGAGTTCGTTCGCGGCTTCGCGTGCCGTCGCCTCGCTGAGTCCCTTCGATCGCAACAGCGTGGTCAGTTCCCTCAATTCCATCGCGGGACGGCGCGCGAGCGACACGCGCTCGCTCCTCACCGCCGCCCGCTCGGTGTCCCGCTGCGTGGAGACGGAGACGTACTCGCCCGCTGCCATCGACAGCGCGCCCGCCACGAGACCTGCCACGCCGGCAGCGAGCAGCATGCCGAAGGTGGGTCCGGCGCCGGCCACGCCCGCGACGAGGCCCGCGGTGGAGACGATGCCGTCGTTGGCGCCCAGCACGCCCGCGCGCAGCCAGTTGAGGCGGTCGGAGGTGACCGCGCGCTCGGCGGCCAGGTCGACGCCCGCCCGTTCGTCCGCGCTCGTCGCCGTGGCCGGCGCCGTCACGGGTGCCGCCTCGGACACGCGCGGAACCTCGAGGGGGCGACCGTCGGCATCGCTCACGCGCGCGCCCTCGCCGTGCCGCGTCCAGCCTTCATCGCCAAGGGGCGCTCCCGGCCGGCTAGATCCGGAACGCCACGGCGCGCATCACGTCGGCCGCCATGCGCATCAGCGTCGGCACCGGCGGAGGCAGCGACAGCGCACCCGCCTCCTGCGCCATCGCGCCGTGCCGCGCCTCGTCGGCGCGCATCGTGTCGACGATCGCACGGCTCTTGTGATCGCGATCGGGAAGGCGGTCGAGATGCGTGGTGAGATGCTCCTCGACCTGCCGCTCGGTCTCGACGACGAATCCGAGATTCACACGGTCGCCGGCGAGGCCCGCGAGCGTGCCGATCGCGAAGGAGCCCGCGTACCAGAGAGGGTTGAGCCGCGACGGGTGATCGCGCAGCTCGGCCAACCGCTCCTGCGTCCAGGCGAGATGGTCCTCCTCCTCGCGCGCCGCCGATGCGAAGCGCGCGCCGACGGCGGGATCGCGCGCCACCAGCGCCTGCGCCGCATACAGCGCCTGCGCGCATACCTCGCCGGTGTGATTGACGCGCATGAGCGCGCCCGCGAGGCGACGTTCGCCTTCGGAGAGCTCGACGTCGGGAATGTCGGTCGCCGGGGTCGGGCGTTGCGGCTGCGCGATGCCCGCAAGCGTGCGCAACGCGCGATCGAAGCTCACGATGAGGGCGTCCACCATGGTGTGGATTCTAGCGCGCGTCGCGGTTGCGGTGCCGCCTTGCGGCCGGGGCACCTGCCATCGCCGGCCGACAGCCGAAAAAAAACGGGCGCCGAAGCGCCCGTCGAGTACCGTTTCCGGGAGAGACCCGGGATGACGCGATCAGAAGAAGTGCACGAGGCCCACCACGAAGCCGCTCGCGTTGGCGCCAGGAATGACCGTGTACGGGTTGATGTTGAAGTTGTAGGCAGCGTTGTCGCTGTTGCGCGTCTGGACGAAGCCCGCGTAGGACAGCGTGCGCTTCGACAGCGCGTAGGTGTAGCTGATCGTCCACTGCGAGGCGCTGGTGTCGTCGCCGTTGACCAGCTGGCCGACGCGCGTGCCCTTCGCCGAGCTGCCGCCACCGTCTTGCGCCATGCCGTACGACGCGTACATTTCGCCCGGGCCGATCGGCACCGTGGCGCTGACGTCCCAGAAGTTGCGGGTCAGGCTGCCCGTCGGCGTGTCGTAGTCGAGGCGCTCGAAGACGCCGCCGAGCTTCATGAAGCCGAAGTTCCAGTTGCCGGCGACCGAGAACGCGTTGTCGTCGAGGCCCTGGCCGCGGACGCGCTGGTTCGTTTCGTACGCGATACCGGCACGGAACGGACCGTTGCTGTAGTAGCCGCCCATCGACATCACGTAGGCGTGGCGCTGCTGCGTCGCCTGGTCGCCGTAGACCACACCGCCCTGACCCGTGGAGGCGTCGAGCGAGGAGATCTGGATGCCGCCGGTGAAGCCGGCGATGTTCGGCATGTCGTAGCGGATCGAGTTGCCGAGGCGCGCGTCGAAACCGCCGTTCGCCTTGGACTGCGAGCCTTGCGCCCACAGGGCCGCGGTCGACAGGATCGACGTGGTCAGCGTGGGAACGTTACCGAAGATCGGGTGGATGTCGTCGTACGGGGCGAGGAAGTTACCGATCTTGAAGGTACCCCACGAGCCCTGCAGGCCGACGAACGTTTCGCGAGTGCCGAGCAGGCCACCGCCGGTGTCGGCGGAGACGTTGGATTCGATCTGGAAGATCGCCGACAGGCCGCCGCCCAAGGCTTCGCTGCCGCGCACGCCCAGACGCGACGAGTTCGAGCTCACGCGATAGACGGTGCGGTTCGACGTCTGGTCGCCCGTGGGGGGCAGGTTGGGATCGACGGCACGGCCGCTAACGGCTTCCATCGTCAGGTTCAAGCGACCGTACAAAGTCACGTTCGCGGTTTGCGCTTCTGCCGCCAGCGGGGCAGCAAGCACGCCCGCGACAGCGACAGCGACGAGCTTCTTATTCATGGAGTCTCTCCTCTAACGGATAAAATTGGCAAGGATTCGAAGCCTTTTGCGCCTGCCATCGGAACCTTCTCTAATCTGGCGAGAAGTTGCGTCCCATTCTGCCAAAGCGCGCGACCCGCTGGCAAGCCGAAGGGGACCCGGACTCTGGCGCGTTGGCCGCGTGTTGTGCCGAAGCAACACGGAAGGGCCCGCGAATGGGCGGCGAGCCCCTGCCCCTGCGCCCTGCCAATGCTTTGTCCGGGCTTTCGGTCGATATCGTAAGATACTGATAACAATATATAAAATGATCATTTCTGGCTTGCCGGGGCGGTTCCGCGGCCAATCCCCGGATTTGCGCCGATTTCCGCCTGCGCGGCAGACGCTCCCGAGGGCCCCGGGAGCACCTGAGCCCCCTGATTCCGCAGGGATTGCCACGTCGGCGAGGCGCCGCGGGGCACGGTCGGCGGCGGTGCGTTGCCCATGACTTTCGCCGACCTGCTTCCGGTCCCGGCTGCGGCCGTGCTGGCGGGACTCGGGCTGGCGGCGCTGCTGCGCTGGCGCGACCGACTGCCCGTCGCCGTGGTCGACGCCCGGACCTTGCACGAGGGATCGATCCCCAGGGTCGGTGGGCTCGCGTTGTGGCTGGGCTTCGTCCCGCTCGCCCTCCTGGTGCCCGCACCCGACTGGATGCGGCCCGCCCTCTGGGGCGGACCGTGGCTGCTGCTGGCCGCGGTGTCGCTGCGCGACGACGTCCGACCCGTCGGCGTGCCTGCGCGCCTCGCGGTGCATATCGTGGCTTCGGGGTGGTTCGCGTGGTCGCTCGCCTCCGCGTTCGCGTCCCCGTGGTGGGCCGTGGCCTGCACCTTCCTTGCCGTGGCGTGGGCGCTGAACCTGTACAACTTCATGGACGGCAGCGACGGGCTCGCCGTGACCATGGCGGCCGTCGGGTTTGCCGCCTTCGGGGTCGTGACGATCGCCCGCGGCGAGGCCGGCGGGCTCCCCCTCGCGCTGGCGGCGGCTGCGCTGCCGCTCCTCGCCGTCAACCGCCCGCCGGCGCAGATGTTCATCGGTGATGTCGGCGCGGTCCCCTTGGGTTTCCTCGCCGCCGCGCTGGGCAGCGCCGGCGTCGCGGCGCAGGCCTGGCCGGCATGGTTTCCCGTCCTCGTCTTCCTGCCCTTCGTGGCCGATGCCACGGCCACCCTTGCCCGGCGCGTCCTGCGCCGTGAGCGCTTCTGGGAATCGCACCGGTCGCACTACTACCAGCGCCTGCACCGGCTGGGCGCCGGCCATGCGGGTACGCTCGCCGCCTACGCGGCGCTCATGCTCGCCTGCGCGGTCACCGCCGTCGCCTGCGTGCTCCTGGCGCCGGAGTGGGGGCCGCTCGCACTCGGCGCCTGGTGCGTGCTGCATGGCCTGATCTTCGCGGCGATTGATTATCATTGGCGCCGGAGCGCACCGACAACGTGACAAGAACCCTCTTCAACGGGCGATCGCTGCTGGTCTTCATCCACGACGCCTGCGCTGCGGCGCTGGCGTGGGTCGCGATGTACCTGCTGCGCTTCAATCTCGACGTGCGCGAGCCCTATCTCGCCGACATGTGGAGCACGCTGGCGTGGGTGGTGCCGTTGCAGGCGGTGATCTTCATCGCGCTCGGCCTGTATCGCGGGCTGTGGCGGTTCGCGAGCATTCCCGACCTGCAGCGCATGGTCGCCGCGGCGGTCCTGGGCGGGATGCTCATCCCCGTCGTGATGGTGATGCTGCAGCTCTCGGTGGTCGTCCCCCGCAGCGTCCTCGTCTTCTATCCGGTGCTGCTCGTGTTCCTGATGGCGGGCAGCCGCTTCACGTATCGCATCTGGAAGGAGCACCGCCTCTACAGTCCGCTCGAGGCGCTGGGAGAGCCCGTGCTGGTGGTCGGCGCCGGCGACGCCGGGGCGCGGCTCGCCAAGGAGCTGTCGCGCAGCCGCCAGTGGCGCGTGGTCGGGTTTCTCGACGACGACGAGGCGAAGCAGGGCCGCGTGCTGCGCAAGCTGCGCGTGCTCGATCGCATCGACAGGCTCGCCCACTGGTGCGCCCGCTACGGCGTGCACAAGGTGATCATCGCGCTGCCGTCGGCCAATCATCTCGTGCGCCGGCGCGTGGCCGAGCTCTGCGCGGCGGCGGGCGTGGAGGCGCTCACGGTGCCCTCGTTCGACGATCTCATCAGCGGCCGCCTCGCGCTCACCACCATCCGCAACGTCGAGCTCGACGACCTCCTCGGCCGCGATCCCGTCGTTCTCGACAGCGCGGGCCTCGGCGAATGGCTCGGCAACCGGGTGGTCATGGTCACCGGTGCCGGCGGCTCCATCGGCGCCGAGCTCACCCGGCAGGTCGCGCGCTACCGTCCGGCGCGGCTCGTGCTCTTCGACATCTCCGAAGCCGCGATCTACGAGATCCAGACCGCGCTCGTCGATGCCTTCCCGCTGCTGCCCCTGGTGTGCGTGGTGGGCGACGTGAAGCATGCCGCCCTCGTTGACGCGGTGCTGGAGCGCGAGCGGCCGAGCGTGGTCTTCCACGCGGGGGCGTACAAGCACGTGCCGCTCATGGAGGAGGTCAACGCGTGGCAGGCGGTGCGCAACAACGCCTACGGTACCTACGTGCTCGCCCGCGCGGCCGTCGCCGCCAGGGTCGAGAAGTTCGTGCTGGTCTCTACCGACAAGGCGGTGAACCCGACCAACGTGATGGGCGCGACCAAGCGCCTGGCGGAGATGGTCTGCCAGTGCCTGCAGGGCGCCGGCACGCAGTTCGTGCTGGTGCGCTTCGGCAACGTGTTCGGCAGCGCAGGAAGCGTCATCCCGCGCTTTCGCGAGCAGATCGCGCGCGGCGGCCCGGTGACGGTGACGCATCCGGAGATCACGCGCTACTTCATGTCGCTCTCCGAGGCCACACAGCTCCTGCTGCAGGCGGGCCTGCAGGGCCACGGCGGCGAGATCCTCGTGCTCGAGATGGGCGAACCCGTGCGCATCGTCGACCTTGCGCGCGACCTGATCCGGCTGTCGGGCGCCGATCCGGCGAAGATCGCCGTGGTGTTCACGGGCCTGCGTCCGGGCGAGAAGCTCTACGAGGAGCCGCTCGCCACCGAGGAGGCCACGAGGCCGACGCCGCATCCCAAGCTGCGCATCGCCCAGGCGCGCAGCGCCGACGTCGACGTCGTGGGCCAGATGGTCACCTGGTGCGAGAGCGACCGGGTGGCCGACGACGCCGAGGTGCGGGCACGCCTCAACGCCTGGATCCCGGAGTACGCGCCGGCGGCCGGCGCCCCCGTGAAGCCGTTGCCGGTCCCCACCCGCGACGAGACGAAGCCGCTTCCCCTGCGGCCGCGCGCCACGCGGAAGTAGGTCGAAACGGGGCCGCAGGCTACGGCCCCGCATCGCCGCAGGCTACGGCCCCGCACCGCCGCGGCCGGCCAGCCGCCGCATCCCGTACCCCACGAGCAGGGCATTGAGCGCCCAGAACTCCTTGCTGCTCGGACGGATGAAGAAGTCGTCGGTCATCGACTTGGTGACGAACATCGCCAGCATCACGAGTCCCGTCACGCCCACGGCGGCAAGCGTGCCGTCGGGGTCGCGCATGAAGGCGGCATAGCGAAAGGCGAGCGCGCCGAGCAGCGCGACGAACGCGAGCATCCCGATGGCGCCGGTCTGCAGCCACTGGCTCACGATGATGTTGTGCGCGTGTCCGAGCAGCGGATTGCGGAGCTCCGCGCGCAGCTCGTCGCGCAGGATCGACTTGCCGTAGCCGTATCCGGTCCAGGGGCGCTGCGCGATGCGATCGAAGATGTGCTCCCACAGCGCGATGCGCGGATCCTCGGCCAGTGCCTTGGCCACCGACGCCTGCGGCAGGTGAATCATGCGCGCCCGCTGCAGGGTGGCGTCGACGAACAGCACCGAGGATGCCGCCAGCAGCACGAGGAGCACCAGGCTCCAGCGCTTCGGGGCGCGGACGAGCCGCGCCCGCCAGCGCCATGCCGCGAGTCCGGAGGCGGCGACGAAGCCCACGGCGAACGCCACCCAGATCATCCGGTTCTCGGTAACGCGCGCGCCAGCCAGGAGGAGCACGAAGGTCACGCCGGCGCACGCGAGGGACGGCGTCCTCGTCCCGTACCCCGCCGGCGCCGGGGCGAGCAGCAGCGGCACGAGCGGCAGCACCAGCACGAGATACGTCGAGAAAGCGCCGACTCCACCGTGCTGCGCGACGAGGAGCTTCTCCGGATCCACGCCGGGATTGGCGAGCACCGCCTGCACGGCGAACACCGACAGCGTCGCCCCGGTGGCGAGCGCGACCGTCACGATCGCGCGGAACGCCGTTCCCGAGCGGGTTGCGACGTAGAAGATCGTGGCCGTCGCGAGACCCCAGCCGATCTCCGTCCCGAGCTCGTCCAGCGTGTACGCGGGGTGCACGGACCATGTCCACGACGCCGCGGACCAGCCGGCCCAGACGAGGATCGCCGCCACGAGATGACCGTCGGGCCGGGGGATCGGCGGTGCGTCGGAGAAGATCGCGCCGAGAATGAGCCATAGCGCAAAGACGGCCGCGAAGCCGAACGCGATGGAGCGGATCCAGGTGTGCCCGGTGACCGCCACCAGCACGAGATAGATGCACGCCCAGGCGAGGACGCTGAACTCGAGGAGCGCGAACGTCCTGGCCCGGAACGCCGCACCTTGCGGCGATCGCAGCGGGGACCCGTCCGTGGCGCGTTCAGGGCGCGGCTGCATCGGGAACGCGTGTGGCCGGGAATGGCGGCGACGCGGCAGCCAGGGCGCTCCCGATGGCGGCGGCAACGTCGTCGACGGTGATGTTGCGCACGTCCTCCTCCTTGCCGCGCAGCGGGGTGTGGACGAGGCGCGGATTGGGCGACGGGCAACGCTGCTTCAGCACACCCTGGCGCGGATCCGACCACAGCGAGATCACGTCGAGCGGGCGGTCGCCTTCGAGGTAGTAGGCGAGCGTGAGGATCCCGCTGTCGGGCGCCACGAGGATGCGGCAGCGCGTGCGCAGCACCGCGAGCAGCGTCAGGAGATCGGTGCGGCCGCGCAGATCGATCACGTTGTCCTGGGCGAAGGTCTCGTCGCGGGCGTGCCCCAGGAGCAGCCAGCGCAGGTCGCGGTGGGCGAAGCGTGCGAAGAGCGCGCGCCAGTGCTCCCCTGGCCAGTCCTTGACGTAGCCGTAGTGGCGCGCGGTCTCCGAGCTCACGTGCGCGCCTATGGTGATGCGATCCGGCGCCGGCGGCACCACGGCATCGGCCAGCGCATCGTCGCGCGGCTGCCAGCGGAGCACGGGCGGATACGCTTCGCGCCGGCCGTCGAGCCAGCGCGTGGGATCCGGGTCCGCGAAGGTGACGGCATCCGGGGGCAGGCGCACTCCCAGCGCCGCCGCGGCGCCGGCGACGTCGACGGGTCCGCCGCGCGCGAGGCCGGGGATCACGTGCACGGCGTCGCAGCCGGCAAGCGCGAAGCCCTGCGCCAGGTCGTCGCGGGTGAAGACGTCGATGCGCGCATCGGCCATGGCGGCGCGGATGCGCATGAAGAGCGGGACGAGGCCCAGCGCAATGTCGCCCAGGCCGCGATTCCAGCCGAAGACGAAGGTGCGCGTGCCGGCGCGTGCGGCCTGCTGCAGCGCGCGGTCGAACGCCGTTCCGCGGACGCGATCGGATGCCGCGCGCGCGAGCCGCTTGACGTTGAAGCGGCCGCGGCTATGCAGTCTCATCGCACGCGGGCACGGGATTGGGGCGGGGAGGCATTGCAGGGGCGAGGGACGGGCGCTGCCGGGGCGCGCTCGGCGTATCGGCCGGCCGGCTCGGAACGGCGCGAATTATAGCCGTGGCCCGCCGTGGGCGAGGGTGGCGGTGCGGCCGTGCAATCGCCGGCGCGATTGCACGGGACGCATTCGGGGAAGGCGGGCATCGCCGGATGCTAGACTGCGCCCCGCGCTTTGCCGCGCTCCTTCATCCAAGCGCCGTGCGCTTCCGGCGAGCCCTCGCGGCATCCTTCGGAAGACGCGGTTCATCTGCCCCCTCGACCAGGCCATGTGCGGCATCGCCGGATACGTCAGCGAAAGGGCCTTCGCACCCGAGGTCCTCGCGGCCATGACGCGCTCGCTCGCGCATCGCGGCCCCGACGCCGACGGCTTCCTTTCCTGCGGACCCGCGCATCTCGGGCACCGGCGCCTGTCGGTGATCGACATCGAGGGGAGCCCGCAGCCGATGACCAGCGCCGACGGGCGCATCGCGGTGGTGTTCAACGGCGAGATCTACAACTTCGCCGCGCTGCGCGAGGAACTCGCGAGGAGCGGCTGGACGTTTCGCTCGGCCGGCGACACCGAGACGATCCTCGCCGGCTGGCACGCGTGGGGCGAGCAGGTGGTCACCCGCCTGCGCGGCATGTTCGCCTTCGCGCTGTGGGATGCAGGCACGCGCACGCTCTTCGCGGCCCGCGATCACCTCGGCGTGAAGCCGTTCCACTACGCGCTGCACGACGGGACGTTCGTGTTCGGATCGGAGTTGAAGGCGGTGCTCGCGCATCCTGCCGTGGCCACCGGGATCGATCCGGCCGCGCTGCGCCTGTATCTCGAGTGCCAGTTCATTCCGGCGCCGCACTCGGTGTTCGCCAGCGTGCGCAAGCTGCAGCCGGGACAGGCGCTGACGTTCACGCAGGGCCGGCTCGCGATCCGCGAGTACTGGCGCCCCGACTACCGCGACAAGCTCGCGCTCGCCGACGACGAGGCCGTCGCGGCCGTGGATCGGGAATTGCGCGCGTCCGTGCAGGGCATGCTCGTCGCCGACGTGCCGCTCGGCGCATTCGTGAGCGGGGGTGTGGACTCGAGCCTCGTCGCCGCCGTGATGACGGACGTCACCGGCGCGCCGATCGATACCTTCAACGTGGGCTTCGAGGGCGGCGTCGCGGTCAGCGAGCACGTGGAGGCGGCGCGCGTGGCCCGGCACCTCGGCAGCCGCCATCACACGCTGATGCTCTCGCCCGATCACGTCCTCGACGCCTTCGACCGCTGGCTCGACGTGTTCGACGAGCCGTTCGCCGACCAGGCGGCGCTGCCCACGATGCTGCTGGCCGGCTTCGCACGCCGCGAGGTCACGGTCGTGCTCACCGGCGAAGGCGCCGACGAGATCTTCGGCGGCTACTCCAACTATCGCACCCGCGTGCGCGACGAGGGCTACACGAAGTGGCTCGCGCACCGCTTCTCCCCGCTGCCCGCGGTCGTTAGGGCGTTGCCGGCGGGCTGGCGCAAGGATCGCTTCCTGCGCGCACTCGTGGAACCGTTGCCGCGCCGCCATCGAACGATCCCCAACGTCTTCGACGCCACGCTGCACGACGGGCTCCTGTCGCCGGCGTTCCTCGCCGCCACGGCAGACGCCCCCGACGTGGGCGCGCTCGCCGCCGCCGCGTTCGCGGAGGCGGACGGCGCGCCCTATCTCGATCGCCTGCTCAACGTCGACACCCGCCTGTGGCTTCCCGACGATCTCCTGACCAAGGTGGACCGCGCGACGATGACGCACTCGCTCGAGGCGCGCGTGCCCTACCTCGACCACCGCTTCGTGGAGCTCTGCGCGCGTCTCGCGCCGTCGCAGAAGATCCGCGAGCGGGAGCACAAGCACGTGCTGAAGCGGGTTGCCGAGCGCTACCTGCCGCCGGACATCGTGCGCCGCGGCAAGCAGGGCTTCGTGATGCCGCTCTCCGAATGGCTCGCCGGCCGTCTCGCCTCCGAGGTCGACGAGCACCTCGGGCCGCGCGGGCTCGAGCGGCGCGGCCTGTTCCGTGCCGGGGCGCTCGCCGCGCTGCTCGCCGAGCACCGCTCGGGCCGGCGCAACCACGCCGGCCGCGTGTGGGCGCTGCTGATTCTCGAGCGCTGGTTCCGACGCTACGCTCCGTCGTGGTCGATGCGATGAGGGTCCGGACGCGAAGGCCCGCCCCGTGAGCCGGCCGCTGTCGATCCTGCATACAGAGTCGTCGATCGGCTGGGGCGGCCAGGAGCTGCGCATCCTGACCGAGATGGAAGGCATGCAGCGGCGTGGGCACCGGGTGACGCTCGTCACCGCCGACAGCGCCGAGATCCTGCCCGCGGCGCGCTCGCGTGCGCTGGAAGTCGTGGGACTGCCGATCGCCTACAAGAAGTACCGCGGCTTCGCCGCCATGCGACGCTGGCTCGCCGTCCACGGGCGCGAGTACGACGTCGTCAACACCCACAGCTCGACCGACGCCTGGCTCGTGGCGCTCGCAAGCGCGACGCTGCGCGGCATGCCGCCGGTCGTGCGCACCCGCCACGTGTCCACGCCGGTCAACAACTCGCGCAGCACGCGCTGGCTCTACCAGCGGGCCACGCGCCACCTCGTGGTGACCGGCGAGGCGCTCAAGGACCAGCTCGTGCGCGACAACGGCTTCGATCCGGCGCGGATCACGTCGGTGCGCACGGGCATCGACCTCGATCGCTTCCATCCCCGGGATGCGGCAGCGGCGCGGGTCGCGCTGGGGGTCGATGACCGTCCCGCGGTGATCATCCTCGCCACGCTGCGCGACTGGAAGGGCCACGACGATCTCCTCGATGCGTGGCGCATCCTGCGCGATCGCGTGCCCGGATGGCAGCTCCTCGTGGTCGGCGACGGGCCGCGCCGCGCGCACCTCGAACGTCGCGTCGCGGAGATGGCCCTCGGCGGCGAGGTGACCTTCGCCGGCAACCAGGACGACGTGCCCGCGTGGTTCGCCTGCGCCGAGGTCGCGGTGCTGCCGTCCTACGGTGACGAGGGCGTGCCGCAGAGCCTCATGCAGGCGGCCGCGTGCGGGCTGCCGGCGGTGTCGACGCCGATCGGCGCCATCGCCGAGGCGGTGGTCGACGGGACCACCGGCCTCCTCGTGCCGCCGCGCGACGTGCCCGCGCTCGCCGCCGCGCTCGAGCGCCTGATGGCCGACGGCGGGCTTCGCGCGCGCATGGGGCGTGCCGCGCAGGAGCACGCGCAGGCGAGCTTCGGCATCGAGCGCATGCTGGTGGCCATGGAAGGTGTGTTCGCCCGGACGGCGGGAGGGCGGCGCTAGATGTGCGGCATCGCCGGCCACGTCGGCGCGCCGCGCGGGCCCGGCCTGCGCGCACGCATGCGGGCCGCGCTGCTGCGCCGCGGCCCCGATGCGCAGCACGACGCCGCCTTCGCGCAGGACGGCACGCGCCTGCCCGACGACGCGCGCGCGGCGGTGGGGCTCGTGCACACGCGGCTGTCGATCATCGATCCGCGGCCGCTCGCCGACCAGCCGATGTCGAGCGACGACGGCCGCGTGTGGATCTGCTACAACGGCGAGGTCTACGGCTGGCAGGCGGCCGCCCGCGAGCTCGAGGCCACGGGCGTGCGCTTCCGCACCGGGTGCGACACCGAGTTCATCCTGCGCGGCTACGAGGCGTGGGGCATCGAGGCGCTGCTGCCGCGGTTGCGTGGCATGTTCGCGTTCGCCATCGTCGACTTCCGGACCGGCAGAGTCCACGTGGTGCGCGACCGCCTGGGGCTCAAGCCCGTCGTCTATGCGCACGATGCCGACGGCCTCGCCTTCGGCTCCACCGTGCGCAGCGTGCTGCCCTGGCTGCCGCGCGAGCGCCGCGGCTTCTCGACCGATGCGATCGATGCGTACCTCGCACATCGCTACATTCCGGCGCCGCGCACCGTCTTCGCCGGCATCGCGCGCCTGCCGAATGCGCATCGCCTCGAATACGACCTCGCGCAGCGCAGACTCGCCGTCCATCGCTGGTGGACGCCGCACGGCGATCGGGACGCCGATTGCGGGGCGCTGCTCGACGAGGCCATCGAGCTGCGCCTGGTCGCCGACCGTCCGCTCGGACTGTTCCTGTCCGGCGGCATCGACTCGGGCGCGATCGCCTGCCGTCTCGCCGCCACCGGGCATCGCCAGCTCCACTCGTTCAGCGCGGCCTTTCCCGGCAGCGACTTCGACGAGAGCGCGGAGGCGGCCGCCACCGCGCAGGCGTTGGGGCTCGCCAACGAGCGCATCGTCGTGCCCACGTCGATCCGGGACGACTTCGAGGAGATCGTGGCGACGCTCGACGAGCCCTTCGCCGATCCCTCGTCGTTTCCCACCTGGTACCTCGCGCGCGCCACCGAGCGGCGCGTGAAGGTCGTGCTCGGCGGCGATGGCGGCGACGAGCTCTTCGCCGGCTACAAGCGCATCGCCAAGCACCTGCGCACCGGCTGGCGCGGAGGCCTGACGCTGCCCCTGCCCGTGCTGCCCGACGTTCGCCCCAAGGGCTGGCGCAAGGCGCTCGGGGAGATGCGGGTGGGCTTCGAGGATGCCTACGCCCTGCGCTTCTCGGGCCTCACGCCGAACCAGCGGCGCTTCCTGCAGCCGTCGCGCGAGGCCTTTCCCATCCACTACTGGCGGACACCGGACCTCGCGGCGGACAACCCCCACGATCGCCTGCTGCGCTGGGACTTCGCCAACTACCTCCCCGAATACGTGCTGCGCAAGGCCGATCTCGCCACCATGGCGCACGGGCTCGAGCTGCGTGCACCGCTGCTCGACCATCGCTTCGTGGAGAGCGTGCTGGGATTGCCCTCCGCCGAGCGCTTCACCACGCCGCCCAAGCGCTACCTGGGCAAGCTCGCGCCCGAACTCGTGCGGCTCGGGGCCTTCGCGCGCAAGAAGCGCGGCTTCAATCCGCCGCTCTCGGGCTGGCTGCGCGACGACCTGCGCGCCAGGATGGCCGACGTGCCGGCATCGCTGCATGCGGCGACCGGCGGCGCGATCGACGCGGCACGGGCGCAGGCGATGCTCGACGCCTACGCCGGCACGCCCGCCCTTGCCGAGCAGGTGCTGTCGCTCGTGATCCTCGAAGAGAGCCTGCGCCAGCTCGCGAGGCTCGCCGCCCATGGTGCATGAGGGCAGCGACGCGCCGGTGCATCACGGAGCAGGATCGACGGCGCACCTGCGCGGCGCCGTGGCGCGACGGATCGGGTTCGATGGCGCGTAAGGGCAGCCGCGCGCCGATGCGCTACGCGAGCGTGGCGGGGGCACTCGCGCGCTGGGGCTTCCGGCGGCGCAGGCCCGCATCGCCGCAGCGCATCCTGGTGCTGCATCACCTGCTGCTCGGCGATACGCTGATGCTCACCGCGCTGCTCGCCAAGCTGCGTCGCCGCCACCCGCGGGCCACGATCGTGATGACGGTGGCGCCGGCGCTCGTCGAGCTGTACGCCGGGCGGCCCTACGGCGTGCTCGCGCAGCCCTTCGATCCGCGCGACTACGACGGTTTCCGGGCCCTGCGCGCGATGCCGCGCTTCGACCTCGCGATCCTGCCTGCCGACAATCGCTACACGTGGCTTGCCCGAGCCATCGGCGCGCGGTGGATCGTGGCGCTCGCGGGCGACCGTCCCGCGCACAAGAACTGGCCCGCCGATGAGCTCGTTCCGTACTCGGCGATCCCTACCGCGTTCTGCGACACGGCAGCCGAACTCGTCGACGGCCCCGATCCGCCGCCCTATGCGACCGCGGACTGGCCCGCGCCGCCGGACCGCGAGCGTGTCCCCGTGCCGTCGCGCCATGCGGTGCTGCACGTGGGCGCGTCGTCGCCGCTCAAGCAATGGCCGGCGTCGCGCTGGCGCTCGCTCGCCGATGCCCTCGCCGCCGACGGGCTTGGCATCGTGTGGAGCGCGGGACCCGGCGAGGATGCGGCGCTCGCTGCCATCGAGGCACGCGCCGGCGAGCTGCGCATCGCGGGCACGCTGTCGCTCGCCGGGCTGTGGCACCTGCTCGCGGGGGCGGCGCTCGTCGTCTGTCCGGATACGGGCGTGGCGCACCTCGGGCGCATCGTGGGTGCGCCCGTGGTCACGCTCTTCGGACCCGGCTCGGCGCTGATGTGCGGGCCGGGGCGCTTCTTCGCCGCGATGCCGGGACGCGCCGTCACGGTCGATCCCTTCCCCTGCCGCGACCAGCACATCCAGTTCTTCCGCGAGGTGCCGTGGGCGCGGCGCTGCGAGCGCCTGTTCGGCGCGCCGCCGCAGCGCTGTCCGCAGGCGAGGTGCATGGAGGCCATCGACGTCGCGGCAGTGCTCGCCGCGGCGCGTGAGATCGCGCGCTAGCCTGAA
>CAYTOT010000002.1:0-117826 GCA_964439475.1 uncultured Alcaligenaceae bacterium
TCCGGCCGAGGCTGACAAGGCCGCAAGAGGGCAACCTCTTCGCGGCCTTGTTTTTTGGCTCAGACGGGCAGCGCCACCAACGGGTTGCCGTACATCGGATCTTCCTTCTTCGAGGCGAGCGCCCTCGCAAGATCGAGGCCGAGCGCCTTCGCCACGCCTGCCCCGTAGGCCGGGTCCGCCGCATGGCAGTTGCGGATATGGCGGAACTTGATGAACTCGGGTGCGTCGCCCATGGCCCGGCCGGTATTGCCGAAGAGGGCCTCCTGCTGCGCCGGCGTCATCAGCTGGAACAGCTTGCGCGGCTGCTCGAAGTAGTTGTCGTCATCCTTGTGGAACGACCAGAACTTCGCATCACCGTTGATCCGCAGCGGCGGCTCCTCGAACTGCGGTTGGCCTTGCCACTGGCCGAAGCTGTTGGGTTCGTAGTGCGGCAGGCTGCCGTAGTTGCCGTCGACGCGACCCTCGCCATCGCGGTGGTTGCTGTTCACCGGGCAGCGCGCCCGGTTCACCGGGATCTGGTGGTGGTTGGTGCCCAGCCGGTAGCGCTGCGCATCGGCGTAGTTGAAAAGGCGCGCCTGCAGCATGCGGTCCGGGCTGACCCCGATGCCGGGCACGAGATTGGCCGGCGAGAAGGCGCTCTGCTCGACATCGGCAAAGAAGTTCTCGGGGTTCCTGTCGAGCACGAACTCGCCTACCTCGATCAGCGGATAGTCCTTCTTGTACCAGACCTTGGTCAGGTCGAACGGGTGCAGGCGGTACTTCTCCGCATCGGTTTCCGGCATGACCTGGATGTACATGGTCCACTTGGGGAAGTCGCCACGCGCGATCGCGTCGAAGAGGTCGCGCTGGTGGCTTTCGCGGTCCTTGCCGACCAGGGCCTCGGCCTCGGCGTCGGTGAGGTTCCGGATGCCCTGCTGCGTCCTGAAATGCAGCTTGACCCAGAAGCGCTCGCCCTTGTCGTTCCAGAAGCTGTAGGTATGCGAGGAGAAGCCATGCATGTGGCGATAACTCGCGGGGAGGCCGCGGTCGCTCATCACGACGGTGACCTGGTGCAGCGCCTCCGGCAAGAGCGTCCAGTAATCCCAGTTGTTCTTGGCGCTGCGCAGATTGGTCTTCGGGTCGCGCTTCACCGCCTTGTTGAGGTCGGGGAACTGGCGCGGGTCGCGAACGAAGAACACCGGCGTGTTGTTGCCCACCATGTCCCAGTTGCCCTCCTCGGTGTAGAACTTGAGGGCGAAGCCGCGGATGTCGCGTTCGGCGTCGGCCGCACCGCGCTCGCCGGCCACGGTGGTGAAGCGGGCGAACATCTCGGTCTTCTTGCCAACCTGGCTGAAGATGGCCGCGCGACTGTATTTCGTGATGTCCTTCGTCACGGTGAAGGTGCCGAAGGCGCCGGAGCCTTTGGCGTGCATGCGCCTCTCGGGGACGATCTCGCGCACGAAGTTGGCGAGCTTCTCGTTCAACCACACGTCCTGGGCCAGCAGCGGGCCACGCGGGCCGGCGGTGAGGCTGTCGCGGTTGGTGACGACAGGGACTCCAAAGTCGGTCGTCAGGTGGGTCACGGGACACTTCTTGGCATCGTTGCTCATGGCGGCTCCGGCTGGTCAGAGTTGGTGGGGGACCCCGTTGGGGAGCGGGTCTGCGAATCCTAGGAGAATCATTCGAATAGATAAAATTGATAGTTGTTATGGACTCGATAGTCAAACGCATGCGCGGCGGCTGCCTGCTCGGTCAGCGGACGGGTTCCCCGGCGGCGGCGTGGCGCGCGACGCGCAACGTTGCCGGCAACGGAAGCCCGCTGACCGGCCCTGGGCTAGCGCTTGCGAACGAGCAGTCCCTTAAGGTACTCGCCTTCCGGAAAGGCCAGCGCTACCGGGTGGTCGGCCGCGGGGCCCAGCCGGCGCAGGATCTGGGCGTCGCATCCGGCGTCGAGCGCCGCACCCGCCACGACCTTCCGGAAGAGCTCGGCCGGCATGCCGCCGGAGCACGAGAACGTGGCGAGCAGTCCTCCCGGTGCGAGCAACTTCAGCGCGAGCAGGTTGATGTCCTTGTAGGCGCGTGCGGCGCGCGAGGCGAGGGCGGCCGTCGGCGCGAACTTGGGCGGATCGAGCACGACGAGGTCGAAGGTCGCGCCGGCATTGCGCAGCCGTCGCAGGTCGGCGAAGGCATCGGCCGTCACCCAGGTCGCCCGCGCGGCGGCGAGCGGTGGGTTGCGGGCGAGGTTCGCGCGCCCCTGGGCGATGGCCCCGTCCGAACTGTCGATCGAAAGCACGTCGCTCGCGCCGCCGGCGAGCGCCGCGAGCGTGAAGCCACCCGTGTAGCAGAACGCGTTGAGCACGCGCCTGCCCGCGGCGAGCGAGCCGACGAGCGCGCGATTGTCGCGCTGGTCGAGGTAGAAGCCGGTCTTCTGCCCGACGAGCGGGTCGACTTCGTAGGCGAGGCCATCTTCGAGGATGGTGAGCGGCGCCGGCAGCGTGCCGTGGACGACGCCACTGCGCGAAGGCAATCCCTCGAGCGCGCGCACGTCGGCGTCTGATCGCTCGACGATGCAGGTCACACCCTGGAGCGATGCAAGGGCGCCGAAGATGGCGTCGCGCCGGGCATCGGCTCCCGCCGCGAGGAGTTGCACCACGATCACGTCGCCATAGCGATCGGCCACCACGCCGGGCAGTCCGTCGGACTCGCCGTGCACGAGGCGCACTGCGGTGTGCCTCGCGTCGAGCAGCGGCGCGCGGGCGCTCGCGGCGCGGTGCACCATCGCGTCGAAGAACGTGGCATCGATCGTCGCTGCCGGATCGAACGACCAGATGCGGGCGCGGATCTGCGAGGCCGGAGACCAGGCGGCGAGCGCCAGCGGCTCGCCTTCGGCGGACGTGACGGTAACGGTTGCCCCCGGTGCCGGATCGCCCGCCACCGCGTCGATCGCGCCGGAGAAGATCCATGGATGCCGCTGCAGCAGCGATCGTTCGCGTCCGGGCAAGAGCCGCACGGTGGGACCGGCGGCGCCAGCCGGGGCGCTGCGCTGCTGCGAACGATCGGTTCGGCGAGCGGCGGACCCGGGGCGCGCGGACGTGCGCCGCTCAGCCGAGCGCGGCACCGAGGAGACGGCCGATGCCGAAAGCGAGCGCGCCGGCGGCGGCGCCGATGGCCAGCATGCGCATGCCGAACCGGATGGCGCTGCGGCCGGTAAAGAGCGACAGGATGGCGCCCGCACCGACGAGCGCGACGGCCGTGACCGCCACGGTGAGTGACAGCGCCCACGTCTCGGGCGCGAACGCGAACGGCAGCAGGGGCACGGCAGCACCAAGCGCGAAGGCCAGGAACGAGCTTCCCGCCGCGGCGACAGGAGATCCCAGCTCACCCGGGTTCACCCCGAGCTCCTCGCGCGCGAGCGTGTCGAGCGCATGGTCGGGATCGGCCACGATCTGCCGAGCGAGCTTTCCGGCTTCCCGCTGCGGCACGCCCTTGGCGGCGTAGATCAGGGCGAGTTCCTGCGCCTCTGCCTCGGGATGGAGGATGATCTCGTCACGCTCGAGTCCGATCTGGCGTTCGAAGAGCTCGCGCTGCGAACGCACCGAGACATACTCGCCGGCGGCCATTGCGAACGCCCCCGCGGCGAGCCCGGCGATCCCCGAGACGAGCACCAGCTTGGCGTCGCTGCCCGCACCGGCCACGCCAAGGATGAGGCTCGCATTGGACACGAGCCCGTCGTTGACGCCGAACACCGCGGTGCGCAGGTTCCCGCCGCTCGACAGCGACCGGTGATGCGCTTGCGCGCCGCCGGCCCCGGGCGTTCCAGGCGCGGGCTCGGCGCCGCTGCCTGTTCGTGCCGTGCGCACGCCGCCGCTCGCTGCGCGGAGTGTCGCCTCGCCGGTGGCCGGTACCCGACGCTGCGGCTCGTCTCCGGCCGGGGTCGCGGCCGGTAACCGGCCCCCGGTCGACGTGGCGTAGACGGCCATGCCGCGCACCTTCATCGCGGCGAGGACCGTGCGCATGCGTCGCGGTCCAAGCATCGCCACGAGGCGGGCGACGAGCCGGGTGCGCAGGTCGGGCGCGAACGGGGGTGGGACGGGAAGACCGCGCGACGTGATCCGCGCGCGCCAGATGGCCGCTTGCGCCTCCGCTTCGCCGGCGAGGCGCGCGAAGAGCTCGGCCCGGACGCTGCCCGCCTCGGCTCGCGCGCACGCCTGGTACAGGAAGGCGGCGCGTCGCTCCTCGTTGTAGTTGGCGAACGGACCCATCGAACCCACATCATGCCACCGCCGCGTCCGCACGGGCAGTAGGGGTGGCCGTGGAAACGCCTTCAGGCGACGGCCTCGTCGATGCGCGCGAGCACGGCCGCATCGAGCCTGCCGAGCACGTCGAGCGCACCCATGTTCTCACGCACCTGCGACGGCCGGCTCGCCCCGGTGATCACGCTCGAGACGTTCGGATTGACGAGGCACCAGGCGAGCGCAAGCTGCGCGAGCGTGCAGTCCAGGTCGCGGGCGATTGGCATGAGCTTGCGCACCCGGGCGATCTTCTGCGCATCCCGGGCGCGCTCGCCCACCCACTCGTAGCCCTTGAGCGCTGCGCGCGAATCCGCCGGGATGCCGTCGTTGTACTTGCCGGTGAGAAGGCCGGAGGCGAGCGGGCTCCAGGTGGTCGCGCCGATGCCGATGTCGGCGAAGAGCCGCGCGTACTCCTTCTCCACGCGATCGCGGTGGAAGAGGTTGTACTGCGGCTGCTCCATGACCGGCTTGTGCAGGTGATGCCTGTCGGCGATGTGCCAGGCGGCCGCGATCTCCGCGGCCGTCCACTCCGAGGTGCCCCAATACAGCACCTTGCCGGCGGTGACCATCTCTGACAGGGCGAATACCGTCTCCTCGAGGGGCGTATCGGGATCGGCGCGATGGCAGAACACGAGGTCCAGGTAGTCGAGGCCGAAGCGCCCGAGCGCGCCGTCGATCGCACCACGCAGGTACTTGCGATTGAGCGTGTTCTTCTCGTTGGGGCCGTCGTGCAGCCCCCAGAACAGCTTGGTCGAGACGATGTACGAGCCGCGTCGCCAGCCGGCGCGGCGGAGCGCCTCGCCCATGATCCGCTCCGACTCCCCGTTCGCGTACACCTCGGCGTTGTCGAAGAAGTTGACGCCGGCGTCACGGGCCGCACTCATGCACTCGAGTGCGGTGTCCACGCCGATCTGGTTGCCGTAGGTGACCCACGATCCGAACGACAGCGCACTCACCTTGAGACCGGAACGTCCGAGTCGGCGGTAGATCATCTCCGGCATTCCGTCACAGGCTCGCGGGCGGACCGCGGCGCTGGGCAGCCTCGACGCGCTCCTGGCAGGCGATGCAGCGCGCTGCCGACGGATTCGCAGCGAGGCGCGCATGCGGTATCGGCTTGCCGCAGTCGATGCACTCGCCGTAGCTGTCGTCGGCCATGCGCATGAGCGCGCCCTCGATGTCGCGCAGCTCGCCGGCGTCGCGTGAGACTTCGGCGACGTCGAGCGCGGTTTCCAGATCGGCCACCGCCCAGTCGTCCGTTTCCTCCATGCGGTTGCGCAAGCCGATCACCGCGGGGTTGTCCTGCGCCTCGAGCTTGGCGGCGATCTCGGCGCCCAGGGTCTTGCGTCGTGCCCGGAGCGCTCTCGCGAGCTCCTTGCGCTCGGCGTCGGTCAGTCGTGCCGTCATGGCCTCTCCTCGTTCATGGGTCGTTGCAGGCGCCGTGCTGGACGACGCCGGGCGGGCGTCCGGTCAACGCCGTCGCATCCATTCTCGCACCGGTCGGGTGTCCGCGACAGATGGCGGCGGCGGGAATTGACGTGGCGCAAGCAGCCCACGCGCGCGCAGGGCAGGGTCTTGAAAGCCCGGGCGGCGCCCCGAGATTCGCGGTGTCAGAGAAAGCGGACGCGCCGGCGGGAAGAGGCGGTCCGCGCGGCACCAACTTTCCACCGAGTGAGGACAACATGACTGCATTGCAAGTGTACGGCCCGTTTGCCGATGCCGGCTTCGACGACATCGTTCGCAGCTTCCTGCGTCCGCTGCGCGAAGCGCGGGGCGAAGGCGCGGCGCCGATCAAGGTCGACGTGGTCGAGAAGAACGACGCCTTCGTCGTGCGCGCCGAGGTTCCCGGCGTTGCCAAGGACGACATCCACGTCACGATCGACGGCAACCAGGTGACGATCGCGGCGGAGGTCAAGCGCGAGACGGAGCAGAAGGAAGGCGAGCGCGTGCTGCGCAGCGAGCGCTACTACGGCTCGGTATACCGCAGCTTCGTGCTGCCGGTCGAGATCGACCAGGACGCGAGCCAGGCGAAGTACGAGGGCGGCGTGCTCGAGCTCACGTTGAGCAAGCGTCCGGCCAACGTGGGCCGCAAGCTCACGATCCAGTAACACGTCACGGCCCTGACGGGCGCGGCTCTCGCCGTGCCCGTCAGCGGATCCGCTTCGCGGCGTACTCTTCCTCGATGTTGTCGCGGAAGTAGCTCCACGGCGACGACGCCGTCGAGAATCGTCGCCACACCTCCGGCGTGACCCCGCTGTAAGCGAAGGTGCCCGCCGTCAGCTCGACCACGAGCTTCTTCTCGCGCTCGTCGTATCCGGCGGCGCGCAGGCTGCCGCCGCTCATCCGCTTCATCTCCATCGTGCGTCACCTCCGGATCGGGCGCATGGGCGCTCAGGCGTCGGGCAGCCCCGCCTGCCTGCGGTTCCATGTGTAGAGCGCGGCATCGTCCCTGTCACCCAGGCCGTCGGCGACGGTGGCCGCGAACGCCGCGCGTGCCGCGTGGGCGAGCGGCGCCGGTACGCCATGGCTTACTGCAAGGTCGACCGCGAGTCCGACGTCCTTGGCGAGAATCCGCGCAGCAGCGCGCGGCGCGTAGTCACCGGCAAGGGCGCGCGTCATGCGGTCGGTGCAGATCCAGCTCGCACCGGAACTCGCGCGCACCACGTCGAGCACGAGTGCCGGATCGAGACCCGCCTTGGCGGCGAGCGCCATCGCTTCGCCGGCGGCTGCGAGATTGACCGCCGCCAGCAGGTTGTTGATGACCTTGAAGCGCGCGCCGTCGCCGGCCCTGGTTCCCACACGGAACACGTGGCCCGCCATGGCCGCGAACAGCGGCTCGCAGCGATCGAGGGTGGACGCCGGGCCGGCGACCATCATGCTCATGGTGCCGTCGTGGGCACGCGCCGGTCCTCCCGACACGGGCGCGTCCACGAGCGTGGCGCCGGTTCCCGCCACCTGATCGGCGAAGCGCGCGACGTCTGCCGGCGCAATCGTGGAGCATGCCAGCACCACGTGACCGGTTCCGAGCCCTGGCAGCGCGCCGTCGGCACCCTGCAGCACATCTTCCATCTGCGCGGCGTCCACCACGAGCACGATGAGCGCCGGGCAGGCCGCGGCGACGGCGGCCGGAGACGGTGCGACGCGGGCGCCGCGCGCCTGCGCCTCGGTACGCGCCGCGATCGCTATGTCGCACACCGTGACCGGATAGCCGTTGCGCAGCAGGCTCGCCACGACGCCCATGCCCATTGCGCCGGCGCCGATGACGCCGATGGGGACAGGCGGCGAGAGCGCGGACATGCGGGACCAGCCGTCGTCGCGAGACGGCGGCTATTTCGACTCCGGCGGCAGGACCGCGTACGGTTCGCAATCGCGCAGCGGCGCCGATGCCCCGTCGGCGTAGAACGTGAGCTCGGTGCCGCGTCCGCGCAACTCGAGATTTCCGTTGCTGTAGCGCACGAGGGAGCCCGTGGAGCCGGTCGGGATCTGGTACAGGGTGACGCGCTGCGCGCCGGGCAGGAGGATGCGTGCCTCGCCCTCGATGAAGCGGACCACGAAGCGCTCGCCGTTCAGCTGGCAGGCAAACGTCGTCTTGGCCAGTTCCTCTTCCTTCTTCTTCTGCGGATTGAGGCTGTCGCACCCGGACAGCGCGAGCGCGACTGCGGCAATCGTGGCGCAGGCATGGCGGGCGAGGAGGCGCGGTCGTTGCTGCAGCATGCGGGAACGCTTGAAGCTCGCGAAGGCCGCAGGATAGCACCCCGGCCCGTCGTGGCCGGCAGGCGGCAACCCGGCCCGCCGTGGCCGGCAGGTGGCGCTCCCGGATCGCCACCTGCCGGATGGAAGCCACTGTCGATTACGACGGCGGCCCGAAGCGCAGTGCCCCGGGATAGGAGAGAACCTCTGCGACACCGTGATCGCGCAACGACTCCTGCCGCCCTTGCCACCATGCGGCGTCGAGGAGGTCCGCGTGATGCCGCAGGAAGGCCTCGCGCAGGCCCGGATCGGTGAGCACGAAGGTGGCGAACTCCTCGGGGAAGATGTCTAGCGGGCCTACCGGGTACCACACGTCGCCCGAGGTCTCGTCGAAACCCGGCGGCGGATGCGGGATGCGGCGGAACCGGCAGTCGACGAGGTACTCGATCTCGTCGTAGTCGTAGAACACCACGCGCCCGTAGCGCGAGATGCCGAAATTCTTGAAGAGGAGGTCGCCGGCGAAGATGTTCACGCTCGCGAGCTCGCGCAGCGCGTCGCCGTAGTCGCGCACGGCGCGGTCGCGTTGCGCGGCATTGCCGCGCGCGAGGAAGAGGTTGAGCGGTTGCATGCGGCGCTCGATGTAGAGGTGGCGCACGACGATGCGGCCCCCTTCCTCCTCGATCTGCGACGGCGCGACCGCGCGCAGTTCCTCGATGAGCTCGGGGGCGAAGCGCTCGCGCGGGAAGGCGACGTCCGAGTACTCGAGGATGTCGGTCATGCGGCCGGCGCGGTCGTGGTGCTTGACGAGCGCGTACTTCTGGCGCACCCGCGCCGCATCGGTCTCCTTCGACGCGGCGATGTGGTCCTTGATCACCTTGAACACGTACGGATACGAAGGGAGCGTGAACACGCACATCACGAGGCCGCGGATGCCGGGCGCGATCACGAAGCGGTCGCGCGAATGCGCGAGATGGTGCAGGAAGTCGCGGTAGAAGAAGTTCTTGCCGCCCTTCTGCAGGCCGACCATCGTATAGAGCTCGGCGGCCGTCTTGTCGGGCAGCATCGCGCGCAGGAACGCGATGTATGCCGCTGGAACCTCCATGTCCACGAGGAAGTACGAGCGGTTGGCGGAGAAGAGCAGCGCGAGGTCGCCGGTGTCGGTGAGCAGGGCGTCGACGTACAGGCGCCCGGAGACGTCGTGCTTGATGGCGATGACGAAGGGCAGGGTGCGCATGCCGTTCACGACGCGTCCCACGGCGTAGGCGGTCTCGTCGCGGAAGAAGAGCGACGACAGCACCTGGATCTGGTGGTTGGCTTCCACCCGCCACGGCCGCGGCAGGCGGGCGCGGAGCGCATGCACGAGGTTGCGGACGTCGCGACGAAAGTCGGCGAAGCGCGTGCCGAGCGTCATGTCGAGGACGATGTCGACGAATGCGTGGCGCAGCCCGGCTACCTGTGGATAGTAGCTGCGGTAGGTCGGCGGGTCGGCGTCGATGTGCTCGGTGGAGATGGCCGGCCGCACGAAGATGAAGCGGTTGTGGAAGTACGTGCGATGGAGGATCTTGCACGACACCGAGTTGAAGAACGTCTCGGCGCACTCGGGCTGCCGGTGGTCGATGAGCAGGCCGATGAAGTGGAGCTTGACGCGCTCCCAAAGCGCATCCGCGCCGATGCCGTCCGGATCCACGGGGTGGAACTCGCGCTCGATGCGCTCCACGGTCTCTGCCACGCGGCGGTCGTAGTAGTCGATGCGGTCGTGCCCGAGGTGGCGTATCGCGCGCCACTGCCCGGCTTCGAAGTGTCGCTTGGCCGCGCGGGCGCATTCACGGAACAGCGCGTAGTGGCGGTCGAAGCCGTCGCGCAGCGCGAGCGCGATCACGCGCGCGTCGGCGTCGAGCGTGTCCGGCGCCACGCGGCTGGCGGCGGGAGGTGGCGGAGTGCGGGCGGGCAGGGTCAAGACTTCTGCGGTGCGCGGCGCGTGCTGGCGCGATAGGGCATGATATCGGAGTGGCCAACGTCTGCCCGTACCTTCGCCGGCTCTCCGCGCTGCTGCGCCTCGCGCCGCTGGCGACGGCTTGCTGCGCGTGGCCGCTCGCCGCGCAGCCGGTCGTGAAGTGCCTCGACGCGGCGGGCAACGTCACGTATCAGAACTCGCCGTGCGAGAAGGGCCAGGCAGCGCGTCCCATCGAGATGCCGAAGGCCGAGAACCTGGACGATACCTCGGCGTGGGAGACCGCGGCCAGCGAAAGCAAGGTCGTGCGCGGGATGCCCAAGCGCTGGGTTCTCAGATCGCGTGGAGCCCCGGCCGAGATCCGGCGCGGCGGTCCGCGGGAAGGTGCGAGCGAGGTCTGGCGCTACGGCGGCACCGACAGCGCCGCGCTGCTCGTCGGCTTTCGCGGCGAGGACGTCGTATGGGTGCGCGACGATGCGCGTCCTGCGGCACCAGCCACGACGCTGCCACCGGCGGCGGACACGCCGCGGCAGGCCGCCGCGGCGCCCGGGAGCGTGTCGACGCGCGGCCCGCAGAACCGGCGCTTCGTGATCGCCGGCCGCTACTGCGAGCACGTCTTCGCCGAGATCGGCGTGCCCGACCGCGAGGTGCCGGTGGCGGCCACCGCTACGGCCCCCGCCGGCGTGCGCTACTACTACGAGCCGGCGTCGGGCGATCCGTCGATGCGCACCGTGTTCAGCTGCATCGACGGCCGGGTGGCGGACGTCGAGCGCACCCTCGTGCGCTAGTCGCCAGCCGGTGGCGGGCGCTGCCTAGCGGGCGGCTTCCGCCTGCGCCTGCAGGTCCTTGACGGTGCTGTTGTAGGCGGCGATCGCGGCGTTCGAATCGGCCACCGCCGCATTGGCTTCCTTGACGGCGGAGTCGGCCTTGGCTTGCAGCCCGCCGATGAACTTCTTCATGCATTCCTGCCAGGTGCTGATCTCCTTGTTCCAGCCGCGCATCTTCTCGTTGGAAGCCAGACGCCCGGGATGCGGCTCGGGCTTGCCGCATTCCTTCTCGGCAGCGGCCGGGGCCGTGGACGCCGGCGCGGCGGCAGGGGCTTGCGTCGGTGCCGGAGTCTGGGCGGACGCAACTGCGGTGAGCGCCATGAGCAGCACGGCAGCGGCGGCAGGGCGAAGGGATGTCATGGGATGGGTACTCCAGTTCGCAAAGACCCGCCATTTTACCGATTCCGGCTGCCGCGGCTGCTTCGGCCTCCGGGTCGTTGCGCTGGCGCGGTGGCGCGTGGTCTCATGCGGCATGTCCACGACAGTGCTCGCGCGCCTTGCGCGCCATGCCCTCCCGGTCGCCGCCGCCGTCCTGCTCGCGGCCTGCCAGCAGGCGGCGCCGCCGGCATCCGCGCCGGGGCCCGCGTCGGCGCCTCCTCCGCAAGGCGTCGCGCCGTCGCCCCCGCCCCAGGTCGTACCGGCCATCGTGGTCCCTCCCGGCGTCACGCTGCCATCGCTCGACTTCCCTCCGGGCGCGCTCTACGTCTGCAACGTCGAGGGGAGCAAGACCGAGATCGACTACGAGCCGCGGGTGGAGCGGCTATGCCGCAAGCACCCCGAAATGGGCCCCTGCCAGTACGAGCGGAACCAGTGTCGGGCGCGCGGGGGACGCGTGTTCACCCAGAAGGGCGAGGAGGTCACGGCGGCCGTGGAGAGCGAGTACGACCGCGTCGTGCGGCGCGTGCGCTTTCAGGCCGACGGCGGCGCTGCGGCGAAGGCGGCGCCGAAGCCGGCGGGCAAACCCCCTGCCACCGGAGGCAAGACGACGAAATCGGCAGCTTCCGCCGGTCAGCCCGCCAGGTAGCGGCCCAGCGGCGACCCGCCGGTCCTAGATGTCGCGCGCGGCGAAGGTATTGCAGGTGCGCGGATCGCCGGTGCTCATCCCCTGCTTGAACCAGCGCGACCGTTGCGCCGCCGTGCCGTGCGTGAAGGCGTCGGGGGTGACACGGCCCTTGGTGATGCTGTCGTCCCCGACGGCGGCCGCGGCGCGCAGGCCTTCCTCGACGTCGTTGGCGTCGAGGAGGTTGCGCTTGGCCGCGTAGTAGCCCCACACGCCCGCGTAGCAGTCTGCCTGCAACTCGAGACGAACTGAGAGCGCATTGCGCTGGCGCGCGTCCATGCGCTGCGACGTCTGGTCGAACTGCTGCATGGTGCCGAGCTGGTTCTGCACGTGGTGCCCGATCTCGTGGGCGATGACGTAGGCCTGCGCGAAGTCGCCGGGGGCGCCGAAGCGCTGCGCGAGTTCGCGGAAGAATGCGGTGTCGAGGTAGACCTTCCGGTCCGCAGGGCAGTAGAAAGGTCCCGCCGCGGCGTTGGCCATTCCGCAGGCGGAGGGGAACGAACCACTGAACACCACGAGGCGCGGTGGCTCGTAGCGCGTTCCCATGTTCTTGAACAGCGCGCTCCAGACATCCTCGGTATCGCCGAGCGTGCGCTGCACGAAGGCGAGCGCGGGATCGGACTTCTCGCTCGCCGGAGCGCTCGGCCGGGCCGGTGGCGCCTGCGGGGCGGTCTGCACGGGGCCGCCGGCGTCCATCATGCCCAAAAAGGACATCGGATTGACGCCGAAAAGCAGGCTCACGATCACGATGAGGATGATCGCGCCGCCGCCGAGGCGCATGCCGCCTCCCCCGATGCGCAAGCCGCCACCGCCGCTCTCGCCGCGACGGTCCTCGACGTTGTCGCTCGGACGCATGTCACCCCATCGCATGATGCTCTCCTGGCTTGCCCCGACGACAGTCTACTTCGTCCGCGGCGCCATCTCCGCCAAAGGCGCGCCCTTCACGCCCGCCCCCCGCGTCACGGCTTGATGGCGCGGTAGAGGAACGGCAGGCTCGTATCCATCCGGTAGTCGATCGACGAGTGCGTGTCGTCGAACTCCTCGTAGGTGTGCTCGATGCGCAGGGCTGCGAGCTCGCGGGACAGGATGCGTGCGCCGAAATGGAGATGGTACTGGTCTCGCCAGCCGCAGTCGATGTAGATGCCCCGCAGCCGCCGCAGGTCGCGCGCGTGCCGCGCGACGAGGTGGATGGGGTCGTGCTCGCGCCATTTCGCCCAGCGCTTGGGGATGATCTCGCCGGTGTCCAGGTCCATCGGCAGGCGGAAGCCGAGCGGCGTGCGAGGGTCGGGATCGTAGGTCGCGGCCATGGCGAGTTCCATCAGAGCGTGACCCTCACCCTCGGTCATCTTCTCCTTGGTCCACATCGCTTCGAGGAAGCGCCGCGCGCGGCCGTCGTCGCGGCCATCGGCGGTGCGCGTCGCGGCGACGCGCTGCCGGCCCGCGCGCAGCGGTGGCCGGCGATAGCGCGCGAGCTCGTTCAGGAGGCGGGGGAAGTCGGGCAGGTAGCAGAACTCGAAGTAGGCGTCGCCCGAGTGGCTGGCGATCGCGCCCCAGGTGTCGGTGTACTGCATGCCGTGGATCATCGCCCCGTAGCCGCCGGAGGACTTGCCGAAGCACGCGCGGTGCTCGCGCCGGCCGAGCGTGCGGAACTCGCGGTCGACGAAGGGGACGATCTCGCGCGTGAGGTAGTCGGCGTAGCGCCCCACCGCCTTGCTGTTCACGTACTGGTTGCCGCCGAGACTCGTGAAGCAGTCGGGGAACACGATGATGCACGGCCCCATGCGACGCTCGGCCACGAGACGGGCTGCGCGCTCGGGAACGTTCTCGTCGAAGGGACGCCAGTTGACGTGCGCGAGTCCCGATCCCGTGAACCCCACGAGATCCACGAGAACGGGGAAGCGTCGTCCGCGACCGGCACCCTTGCCGCGCACCGTGCCGTCGTCGTAGCCCGGTGGCAGCCACACCGCGAGACGCCGCGTGCGGGGATCGCCGAGCGGATTGTCGGCGAGCACGCCGGAAGTGTGCTCCACGACGACCACCCTGCCGGTGTCGTGGGTGCTGCGCTTGCGGGCCATGCGGGCCTTCCGAAGTGGGACCGGTGGCGATTGTGCCTCAGGCGGCAGCGCCGTGCATCATCGCGAGATGGCCCTTCGGGCGTCTCCCACGGTGCGCTGCGCTGCGATCCTCGTCTCGTCGCGCAACAGCGTGAAGCCGGTCAGCTCGAAGGCGTCGGGCAGGGTGGCGGGTCTTGGCGAGAAGTCGGCGCTGCCTTCTATCGAGATGGTATCGGTACGGCCGGCCACGAGCTTGCCCTTGCCGTCGACCGGACGGTAGGCGAGCTTCAGCGCGAAGGCCACGGTGTTCTGCGCCGTACCGGGTTTCGCCGTGCCGGTCATGCGCCAGGGCGGGCCGTAGAGCATCGCGGCGTTGGGCGCGGACGTGCGGATGAACTGCGTGGCGCTCTCTGCACGTATCGGGCGCGGCGCGGTCACGTCCGAGGGCGGACCGATCACGCCCATGTCGAGCAGCAGCGCCACGAGTTGTGCGGACATGATCGGGGTGGAGATCATGATGTCGAGCACGGGTGCGCCGTCGGGGAACGATTCCCCGGAGCGGAAGGCCACGCCATCCTGCCCGACCAGCACGATCTCGCCCTCGCGCGTCTTGCCGCGCACCGTCTCACGATAGGTGGCATGCACCTCGTTGTTCTGCGCGATCGCCATCGCGTAGGCACCCGCGAAGCCGGGCGCGGTGACACGCATGTCGATGTTCGAGAAGAGCAGCCAGCGTCCCTTGGCGCACAGCGCCGAATGCGGACTGGAGCCGCACTGGCGGGGGTCGATCCCCGGCAGGCCGGTGTTGCCGGGCGCCGGAAGCGCGGTGCCCGGAGGCAGGCTGGCAACCGGAGGGGCGCCGACACGGGGCGACGGGGCGATTCTCGCGCCGCCGCTTCCCGGCAACGCCGTGGAAGGCTGCGGGAGGTTGAACTGCGCGAAGGCGGGTGCGGCGGCCATCAGCACGGCAGCGAGCGCCACGCCGACGAGGCCAAGGCGACGGGAAGGGAAGGCAGGCGTACCCACGCCGCCGATTCTACCGGCGGCGTGGTTGCGCATGACACCATCCGGGTGGCGGACGGCGGGGGTCGGCTGACGAAAGCGCCGCTCAGGCGAAGGCGGTCTCCGGTACGGTTGTCGCCGCGGCTTCGGCGGCGAGCACCTGCGCGGCGGCGCTGATCACCGCGGCGATGCGGCCCACGTCGCGAAGCTGCTGCGTGCTGAGGCCCGACTCCTTGAGCAGCCGGTAGTGCGACTGCACGCAGAACTCGCACTTGCCCACGATGGATGCGGCGAGCGCGTAGAGCTCGAAGCTCGCGCGGTCGACGCCGCCGTGGGTGGCGTACGCGTTCATGCGCAGTTCCGCGCGCATCGTCTTGAGATCGGCATCGCCGGCCATCTCCAGGTACGGATACCACGCGTTGTTCATGCCCATCAGCGAGGCCGCGGTGAGCGCGGCCTCCCGCTGCGCCGGATCCAGCGCGACATCGTTGCGGATCGCGGCGACGATCGCCGGCGCCCTGGCCGCGAAGGCGGCGGCGAGCGCCGCGCCCGCCGCCAACTGGGGCGTCAGGCTCGAGCGGGCTATGACCGCGTCGAGATTGAGCCGGATGTCCTTCGCGTAGTCCGGCAGCTTCGCCTTGAGCACATTGACGAACTCCATGTCGACTCTCCTCTCCTGCGCCGGTTACAGCGTCTTGCCGCCGACGCTGCGGTTGCAGGGGCAGAGCTCGTCCGTCTGCAGGCCGTCGAGGATGCGCAGGACTTCCTCGGGGTTGCGGCCCACGTTGAGGTTGTTCACCGACACGTGCTGGATCACGTTGTCGGGGTCGACCACGAACGTGGCGCGCAGCGCGACGCCTTCGGTCGCATCGCGCACGCCGAGCTGGTCCACGAGCGAGCCGGTCGAGTCGGCGAACTGGTAGTGGTTGAGCGCCGACAGGTCCTTGTGGTCGCGACGCCAGCCGAGCTTGCTGAACTCGTTGTCGGTCGAGCCGCCCAGCACCACGGCGTCACGATCGGCGAAGTCCCCGGCGAGCCTGGCGAAACCCACGATCTCGGTGGGACAGACGAAGGTGAAGTCCTTGGGGTAGAAGTAGATGACCTTCCACTTGCCCGGAAACGACTTCTCGTTGATCGGCTCGAAGGCGGACTGGCCGTTTTCCTCGTGCTGGTTGAAGCCTGGCTTGACGCCCACGACGTTGAAGGACTCGAGCTTCTGGCCTACGGTTTTCATGAATCGACTCTCCTGGGTTTGCGCCTGCGGTGATGCTCGTTGCTTCGGGCGCGGTTGCGAATGAGAACGATTCGTATATTATCAACGACTTTGTGATGATTCAATTTGTTTATATTTATCGTGTCGTTAGATATTGGCTATCGTCGAGATTCCTGGGGCCTCGCGCGTATCGCCGCCGAGGGACCGAAGCCGGTGGTGGTGGTGGAGCGACGGCGGTGACGCTCTCCGCCGTCGCCCAACCGATGCGGGCGGCGCGGCATTCGGCACCGAACCAGCGTGGCGGGCGGAGCGCTTCGCCACGGGGAATCGGCGAGGCCAGCGGCGCTACTTCTTCGCCTTCTTCCCTTCCTTGCCCTTCTTCTTGGCGTCCTTCCTCTTCGCGTCCTTCTTCTTCGCCTTCTCGCCCTTCTTCCTTTTCTTCTTCCGCGTCAGCAGGCTGCCGCGGCACTTCGGCGAGCCGCAGCGGCACTCGAAGCGCGCTCGCTCCTCCTTGCTGAGCTTGCCGTCCACCGACAGCTTGTAGTCGTAGCTCAGCTCGGCACCGGCGTCGATGTTCCTGCGTGCCTGGATGAAGACGCGGCCGTCCTCGTCCTCGTAGGTCTCGCAGTTCGGCGAGCAGGAGTGGTTGATCCAGCGCGCCGCATTGCCCTTCACGCGGGCGTCGATCACGCGGCCGTCGTCGAGCTCGAAGAGGAAGGTGTGCGACGGATCGTCGGGGTCGCTGTCCGGCCGCTCCATCGCGTCGTCCCAGCTCGTGCGCTCCCCCTTGTACTCGATGACCGTCTCGCCACGGGCGATGGGGATGGCGGCGAACACTCCGCGGCCGTGGATGGCGGAGCGGCGGACGACGTAGGGCTTGCGAGCGACGGAGGCGGGCATGGAAACGGCGGGCGTGGGGAGGGAAGAAGGCGCGATTCTCGCACGGCGACGTGCGCGCCCCGGCGCGTCAGGCGAGGAGCGCGATGACGAGCGGCGTGGTGACGGCGGCGAGCACGGTGGTGAGCACGAGGCTCGCGGCCACCGGCCCTTCGAGCGCGTCGAACTGGCGCGCCATGAGATAGACGTTCGCGCCCACCGGAAGCGCCGCCAGCATCACCACGGCCTGCGTCTCGCGCGCCGGCAGGCCGATGCCCCACGCCAGCCCGAGGACCGAGAGCGGAAACGCGACGAGCTTGAAGGATGCGATCGCCACGCTGTGGCGCCACCCTTCGCGCACGCCGTACTCCGACAGTCCCATGCCGAGGACGATCAGCGACATCGGGATGGCCGCCTGGCCCATGAGGCTCAGTGTCTTCGACGCCACCGCCGGCAACGGCAGTCCGGTGAAGCCGAAGCCCGTACCGAGGAGGATCGAGGCCACGATCGGATTGGTGCCGACGCCGCGTGCGGTGCGGGCGATGCCACGCACCGAGAAGTCGCGGTTGCGGGCCCATTCGACGGACACCGTCACCAACGTCCAGAGCAGCAGGGAGTTGAACACCAGGATGAGCGAGACCACCGGCATCGAGGCTTCGCCGAGCGCCACCTTGGAGATCGGAATGCCCAGCAGGACGTTGTTGCTGAAGATCGTGCCCATGCCGAACACGGACTGCCCCACGCCGTTCATGCGGAAGGCGCGCGCCGCGAAGGTGCGCGCCACGACGTAGGTGATCACGCAGCCGCCGAAATAGGCGAGCAGCAGCCGCGTGTCCACGGCGGGCAGCTGCGAGAAGTCGCTCATGAGGAGGAAGAGGAGCGCCGGCACCGCGACGGCGAACACGAAGCGGGTCAGCGCGTCGGAGACCACCTTGGGCCAGTGCCCGAGGGACGAGAGCGCGTAGCCCACGCCGACGAGAAGGAAGAGCGGGGCGGTGAGCGATGCGATGTTCGTGAACGAGCGCAGCGTGTCGGCGAGCATGCGGGGGGACCCGTCGCGTCAGAGGAGGTCGCGCAGCGTGACCACGCGGACGGTCCCGTCGGCGAGCGCAAGGCGGATCGTGCGTCCCGGCGCGCCGCGCAACGCCGCGCGCAGCGCCGCGAGCGACATCGCGGTGAAGCGCGTGCCATCGACGGCGGTGATGACGTCGCCGGCAGCGAGCCCGGCGATCGCCGCCGGTCCGCCGTCCACGACGTCGACGACCTCGAAGCCGGCCTCGCCGCGCTCGATCCACAGGCCGCTGCGGTCGTACACGTCCGGCGCCGCGAACGCGGCGCTGCGCTCGAGATGCAGGAGGCGGTGCGGCAGGTCGAACACCACGTCGAAGCGACGCAGGACTCCGTTGCCGATGCTCCCGGCCACGTCGGGATTGGCGAGCGCGCCGCTGTCGCTGGCCACGATCGCGGTGATCGGGCCGGCGACGTCGATGTCACCCAGCGTGAGCGCTCCGCCGCGGGCGATCGTTGCCCGCAACGGGCCCGTCACCGTCGCGCCGTGGACCGCCTCGATGCCGCCATGACGGTCCGCGAGCCCGTTCGCCTCGGCGAACGATCGCGAGAGCGTGAGCGAGCCGCGATTGCCGGTATCGACCCGGAACACCCCGGCGACGCCATCCACCTGGCCTTTCACGCGTGGAGTCCGTGCCGGCTCGACGAGAGGCAGGGTGGTGCCGCGGCCGGAGGGCCGGTAGCGGGCGGGATCGGAGAGCGTCGCGCGCAGCCGGCCGTAGTCGAGCTTCACCACGACGCGCCGGAAGAGCTCGGCTCCGAGCACGCCTCCGATGTCCTCCTGCCCCTCCACGCGATGGAGGAACGCCGCGAGGTCGACGGTGGCGAACGTCTGCCGCTCGAAGACGAGACCGCCGATGCTCATGCGGCCGACGCGGGCCGGGGCGAGTTCACCGCTGCCTTCCATCCGGGCGCCCGCCGCGGCGGCGACCCTGGGCAGCAGCACGTTGCTCCCACCGCTGTCCACGAGCATGCGCACCGGCTTGCCGTCGAGAAGGACGTGCAGGAAGACGTGGCCGTCGACGAACTCGAAAGGCACCTCGACTGCATCGCGGCCGGCGGGGAACGCAAAATCGGGCGCGGGCGGCGGCGGACGGGTCAGCCGCGCCTCCGGTATCGGCGCGTTGAAGGTCATGCTGTCGACCGTGACGACCTCGTCGCGCCGGCCGCCGTCGCGCGAGGCCCGCACCCGGAACGGGATGGTCACGCCCTGGACGTTGCGCATGTCCATGTACTGCTCGGTACGCACCGCCACGGCCTCGCGCTCGACGAGGCGCTCGATGAGATGCGTCTCGGTGTTGATCCACAGTTCGAATGGCCGTCCACCGTCGGGGGTGATGCGGATCACGTCGAAGATGGCGCCGTCGGCTTCGGCACGTTCCTTGTAGCTGATGCGTGCCCGCGCCCGCTCCGGATACCAGAAGGCGAGCCGGTCGCGGTACGACGCATTCACGGCGAGCTCACGGGCAGCGGCGTCGGCCTCGTCCTGCGGGTCGCCGGCGGCGTCCTGCACCCAGGGGCCCTGTGCGTCGTACCCGGCGGCGCCGGAGACCGGGCCCATGGTGAAGACCATCGCCGAGTGTCCCGTGGCGAACTCGCTCCAGCGCTCCGCGTGCCCGGTGAGGGGCCCGGCGGAGATGCTCAACGTGCTGTGCTGGTTGCGCAGCGCATCCCAGGCCGGCCCGCCGCTCGCGCTCTTGGCGTTGGCGAGGACCACCTGTGGATCGGGGGCTGGCGGTCCGCCCAGCCGGGCATCCGCGCTTCCGCCCGCCAGGCCGAGTGCCAGCAGGGCCGCGAGCGGGCCCGCGCGCGACCAGGCGTGCAGCCGCCCCCACCGCGTGCGCGTGGCCACCGGCGAGCTACGCGGAGATCGCCGCCGGTGCCGGCGGCTGCCGGGTCCCCAGCGAATCGAGCGCCGCACTCACCGCGCGATCGAACAGCGGCACCGGCTCGACTACCAGCGCCACCTGGCCGGCGCTGATCTCGTAGGCGAGTTCCTCCGGGGCATACACGAAGGCTCGCGAGCGTGACCGGCTGGTGAACAGATACTTGGTGCGCAGCGGACTCACCCAGGTCAGCCGCGCATTGACGGTATGCCCTTCCTTGGAGAACGCGAGCCAGGTGCCGACCGCCATCTCGTTGACGTAGTCGTGCACGCTGACCTTGGGCAGCGGCGGCAACTCCTTCGGCTTGCCCGGCTCGGGCACCGGCGAGCCGTCCTTGACGGTCTTGATGGCCGCGATGTGGAGCTGGTAGAGAGCCTCGAGGAAAGCCCGGCTGCGTTCGGGTGGCGTTCCGACCGCCGCGGCACCCTTGCGCAACGCGCCGATCAGCGAGGGGATCATCCTGGTCAGGCGCGCCTTCTGCGCGGAGCGTTCCTTGGCGACGATGCTCCACAGGAGATCGTCGAGGGTCTTCATCGCGGCGACCGTGGGCTCGCCGTCGGCGCCGTGCGCGTGGCGCAGGCTCGCCAGGTGCTCGGCCCAGGTCGTCTCCACGAAGCCGCGCACCTCGAACGGCAGATCGGTGCCGGCCAGGCGATCGCGCAGGAATGCGCGGACCTGCGAGCGATCCGCCTCCTTCTCCTCGGCGCCGAGCGCGGACTCCACGTCCACCGCCGACGCCTGCACGACACGCTCGCGTTCGGCGTCGATGAACGCGGCGAGGCGCGCGTTCGCCTCGCGGAACACGCCAAGATCGATGTCGAAGTCGCGGCAGATGTCGTCGACGATGCCGGTGGCGAGCTTGCCGAATGCCTGCTGGTAAGCGTCGTCGGCGGTGGCGCCGACGGCGGCCTCGGCGAGACCGTCGAGGAGCTGCCGCGCCGGGTGCGCCCGGTCCGAGAAGAACATCCGGTCGAGCAGCGCGGCCTTGACGATGGGCACCTGCAGCCGGCCGAAAAGGCTGCGCAGGGAGTCGGGGATCGACGGGTCGCGGAAGATGTAGTCGAACAGGAGCGCGATCACGTCCATCGTGATGCGGTCCGTATCGGTGTTGATCTGGTCGCCGATCGCTTCCCGGATGTGCGGGATCAGGTTGATCGGGACGACCGTGCCCTCGTTGGCCCCCGTCGCCGCCGGTGCCAGCGCCCCGGCGATCGCGGCCGGCAGGTCGAGCCGCTGCCAGCGGGCCAGGGTGGCGAAGAGGGGACTGGACGTGCCGAGCGCCATGAGCGGATCGAGCGACGGGAAGGCGCCGTCGGGAAGCGCCGCAGGACTGGCGTCGACGGGACCGGCGCCGTCCGCTGCTTCGGCCGCGGCCGGCCCCGGCGCGCCCGCACCGGGCACCTTTCGGGCGAGCGCGGCCAAGCCGGCGAGGATGCGGGCCGCCGACATCTCCTGCGCCTGGACCAGCGGCGCGGACGGCACCATGCGCAGCGGCGTCGGGTCGGCGAACACGAATGCGGGCGGGGCATGCGGGTCGGTGAACTCCGGCACCACGATGTCCTGCGGCACGCCGGGCACCGCGTCCTGCATCAGCTTCCCGAACGTGGACAGGAGCTCGCGGTCGTCGTGCGGGCGCCATTCGCTGCGCGCGCGCAGGGCCGCCTTGATCTCGGGCAGCACGCCGCGGTCGGCGAGGAAGCGGTTGAGAGACACGTAGAGCTTGTTGATCTCGGACGTGAGGTCCGCGAGCACGCGCTCCATGAAGGGGCGCCACACGCGTGGATCGGGATAGATCGCGCGGGCCGACGAGCCCACCGCGTCGAGGATGTAGGAGACGGCGAACGGGTTGTCGCCGTCGGCATTGCGCTCGCCGAGCAGGGTTTCCACGCGCAGGTCGAGCGCGGCGATCTCGCGCTGGGTGAAGCGGTCGAGGAAGCGCGTGGCGTCCTTCAGCGCTTCCTGGCGGTCATGGTCGAAGGCCGTGAGCACGCGCAGCGTGGCGAGCGAAGCATCGGCATCGGGGCGCCGGCCGCGGCGCCGCACACCTTCGACGACGCGGCGCTCGAAGAGATCGCACAGCGTGTGGTCGAACCTGTCGAGCCATGCGGGCTGCTTCTTGCGGAAGGCCTCGACCTCGCCGTCGGGAACGTGGCTGTTCGTCTCGAACAGGTCCTGCATCTCGGCGAGCGAGGCGCGGACGAGATCGAGCAGGCGCAAGCGGTACTGCGCGAAGCACGCGCGCAGCAGGGCGCGGCCTTCCTCGAGCGCAGCAGGGGAGAGCGCGGGCTTGCCCGTGGCAGCGGCCCGCGCGCCGTAGGTGGATCCGGCCATGGTCTCGAATTCTACTGCGCGGCTTGCCTGCGCGGATTCAACGGTGATCGGTTGGGCCGCGCAACCCATCGGGTGGCACCGCGACGAAGGTTCCCCCGCACGACGCGGCGACCCGGGCGTACTCCTCGGGCGTATCGACCGCGGCCTGCATCGCAGCGAGGCTCACGCGATCGGCGGCCTCCGCCTGCGCCACGATGTCCTTCACTTCGCGCATCGCTTCCTGCTGGATCGTGCCCGGATCGGCACCGTGGCGCGTCCGTCCGACGTCGGCGGCGTCGAGCAGGGCGAGGAGCCGGGATGGCGTGCCCCGGAGGAAGCCGTCGTGCACGGTCACGTGCTTCATCTCGTGCTCGCGGACCGCTTCGCGGCGGCAGGGGTCTGCCGCGACCTCGCGGGCGATGAACACGGTGGCCGGCGCCATCGAGACCTGCACGCGCACTTTCACCCGCATGCAGGCGCGACCGTCCTCCTGGAAGCCGTTGGCGGCGAGCTCGGAGGCGTAGGTCAGTTGCGCATGCGTGAGGCCCAGCGTCTCGTGGTTCGCGGTGGCGCGCTCGTACATCGCGGTGAGTTCCGCGAGCGAGCGTGTCTGGTCGAGCTGCGGCAGGAGCGGGATCGCGTCGACCTCGGGCGGTGCTGGCGGCAGGGCGGCGCAGCGTGCGGCAAAGGCGCCGCCGACGCCGGCTTGTCCGGCCCGCCCGGGAGCGCCGGCGGTGCCCGGGGGCGACCGGTCGCAGCCGGCCGTCACGAGGGCGGCAACGACGACGAGAAGGAGGCCGCCCACGCGCATCCCGAAAGGATAGCGTCCGCGCCCCGTACAATGACGCCCCGACACACCATGGACATCCCCGGCACCCTCGTTGCGATCACGGTTTCCGCCTACTGGTTCGGGGTGGGCGCGATGATCGTTCGCGTCCGCCGCCAGTCGCGCAAGCACGCCGCGCATGCCGCGACCGTGCTGCCCCGGCAGCCGCTCGAACGGCTGATGGGTCTGGTGTGGGTGCCGCTGGTCGCGGCGTGGGTCGCGCTTCCCTGGCTTGCGCTGGGGCGCTCGGGGCCGCCTCTCGGGTTGCCGGCGTTCGCCGCTGCGCCCGGGTACGAGGTGCTGCGCCACGCGGCGGCGCTCGTCGCGGTCGTGTGCCTGCTGCTGACCGTCAAGTCCTGGGCGCGCATGGGACGGCACTGGCGCATGGCAGTGACGGACGAGGAGCAGGCACTCATCACCGACGGCATGTTCTCGAGGATCCGTCATCCCATCTATTCGCTGTCGATCCTGCTCATGGCCTGCACCATGGTCGTGGTGCCCACGGGCTTCATGGTCGCGGCAGGGGCCGTGCATATCGCCATGATGGTGACCAAGGCTCACAACGAGGAGCGGCACCTCCTCGACAAGCACGGCGAGGCCTACGCCGCCTACCTGGCCCGGACCGGCCGCTTCCTGCCACGTTTCCGGTAAGCCGGCGCCGGATCGGCCGTGCTGCGATAATCACGCCTTTCCATAGCGAGATCGTCGGTCCTTTCCGCGTCGTTCCCACCGTGCCGCGCCCGTCCCGTTCCGTCCGCGCGCTCTTCCTCGTCGTCGTCTCTTTCGTGCTCGTCACTCCGGTCGCTGCCACCGGGGTGCACGGCAGGCCGCCCGCGAACGCTGCGGCGCTGCTGGCGCTCGACTGCGAACGGCTCGGTGATGCCGAGGCCTCGTCGGCACTCGCCGGCATGCCGGCGCCGCGGATCGTGCTGCTCCACGGAAGCATCCCGATCGTGACGATGGAGCCGTTCGCGCAGTTCCTCATGGGCATGGGCTATCCGGAAGCCTCGCTGCGCGACCCGGCCGACGGCAGCCTCACGCGCTCGAGCTTCGGCGACAGCGCGCGGCTCGCCGGCATGCTCGCCTGGTATTACGAGCACGACGGCCTGCGGCCGATGCTGATCGGCCATAGCCAGGGCGGCATGCTGGTGATGCGTACGCTGCACGAGCTCGCGGGTGCGTTCCACGACGAGATCGCGGTCGTCGATCCCGTGACGGGTGCCGTGCTGCCGCGCACGACCATCCGCGATCCGTACACCGGCGAGCAGCGCCCCGTGATCGGCATCGCGCTCTCCTTCGCTTCCGCGATCGCCACCGGCAAGCTCGCGCGCGTGCTGTTCGGCCAGTGGACGATGCTCGACAAGCTGCGCAAGGTGCCCGACACGGTGCTCGATTTCACGGGCTTCGCCATCGCGTGGGACCCCATCGCCGGCACTCTCGGCGAGGCCGATCCGTACGTCGCGACCGGCACGAGCCGCGTGCGCAACGTGCTCCTGCCGGGGCGCTACAGCCACATCGGCGCGCCGATCACCGAGCAGCTTCCGGCGCAACCCGGGACCCGCGCCTTCATCCTCGCCTGGCGCCCCGGCGCCGATGCGCAGCCGCTGCCGGAAGGCGAGGACGTGCGCAATCTCGAGCTCGCCGCGGACCTGTGGCATTCGATCCGCGAGCACTGGTGTGTCGAAGGACAACGGCGGCTGCGGGCGGCGGAGGCCCGATGAAGGGGCGCCTCAATCTCTTCCAGGCGGCGATGCTGCGCTGGCGCGGGATGTATCCGTACAACGCGGTGCACGTCGCGGAGTTGCCGGGCGCCCTCGACGAGGCGCGCCTCTCGGCGGCCATCGACGCGCACCTGACGGAACTCGGCATCGCGCGGCTCACGCTCGATGCGAAGCGGCGCCGGTACGAGTACGCGGGCGGCCCGGCTCACCTCCCGCTGATGGTGCACGAGGCCGATGGCGACGCGCTGCCGGTCCTCGAACGCGAGATGGAGCGCCACATCAACGCGCCGTTCGGTCCCGGCCCCGGTGAGACGTCGTTCGAGCCGCTGCGCTTCTTCGCCGTGCGCAACGGCGGCTCGTTCCACCTGGGCGTGTCCTACGACCACTTCATCGCCGGCGGCGACTCGATGGTCACGCTGCTGCAGGGAATCGCGGCGCGCTACGACGGCACCTACCCTTTGGGCGCGCCCGCCCCGAACCTGTATCCGCGGGCCTACGCTCGCCTCTTCGCCCGCAATCCGCTGGCGTTCTACGTGGGGCAGTACCTCCTTCCCGGCATGCTCCTGCGCTCGCGCCGCGCGGTGCGTCCGCGCTATCCGCATGGCGACAGCAAGCACAACGCCTTCACGTCGGTGGAGTTCGCGCCGGACGTGTACGCCAACGTGCGGCGCACAGCCAAGCGATGGGGCGTCACGCTGAACGACATGCTGCTCGCGATGCTCATCTGCGCGCTGTCGGCCGAGATTCCGGACCGCCTCGCGGCGAAGCGCCGGCGAGAGATCGCGATCGCCTCGGTGATCAACCTGCGCAGCGAGCTCGAGCCCGGGACGCGGGAAGTGTTCGGCCAGTTCCTGAGCTCGTTCCTCGTGTCGCACGCGGTGCCGCCGGGCACCAGCCTCGAAGTCCTCGCCCGCGATGTCCACGCGCAGACGCAACGCGTGAAGCGCCGCAAGCTCTACCTGCAAACGCTCTACCTGCTCGCCTGTGGGGGGCTCGCGTGGCGCTTCATGACACCGGAGCAGCACAAGCAGATGTACGCCAAGAACTACCCGGTGTGGGGCGGAATCTCGGCGCTCAACGTGGAAGCGATGTGGAAGGAGGGCGTGGGCGAGGCGCCGGTCCTGCACTATCTTCGCGCCATTTCCACCGGACCCTTCTCCCCCCTGGTGCTCGCGCCCGCGTCGGTGGGGGATTGCCTCCACGTCGGCGTGTCCTGGCGCACGAGCGCCTTCACGCGCCAGGACATCGATCGGATCACGTCGTCGATGGAGTCCTGTGCGAGGAAGCTCGCCGCATGAGGCCCCGTACGAAGACCGCGGCGCGCGCCCGTCGGCGCAGGCATCGGCCATGAAGACCTTGCGCGCGGCAGGTTCTGGAACCGGCTCGGAAGCGGCGCTCGCCACCGCGCGCGTGACCGGCTGCGTGCGCGCGATCGCGGCCCTCGCGCTGGCGAGCGTGATCACGGCCTGCGCGACGCCCCCCGCGCACCTCGCCACCGCCGAAGCAGCGCCGGTGGCCACGCGCGTGGCCGACCGCGCCGTCCTGGACCGCATCCTCGCCCTCGATCCCACCCGGGTGACGCCGGCCGACGTGAAGCTCCTCGCCCAGGGACCCACGCCGCGCATCATGCTGCTGCATGGCGGCATCTATCCGGTGCATCTCGCCATGGAGTCCTTCGGCGAGTTCCTCGTCGGCATGGGCTATCCGGAGCAGCGCATCCGCCAGCCGCGCGATGGCGCCTGGTCGTACAGTCCCTACGAGGATGCGAACCGCCTCGCCGGGATCGTGGCCTGGTACTACGAGAAGGACGGCATGGCCCCGATGATCATCGGCCATAGCCAGGGCGGCATGCAGGCGGTCAAGGTGCTGCACGTCCTTGCCGGAGAGTACGGTGCGCAGGTGCCGGTATGGAATCCGCTGACCGACTTTCCGGAAGACCGCGACGCGATCACCGATCCGCTGACCGGAAAACGTCAGCCGGTGGTGGGTCTGCGCGTGGGCTACGTCTCGGCGGTGGGCGCGGGCGGGGCGGCCTTCATCCTGCCCAACCAGTGGAGCCTCATCGGCAAGCTGCGGACCATCCCCGACAACGTCGAGGAGTTCACCGGCTACTGGATCGACGTCGACCTCTGGGCCTGGACGCTGCCCGGGACCGAGGACGTCCGCGACTTTCGGGGCAGCGACAAGGTGCGCATCCGCAATGTCACGCTGTCGGCCACCAACAACCACGTGTTCCTGCCCGCCTCTGCCGACGTGCCCGGGATGCCGAAGGAACGCGCGTGGATCGAGACCTACCACCCCGGCACCGTGGCGCAGGCGCCCGCCGATGCACCGGCGAACCTCCTCTGGCTCGCCGACGTCTGGTACGACGTGAAGAAGTTCTGGGTGATCGAGGCACAGCGCTACATCCGCGCCAAACGCAGCCACGCCGCGGCGGGCGCGGCCGCCAAGCTAGAATAGCGTCCTTTCGTGGCCGGTACGCTCGCTCGGGCCGGCCACCAGGCAACCACAGGGCAGGGTGCGGATCGCGACGGCAGGCAAGGCCCTCGCGCCGCCCCTGCATCCGGCACGGAGCAATCGCGGATCATGGCGGGGACGTTGGCGGGCAAGGTGGCACTCGTCACGGGTGCAGCGCGCGGCATCGGGCGCGCGGTCGCGCGCAAGCTCGCGCACGAGGGCAGCGACCTCGTCGTCAACTACTACAACAGCGCCGAACCGGCAGAGGCCCTGTGCGCCGAAGCGCGCGGACTCGGCCGACGTGCCATCGCGGTGCAGGCGAGCGTGGGGGTGCCGGACAGCGTGGACGAGCTCTTCGCCACGATCGGCAATCACTTCGACCGCCTCGACATCGTGGTGTCGAACGCCGCGAGCGGAGTGCTCAAGCCCACGATCGAGATGACGCTGAAGCATTGGCGCTGGTGCCTCGAGACCAACGCGCTGGCGCTGAATCTCCTCGCGCAGCGCGCGGTACCCCTGATGCGCGACGGCGGGCGCATCGTCGCGATGTCGAGCCTGGGCGCGCAGCGGGCGATGCCGGGCTACGGCTTCGTCGGCGCCTCCAAGGCTGCCCTCGAAGCGCTCGCCCGTGCGCTGGCGCAGGAGTTGGGGCCCCGCGGCATCCGCGTGAACGTCGTGAGCGCCGGCGTCGTCGACACCGATGCGCTGTCGTACTTTCCCAATCGCGACGAGCTCCTCGCCAACTTCGCCGCGCGCACGCCGGCGGGGCCGGTGCTCACGCCCGACGACGTCGCCGGCGCGGTCTACCTCCTGTGCCTGCCGGAGGCCGCGATGATCAACGGCCACACGCTGGTCGTCGACGGCGGCTTCGCGATCTCCGGGTGAGCATGGCCTTGTCGATCGCCTCCGGACTGCAGGACAAGGTCGCGCTGGTGACTGGCGGCAGCCGCGGCATTGGCCGCGCGATCGTGGCGAGGCTTGCCGCCGACGGTGCGCAGGTCACCTTCTTCTATCGCGGGAATCGCGAGGCGGCGGACGCGCTGGTGGCCGAGGAGACGGCCCACGGCCACGCGGTGACCGCCGTCCAGGCAGACGTCCGCGACATGAGCGCCTGCGCCGTGGCAGTCGAAGGACTCGCCGAGCGCTCCGGGCGCATCGACGTGCTGGTGAACAACGCAGGTCTCATCCGCGACAATCCGCTGGCCGGATTCTCCGACGAGGACGTGGCGGAGGTGCTCGCCACCAACGTCACGGGCGTGTTCAACGTCACGCGCGCGGTGGCGCCGTACATGATCAGCAAGCGGCGCGGGCGGATCGTGAACATCTCCTCGGTGTCGGGCGAGAAGGGCGGGCGCGGACAGACCAACTATGCCGCAAGCAAGGGTGCGATCAACGCATTCACCAGGGCGCTCGCCGTGGAGCTCGCGCCGCGCAGGATCGCCGTCAACGCCGTGGCGCCGGGCGTGATCGACACCGAGATGTCGCAGGCGGTGCGCGAGCTGGCCGGCGACGAGGTCAAGGCGCGCATCCTGATGAAGCGTTTCGGCACCGCCGACGAGGTCGCCCACGCCGTGTGGTTCCTGGCCTCGGATCTTGCGAGCTACATCACGGGGCAGGTGCTCACGGTCGACGGCGGATTCAAAATGGAATGAGAGGGAAGCATGGCCACACCCATCACGCAGGCTGACATCGACGCGGTGTATCCCACCGTGGCGGAGACCATCGCCGACGCCCTGGGCGTCGACGCCGAGGACGTGAAGCCGAACGTCTCGCTGATCGAGGACCTCGATGCCGAGTCGATCGACTTCCTCGACATGGTGTTTCGCCTGGAGCGCGCCTTCAAGGTAAAGATCCCGCGCGGCAAGATCGTCGAGAATGCGCGCGGCTCGCTGTCGGAGGCGGAGTTCGAGCAGAAGGGCATCGTGACCGACACCGGCATGGCGCAGCTTACGGCCTACCTCTCGGAGGTGCCGGCCGAGCGCTTCAAGTCGCCGATGAAGGTCGCGGACATTCCGCGCCTCTTCACGCCGGAGACGTTCTGCAAGCTCGTGGTGCAGGCGCAGCGCGAGGCGGGCGCGGCGGCCTGACGGCGCTGCGCCGAGAGGTTTCGCCTGCGCTGCGGCTTTCGGCATGACGGATCACTTCGCCGCCTTCTCCTTCGTCGATCGCATCGACGAGCTGGTGCCCGGGTCGCGGGCCCGGGGCAGCTTCACGATCCCGCCGCAGTTGCACGCTTTTCCGGCGTGCCTCGTCGCGGAGGCCGTGGGTCAGCTCGCGGCGTGGGTGTCGATGGCGCACATCGGGTTCCGCGGCCGCCCGGTGGCGGCGCTGGCGAGCGAGACGCGCTTTGCAGGCAGCGCCCGGCCTGGTGACACGCTCACGCTCTCGGTGGAGATCGAGAGCTGCGACGACGAGGCCGTGGCCTATCACGGTCACGCGGCGGTCGGTGGCCGGCGCGTCGTCGAACTCGCCGATTGCCTGGGGCCGATGCTGCCGCTCCCTGACTTCGACGATCCGGCGGCGATGCGCGGGTGGCTCGACCGGCTGACCGGAGAGGGGGCCCCGCCCGGCCGGTTTCGCGGCGTCGACCTCCCCGCTCCGGTCGCGACGGTGACGAGCGGGCCCGATGTGGCCGAGGCGATGCTCGCGGTGCCGTCGCAGGCCAGCTTCTTCAACGACCACTTTCCGCGGCGTCCGGTGTTCCCGGCCACGCTCATGCTCGATGCGCAGATCGGCGTGGCATTGCGCCTCGCGCAGGCGTCCGGGCGCTGGCCGGGAGCGGAACTTGCGCCCGTGCGCATGACGCACGTCAAGGTGCGCTCGTTCACGGAGCCGGGGAGCACGCTGCTGCTGCGCGCGGCGATGCGCCCATCCGACGGCGACCAGGCCACCTTCATGCTGTCGGCGCTCGCGGGTGAGCGCACGGTGGCGACCGCGCGCGTCGTGATCGCGCCGGTGGACGCGGCCACGCGAGCGGTGCCGACGGCGACGGGAGCCGACGCATGACGAGGCGGCACCTCCTGGGGGCCGCGGCGAGGGCGTTCCCGGGGCGCGGTGGCGTACAGGTTTGCGGCGTTGGCGGCGACGCCGGGAGCCCGTCATGACGGCGCGCGCACGCCGGCGCGTGGCGGTGACGGGCGCGGGACTCGTCACGCCGGTGGGCAACGACGTGGCCACGACCTGGCGCGCCCTCCTCGAAGGACGCAGCGGGGGGGGGCCGATCAGGCTCTTCGACGCTTCCGGGTTCTCCACGCGCATCGCGGCGGAGGTGAAGGACTTCCGCAACACGCTCGTCACCGACCGGCGCCTGCTCAAGCTCACCAACCGCTCGCATCGCTTCGCGCTCGAGGCGGCGGAGCAGGCGCTGCTCGATGCCGGCATCCGCCCCACCGCGGAGGACGCCCGGCGCTGGGGATGCGCGGTGGGTGCCGGCATGATGACCACCGACTTCGCCGACCTCGAGGAGACGCATGCACATGCCGCCGGCGGCGGCGAACTCGACACTGGCCTCCTCCTGGGCGACCGGCCCGCCAACGATCCGATCGTGTTCTGCCGCGGCCAGGCAGCCGAGGGTCTCGCGCTGCTGACGAAGCGCCACGGCATCCAGGGGTACGCGACCTCGGTGCACACCGCATGCGCCTCGGGCGGACAGGCGCTGGGCACGGCGCTGAAGGCGATCCGCCGCGGCCACGTCGATCGCGTGCTCGCCGGCGGCTTCGACTCGATGATCAGCCCGATCGGCATCGGCGGCTTCTGCCTCCTGTCGGCGCTGTCCGCCGACAACGATACGCCGCAGCGCGCGAGCCGGCCGTTCGATGCGACGCGCAATGGCTTCCTGCTGGGCGAGGGCGCCGGCTTCGTGGTGCTCGAGGAGTGGGAGAGTGCCCGCGCCCGCGGCGCCCGCATCTACGCCGAGCTCGCGGGCGACGGCAATTCGCTGTCGTCGTACCGCATCACCGACTCGCCGCCCGACGGCGACGGCCCGATCCAGGCGATGCGGCAGGCGCTGGCCGACGCCGGCGTCACCACCGACGACATCGACTACGTCAATGCGCACGGCACCTCCACCCTGATGAACGACCGCAGCGAGACGGCCGCCGTGCACGCGGTGTTCGGCGCGCGCGGACGCACGGTGCCGGTGAGCTCGACCAAGAGCACGATGGGCCACCTCATCGCCGCCGCCGGCGCGGTCGAGGGCGTGGTGTGCGCGCTCGCCATCGCGCGCGGCGAGATGCCGGTCAATGCCAATCTCGGCGAGCGCGACGTCGATTGCGACCTCGACCTCGTCACCGCACCGCGGCAGGGCCGCATCCGCGCCACGCTCTCCAACTCCTTCGGCTTCGGCGGCTCCAACAGCTGCATCGTGATGCGCCATCCCGAAGAGGTCGACGGCCGGCCGGGACGCAGCGCCGCGGAGGCCGCATCGTGACTCGCGTGGTGATCACCGGCAGCGGCGCGGTGTGCGCCGCCGGTCTGCATCCCGCGGACATTCTCGCGTCGGTGCGCTCCGGCACGTCGTCGCTGCGCCCGATCGAGCAATGGGACACCACGGGCTGGCCCACGCATGTCGCCGGAGAGATCCCCGATTTCAATGCGCGGACGATGGTCGACGACCGCAAGCTGCACAAGCTCATCCGCCGCACCGATCTCGTCGGGCTGTATGCGGCGGGGCGTGCGCTCGGGCAGTCGGGGCTCGTGGCGCACCGCGATGCGCTGCCGGCGGCAGAGGCCGCGCGCTACAGCGACCGCACCGGCGTCATCGTGGGTTCCGGCGGCGGCAACTTCGAGAACCAGTACGACTTCTTTCCGCTGATGTCGGAGGCCAAGGGCGACCTTGCGACTTTCGGACGCGAACTCGCCAACGTCGTCAATCCGATGTGGCTCCTGCGCACGTTGCCCAACAACGTGCTCGGGCACATCGGCATCAAGTACGGCCTGAAGGGCACCAACGCCTGCATCACCAGCCACAGCGTCGGCGGTCTCCTCGCGGTCATCGAATCGTTCGAGGCCCTGCGTCATGGCGAGGCCGACCGTGTGGTGGCGGTGGGGCACGAGACACCGATCGAGCCGCAGATGGTGCTGTACTACCACGACGTCGGGCTCCTCGCCTCCGACACGTTGCGCCCCTTCGATGCGGGGCGCGACGGCAGCCAGTTCGGCGAGGGCGCTGGCGCGCTCGTGCTCGAGACCGAGGCGTCGGCGCAGGAGCGCGGGGCTCGCGTGCTCGGCGAGGTCCTGGGCGCAGGCTACGCCGCCGAGGCGGAGGGCCTTCTCGCCATCCGCGACGACGGTGACGGGCCCGCGCGCGCGATCGGGCAGGCGCTCGCCGACGCCGGCCTCGCACCGCGCGACGTCGGGATGATCGTGGCGCACGCCAACGGCACGCGCCCGTCTGATGCCTCCGAAGCGGCCGCCATCAGGCGCGTGTTCGGCGCCGACATGCCGCCGGTGACCGGCTTCAAGTGGGCCTTCGGTCATCTCATCGCGGCGGCCGGAATCCTCGAGGCCGCGGTGGCGCTCGAAGCGCTCGGAGCCGGCGTGGTGCCCGGCATCGCCACGCTGCGCACGCTCGATCCCGCCTGCGAGGGCCTCGCGGTGTCGGCGCAGGCACAGGTGCCGCGCAGCGACGTGGCGCTCGTTCTTTGCCGCGGTTTCGCGAGCACCAACGCGGCCGTGCTCCTGCGTGCCGCGTGAGGCCGCGATGGGCGCCGGGCCGGCCGCACCGGCTTCGTTCGCGGCCGGCGGCGCCCATGTACCGGAGCCCAGCCGCCGCTGCGGGATCGATTCGGTGGAGATCGCGCGCATCGAGCGCCTGCTCCGCGAGAACGACCGCGAGGCGCTGCTGCGCTTCTTCACCGGGCAGGAACTGGCCGATGCCGGCGACGGTCCCGGGCGTGCCGCGAGTCTCGCCGCGCGCTTCGCGGCCAAGGAAGCCTGCGTCAAGCTGTTTCCGCGCGAGGCCGCGCTCGCGCAGATCGAGCCCTGCGATTTCAGCGTGGTGCGCGACAGCTTCGGTGCGCCGCTCGCCGTCCCCGGGCCGCGCGCCGAGGCGCTCGCCGGACGCTACCGGCTCGGTCCCATCGCGCTGTCCATGACGCACGACCGCACGAGCGCGCAGGCCGTCGCGGTGGCGCAGCCCGCGACGCTGGACGTGCCGCTCGCCGGGCGCCTTCTCTATCGGCTGGCGCCGTTCCGCCGCAAGGTGATCCTCGACAACCTGCGCCGCGTTTACGGCGCCACGCTCGACGCGCCGGCCATCGGGCGCCTCGCGCAGGCGCACTACGCGCACCTGTGGAAGCTCGCCGGCGAATTCGCGCGCTTCCGCTGGCTGTCGAACGAGAAGAAGCTCGCGCTGGTGCGCGTGGAGAACGTCGATACCTTCGCCGCCGCCTGGCATCAGGGCAAGGGCGTGCTCCTGCTCACCGGCCACTTCGGCAACTGGGAGGTGGCGACCGTGGCCGGCATCGGCAGCTTCCCGCACATGCGCGGGCGCTTCCACTTCGTGCGACGCGCCCTGAAGCCCGACTGGCTCGATCGCCTGGTCACGCGCCGCTTCCAGCGTGCTGGCTTCGGCGTGTTCAGGAAGCGCGGGTCGCTCGATGCCATGCTCGCCGCGCTCGGCAATGGGGATGCGATCGTGTTCGCCTTCGACCAGCATGCGAGCCCGCCCGACGGCATCGATGTCGACTTCTTCGGCACGCCGGCGTGGACGTTCAAGAGCCTCGCCATCATCGCGCTCGCCACCGGCGCGCCGGTGATTCCCGCCACGAGCTGGCGCGAGCCCGACGGCACGCACGTGCTGCGCTTCGAGGATCCGATCCCCGCGGTGGAGCATGCGAAGACGAGCGAGGCCATCCGGCTGACCACGCGCGCCTACAATGCCGCTATCGAGCGCTTCGTGCTGCGCCGGCCCGAGCAGTGGTACTGGGTGCACCGCCGCTGGAAGCACGCCGAGCGGCGCGCGCGCAAGCGCAAGCCCGATCCCGCCAACGCCTGACCCGCCGCGAGTCATGGAACTGCCGAGCACCTCCGTCGTCGCCGCATCCCTCCTGTCCTGGAAGGCGGCGATCGTCTACGGGTACGTCCTGTGGGCGCTCTTCATCCACCTGCGCGGACGCGAGCGGCACCGCTTCCACAAGCAGCTCACCGACCATTCGACGTTCGTGGCGCCCTACAACGCGCTCATGTACGGCTTCTCGGCGGTGCCCAACGCGCCGTTCGTCGACCTCGGCCGCTTTCCCGAGCTCGCCCCGCTGCAGCGCAACTGGAAGACGATCCGCGACGAGGCGCTCGCGCTCTTCGAGCAGGGACACATCCGCGCGTCGAGCGGGTACAACGACCTCGGCTTCAACTCGTTCTTCCGGCGCGGCTGGAAGCGCTTCTATCTCAAGTGGTACGACGCGCCGCTGGAGTCGGCACGGTCGCTGTGCCCGAAGACCGTCGAACTCGTGCAGTCGATCCCCAACGTGAACGGCGCGATGTTCGCGATGCTGCCCGCGGGAGGCGACCTGGGCCGACACCGCGACCCCTTCGCCGGATCGCTGCGCTTCCACCTGGGACTCGTCACCCCCAACAGCGACCGCTGCCGCATCGTGGTCGACGGCGAGTCGTATTCGTGGCGCGACGGCGAGGGCGTGCTCTTCGACGAGACCTTCATCCACTGGGCCGAGAATCGCACCGACACCGACCGGCTCATCCTCTTCTGCGACGTGGAGCGCCCGCTGCGCAACCGCCTGCTCACGCGCTTCAACCACTGGGTCGAGCGCACGGTGGTGCGCGCCACGCAGACCGAGAACGCCCCCGGCGACAAGGTGGGGTTGCTCAATCGCATCTTCGGCTGGGCCTATTACGTGCGGCTGCCCGGCAAGGCGCTGAAGCGCTGGAACAAGTACGCCTACTACGCGGCCAAGTTCGTCGTGATGGGCGCGGTCGTGGTGTTGGTCTTCTTCGTGCGCTGAGTACCGCGCCTTCGCCCCGGGGATCGCGACGATGATGGAACTCCTCACCAGCCCGGCGGCGTGGATCGCCTTCGGCACCCTGACCGCGCTCGAGCTCGTGCTGGGCATCGACAACATCATCTTCATCTCGATCCTGGTCGACAAGCTGCCGAGCAGGGAGCGCGAGTTCGCCCGCCGGCTGGGCCTCTTCCTCGCCATGTTCATGCGGATCGGCCTCCTGCTGCTGCTGTCGTGGCTGATCGGGCTCACCGCACCGCTCTTCACCGTCGTCGGCCAGGCGATCTCGGGACGCGACCTGATCCTGATCCTCGGCGGGATGTTCCTGCTCTGGAAGAGCACGATGGAGATCCACCAGCTCATGGAGGGGGAGGAGGGGCATGCCTCGACCAAGGTCAAGGCGACGTTCACGGCGGTGATCCTGCAGGTGATCGCGATCGACCTCGTGTTCTCGCTCGACTCGATCATCACGGCGGTGGGCATGGTCAACGACATTCCGGTCATGGTCGCCGCGGTGGTCGCGTCGGTCGGCCTCATGATGGCCTTCGCCGGCGTGATCGGGCGGTTCGTGTCGGACCATCCCACGATCAAGATGCTCGCGCTGTCGTTCCTCTTCGTGGTGGGCGTCGCGCTCGTGGCCGAAGGCTTCGACAAGGGCGTTCCCAAGGGTTACATCTATTTCGGCATGGCGTTCTCCGTCGTGGTCGAGATGCTCAACCTGCGCATGCGCCGCCGCGCCGGGCGGCCGGTCAAGCTGCATCCACGCTACAGCGGCAAGGACGCGGAGGGCGGGCGATGAGAACGATCCGCTGGGGCATCATCGGCTGCGGCGACGTCACCGAGCGCAAGAGCGGACCCGGCTTCGCCAAGGCCCGCAACTCGGAGCTGCGTGCGGTGATGCGCCGCAACGCGTCGCGGGCGGAGGACTACGCGCGCCGCCACGGCGTGGCGCGCTGGCACACCGACGCGGACGCGATCATCGAGGCCGACGACATCGATGCCGTGTACATCGCCACGCTCACCGACTCGCATCGCGACTACACGCTGCGCTGCGCCGCTGCCGGCAAGCCGGTGTACGTGGAAAAGCCGATGGCGATGGATCCCGCGCAGTGCGAGGAGATGATCGCCGCCTGCCGCGCGGCCGGCGTGCCCCTGTGGGTCGGCTACTATCGGCGTGCGCTGCCGAGGCTGCTGGCGGTGCGCGACCTCGTGGCCGACGGGGCGATCGGCGAGGTCCGCATGGCGGTGACCTACCTCACGCAGAAGCGTCCGCCCCCCGCCGAGTTCGCCGGCGGCGCCATGCCCTGGCGCGTGAATCCGGCGCTGTCGGGCGGTGGATTCTTCTTCGAGGCGGTGTGCCACACGTTCGACTTCCTCGATTTCCTCCTCGGTCCCGTCACCGAGGTGCACGGGATCGCCGACAACCGCGCCGGCCTCTACGACGCGGAGGACGTGGTCGGCGCGACGTACCGATTCGAGTCGGGCGTGCTGGGCAGCGGCGCGTGGTGCTACGACGCCGACCGCGACGACGACTGGACCGAACTCGTGGGCACCGATGGGCGGCTGCGCTTCGCCACCCTCTCGCCGCAGCCGCTGCGCCTGTATCGCGGCGACAGCGTCGAGGAGCGCGCGCTCGGCGACCCCGAGCACGTGCACCAGCCGCTCATCCAGACCATCGTCGACGAGATGAACGGTGTGGGCCGGTGCCCGAGCACGGGGGAGACGGCGGTGCGGACGGCGCGGGTGATGGAGGCGGTGCTGGGGTCGTTCCGGCGGGAGCGCGGGGTCGGTGCGGTGTCCCGGCCGGCACACGCTGGTTAACGAATGGAACTCTCACTCCGATTACCTGGCACGTCAGTCTGGGACGCCGACGCGACCTTCATCTCGTCATCGACCCGCTCAGGCATGTGTGGGTCGAGTGGCTCCTGACCAGCCTCGCCCCATCGGGCTGTCACACGTCCCCCCTTGAGCTCGATGGACACATCCCCTGTAGACAGGAAGAACCGGGCCACCGGCGGCCGCTTCGCGACCTCTTCCAGCAGGTGCAGGATCGGTTTTCCCGCCACCGTGTAGGCATCGTAGTCCGGCCGATTCTCGAGCATCGCATCGACGATCGGTGATGCGAAGCTGTGGCGCAGCAGCAGTTCGTCATCGTCGGCTCGTGGGAACTTCTTGCGCAGGGCCGGGAGCGCGGGCTCCGGTCGTCGTGGCTCGCGCGAGATGTATTGCGACCCGTTGGAGACGATGCGGTCGAGGACGTCCGGATCAACGGGTGAAAGGAGCTTGCCGTAGTGGCCGAGCGCATACTTCTTGACCTCGTCCGGTACAACCGCATAGCGCTCGCCGCGAATGACGTTGAGCGTCGCCTGGACGCCTATGAACTGTGCGAACGGGGTCACCTGAATCGGCCAGCCGAGTTCGGCGCGTACATTGCTGCACTCGTCCAGGACCTCCGGTAGCTTGTGCTCGAGACCCGCCGTCTTGAGCTGGGCCTCGAGATTGCTCAGCACGCCGCCGGGAACCTGGTGCCCGAAGCTGCTCGCATCGAAGTCCATCGGCTGCCCGAAAGGTTTGCCATCGCGCAGGGCCACGGCCTCCAAATGGCCCCTCATCTCCTCGACCGCTGCCTCGTCGACATCGACCTCGTGGCCACGATAGCGCAGGTTGCGGATCGTGGTGAGGGCGGAGGGCGGCGCGTTCGCGTCAGCAAGCGGCGGAATGCACGTGTAGAGGTTGTCTACGCCCAAGGCGACGGCTTCGAGATACGTGCGTTGCGGGAGGCCGAGAAGGCCGTGACTGTGCAGGCCAAGCGACACGGCGCCGATTGCCTGTTTCAGCTTCGGCACCAGAGTACGGGTCCGCTCCGGCGTCAGCACGCCGCTGGCATCTTCGATCATCACTGCATCGACACCCGCGCGATCGATGAACTCTCGCGCCTTCTGCACGTAAAGCTCGTCCGTATGCACCGGGCTGTCGCTGTACGTCAGCCAGCCCGTCGTATGCGCGCCAAGTGCCTTGGCGCGCTCGAGTCCGGCGACGAGGTTGTCGAGGTCATGCAGCCCGTCGTACGCGACGAAGCGCTGGATCCCGTTCGCGACCAGTCGTTCTACCCACAGATTGCTGATGTCGTCGGGCTGCAGGTCGAAGCCCAGCACGCACCTGCTGCGAATGACGGCCTGCAGCGGCGTCTCGCGGATCCGTTCGCGCAGCAGCCGGATCCGCTCCCATGGGTTCTCTTTGAGGTAGCGGACGGAAGCATCGAACTGAACGGCGCCCACCAGCTCGATCGCGTCGAATCCGGCCCGATCCAGGCGCTCCGCGATGGGGAGCATCATGGCAGTCGACATTCGTGTTGCCCACAGGCATTGCTGTCCGTCGCGTAGTGTTGTATCGACGATGCGGATTGCGCTCATTCGTGTCGTCTCCTGCTTGATCACGGCCGGACCTCATCCTGTTGGATCAACAGCAGCGGCTGGCCCGATTCGACCAGGGTGCCGTTCTCGGGCACGATCCGCAGAACAGTGCCGCTGATACCCGCCTGCACCGAGGTGAACAGTTTCATTACTTCGATCAGACCCACGGTTGTGTCCGCCTGCACGCGATCGCCAACTTTGCAGAACGCGTCGGCGCCCGGACTCGGTGTGCGATAGAACGTGCCCGAGATCGTGGCGCGAACGGCCACGGTGTCCACGCCCTCTGCAACTTCGGCGGAGGCGTCGTCCGGCTCGCCAACGACTGTCGCCGCACCGGGAAGCGCCGTTGCCGTCGTCCCCTCGTTGCGTACCGTGATCGACAGTGAACCAATGCCTAGCCGCATCTCGCGGTAGGCCGATTCCCGGAACAAGTCGAGAACACTTCTCAGATCGTTTAAGGTAAGCGACATGTGGCTCTGTCCAACCTTTATGAGGTGTAACGCGGGGAGTCGGCCGGGTCACGCATCACCATGGCCTTGGCTTCGCGGCGCAGAACTTTTCCCACCGGACTGCGCGGGAGTTGCTCTACGAAATGGATGCGCTTGGGCGCCTTCACTGAATCGAGCAGTGCTTTCACGTGTCCGATGAGTTCGGACTCGCTGACACTGTGCTCGGGATTGAGTTCGACGGCTGCGTGCACGGCCTCACCCCACTTGGGATCGTCGACGCCGAACACCGCACACTCGTGCACGGCGGGATGCTTGCCGAGCGCGCTCTCGACGTCGCTTGGATAGATGTTGAACCCGCCGGAGATGATGACCTCGCGAAGGCGGCCCTTGACGTAGAGAACACCGCGCCCGTCGACGAGACCGAGATCTCCGGTATGCAACCAGCCATCGATGATCGTTGTCGCCGTCGCTTCGGGATTGTCGAGGTAACCGCTCATGACGAGGTCCCCCTGCACCACGATCTCGCCGACTTCCCCTCGCCCGAGCAACTTTCCGCCCGTGTCCATGATGCCGATCCGTGTCCCGAGACCGGGATACCCTGCGGCGGTGAGATTCACCTCGTCGGCGAGGTCCGCTGCGCGCAGGTACGAGACGATCTGTGGCGCCTCGGTCTGGCCGTAGCAGGTCTCGATGCACGCGCCGAACAAGCTCTGCGCAGCACGGATCTGTTGCGCGCGCATCGGCGCGCCCGAGTAGATCAGATGACGCAACGTCGGGAATGCGCCGCGGCGCGCGAGGTCCTCCGCCATCAGCATGTAGATCATGGTGGGTGTGAGGTAGGTGGCGGTTACCCCGAAGCGAGTGAATGCAGCGAGGATGTCCGAGGGCTTCGGTCGCTCGAGCAGGATGAGTCGTCCGCCAACGCTCAGGATCGGCAGGATGAAGCAGGACGTGCCGTGAGTCACGGGTGCTGCGGCAAGGAAGCGCTCGTCCTGGTCAAAGTGGAATGCGTCGAGGATGCTGGTCGCGCACGCATGCCAGGATCGTCTGGATTGCACGACCCCCTTCGGTTTTCCCGTGGAGCCGCTGGTGAACTTGATGGCCTGCGTCGCCTCGGGCGAGAGGTCGGCAGGACGCGGCTTCGTCTCCTGGAACTCGGCGATCAGCCCGGCGATGGTCGGCAACCGGTTGGTTGCCTGCGGTCGACTCACGACGACCTTTGCGTCGGTCGTCGTGAACCGATCCAGGTATTGCGCGTCGACGATCAGCAGCGCCGGGTGCGTCGCGGCGACGATCGCGTCCGTCTCGGCCTGTCCGTTGCGCGGATTCAGCGGAATCCAGACATGGCCCGCAGCGAGAACTGCCAGGATCGATATCAAGTGCTCGAGCGAGTTCGGCGCGCAGATGCCGATGCGGCTTTCGGCTTGCGGTGCGAGTTGCTGCAGCGCGCTCGCGAGCGCCTCCACGCTTCGCACCAGACTCCTGTAGGTCAGTGTCGTTGTCCCATCCTCGGCGGCTACGCGGTCGGGCCATTGGCTCGCTCCGCGATACAGGAGATCGATGGGGAGCATCGGAGCCGCGGCCCTAGGCGACATCGATGGCGAGCAGGGTCTGCCCGTACTCGACGAACCCATCGGGCGCAACGCATGCATGCGCCACCGTGCCGTCGACACTGGACGTGACGGGGATCGCATGGGTGCCGGCCTCGATCCGGCCGACGACAGTGCCCACTTTCACATGGATCGGTCGAGCTCCCGATGCGAACACGGCCGCATCGCCGTGGAACCGGCCGACTGCCGGAGCTCTCAACAGGACACTCGGCGCCGCTTCCTTGCGCACGTCCCCGACCTGCCTACCCCCTGTGGCAGGCGGCTTGGTGCCGCGCACGCATTGAACTCGCAAGCCGCCACGGCGAACCTCGAAACCGGCGTCCGGATCGCCATCGAGCAGCCTCAGCACCTCGATGGCATCGTTAAGGCTGAACTGTGTTGTTTCGTGCGTCATAGGACGAGCTCCTGTTCGACCCAGCGCGTGTGGATCTCGCCGCGCGCAAACGCGGGATGGCGCAGCAGCGCGCGATGAAACGGCACGGTCGTCGAGATTCCGGTGATATCGCACGCTGCCAGCGCGGCAGCCGATCGCCGCATCGCCTCCTCCCGGTCGGCTCCGGCCACGATCAGCTTGCCGAGCATCGAGTCGTAGTAGGGCGGCACGCTGTACCCGTCGTAGACGTGCGTATCGAAGCGGATGCCCGGGCCGCCAAGGCGCGGCCAACCATGTACGATGCCTGGGGTGGGCTGAAAGTTGCGCTCGGGATCCTCGGCGCAGATGCGCCACTCGATGACGGCTCCGCTCGGCACGGTGGAAGTCGGTGCGATAGAAAGCGTCTCGCCGGCTGCGACGCGAAGCTGCTCGCTGACGAGATCGTAGCCGGTCAGCATCTCCGTAACAGGGTGCTCGACCTGAATGCGCGTGTTCATCTCGATGAAGAAGTACTTTCCACTCTCGATGTCGAAGATGAACTCGATCGTCCCCGCATTCCGATAGTGAATTGCAGCGAGGATGGCGACCGCGGCATCGGTGATCTCTTTGCGTTGGGCGGGACTGAGCACCGGGGACGGCGCTTCCTCGACGAGCTTCTGGTGGCGGCGCTGCACGCTGCAGTCGCGCTCCCAGAAGTGCCGGTAATTGCCACGCGCGTCACCGAAGACCTGGACCTCGATGTGACGTACGCGCGGAAAAAAGCGTTCGAGGTAGATCTCGCCGTTGGCGAAAGCTGCTTGCGCCTCGGCACTCGCCTGCTCGAACAGGGCGCCGAACGTCGACTGATCCTGCGCCACGCGCATCCCGCGACCACCGCCCCCCGCGCTTGCCTTGAGCAGGAGCGGGAAGCCGATCGACGCCGCGGCGGCTGCGGCTTTGGCGGCGTCGGTGAACGCGCCGGGTGATCCGGGGACGACAGGAATCCCCAAGGCGGCGACGCGCTTGCGCGCTTCCGCCTTGTCGCCCATGGCCGCGATCGACTCCGGCGAAGGCCCGACGAAGACAAGGCCTGCTTCGGCGCAACTCTGCGCGAAACCGGCACGCTCGGACAGGAAGCCGTAACCCGGATAGACGGCGTCGCAGCCGGTATGCTTCGCGACTTCGATGATGTTGGCCGCATCGAGATAGCTCGACGCCGGTGGCGGCGGGCCGATGCAGACCGCGTGGTCCGCCGCCCAAACGTGCGGTGAGTTGCCGTCGGCGCTGGAGAAAACGGCAACGGTATCGAGCTGGTTCTTGCGGCAGGCACGGATTGCCCGCAACGCAATCTCCCCTCGGTTTGCGATCAGGACGCGCTTCATGTCGTATCACTCAACCCAAACGTGAATACATGCCCCTGGCCGTGCGAAGCGGCCACGAGCGGAACGGAAAGGAACGACATACAGACTCATTTCCATCGTAGTAGGTGATCCTCCGCCATGCTCATCAGTCGTGTCAGGGCGACTCCAAGCGCGGCAAGGAAGAAGAGGACGCCGAACACCCCATTGGTGTCGAACGTTCCTGCGAGGTACCCAAGAAGCTGTCCCAATCCGTGCTGCGCCGCGATGATCTCGCCGCCGATGACGCCGAGCAGGGCGTAGATCAACCCTAGCCGCAATCCCGAGAAGATCGTCGGCACGGCGCTGATCAGCGTCACCTTGAAGAACACGGTGATGCGGCTCGCACCGAGCATGCGCGAGAGCGTGAGCCAATCGGAGTCGACGCTGCGCGCTCCGGCTACGGTGCTGGTGAGCACGATGAAGAACGTCAGCGAGAAGCCCAGCGCGATCTTCGAGGCAATGCCGAGTCCGAACCACAGCAGGAACAACGGAGCGAGCGCGATCCGCGGCAGCGAATTGAGCGCGGAGAACAGCGGGTCGAAGTATCTCTCGGCCACCGGATACACCACGAACAGCAGTCCGAAAGCAATACCGGCGACACTGCCGAGGAGAAACGCCAGTGCGGTTGCCCCGAGCGTCCAACCCGCCTCCCAGAGCAGCTTCTGGTCGACGATGATCGTCTGGTAGAGATACACGAGGATCTTCGTCGGTTGACCGATGAACAAAGGATTGATCAGGCTCGTCCTCGAGGCCCATTCCCAGAGGATCAGGAATACGACGAGACTCACGACCTGGGCGATGAGCACTCCGTACCTCGAGCGCCACCCAGGACGCCGAGTCGCTACGACAACTGCGTCTGACCCAGGCCTTGTTCCAGCCATGACCATACCTCCGCGTAGATCTCGTGATAGTGGTGATCCTTCTGCAGAGCGCGTACCGACCGCGGTCGCGCCAGGTCGATCGGTACGTCGGCAACGATCCGGCCAGGGCGGGCCGACATGACCACCACCCGATCCGAGAGCGTTACTGCTTCGTTCAGATCGTGGGTAATGAAGACCACCGTGCGCTGTTCGGCGCTCCACAGTTCGAGCAGCACGTCCTCGAGTTGAAGCTTCGTCTGCGCATCGAGTGCGCCGAAGGGCTCGTCCATCAGCAGGATCGGCGATTCGAGTGAGAACGTGCGGGCCAGCGCCACCCGTTGGCGCATTCCGTGCGAGAGCGCTTTCGGGTAGTGGTGATGGAAGTCACCCAAGCCGACTTTCGAGAGCAGCGTCTGCGCTCGCGTCAGGCGCTCGGACCGTGCCACTCCCCGGAACTCGCCGCCGAGCATCACATTGTCCAGCGCGGTGCGCCAGGGGAAGAGGCAGTCGCGGGCAAGCATGTACGCAACGTCGTGGCGGCCGGGGCGAGGCGCTTGGCCCGAGACCTTGATGGAGCCGTCCTGCACCTCGATGAGGCCAGCCATCAGATTGAGCAACGTGGTCTTGCCGCACCCGCTCGGGCCCACGATCGACACGAACTCGCCTGGCGCCACGTGCAGGTTGGCATCGGTGACTGCGCGAACGCCTCCCGGGAACACGTGATTCACATGCGTGATCTCGATCGATGCGCCACCAACCCCGCTTTGCATCGTCATGGCGCTGTGCACGGCGTGATGCCGGCGACACCGCGTGCCGAGCGCGCCTGAGTGACGCCGCGTCGCCCTGGTTCCTGCTCAAGGTCGGGCGGCTTGCTCACCGTGCGACGGGCCATCGAGTGATCCATGAGTCCTCCTGATGCTTCGGGGTCGACATGCGGGAATCCACTCCTTCGCACTGCCTTCGGTCAACGCATGTAACAGGCGCCGTTCACGTCGATTACGGTTCCGCAGATGTAGCTCGCCGCGGGTGAACCCAGGAAAGCGATCATCGCCGCCACCTCGCCGGGATTTGCCAGACGACGCAGCGGAATCGCATCGAGATCGTAAGCGGCGTCCGCGGTCATCCCGGTGCGGACCGGCCCGGGCGCCACCGCGTTGACGCAGACCTGGTGCCCGACGCACTGCTGTGCGAACCAACGCACCAGTGCATGAACGCCGCCCTTTGCCGCCACGTAGTGCGGGCTCGACATGGAGCCTCCCGTCCAGCCCGCGATCGATCCGCACAGTACGATGCGGCCGTAGCGGCGTTGGATCATGCCCGGCATGAAGGCCCTCACCAGATTGATGGGTCCCCGCACGTTCACGTGCATCACCTGCTCGAAGGCCTCGTCCCAACCCGGGCTCATCCAGTCGTCACGCGGCCAGATGCCCGCGGCATCGACCACAACGTCCACCGGCTCGCACTCCTTTGCCAGCGCGTCGACGCCGACCCGGTCAGCGGTGTCGCATCCCAGCGCGAGCGGAGTGCTGCGAGCGCTCAGGAATCGGTTGTCGGCGAGGTCTGGTGCTTGCCGATCGACCAGAATCAGGCGAGCGCCGGCGTCCGCGAAGCACTTCGCAGTGGCGCCGCCTATCCCGCCACTGGCTCCGGTCACCAGTACCGTTTGCCCGGCGAGCGCGTCGGGATGCAGCACCAGTGGATCGCCGTTCATCGTTGATGATCGTTCAGTGAGCATCCGGCATGCGGAATCCGCCATAGGGGGCCCAGCCTGATCCTGCCAGGTAGCCCCCATCGCAGGTGATCGTGGTGCCGGTCACGCAACGCGAATCGCGGGAGAGCAGGAAACTGATGACGTCGGCGATCTCGTCAGGGGCGATGAGACGACGCTGGGGAACGGCATCGACGATCGTCTGGATGTCGCGCTGCGAACGATCGGCCCTGCGCATGAAAGGCGTGTCGGTCCACCCGGGTGCCACGGCGTTGACGCGCACGTCCGCGCCTGCCCAATGCACGGCGAGGGACTGGGTCAGGCTCAGGACGGCCGCCTTGGCGGCACCGTAGGCCAGTACCGGCCCGGGCCGCAGTCCCACCACCGACGCGACATTGACGATCGATCCGCCCGCTCCGCCAGCGGCCATCCGCGATCCGAATACCTTGCATGAAAGATAGGTGCCGTTCAGGTGGGAGTCGAGGACGGCGCGCCAGACCTGCGGATCCTGATCCTCGATAGCCGCGGCCCGCTCGGGGATACCCGCGGCATTGACCAGGCCGTCGACCGGACCACCCAGGCCTCCCTCGAAGCGCTCGCACGCAGCACGCAATTGCACCTCGTCTGTCGCGCTGCAGCAGGCGGCGAGCGCCCGTGCGCCGTGCTGCGCGACCAGTTCATCGAGGCGCGATCGATCGAGATCGATGAGCCCGACGGATCCGCCATGCGCCAGGATCCTCCGCGCCAGCGCAGCACCGATTCCGCTGGCACCTCCGGTTATCACCACACGCCGAGCCACGGTCATTCCAAGACGCCTTTCGCGCAGTACTTGCGGTCGATTCTGCTTCCTCGCTCGCCCGACCGGGCGTCCGGCGTTCGCAGCGTTGACGCCGTCGCATCCCGGTGTGCGGGGGGTACTTGTAACTATATAGTAGTGTGCGTTACTATGGAGTGGGAGTCAACACCGATGATTGTTGGCGATCAGTTGCCGTACGGCGAGCAGAGTTGCGTCCGATGCGCTTCCAGGCAGCCGAAGCAGCCCAGCCGTGCGCATACTTCAACCTGAAGGAGACAACGAATGGTCCGGCTCGGCAAGTCGATTTGCATGGGGCTCATGCTCCTGGGAGCGGCAAGCGTCGCGCACGCGCAACCCAACGGCAAGGGCGCCCAGATCCGCATTCAGGAGTACCCGGGATCCATCCTGAACCTGCCCACGTGGGTGGCGATCGAGAAAGGGTTCTGCAGCAAGTACGGCCTGCAATGCGCGGCAGTGGCGCTGCAAAGCGGCCCGCTCGGTCTCCAGACCCTCGCCTCCGGCAGCATCGAGGCGAGCTTCGCGTCCAACGATGTGACCCTGGCGGCGGCGTCGCGCGGCAACGACGTGCAGTTGGTCGTTGGCCACAGCCCGAACAACTACTACACGCTGAATGTGCGGGCCGACTACCCCCTTCCCAACCGGTCCAAGGGCTACCCGGAGGTCATGAAGGATCTCAAGGGATCGAAGATGGGAGTGACCGCACGCGGGTCTGCGATCGAACTCACGATGCGTGCGTTCCTGATCGGCGCAGGAATGACCGGTGACGAGGTGACTTACGTGGCAGTGGGCTCACCCGCCACGTCGTACCCGGCAATGCTCAACAAACAGATCGACGGCACCGTTTCCTTCGAGCCCTTCAACACGCTGTGCACGTACCAGAAGACCTGTGTGGATCTCGTCAATCCGGGTCGCGGCGAAGGGCCGGCATTGCTGACCGGCATGAACGGGGGCTTCGCAGCCTACGCGATGCGCCGCAACTACATCGAGAGCAACCCTCAGGCGGTCGAGGCATTCATTGCCGCGATCACGGACACGATAGCCTGGATAAGCGATCCGAAGAATCTCGACGAGGTCATCGCCATCTCCAAGAAGAAGATGTCACTTGGCAGCGTGGAGGATGCCGACAAGGTCATGGCGCAGCTCGTCAAGAATCACACCCAGAGCTTCAGTCCAGCGATCAACCGGAAGTCGGTGGATGCGGTTTCCACCTTCCTGCTGGAGAACAAGCTGATCACGAACCCCGTCTCGTCATCGACGCTCGTCTACAGCAAGGCACCGCGCTGACTGCCAGAGCACGCAAAGAATCGCCGGGGCGGCACCGACGCGCCGGCGGATGGTGCCGGTCAGGACGTGCGGGGTTCCTGAAAGTAGAGCCTTGGTCCGTTGGCCGGAATGAAGAGCTGGTTGTAGAACAGCGGGATGCTCCTGTCGCTGTCCGCAGCCAGTTCGATCATCGTGCAGTACCGCGTCGAGGCGCTGCCCAGAATTCTCGTCACCTCGCGCGGCATTGCCACACAAGTGGCGGTAGTCGATATGCTGCGCAGAGACATTCGATAGGTGTCTTGCGTCAGCTTCACGAAGTTCTGTCCATGCAAGCGGCCCAAAGGGATATCGGCGAAGCACGGGAGCCGGTCGGCATCGACGTGATAGCGGCTCACGAACGAAGCGCCTTCTGCCATGACCAGCCGGTCGAGGCGCATGATTCGGCCCCGGTCGCCTCCCTGGCACAACCATCGCGCCCAACGCTCGTCAGAAGCGATCTCCTTGCGACTCAATACCCGGCTGACCAGGGGAATGAAGCGCGCGCTGTCGGCGGACAGGACTCGGTAGATCCAAGGCTCCCCCATGCGCTTTTCGATGGGTACCACGATGGTTCCGAAGCCGCGCTTGCGCCGCACCACTCCGTCCCGAGCCAGCGAGCCGATGGCCTTCTGCACGGTGCCGAGGCTGAACGGCGTAAGCGTGGTGAACGCCTTCTCCGTGGGGAGCTTGTCGCCTTCTTTCCAATAGCCATCCTCGATCGCAGCAACGATGGCCTGCTTCAGAATCTCGTACTTCGTCGCCGAACTGGACTCTCTTGGCCTGTAACGCTCGAAGAAATGTCTGGCAACCATGGGGAGACGGAAAGGGTTTCGATCGAGTCTACCTGACGAGCTGGATACCGCCATGATTCTCTGGATACCGCCGCTGCGCGAGAGGCGTCACGATCGGTTTCGGCAGTCCAGGGTATCGGCGCGGTCGAGTATTACTATATAGCATCTGAGGACCCCGAACAGATTGGGAGGTAAAGCGATGGACTTTCGACTCGATGAATCACAGGAAGCGCTGACTGAGCTGGCGGAACGCCTGGGCCGGGAGCAGTTCGCGTCCAAGGCGGCGCGCTGGGATCGCGAGCACGAGTATCCGCACGAGAACGTCGACGCGCTGCGCCGTGCCGGGCTGCTGGGCATGACCATACCGAAGGCGTTCGGCGGGCCGGAGCGCCCCTTGATCGACGTGATCCTGGTGATAGAGCGAATCGCCAAGTACTGCGGGGTCACTGCACGTATCGTGGTCGAGACCAATATGGGTGCGCTGGGCTGCGTGATGGCTTATGGCAGCGAAGCGCAGCAGCGCGAGATTGCGCGGCGCGTCCTCCAGGAGGGCGACAAGCCGGCCATCGGCATGACCGAGCCCGGCGCCGGAACCGACCTGACGGCGCTCACGACGACCGCACGCAAGCGAGGCGGTGGGTACGTGGTGAATGGACGCAAGCACTGGATCACGGGCGGCGGCATCTCGAAGACCAATCTGATCTTCGCACGTATCGTCGATGAGAATGGCGGCGATCAGGGCATAGGCGGCATCCTGGTGGATCTCGGAACACCGGGGTTCTCCATCGGGCACGTGGAGGATGCCATGGGGTTGCGCGGAATCCCGGAGGCCGAGCTCAGATTCGATGACTGCGAGGTGCCTGCAGCCAATCTGGTCGTGCTCGACCCCAAGGATGGGTTCAAGAAGCTCATGAACGGCTACAACGCCCAGCGGATAGGCGCTTCTGCCGTGGCGCTCGGCATCGCGCAGGGGGCGCACGATCTGGCGCTGGCCCACATGGGCCGACGCGAGGCGTTCGGGCAGAAGCTGAGAGACTTCCAGGGGCTGGGCTGGATGATGGCCGAAGCCGAGATCAAGCTCGATGCAGCGCGCCTGCTCATCTACCGGGCCGCCTGCAACGCGCGGCAGCTCGCGAACAACGTGATGTTGCCGCACATGAAAGATGCCTCGATCGCCAAGGCTTACACCGGACATACGACGTTCGAGGTGGTCAGCGAGTCGCTGCAGATGTTCGGCGCCGCCGGCTATTCGCGCGATCTGCCCCTGGATCGAATGCTGCGCGACGTGCGCATGTTCCAGATCGGCGGAGGCACCTCGCAGGCACAGCTCAACATGATCGTGCGCAGCATGTTCCGGGAACGCGCGTAACGGTGCTGGAATCGCCGCGATGACTTCAGGCGAACCCGACACCGAGGTCGGCCCCGACGCGATTTATTGCGACCGCCTGCGAGCGGGACGTATCGAGATGCAGGCCTGCGAACGCTGCGGGCGTTTCTGCTTTCCGCCGCGCACGCATTGCCCGGGTTGTGGATCGCTGGCGATGAGCTGGCGCGCGATCGCAGGAACAGGCACCGTGTACGCCACTACCGTGATCCGGCAAAGGAGCGACCGCGGTGGCGACTACAACATCGCCCTGATCGACACTACGGAAGGGGTACGCATGATGAGCCGCGTCGATGGCGTTCCGCCGAAGGAGGTCCGTATCGGAATGCCGGTGCGGGCCCGAATCGAGATGCCGGATGGCGAGCCGCTGATCGTGTTCGTTCCCGCATGACCGACGCGCCGCACGCGTTGCGCGGCGCCGCCGCCATCGTGGGCGTCGGTCTCGCCGGATGCGGCGAAGCGCCCGGCTTCAGTCACTTCGAGCTTCTCGCGCAGGCCGTGAATGTGGCTCTGGCCGACGCGGGCGTGGACTTGCACGATGTCGACGGCCTGTTTACGGCAACGCTCACGAACTTCATGCCGGCGCTCTCGGTCGCGGAGTACCTCGGCTTGCGACCCGCCGTCGTCGATGGCACCAACGTCGGGGGGGCCTCTTTCCTGCAACATGCGATCTCGGCAGCGATGGCATTGCGGCTCGGCCTGTGTAAGGTTGCACTCATCTGTTACGGCTCGAACCAACGCAGTGCCGCGGGCCGTCTCGTTACGCTGTCGCAATCGGATCTGCCGCCTTACGAGGCGCCGTACAAGCCGCGCAATCCGATCGTTGCCTACGCGCTCGCCGCTTCGCGGCACATGCATCTTTACGGCACGACACCCGAACAGCTTGCCGAGGTCGCCGTCGCTGCACGAGCTTGGGCCCGCCGCAATCCCATGGCGTATGTGCGGACACCGCTTACGGTCGATGAGGTACGCGCCTCCCGCATGGTCTGCGATCCGCTGACCGTCCGCGATTGCTGCCTGGTTACCGATGGCGCCGGCGCCATCGTCATGGTCGCCGCCGAGCGCGCCCGAGACATGCGCAAGCCGGTTGCTTATTTCCTTGGCGGCGCGCACGCGACGTGGAATCGGCAGGTGTCCTGCATCCCCGACCTGACCGCGACCGCCGCGCAGGAGTCTGGTGCCCGCGCCTTCGCGATGGCCGGCCTTGCGCCGACGGACGTCGATCAGGCGCAAATCTACGATGCGTTCACGATCAATCCGATCCTGTTCCTCGAGGACCTTGGCTTCTGCCCCAAGGGTGAAGGCGGGCGCTTTGTCGAAGGCGGACGAATCGCCCCGGGAGGTGCGCTGCCGGTCAATACCAATGGCGGAGGGCTCTCGTTCTGCCATCCCGGCATGTACGGGATCTTCACCCTGATCGAGGCCACGATCCAGATCCGCGGTGAAGGTGGCGGCCGCCAAGTCGACGGCACGGACGTCGTACTCTGCCACGGCAACGGAGGCGCGTTCGCCAGCCAGGCAACGGTGCTGCTCGGGTCTGCTGCGACTGTCTAGGCGCTCCCGGCAACGATCATCCCCGCCCCACGAACGGCATCTTGGTCGCCATGATCGTCATGAACTGCACGTTGGCGTCGAGCGGAAGCCCGGCGATGTAGACGATCGCGCTCGCCACGTGCTCGACGTCCATCAGCGGCTCGATAGCGATCTCGCCGTTGGCCTGCGGCACGCCCCTGGCCATCTTCGCCGCCATGTCGGTGGCCGCGTTGCCGATGTCGATCTGGCTGCACGCGATGTCGTGCTTGCGCCCGTCGAGCGACGTGGCCTTGGTGAGACCGGTGATCGCGTGCTTGGTCGCCGTGTAGGGGGCGGAGTTGGGGCGCGGCGCGTGCGCCGAGATGGACCCGTTGTTGATGATGCGCCCACCGCGGGGCGTCTGCCCCTTCATGAGGTTGATGGCCTGCTGCGTGCACAGGAACACGCCGGTGAGGTTGATGTCGACGACGTTCTTCCACTGCTCGAAGGTCAGGTCCTCCATGTCGATGGCGGGGGCGCTCACGCCGGCATTGTTGAAGAGCACGTCGAGGCGGCCGAACCTCGTCTTGACCTCTGCGAACAGCGCCGCGACCGAGTCCGGATTCGCGACGTCGGTGGGTACGGCGATCGCCTGGCCGTCCCCGGCCTTCGCGGCGGCGATGGCCTCCTCCAGCGGCTCGCGGCGGCGACCCGCGAATGCCACGCGGTATCCGTTGCGCAGGAGCGCGGTGGCGACGGCCTTGCCGATACCCGAACCGGCGCCCGTGACGATGGCGTTCTTCATGTGCTTCGCTCCTCCCTTGGATGATCCCTGCGGCGAGTTCGCGGCGTCGGCCGGCGACCTCGGCCGCGACGTGTTGATTCGGAGATTGTAGCGAGCCGCGCGTTGCCGGGTCGCGTAGAATTCGCGGGCGTCCCTCCCTGGACGGAGCCGGTCAGCGCCACGGCGCACCGGACCGCCATGCCGACGCGCACCGTCATGCAACCTGTGAGCCCCCGATCGCCGCAGCGCGGCGCGATGCCTGCCCGGTGCCGCGCCCCCGTTGTCGTGGTGACCGCTTGAGCGAGGGCTCACGGAAGGACGTGCGGGCGCAGAATGCGCGCGGCTTTCGTCGCGTGTTCTCCGGCGTGGTCGTGGCGATGTTCCTCGCCGCCATCGACCAGACGATCCTCGCCAGCGCGCTGCCGAGCATCGCCAACGCACTCGATGTCGTGGCCGACCTGTCGTGGGTCGTGGTCGCCTACCTCCTCGCAGCCACCGTGGCGGCGCCGCTCTACGGCTACATCGGCGACCGCATCGGGCGCCGTCGTGCGCTCCTGGGGGCGCTCGCGGTGTTCACCGTCGCATCGGTCGCCTGTGCGCTGGCGCCGGGATTCGGGTGGCTGGTCGCGCTGCGCGCCCTGCAGGGCTTGGGCGGCGGCGGGCTCATGACGCTGTCGCAGGCGCTCATCGGCGAGCACGTCGAGCCGCGCGAACGCGGTCGCTATGCGGGCTACTTCGCGATGCTCTTCGCCGCCGCGAGCACGACCGGCCCGGTGCTGGGGGCCTATCTCACGGAAGTGTTCTCGTGGCGCGCCATCTTCGTGATCAACGTGCCGCTCGGGATCGCGGCGGCGCTCCTCGCGCTGCGCTTGCCGCACGAGCCGCCGGCGCGGCGCTCGGGATCGTTCCGGCCCGATGTCGTGGGGGCGCTCCTCTTCTGCGCGGCAACCGCCTCGTTCCTCTTCGCCATCTCGTCCGGCGGTCATCGCTACCCGTGGCTGTCGTGGCCGATGGCTGGCTTCGTCGGCGGTGCGCTGACGGCGTTCGCGGTGCTCGCCTGGTGGGAGCGCAACCACCACGACCCCGTCATTCCGATCCACTTCCTGCGTGTGCCCGCCATCGTGCGCTCCGACGCCGTGGTGCTGTGCTTCGGCGCGTCGCTCTTCGCCACCATCGTCTACCTGCCGATATTCCTGCAGTTGGGACGCGGCCTCGGCATCGGCGCGTCGGGCCTCCTGCTCCTGCCCATCACGCTCTCGCAGGTGACATCGGCGGCAATCACGGGACGGCTCGTGAGCATCACCGGCGAGGTGAAGCGCTTTCCCATCATCGGCCTGTCGGTGGTGGCCTGCACGTTCGTCGCGCTGGCCTTTGCCGTATCCCACGCGTCGACCGCGGTGATCCTCGTGCTCACCATGCTGGTGGGTGCCGGGCTCGGCATGGTGATGCCGCCGACGCAGGTGCAGGTGCAGACCGTCGCCGGCCGCGGTGCGCTCGGCGTGGCGACCGGTTCGATGTCGCTGTGCCGCGCGGTGGGCGGCGCGACCGGCGTCGCCCTGATCGGTGCGGTGCTGTTCGCTTTTGCCGACCGTGGGCAGGGCGCGGCCGCGGCCTTGCTGAACGAGGCGCTTCAGGGCGGCTCGGCGTTCATCGCGCGCATGAGCGCTGCGGAGCGGTCGACGCTCGTCGACGGCGTGAACCTCGCCTATCGGGCGGCATTCGGGCTGCTCGCGTGCATCGCGGCGACAGGTGCGCTCATTGCAACCACCGTGCCGCGCCTCGACTGGAGTGATCCGGCGCCCGGGGTGATGGAGGCGGACTGAAGGGCTCCAAGGCGCGGCGTTCCAGGTCCGCGTGCCGGAGGCTCCGTCCTTGCAGGGGCGATCGCTATCGGGCGGTCTAGCCGCCGCCGGTCGTGACGGTGATCGCCGAGGGCTCGGCGCGCGGCGGACGGCTCGGGGTCACCTGCATCGGCGCCATCGTGGCTCCGGTGACGGTCGTCCCGATCGCCGGCTTCAACTGCATCACGATCTCGTCGACAGTGACCGTGCCGCCGCCGGTGGTGGCCGAGATGTAGCCGACGGGGTTGCACCTGTCGAACTCCGCCACGAGGAGGTGCTGGCCCTGCCGGCGCATCATCGTCCGCTCGGGCGCGCTGGGGTCGCCCAGGTCGAAGGGCGGCTCGTAGTCCCGATAGACGACCGCGTCGTTTCGATCGTAGATCACGTAGCAGGGCGCGGCGAGCGCGTGTCCCGCGACGAGCGTGGCGAGGAGGGCAGCGGGCAGGGCGAGGCGCATGGCGTGCAGGCTCCGGTCTGGCACGCGGCAGGCGTGCCGGAGGAGTCCTATCCTAAGCCAGCTGACCGGGCCTGCCAACGGAAGGAGCCTGCGCGGCGCTACCGCCTGTCGCCTGAGGCGGATTTGCCACGGAGCTATCCGCGCCGCCCCGTCAGCGGCACGATGTTCCCGGGGAATCGGAGCTGTCCCGACAGACGGTCGCCGTCGACGCGGGCACGCACCGAGCGGATCGCACCGTCGGCATCCTGGAAGGTGAACCCGACGACAGGGCCGTTCACGTACGCGCCGGTGACCGGCTGCGACTTCCCGCGGATCGTGATCGTGCCGCCGATACGCTGGAAGAACTGCACGAACTCGACCTCGCCGTCGAAGAAGCCGCCGTCCGAGAGCTTCCAGCGGCCGGCCACGCGTGCGGGAACGATCCACAGGAACGCCTCGCTGCCGTCCGCCGCGAAGGCCTCGTCGGGCTCCCACTCGCCCATGTCCCACATGTGCGACACGATGCGCGTGCCGGGCTTCATCGCGAGCAGTTGCGGGCGCAACTGCTGGTTGAGCTCGGGCAGGAGGTAGAGCGTGATCACGGACGCGGACGTGAAGTCCTCCTTGAAGATGTCGCCGGTGACGATCCTCACCTTGTCCGCGACGCCGGCCCGCTGCGCATTGCGGCGCGCGAGGTCGGCGAGCTTGGGGTCGTACTCGATGCCCACCGCAGTGGCGCCGAAGCGTTGCGCCGCGGCGATGGGGATGCGGCCTTCGCCGGCGCCGAGGTCGTACACGACGTCGCCCTTACCGACCTTCGCCATCTCCAGCATGCGGGTGACCATCCCGTCGGGCGTGGGCAGCCACATCACGTCCTTGCCGTCCTGGCGCAGGCGGGGCTCGTAGATCGCGTCGCCGTAGCGGGGGAAGTCCTGCGCACCTGCGCCCGTCGCGGCCACGGCGAGCGCGATGCAGAAGGCGCGTCTCGTGAGCCCGCCGCGCCGCTCCCGGGGAGGGCGTGCCCCGGAGCGCGCTGGCGCGAAGGGTCGTGTCGTCAGCCTCATGGTGCGTCGTGCCTGCGCAGCACCGCGAACGCCTCGTCGACGTGACCGAGGGTGGTGTCGATGTCGGCATCGCTGTGCATGATCGAGACGTAGAACTTCTCGTTGGGATTGACGAGCAGGCCGCGGCGCAGCAGTTCGAGCGCCCAGCGCAGGCCGAGCTGCCGGTCGGCGGTGGTGAGGTCGACCCAGTTGCGCAGCGGGCGCCGATCGGTGAAGCGCACGCCGAACACGGCATCCTCGCCGGGCGTCTGCACGGTGAAGCCGTGGCGCGCGCCGGCGTCGACGATGCCGTCGCGCAGGCGGCGGCCCGTCGTCGCGAGGCGCTCGTAGACGCCGGGTTGGCCGAGCACGTCGAGCGCCGCGCAGCCTGCCGCGGCGCACACCGGATTGCCGTTCAGCGTGTGCGTGGCCCATACGACCTTCTCGCGTGGCTGGTGGCGGGCGTCGAGGGTGCCCATGATGTCGGCGCGACCCGCGATCGCGGCCAGCGGGAAGCCGCCGCTCACCGCTTTGCCGTAGGTGGCGACGTCGGGGATCACGCCGTACTTCTCCTGCGCGCCGCCCCAGGCGATGCGAAAGCCGGTGACGATCTCGTCGAACACGAGCACGATGCCGTGCCGCGCGGTGACGTCGCGCAGCGCCTCGAGGAAGCCCGGTACCGGCAGCAGCACGCGCTGCAGGGGCTCCACCATCACCGCCGCGAGCTCGTGCGCGTGCTCCTCGATCATCGCCACCGCGCGCTCGGCGTCGTTGAAGGGTGCGACGAGCACGGTGTCGCCAGTGGCCGCGGGCACGCCGATCGAATCCGGCGCGGCGCGCGGATACGGCGATGCGGCCGCAGGCACCGTGCCCCAGAGGCCGTAGTCGTGCATGCCGTGCCACGCACCCTCGAACTTCAGCACCTTCTCGCGCCCGGTGAAGGCGCGCGCCATGCGCAGTGCGTAGAAGGTGGCCTCGGTGCCGGAGCCCGTGTAGTGGACGGCATCGGCGCAGGGCACCGCCTCCACCAGCCGCCGCGCGAGCTCGATCTCGGGCTCGTTCAGGAAGTAGTACGTCGTTCCCTTGGGAAGCTGCTCGGCGACCGCCCGCGTGATCGCGGGGTGCGCGTGACCGAGGAGCACGGGCCCCGAGCCCAGGTGATAGTCGATGTACTCGCGGCCGGCCACGTCCCAGACGTGGCTGCCTTCGCCGCGGGCGACGACGAGGTTCAGCTCCGGCGGCAGCACGAACAGCCCGAGTCCGCCGCCCGCGAGGTCGCGGCCCGCAGTGGCGAGGAGGGCAGCCTGCCGCTGCGCCGGGGTGGATGCATTCATTTCGTGCCTTCTTCGCGTGGCCCCCACGTGACCACGTGGGGGCAGTGATCGGATGGCTGCACGTCGGCGGGCTGGAGTCGCAGCGGCCCTCCGTCGTCACCGTAGTTCACGATATCGAGAGAGAGCGCCGCGGGCGTGAGCCGGGCCTTGAGCGATGCGCTGACGAGCACGTGATCGATGCCATTGTGCGCGAGGTTGCGGCGCCCGCTCGCGAGTCTGCAACTTGCGGCGTGACCGCCACCCTTCGCCGGACGGGCTCGCCAGAGCACGGCTCCGGCGGGCGCGCCGTCGTTGAGCTCGGGAAACATGGCGCGGGTACGGGTGCTGCAGCGGATCGTCGCGCGCGCGCCGTTGCGGGAGATCGTGCAGGTGCCGAGCGGGTCGGCGGCCGACGTGCCGTCGAGGCGCGTGCGGTACGTTGCGGAGTCGGCCACGGGCTCGCGCGCGAGCGTGCGGTTGAAGTCGCCGAGCAGCGCGAAGTCACGCGCTGCGTTGGCGTCGATCCACGCCTCGAGCGCCGGGAGCTGGTAGCGAAGGATGGCGCAGTCGGTCACGGCCGCGTCCTGGCGCGCTGGCGCGAGCGCGGCGTCCCGCGCCGACAGCGGGGCGTCGAGGTCGCGGTTGCGGCAGCCCGCCTTGAGATGCACGACGAGCACACGCACCGGCTTGCCGGCCACGTCGATCGCGAACGACAATCCGGGCCGCAGCGGCCGCAGCGGCAGGCCGCTGTCGGCGAGCGAGGTGACGGCGCGCAGGTCACGCACCGCCGCCGGTGCCCGCCACGCGACGCCGACGTGCTGCGCGATGCCGGGCGTGCCGGCCAGTTCGCGTGTGGTGGCCACCGACCATCGAGGCGGCAGCACCGCGCGCACGGCGTCGGCGTTGAAGACCTCCTGCAGCGCGACGAGACGCACCCCGGAGGCGTCGAGTCGCGCGAACATGGCACGCAGGGCGGCGAGCTTGCCCGCGTATGCCGCGGGATCGGCGAGGTCGGCGGTCTCCCGGCATGGGTGGTCCGGCGGGTAGCGCGCCTTGCGTGGCCAGCCGTCACGATCGCTCGCGCAGCCTTCGCGCGGAAAGGCCATGCCGTTGTGCACGTCGCAGTACGGCAGCCCCTCGAGATCGGCCCGCGCGTCGGCGGGGAGCGCCGTGCCGGCGGCCGGCCACCCGTGCTTGCGGCACGCCTGCGCCCAGCGCTGGTGCGTGGGGGCGTCCATCAGCCAGGCGAGATTCCACGTCGCGACGCCGAAGGACTGCGCCGACGCGACGCCCCCGACGAGGACGCAGGTCGCGGGCAGGGCCGCGCGCGCGAGGGCGCGGGCGGCAGGACGGGCGAGGTGCCCGACGCCGGAAAGGCAACGTCGCCAGCGGGCGATGCAGATGGCGAGACGGGCGATGGCGCGCCGGGACCGGATGGTGAAGCGCGGAAGGCGAGGCATGTGACGAATCGTCGCAGGGTGTGCGGCCATTTCATCCATGCGAACGGCGGCTCGCCATCATACAAAAGGCTGTTCGCGCGGTGTGGCCGGCGCGAGCGAGCCACCGGGCGCCGTCGGGCTGCCCCCGCGCCGGCGATCGGCTCCCGCGCCGGCGGGCACGAGGTGGTTTCCCCTGCCGCCGCGGCCTCAGCGCGCGGCGCGGGTGTCGTAGACGACGCTGAACGGCCGCGGCAGCGCCGGCATGTCGGTGACGATGCGCACGCGCACGAACGACGACAGCTCGCGGAACGCCGCCCGTAGCGACTGCGCGCCTTCGGCCTTCCGCTGCATGCGGCCGAGGCGCGTACGCCATGTCGGTGCACGCAGGTCCACGACGACGCCGAAGGAGAGTTCGGCGAGGCGGCTATGCCGGCTCATGTAGTCGCCGAACACCGCGAGCGCGACGATCGTGAGCGGGTTGTGCTGGTCTTCCTCGTTGATGCGCTCGGCGAGTGTCCGCGCATCGTCCACCAGCTGCCGCGCGCGCTGGCGCGGGAGCGGCTCCACGATGCGCGCGCTGGCGAGCCCGAGAAACTCCGGCGTGAGGGCGTATCCGGCCTGACCTTCGGCCGGCGGCTCCAGCATGCCCTGCGCGACCAGCTCGTCGACGAGTGCCGCACCGTCCGCGGTGTCGAGGGCGAAGTCGTGGCAGAGGTGGGCGGCGCTCACGCGGGCACGCTCCGGCGGCAGCCCCACGACGCGCGTGAGGGCGCGCGCGGTGGCGGAACGCAGGCGCGCAGGCTCGAGGCCATAGTAGAGACGATCGGCAATGAGCGTGCGCTGCTTCATGGGGTCTCGAGGGAACGGTCGTCGTTGGCCGGACGGTCGCGGGGCCTCGCCGCCCCTCGCGCCTCCATATGACAACAGCATAACACGGCAGATCCCGGAACGGTTACGATGCCGGTGCAGGTGCGCGGCTCAGGCGTTGCAACGGCGTCACGTTCCGGTTCCGCTGCCGCGGAAGGGCGGGACGAAGGCGGCTACCGGCGCCGCCACGGGGGTGCGGATGCATCGCGGCGTGACCATCGAGGTGTCGGAAGAGGACGGGGTCCGCTACCTCCACTTCGGCTCGCGCTGGATCCAGGGCGCCATGCGCATCGCGCGCCCGTATGCACTGGAGCTCGAGTACACGCGCGACATGATGTTTCCGCTGCTCCTGCGGCGGAACAGCTGGCCGCGCTCCGTGCTGCAGATCGGCCTCGGCGCGGCGTCGGTCACGCGCTTCCTGCATCGGCACCGCGCGCGGACGTCGCAGACCGTCGTCGAGATCGAGCCCGCGGTGATCGCCGCGGCGCAGCATCATTTCAAGCTGCCGCCCGAGGGGCCGAGGCTGCGCATCACCATCGCCGACGGCAGCGACTACCTCGCGTCGACGGATCGCGCCTTCGACTTCATCCTCGTCGACGGCTACGACGCGAAAGGCCGCACCGGCGTCCTCGACACGCTGCCCTTCTACTGCAATGCCAGGGCGCATCTGGCCGCGGAGGGCATCCTCGCCGCCAACCTCCTCACGCGCAGCCACGGCCATCGCGGCTCGCTCGAGCGCCTGCGCGCGGCGTTCGACGGGCGTGCCTGCGCGCTGCCCGTATGCGAGAGCGGCAACGTGGTGCTGCTCGCGGCGGACGGCGATGCCGTCGAACTTTCGGGGCGCGAGCTCATGGCCCGCGCCCGCTCGCAGAAGCGCGACATCGGGCTCGATCTCCTGCGCACCGCGCGCAAGGTCGCCGATGGCGGCGAGGCATTCCGGCTGTAGTCGTGAGCGCCCGCTTGACGTGGGTCGCGTGCGAGCGCCCAATACGCCGTCGGCATCGACGGGAGAACGACAATGTCCATCCGCTCCTTGCGCACCATCGTCGCACGGCAGGCCGCCGTCACCGCGAACCGCTCGCTTTCGGTGGCGGAGGCGGCGCGCACGATGAAGGCACGCAACGTCGGCGCGCTCATGGTGGTCGACGGCACGCGCCTCGTCGGCATCTTCACCGAGCGCGACGCGCTGTTCCGCGTGCTCGCCGAGGGTCGCGACCCGCAGAAGACGGGGCTCGGCGAGGTGATGACGGCGCAGCCGTCCACCATCCATCCCGACGCCCCGGTCATCGAGGCGCTGCGCATGATGCATCGCGGGCGGTTCCGGCACCTGCCGGTGGTGGAGTTCGACCGTCCGCTCGGCATGGTGTCGGTCCGCGACGCACTGGACGACGACCTTGCCGACCTGCGCATCGCCCTCGAGCAGCAGGAAGACTCGACGTACTGATTCGCGGCCGGATCACGCGCGTCGCATCGGGGGTGGGCGAGGGCAGCATGGCGATCGCCTTCATCTACCAGTACCTCGCGAGCATCGAGTCCACGTCCCCCGTCGGCTAGACGGCGCCGAACGCGGCCGCCGCCAGAACTCGTCAGGCGGCCGGCCGCGGCGCCCGCAGGCCGAGCGAGGCCAGCACCTCGCCTGCGGCGCGCTGTCCGCTCTCCACGGCGCCGTCGAGATAGCCCTGCGACGCGAGCGAGGTGTGCTCCCCGGCGAAGTACAGCTGTCCGGCGCGCTCGCCCTCGACGCCGTAGAACGCCGTGTACTGACCGGGCTTGATGAGCGCATAGGATCCCAGCGACCACGGGTTGCGGTCCCATGCGTTGCGGATCACGCGCCGGTTCCAGTGCTGCGCCTCCGCAGGCAGGTGGCGAGCAAGTTCGGCGAGCGAGGTCTCGGCCTGCGCGTCGATGCGCGGCAGCCCGGCGGCCACCGCCGTGCTCCCGCCGGAGAAGAAGTTGAGGATGCCGCCGCGTCCACCCTGCGCGCGGGTGACCTCCCACGTCGTCTGGAACGTGCCCTGGAGGCGGTACTCGCCGTTGCCGCGCGGCTTGCGTGCGGCATCGTGCCAGAAGCGCTCGTCGAACTGAAGTTGCAGCTTGGTGTTGCGGCCCATGCCGAGCTCCTCGATGGAGCGCAGCTTGCGCGGGGACAAACCCGCTTCGCGCAGGTCCACGCTGCGCAGCAGCGTGAAGGGCAGCGCGAGGATCACGCGATCGGCGAGCTCCTCGCGCTCCGCGGCGTCGCGCAGGATCACCAGGCGATAGCGGCCGTCGCCGCGCCGGGCGAGCGCGACGAGCCGGGAGCCGGTGTCGATCCTTCCGGCCAGCCCCTCGGCGAGCCTGGTCACGATCAGGTCGTTGCCGCCGCGCACGTGGTAGCGCTGGTCGGACTCCTCGTACGGCGAGAAGCGATCGGCGGGCGATCCCGCGAGCAGCGATACCACCGTGATCGCACTGATCTCCTGCGGATCGCCGCCGAGCTCCTCGGTATACGCATTGGCGAGCAACTGGCCGAAGCGCGACCGCATGCCGCCCGGCACGCGTGAATCGATCCATTGCTGCGCACTCATGCGGTCGAGCAGGCGCTGCGCCGGCGTGATCGTGCGATAGGTGGGGAGTTCGTCGCCGAGGATCGAGGCGTCGGCCATGAGCCGCGGGCGCACCGCGGCGAAGTCGCGCTCGACGTCGGCCATCGCATAGGGCCCGGCGCCGAAGAAGAACAGCGGCTCGCTGCCGGGGGGCTCGGTGGCCGCGAGATCGTCGAGCGCGAGGCCGAGACCGGCGGCAAGGGTACGGATCGACTCGTGCGCGGTGTCGATGAGCTCGCCGCCGCGCTCGGCGATCTGGTCCTCGGCAAATGCATGACGCTCCGTCAGGCAGCGCCCGCCGACGCGCAGCGAGCCTTCGAGGATCGCGGCTTCCACGCCGGCCCTGGCAAGCTCGTGCGCGGCGGTGAGTCCGGCGAGTCCGGCGCCGACGATGACCACGCGGCTGCGCCCGGCCGCCGACCTCGCGGCGAGCGAAGGCGCGGTTGCGGCCCCGGCGAGCAACGCCGCATTGCGCAGGAATGCGCGGCGGGCGGTGGGCACGCCGCAGGGGGCCGTGCGCGTCGCGGCCGAGGGACCGTGCCGGTGCGACTCTGCATCCGACGCGGCATCGCGCGCGAACCGACGCGCGACGGATTGCAGGCGGAACATGAGCGCGGATCGTGCCATCGGCGCGATGGTAGCGCACCGGTGCCGCGCCCGGGCAGGCGTGCATCGGTTCGCATCCGCCGCGTCGCGGCACCCGGCGCCATGGAACGCGATGTCCGCATGGCATAATGCCTGCCCTGTCGCGCGGTCGTCCGCGCTTCGCGCCGATACCGCCGTGACTGCCCAATCCCCGCTTCGCCGCCGCATCCTCGCCGCTGCCGCGATCGCCTCCACCGGCCTCGCCGGCGGATGCAAGATCAACACCATCAATTCGTTCCCGGCGCACCCGGCGAAGGTGCGCATGATGAATCTGCTGCCGGACGCGACGGCCGTCGATCTCTCGATCAACGGCTCGCCGGCGTTCACCAACGTCGCGTTCGAGAGCGTCACCGCCTACCAGGAGTACGACAACCGCACCACGTCGTTCTCGGTCACGCTGTCCGGAACGTCGACCACGCTCACGAGCTTCAGCTTTCCGCTGGCCGGCGACCAGCCCTACACCGTCCTCGTGTATGGCACCACGTCGTCGCCGCAGCTCACGATGGTGGCCGAGATCGGCGATGCGCCGACCAACGGCAACATCCAGCTCACGATCTTCAATGCGGCGCTCAACGTCGGCGGGATCGACGTCTACGTTACCGCGCCCAACGCCGACATCTCGAATGTCGGCCCCAACTTCGGCTACATCGCCTACGGCGGCACCACGACGAGCATCCAGTTCCTCCCGGGGACGTACCAGGTGCGCATGGCTCCGCAGGGATCGAAGACGATCATCTACGACTCGGGCGGCAGCGCTCTAGAGCCCAACGTCGCGCTGTCGATCATGGTCTACACACGCGGCAGCGGCACGCTGGTCAACGCGCAGGTGCTTCAGGCCAATGGCCCGGTCGTTCCTCTCAACTCCATCTTCGCGCGCATGAAGGCGTTCAATGCCGCGCCGGACGTGCCGCAGGCGAACCAGCTCATCGGCACGCTCGCGGTGAATTCCAACGTGGCCTTTGCCACGGCCTCGGCGTACACGCAGATACCGCAGGATCCGACCACCATCAACTTCGAGTCCAGCGCCGTGCCCGGCGCCACGCTGGCCTCGCTCGCGGCGACCATCGGGCCGGCCCTCGACGTGTCCACCTTCATCGCGGGGCCGCTGGGGAATCAGCAGGTGTTCCTCCTGCAGGATCTCAACATCCCGACTGCGCCCGGCGCCGTCCGCATCCGCTTCGCGAACGCATCGTGGAACTCGAATCCGGTGAACGTGGCGATCAACGGCAACATGCTCGCGACCAACGTTGCCTACGGCACGGCGTCGGGATACGCGTCCTTGACGGCCGGGACGGGTACGGTGGTGTTCACCGATGCGACGACCGGGGCCGTGCTGGCGTCACAGGACGGCGTGACCCTCACGGCGCTGCAGACGCTCACCGCCTACCTCATCGGCGCCGTCGGCGGGCTCGCGATCGTCATCGTCCAGGATTACTGAACCCCGCGAGCTGGCCATCGAGCCAGCCCACGAGTTGTGCAGCGGACATCGCACCGGAGATGCGCGCGGTCTCCGCGCCGTCCCGGAACAGCACCAGCGTGGGGATGCTGCGGATGGCGAGTTGCCCCGATGCCTGCGGCGCTTCCTCGGTGTCGACCTTGACGAACTGCACCCGCGGGCGCAAGCGTGCCGCCTCCGCGAAGTGCGGGGCCATCATCTTGCAGGGACCGCACCACTCCGCCCAGAAGTCCACGATCACGGGCAGCGCGGTGCCGGCCACGAATCGCCCGAGGTCGTTGCCGGACAAGGCGACCGGCTCGGCAGGCAGGAGAGCGCGATGACACTGGCCGCACTTCGGGCCGTCGCCGAGACGCTCGTCAGGGACGCGGTTGCGGGCGAGGCAATGGGCACAGGCGATCTGCATGGCGGTTCCGGCGATTCGTTGCTCGACGGTGGCGGCGACCTGCGGCGCCACCCGCACCGCGCGGCGTTCCTGACCTCGGGAGCGGGCGCATCGATTCCAGAATACACCCTGCATGGGACGCGTCCGGTTGCGCGCGATCAATCCGTCCGCCGGATCGATTCGCTATGATGATCGGGTCCGGCTTGGAGCTTCATCGCTCCGGACCGCGCCGGCCGCATTGCGCGCGCCCGCGTCGCAAGCTCCGCGTGACCGCAACAACCATCGAGGACCATAGACCGATGTCACATTCGCGCACGTTCATTCCGGGCCTGCTGGCCCTCGTCCTGGCGGCCACTGCATGGGTCGTACCGCAGGAAGCCAGCGCCCAGGCCTGGCCGACCAAGCCGATTCGCCTGGTCGTTCCCTACACGGCCGGCGGCTCGTCGGACTTCGTCGCCCGGATCATGGCGCAGAAGCTGACCGACGCGCTCGGCCAGCCGGTGACCGTCGACAACAAGCCGGGCGTCGCGGGGATCATCGGCACCGACATCGTCGCCAAGAGTCCGCCCGATGGCTACACGCTGTCGCTGGTCGGCATGACCACGCTGGCCGCCAATCCGTCGCTGTACAAGGCGCTTCCCTACGACCCGGTGAAGGATTTCGCCCCGATCTCGGTGGCGATCGTGTCGCCGCTCGTCCTGGTGGTCAATCCCGGCGTGCCCGCGCACAACGTGCAGGAGCTGATCGCCTATGCCAAGGCCAATCCGGGCAAGGTGAACTTCGGCTCGGCCGGCGTGGGCAACACCCTGCACCTGGCAGGGGAGCTCTTCAAGTCGAGCGCGCACATCGACATCGTCCACGTTCCGTACAAGGGAGCATCGGCGGCGCTCAACGACCTCCTGGGCGGACGCATCCAGATGATGATCGACCTCGTGCAGACGCCGCTTCCGCACATCCAGGCCGGCAAGCTGCGGGCGCTCGGCGTCACCAGCACCACGCGGGTCCCGATGCTTCCGGACGTGCCGACCATTGCCGAATCGGGTCTGCCGGGCTTCAGCTTCGCGACGTGGATCGGGATTGCGGCGCCCGCCGGAACGCCGAAGGCCATCGTCGATCGCGTCCATGGCGAGATGGTGAAGATCCTGGCGATGCCCGACGTGAAGGAGGCGTTCGCCAAGCAAGGCATGGTGCCGGCCCCATCGGCCTCGCCCGAAGCGTTCGCCGAGCAGGTCAGGACCGAGAAGGAGCGGATCGCGACGCTGGTGAAGAACGCGGGAATCCAGCCGGAATGAACAGGCGCGAGCGATTCCTGGCGGCCGTCGAGGGGCGTGCCGCCGATCGGCCCCCGGTGACGGCGTGGGTGCACTTCCTGTCCGACCACCTTTCCGGTGCCGAGACGGCGGACCTGCATCTCAAGTTCCTGCGCGCCTACGACTGGGACGTGGCGAAGCTGATGAACGACTATCGCTACCCGGTTCCGTCGGGGCTCGAGCTCCTCGACTCGCCGGAAGCGATGCGCCGCTTCAAGCGCCTGTCGCTCGACGAGCGCCCCTTTGCGGAGCAGCTCCGCGCGATCCAGACCCTGCGCCGGGAACTCGGCCCCGATTGGCCCATCCTCGACACGCTGTTCGATCCGTACCAGCAGGTGCTGCGCAACGTCGGCTTCAGCCAGGCCGCGGCCGTCGCCGCGCACCGCGACGCCGCGCTGGAAATGATCGACGCCGTGACCGACACGCTCTGCCGGTACGTCGCCGCAGCCCGCGCGGCCGGCGCCGACGGTTTCTTCCTGTCGATCAACGGCGCGATCCGTGCGGGATTTCCGCGCGGCGGCGACGACGTCACCTACCGGACCTTCCAGCGCCCGTTCGACCTGCGCTTGCTCGAGGCTGCGCAGGGGACGGTGCGGGTGCTGCACGTCCACGGCGTCGGTCTCGACCTCGACCGCGTGCTCGACTATCCGTGCGAGGTGTTCAGCGTCTCCGACCGGTTGCAGGGCAATCCCTCACTGGCCGAGCTGCGCCGCCGCACCGATCGCTGCCTGATGGGCGGCATCGACGAGACGCGCTTCCAGGAGCGGCCGCTGCCCGACGTGCGCGCGGAGATCGACGACGCCTTCGCGCAGGCCGGCCGCGAGCACTTCATCCTCGCGCCGGGATGCACGCTGCCGTCGTTCACCCCGGAGCGCACGCTGCGTCACCTGCGCGAGTACACGCTTCGGACCTGACGGAGGCGGCCTGCACCGGCGAGGGTGTGGCGCTGCTAGTCCACCTTGGCGCCGGAGTCCTTCACGAGCTTGATCCACATCGGATACTCCGCCGCGACATGACGGGCGAGGTCCGAGGGCGGGCCGGGCATGGGGAAGGCGCCCCGCGACATCAGGCTCTCGCGCACCTGCGGGTCCTCGAGCGCCTGCCGGAACGCGGCATTGAGCTTGTCCACGATCGCGGCCGGCGTGCCTGCCGGCGCGTAGACCCCGTCCGAGGCCGCGATGTCGAAGCCGGTGACTCCGGATTCGTCGAGCGTGGGCACGTCGGGGACGGTCGGCACGCGCTCCTTCGTGGAAACCGCGAGGCCCTTGAGCTTGCCGCCCTTCACCTGCGGGTACACGCTCACCATGAGATCGATCATGAGCGGCACCTGTCCCGAAAGCACACCGGCCAGCGCGGGTCCGCCGCCCTTGAAGGGGATGTGCTGGATGTCCACTCCCGCGAGCTGCGCGAAGCGCACCCCGGCCAGGTGCGACGTGGTGCCGTTGCCGGCGGAGGCGAAGGACACCTTGCCCGGGTTCGCCTTGAGGTAGGCGACGAGTTCCTTCACGTTGTTCGCCGGCAGGGAAGGGTGGATCACGAGCATCGCGGGAATCACCGTCCAGCGCGCGATGGGTACGAAGTCCTTGAGCGGATCGAAGCCGGGGTTGGCGTAGAGCGCGTGATTGATGCCGTGCGTCCCGTTGGTACCCTGCAGCAACGTGTAGCCGTCGGGCGCGGCGCGCGCGACCTCCGCCGCACCGATGTTCCCGCCCGCCCCGGGCTTGTTCTCGATCACGATGGGCTGGCCGAGGATCTGCGACGCCTTGGGAACGATGGTCCGTGCCAGATTGTCGGCTCCGCCTCCGGGGGGAAAGGGAACTACGAGGCGGATCGGCTTGTCGGGATAATCGGCGTACGCCGCGCCCGCGATGGCGAGCGCCGCCAGGGCGGCGAGGGCCCGTCGTGCAAGGTGGATCATGCGAGTCTCCGGTTGAAAGTGGGCGGTACCATCCCGCCCACGCCACCCTGATACCACAATCGCGCCGGATTCACCGCCACGACCACGCCGCCGCCCCTGCTTCCGTGTCCTGATCCCTGACCTGTACGCCACGAATTGTTGCGCTCGCCTTCCGTTGCGGCAATAATGACGGCGTCATAACAGCGCGTTTCGCGCAAGGAGGCGTCATGCTCAACCTCAACCGCCGCGACAAGGTCGCGGAGCCTGCCGAGACCGCGAAGCCCGCGCTGAAGCCCGCGATCTACGATCCCCCCGCGGCGGGGGCGACGCCGGTGTCGCCCCGGGCGGCCACGCCCGGGGCTCCGCATGCGGACAGCGGCGCCAGCCGCTCGCCGGTACCCTCGTCGTCGGCCTCGGCGTCGAGCACGTCCACCAAGTCGCCGACGGAGGCGCCCGAGAGCAAGCTCTTCGTGGGCGTGAACATCAAGCTCAAGGGCGTGGAGATCACGGACTGCGATTCGCTGGTGATCGAGGGCCAGGTCGAGGCCACGGTGCACAGCAAGGCGATGGAGATCGCCAAGCCCGGTACGCTCAAGGGGAACGCCCAGATCGACGTCGCCGAAGTGCACGGCGAATTCTCGGGTGAACTCACCGCACGCGTGCGCCTCGTGGTCCACGGCACGGGGCGCGTGGCGGGCACGATCCGCTACGGCAAGCTCATCGTGGCCGAAGGCGGCGAAGTGACGGGTGACGTCAAGCGCCTCGACACCGAGGGAGCGGACGGCGCCTCTGCCGCCGCCGGGGCCGCGCGGCCGGCGCTCTCGCCGTCGGGCGAGCGCTGGTCCAACTAGCCCGCGCCGTCGTGAAGCCCGCGGGACGGACTCCGTCGAGCCGTCCCGCGGCCGCTGTCCGCCTGCCTGCCGGGGCAGCTTCGGCAGCGATGGGCGACCCGCCGATGTGCTACACTAACCGATTGTTTCCGCTCGCCTTGTCATCAGGGCGAACCTGAGTCTTCCACCAGCAGGACGGCCCCATGGGCCCGACAGGAGGCACGCGCAAGGAGTCGTAACCGGCCGGCGGCAAGCATGTCGGCCCAAGCAACGGGAGCGTCGCATCCGCGGCAGGCTGCGCGGCGCGAGGCTGCCTCGAAGGAGCACTCCCCATGTTACCGATCCGACCTAACAGCCCGCCGGCGTCGCGCCATCGATGCCGTCGGCGATCCCAGTCTGGCCCCGCCTATCACCTCTCCCTGGCGGGCTTCCTTGCCGGAGCGCTTGCTGCGGCGAGTGCATCCCACCCCTGGATGCACCGGGCACCGGCCCCTGCCGAGCCCCTCACCACCGAGTACCGGTCGGCCGCCGAGGCGGCGCCGGCCAGCATCGAACCAGCGCGCATCGGCATCGCCGAGGTGTCCGCGCGCGCCCACGACCTTTCCCGTCTGGTCGCCCGGCGCTATCGCGTGGCCAACGCGACCGCCGGCGAGGTGGTCGGCATCGTCCTCAAGGAAGCCCGAACCCAAGGCGTCGACCCGCTGCTCGTGCTTGCCGTGATCGCCGTGGAGTCGAGCTTCGACCCCGCCGCGGAGAGCGAGCAGGGCGCGCTCGGCCTCATGCAGGTCGTGCCGCGCTTCCACATGGACAAGCTCGCCACGCTCGGCGTGACGGCGCTGCTGCGACCGGAAGCGAACATCGCCGTGGGCGTGCGCATTCTCAAGGACGCCATTCGTCGCGGCGGTACCGACGTCGGCGCAGGGCTCCAGTTCTACAACGGTGCGGTGACCGACAACACGCGCGCGTACGCCACTCGCGTACTAGACGAGCAGAAGCGCTTCGAGCAGGCATTGCCGCCGCACGATCGGGCCTGACCGGCGCCGGTCGCCCCACCGGGCGAGCAGGAGCGCAGCGGACGGACTGCTGCATTCGCATCGACGCACCTGACGGCGCGAATGCCGCGCCTGACGGCGCTGATGCCGCGCCTGACGGCGCTGATGCCGCGCCCGCCGACGCGGATGCCGCGCCCGGCCGAGTGCCGGCCTGCCCCTGAACCGAGGCGCCTGCGCGTACCATGGCGCGGATGGAAACCTTCGACTACGTGATCGTCGGGGCGGGCACCGCGGGGTGCCTGCTCGCCAACCGGCTGTCGGCGGACCCGGGCGTGCGCGTGCTGCTGCTCGAGGCCGGCGGGCGCGACGACTACCACTGGATCCACATTCCGATCGGCTACCTGTACTGCATCGGCAATCCGCGCACCGATTGGCGCTATCGCACCCGCCGGGAGCCCGGCCTCAATGGCCGCGAACTCCTGTACCCGCGAGGCCGCGTGCTCGGCGGCAGCTCCTCGATCAACGGCATGATCTACATGCGCGGGCAGCGCGAGGATTACGACGGCTGGGCCGAGGCGACCGGCGATGCCGGCTGGCGCTGGGACGCGGTGCTGCCGATCTTTCGACGCACCGAGGATCACCATCGAGGGGCGGACGGATTCCATGGCGCCGGCGGCGAATGGCGGGTCGAGCCGCAGCGTCTGCGCTGGAAGCTCCTCGAGTCGTTCGTGGAGGCCTGCGAGCAGAGCGGCATCCCGCGCACCGGCGACTTCAATCGCGGCGACAACTTCGGCGTCGGCTACTTCGAGGTGAACCAGAAGCGGGGCGTACGCTGGAATGCGTCGAAGGCATTCCTGCGGCCGGTCGCCGGGCGCGCCAACCTCGTGGTGCGCACCGATGCGCTGGTCGAGCGGCTCGTGGTCGACGGACGGCGGTGCACCGGACTCGCCTGGCGCGCCGCCGACGGCCGTCATGAGGTGCGCGCCGCACGGGAGACGATCCTGGCGGCCGGTGCGGTCAACTCGCCGCAGCTCCTCGAGATCTCGGGCATCGGCCGCGCCGGGGTGCTCGCGGCGGCGGGCATTCCCCTCGTCCACGAGCTCGCCGGCGTCGGCGAGAACCTGCAGGACCACCTGCAACTGCGCTCGGTGATGAAAGTGCGCAACACGCGCACGCTCAACACGCGCGCAGCGCGGCTTTCCGGCAAGGTCGGCATCGCGCTGGAGTACGCGCTGCGGCGCAGCGGTCCGATGAGCATGGCGCCCTCGCAGCTCGGGGTGTTCGCGCGCTCCTCGCCGGAGGTCGCGCGCCCCGACCTCGAGTACCACGTGCAGCCCTTGTCGCTGCCGAAGTTCGGCGAGCCGCTGCATCCCTTCGACGCCTTCACCGCGAGCGTGTGCCACCTGCGACCCACGTCGCGCGGATACGTCCATGTGACATCGGCGGATCCCGCCACGGCTCCGGTGATCGCGCCCAACTATCTCGACACGGCGGAGGACCGGCGCATCGCCGCGGCGGCGCTGCGCCTCACGCGGCGCATCGCGGCGGCGCCCGCGCTCGCGCGCTACGTGCCCGAGGAAATCATGCCGGGCCCCGCTGCGCAAGGCGACGAGGAACTCGCGCGGGCGGCGGGCGACATCGGCACCACCATCTTCCATCCCGTCGGCACCTGCCGCATGGGGCGTGCTGGCGATGCCGGCGCCGTGGTGGACGCGCGCCTGCGCGTGCACGGCATCCTGGGTCTGCGCGTGGTCGATGCATCGGTGATGCCCACGATCACGTCCGGCAATACGAACTCGCCCACGCTGATGATCGCCGAGCGGGCTGCGGGCATGATCCGCGAGGATGCGCAGGTGCGGGAGATGTCCACCGCGACCGGGGCCGAGACCGCGACAGACGGCAGCGCCGCGGATCGCGTGTCCGTGCCATGACTCCTTGCCGATTCCGCGCTGCTCCGAAGGGCCGATTGAATGGCCGATGACAGCAGTCTGGTCGCATCGGGCGCCGCGCACCTTGTTGGCGAGGCGACCGGCAACGGACCGGCGGTGGTGTTCCTGCATGCAGGGGTGGCCGATCGTCGCATGTGGAAGCATCAGCAGGAGCCGGTGGCCGCGGCAGGCCTTCGGGCGATCGCCTACGACCGGCGCGGTTTCGGCGATTCGCTGCACGCCAACGAGGTGTACTCGCACGTCGCGGACCTGCTCGCCGTGCTCGACCGCTTCGGCGGCGACGCGCCAGCGATCCTCGTCGGTTGCTCGCAGGGCGGACGCATCGCCATCGACGCTGCGCTCGCACACCCTGCGCGCGTGCGCGCCCTCGTCCTCGTGGCGCCGGCGATCAGCGGGGCGCCCGCCGTCGAGACCTTGCCGCCGGCGATCGAGGTGGCGCTCGCGCGTCTCGAGGACGCCGAGAGCAGCGCCGATGTCGACCGGCTCAATGCGGCCGAGGCGCACGTCTGGCTCGACGGCCCGCTCGAGCCCGAGGGCCGAGTGGTCGGCGAGGCACGCGAACTCTTTCTCGCGATGAACGGGATCGCGCTGCGCGCCGAGGCGCGGGGCGAGGAGATCGCGCCGCCGCCCGCATGGGAGCGGGTGCCGGACCTGCGCGTGCCCACGCTCGTGGTGTGGGGGAACCTCGACTTTCCGCACCTCGGGCAGCGTTGTGAATACCTCGTGGCGAGCATCGCCGGCGCGCGCGCGGCGCGCATGGAGGGCGTGGCGCACCTGCCGGGCCTGGAGGCGCCGGCGGCGTTCAATGCGGTGCTGCTGCCGTTCCTGCGGGAGGTGGAAGCGGTGCCGGTGCGTTGAACGGTCCCGCCGCGTTGAACGATCCCGCTGCGGTGGCGATGTGCGCAGGTCAGTGATGCGCCCGCGGAACGAAGGCGCAGCGAGGTGGCGCGACGGCTGAGAGCCTGCGCACCGCCCACCGTCCGCTACTTCTTGCCGAGACCGAGGTTCTGCGCGCCCTGCGTGTAGAGCCTGGTCTTCTCCTGCATGAAGGAGTCCATCTCCGCTGGGCCGACGTTGACGAGCTCGAAGCCGCTCTTGGCGGCCAGCGCCTGCATCTCGGGATCGGTATTGAGCGCGAGCCACAGTTCGGCGAGCCGCTTGCGCGCGTCGGCAGACGTGCCCTTCGGCACGCCGATGCCGCGATACGCGCCATCGACCCAGTCGATGCCGAGCTCGCGGAACGTCGGCACGTCGGGCAGGAGCGGATGCCGCTTGTCCATGGCGATCGCCAGTGCGCGCACGCGGCCCTTGTTGTTGATGGCGAACGCCGTGTACGACATTGCGCCGTCGACCTGGCCGCCCACCACGGCCGTCGTCATGTCGCCCGTGCCCTTGAACGGGATGTAGGTGGTCTTCACGCCGAAGTCCTTGTTGAGCCGCTCGTGCGCCGCATGATTGGCCGAGTTGAGCCCCGAGCCGCCCAGGCTCAGCTTGCCCGGGTCCGCCTTGGCCGCCTTCACGAAATCGGCGAACGACTTGATCGGACTCTGCTCGGGAACGATGAGCGCGTCGGGCGTGTAGTGGAACCAGAACACCGGCGTGACGTCCTCGGTCTTGTACGCGACCTGGCCCTCGATCGGCTGGAAGACGATGTGCGGCAGGTTGATGCCGACGATGTTGAGCCCATCCGCCGGCAGCGTGTTCATCTGCGACCACATGAGCCCGCCGCCCGCGCCCGGCTTGTACTGGATGATCGTGTCGATGTTCGGGCACTTCTTCTTCAGCACCATCTGCTGGTGCCGCGCCGAGAGGTCGGACTCGCCTCCCGGCGGGAACGCCTGCCAGTACAGGACGTTCTTGTCGGGGCAGGCCTGCGCCGAGGCGCCTTGTGCGAATGCGGCGACGCACAGCGCCGCGAACAGGTTTCGAATCATGGTTCCTCCAAACGTTGTGATGCGGATCCAGCGCCCTCGTTCAGGCGGCTGGCTGGACGGAATGGCCCGAGGCGATCGATGCACACACCGCCTCGGTGACCTGCGCCATCGTGGCGGTGCCTCCCAGGTCGCGCGTGTGCAACGCCGGATTCGCCGTCACGGACTCGATCGCCGCCATCAGTCTGACCGCGGCCGCGGCCTCGCCGAGATGCTCGAGCAGCAGCACGCAGCTCCAGAACGTGCCTATGGGGTTGGCGATGCCGCGGCCCATGATATCGAACGCCGAGCCGTGGATGGGCTCGAACATGCTCGGGTAGCGCCGCTCAGGATCGAGATTGGCCGTCGGCGCGATCCCCAGGCTGCCGGCGAGCGCGGCGGCGAGATCGCTCAGGATGTCGGCGTGCAGGTTGGTGGCGACGATGGTGTCGAGCGACGCCGGCCGGTTGACCATGCGCGCGGTCGCCGCATCGACGAGTTCCCTGTCCCACGCGACGTCGGGAAACTCGCGCGCCACCTCAACGGCGATCTCGTCCCACATCACCATCGCGTGGCGCTGCGCGTTGGACTTGGTGATCACGGTCAGGTGCTTCCGCGGACGTGATTGCGCGAGGCGGAACGCGAAGCGCAGGATGCGCTCCACGCCGGCGCGCGTCATGATCGAAACGTCGGTGGCGGCCTCGATCGGGTGGCCCCGGTGCACGCGCCCGCCGACGCCCGCGTACTCGCCTTCGGAGTTTTCGCGGACGATCACCCAATCCAGGTCGGCGGGGGTGCAGCGCTTCAGCGGTGCGTCGATGCCGGGCAGGATGCGCGTCGGCCGCACGTTCGCGTACTGGTCGAGGCCCTGGCAGATCTTGAGCCGCAGGCCCCACAGCGTGACGTGATCCGGAATGTCCGGATCGCCCGCCGAGCCGAACAGGATCGCATCCATGCCGCGCAGCGCGTCGAGGCCGTCGTCGGGCATCATGACACCGTGCCGGCGGTACCAGTCGCCGCCCCAGCCGAAGTCCGTGAATTCGAAGGCGAACGCATGCAGCCGCTGCGCGAGCGCCTGCAGCACCTGCCGCCCGGCAGGGACCACCTCCCTGCCGATGCCATCGCCGGGAATCGTGGCGATCCTGTAGGTCTTCATCCGGTGACTTCCTCTCCGCGCGGGCCGATTCATGGTGATCGGCGTCAAAGGATCGATTCTATGGCCTGTCGGCGTTGCCGACACAAGTGCGAAGATGGACGGCTGGACCGGCTTCGTCCGGGGCGGGCTGCCGTAGTGGCGGCGCGGCAGTGTGGTGCCAGTTCGAGGTTGCCCCTGAAGGCCGGAGTTCTTGCATTCTGGTCCAATACGGAAATGGAGTCGGGAAATGTCAAGATTGATCTCACATAGCGACAGGGGCCTTTCATGAATCTGCGCCAGCTTCGATACTTTCTCGAGATAGCCCAACTGCGTAGTTTTACGCGCGCCGCAGAGGTGCTCCACATAGCCCAGCCCGCGCTATCCCGCCAGATACGCATGATCGAGGAGGATCTGGGCACCCCCCTGTTCAATCGCTACGATCGTGGCGTGACCTTGACGGAGACCGGAGTCACGAAATTGAGCGTGCCGATTTCGTCGTCCGGACCCCAGCGGCCCCAGTTCTTGCATTTCTCGGCGGTGGCCCTGAGGTGCTTCAAGTCGAACTTGCTGGCATCGAATCGCCGCGGCATGGCTGTGCTCCTGTGTTGGTGCGCGAGTTCTGGCAACAACTCTAGAGAAGCCGGGGGCCACATGGCAAATACCAAACTGCTCTGCCTGCAATGCCGCTGCGGCATTGTCCGTGGCGCTGCGGCCCGTTGCGACTGTGGGTGCAGCCATGCAGCCGCTGAGAGGTGCTCCACGTAGTCGTGCAGGGTATCGATTTCAACGTCGAGGCGGGCGAGATCGTCACCTTGATGGGCCGCAACGGCGCAGGCAAGACGACCACCTTGCGCAGCTTGATGGGCCTGGTCGCCAGGCGTTCGGGCAGCGCGCGGTTCGCCGGCCGCGACCTGCTCGGCGAGCCGGCAAACACGCGCTACCACGCCGGGCTGGTCTACGTGCCCGAGGACCGGCCCATCGTGCCCGGGTTGACGGTGCGCGACAACCTCGCGCTCGGCCTGCTCGCCGGGTCGCACCGGCGCCAGATCGACGCCCGCGTCGCCGAGCTCGCACAGACCTTCCCGCGCCTGGCCGAGCGCCTCGAGCAGGACGGCTCATCACTGTCCGGCGGTGAGCAGCAGATGCTGGCGATCGCGCGCGCTGATCGCGCGGCCGAAGATGGTGCTGCTCGACGAACCAAGCGAAGGCATCATGCCGGTGCTGGTCGACGAGATGTTCGCGCTGTTCGCGCGCCTGAAAGCAGCTGGTACGACGATCCTGCTCGTCGAGCAGAACGTCGAGCGCGCGCTGTCAGTGAGCGACCGCGCGCACATCATCGACCAGGGACGAATCGTGCATGCCGGCCGCGCCGCCGATCTGCTCGCCGACCGCGACATCCAGGACCGCTACTGCGCGGTTTGAGGCCGCGCCGCGGCTTACCGTCCGCTTTCCGCCGCACCCCTCGGATCGACGAGTGCTGCAATACCGCTCCGGCATTGTCTGCGCTGCGGCCGGGGCTGGGCCGTTCGAGGCTCAGTACAGCGTGGATCGCTCATCGGCCGCGGCGTGGCCGAGATCCACGCGCAGCACCCGCGCACCGAGTAGCGCGACGGTCCCGCGGCGGCGATTGTTCCCGGTATCGCTGTAGTCGAAGCGATAGACGCGGCCCATGCGCAGGCGCCCGTCCTCGTCGCGGGCGGGTCGCAGGCGATCGAGCGCCACGGTGTCGTCGAGAAAGAGGAAGCCGGCGGCGCTGCACGCGGGGCGGATCGCCGCATTCGCTGCCTCGCGCGCCTTCAGGCTGTCCCACACGAACCAGCCGGCCGCGGCGACCGCGAGCACTGCCATGAGCTCGATCATCTCCCCGGCACCGGCGTGCGCACCATGGTGGCGACGAGATGGTCGAGCAGGCGCGCCGGGTCCTCGCAACGTCCGGTGTGCGCGGGCGAGCACTGCACCATCGAGCTGCGCGGCGCTGTGAGCCAGCGGAAGCGCTCGCGCGCGGTGAGCGCGCCCAAGGGGCCGGCCGCGGGGCCGCCGGCGCAGATGCGCGGAATCACCGCGAGGTGGCGCTCGAGTTCCACGATATCGACGGTGGGATCGAGCGCGGCAAGGCGCGTCGCATCGACCTCGATGCGGGCTTCGAGGAAGCGGTCGGCCGGGCTCGACACGATGGCGCCCACGTTCATGAATTCCCCGCGCTCTACGCGCGGGACCACGCGGATCAGCGCGTAGTCATACGTGTTCGGCGTGCGCACGCAGCGCCTCCTCGAAGAACGGCCGCGGCGCCGCGAGGCGCGCGTTGAAATAGTCCACATAGGCCGCGCGCCGCTGCGCCGCGCCGGTGAAGCGCGCGTCGGCGGCGAGCCATTCATCGGGCACGAGATCGGCGATGGCCGCGAGCGTCCCGCGATCGAGCTTCGCGGCCAGCAGGGCATCGACGGCGGCGAGTGCGCCCGCCTGCGGCAACAGCACGTGCTCGCGGATGCGCGCGAAGGGGTCGCGGGCGCGGCTCGCGTAGTCCGCCGTCGCGTGCTGGAAGAAGAGGGCGGCGCCGTGGTCGATGAGCCACAGCGCACGATGCCAGACGAGCATGTTGGTGTTGCGTATGGTGCGATCGACGTTGCTCACCAGCGCGTCGAACCATGCGATGCTCGATGCGAGCTCGGGCGACGGCGGGTCGGCGAGCGGGTCGAAACCCGCCGCGCCCTGCAGGTAGTCGAGGCCGAGATTCATGCCGGCGCTCGCGCGAATGAGATCCTGGATCTCCGGATCGGGTTCGCTACGCGCGAGGTCCGCATCGAGCGTGAGCAGCACGAGCTCGGGGACGCGCAGGCCGAGTGCCCGCGCGACCTCGCCCGCTACGATCTCGGCGATGAGCGCATTCGGGCCCTGGCCGGCGCCGCGAAACTTGAGCACGTACAGGCCCGCGTCCTCGGCCTCGACGATGGCGGGCAGCGACCCGCCTTCGCGCAATGGCGTGACGTAGCGTGTGGCGCAAAGCGTGCGCAGCGGCATGCATGACCTTCGGAATGACGGCGTCGCATACTCTACCGCGCGGCACGCGCGCCGCGGAGCGGCTGCGGCGGTTCGGGGGCGGCGATGCCCTATACTTTCGGGTTCGGAAGCGGGCGGGGAAGGGCGGGCGGCGTCGGGTCATGCAGTGGAAGATGAACGAGAACTCCCTCTTCGCGGTGCTGCTCCGCTCGCGCTGGTGGCTGAGCTTCGCACTCGCGATCGCCGTCACCGCGGTTGGCGTCTCGCTGCTGCCGCAGCCCTACACGCTCGCCGGCTGGCTCATGGGCGTGCCGTTCGCGGTGATCGGGTGCATCGCGGCGTGGCGGCAGTTGCGTCTGCCGTCGCATGCGCGGATCGAGCGCACGGTTGCCGCCGTGCAGGCGATGCCCGTGCCGGAGTTCAGGCGCGAGCTGATGGACGGATTTCGCGGCGACGGCTACGAGGTCGACGCCAGCGCCGGCGCGGGCTACGACTTCATCGTGCGCAAGGAGTACCGTCGCGCGGTCGTGGCGTGCCGGCGCTTCAAGGTCGCGCGCACCGGGATCGAGCCCCTGCGCGAGGTCGTGGCTGCCCGCGATGCGGCCGACGCCCAGGACGTGATGTACGTTGCCCTGGGCGAGGTCACCGACAACGCACGCGCCTTTGCGGCGAAGCATTCGATTCGCATCGTGGACGGCGCGGCGCTCGCACGCCTCATGCCGGTGCGGCGATAGCGGAAGGGAACAACTTCCGGACCGTGCCGGTCCGTTAGCGGTATGTCCACTGCCACGATCGTGCTCGAGCTGGTGCGCGCGCGCGAGGGGGACCGCACCCGCCGCCGTATCGAGATCGCGATCGTGGTCTCGCTGTTGCTGCATGCGATCGCGGTCTACGAGTGGTTCCCGCGCGAGCCGCTGCTGCTGCCGGGTGACGAGGCGCAGCCGGAGCGCACCCTTACCGCGCGGCTCGCCCCGACGCCGCGGCAGGAGCCCGCGCCGCAGCCGTCGGCTCCCGCGGTGCGCGAGGCGCCGCCGCCGCCGAAGGCGGTGCGTCCTCGTCCCGCGCCGCGACCGACGCCGAGGCCGAAGCGCCCGCCGCCGGTCATCACCACACCCGAGCCGGCGCCGCCGATCGCACCGCCCGAGCCCGTGCCGGTCCCCCCGCCCGAGCCGGTGCGCCCTCCGGAGCCGGCGCCCACCCTGCCGCGAACAGTGACGCCGCCACCGGCGCCGCCGCCCATGACCGGCGACCTGTCCTCGTACATCCGCCAGCAGCGTGCGGCGCGCGGAGAGACTGGCGACGCGCCCACTGCGCAGGAGAGCGAGACGGCACGTCGCGACCGGATCGTGGCGCAGAACCTGGCGTCGCTCAATTCCTCGACGTTCGGCAACGCGCCGCAGAACGGGGGCGGAACCTTCCAGATACGGCGCATGGACTATGAGGACGCGCAGTTCACGTTCTACGGCTGGAACCGCGACATCAACCGGCGCGCGTTCCAGGTGATCGACGTGCAGCGCGGATCGAATCCGACGATCAACATCGCGATCGTGCGCAGGATCATCGCGATCATCCGCGACCACGAGCCGGGGGACTTCCGGTGGCACTCGAAGCGGCTGGGGCGCGACCTCACGCTCTCGGCGCGGCCGGAGGACACGAAGGAACTCGAGGCATTCATGATGCAGGAGTTCTTCACGGCGTCGATGCAGCCTCGGTGACCCACCGTCGCTTCGACCGATCGGCGTGGCGTGTTGCGAAAGTCCGTCGTGAGTGGGGCGCCGGTGGTGACGCTCTCCGCGGGCGGGAGCCCGCTGCGTGCGCCCCCACCGTCGCTTCGACACATCGTCGCGATGCATGGCGAAAGGCGACACGAGGGGCGCGGTTGGCCTTTCGCTGCGGATCGCTCGACACTGTCAGTCAGCGGGGCGGGGCGCACGCAGCGGGCTCCCGCCCGCGGAGAGCGTCGCGCACCGCTGCCTCCCACGGATCGCTCTTTGCCTGCGGGCACCCCGAGGTCGGCGAGAACCCCGATCAGGCCACGATCGGTCCCGGTCCCGCCTCCAGCAGCGCGATCGTCCCTTGTCCGCCGTCGGCACAGATGCTCACGATGGCGCGGGTGCCTGCGGGTCGCGCGGCGAGTTCCTTGACGGCCTGCGACAGGATGCGGGCGCCCGTGGCCCCGAACGGGTGGCCCAGCGCCACGCTGCCGCCATTGGGGTTGATGCGATCGCGGGGAAACGCGCCGAAGTCGCGCGTGATACCCACACGATCGCGGAGGAACGTCGCGCTCGTGAGGGCTTCGACGTGCGCCAGCACCTGCGCGGCGAAGGCCTCGTGGATCTCCCACAGGTCGATGTCGGCGTAAGCGAGACCGTGGCGTGCCAGGAGACGGGGAATGCCGTAGGCGGGCGCCATGAGCAGGCCCTCGCTACGGAAGTCGACCGCGGCGATCTCCCAGTCGACCAGGCGCACGCGCGGGAGCTGCGGCGGCAGGCGGGCGAGACCGGGGGCGGTGGCGACCCAGATACTCGCGGCGCCGTCGGTCAGCGGGGAGGAGTTGCCTGCGGTGAGCGTGCCGGCGCCGCTCGCCCGATCGAACGCGGGCGCGAGCGCCGCGAGCTTCGCGAGCGACGTGTCGCGTCGCGGCAGCGTGTCGCGCACGAGGCCGTCGACCGGTATCACGAGGTCGTCGAAGAAGCCGCGCTCCCATGCGGCGACGGCGTGTTCGTGGCTCGCGAGGGCGACCGCGTCCTGCGCCGCGCGCGCGATCGCCCACTCCCTGGCCGAGATCTCCATGTGCTCGCCCATGCTCTTGCCGGTGGTGCGGTTGGCGACGGCGGGGATGAACAGGCGGATGTCTCGCGGCGAGAGGCGCGTGAGTTGCGCGGCCTTGCCGCCCAGGCTGCGGGCGTCGCGAAAGCCGCGCAGCCAATCCGAGAGCGTCTGCGACAGGCCGATCTGGACGCGCGAGAGGCTCTCCACACCCCCGGCGAGGGCGAGCGTCCGCGTGCGCACGTCGAGCATGCCCGCCGCCTCGATGACGCCGATCATGCTCGTGGAGCAGGCCATCACGGTGGAGAATGCCGGAATGGTGGCGGGGGTGCCGGCATCCATCAGCACCTCGCGCGCGAGATTGCTCCACGTGAGGTTGGGCATCACGGCACCCCACGCGAAGAAGTCGGGCAGTCCGCCTTCGAGTTCGCCCAGCATGTGCCGCACCACGGGCAGCGAAAGCGCGATCGCGTCGAGCCTGGAGAGCGGCCCGCCGGCACGGGCGAACGGCGTGCGCACGCCGGCCGCGAGCCATACGGCGGGGCGGGCGGACGAGAGCGCGGCGCTGCCGGACATTGCGTCTATGATAGGCGACCCCATGTAACCGACGACACTTGCCGTCCCTCGCCGCACGTCGCACCCCGCACCCACCGTGAACGCTTCCGCCACGCTGCCACGCAGCATCTTCCGCATGTTCTCCTGGTTGCTCGCGGCGCTCGCGCTGCTCCTGGCCGGCCCGCTCCTGACCCTCGCCTTCGGCAAGGCATCGATGCAGGGGGACTGGCGCACGGCCACGCATCGGGCGACGGGGCTTGCCCCGGATCCCGCCACCTATCGGGACGCGGTCGTGCAGGTCTACGCGAGCCGCACCTTCGGTTGGCGCGGAGCCTTTGCCGATCACACCTGGCTCGCGGCCAAGCCGGCCGGCGCCGATCACTACACGCGCTACGAGGTCATCGGCTGGCGTGCCGGAGGCGGCCGCAGCGTGGTGTCGGTGTCGAGCCAGCGTGCGCCGGACGCCGAGTGGTACGGCAAGCCGCCGCGGCTCCTGCGCGACCTGCGCGGCGCACAGGCGGAGGCGGTCATCGCGCGACTCGACCGGGCCGTTGCGGACTACCCGTATCCGACCACGTATCGCGTGTGGCCCGGCCCCAACAGCAATACCTTCGTGGCCCACCTCGGCCGCGCGATTCCCGAGCTTCGGCTGGCGATGCCGTCGACGGCCATCGGCAAGGACTACGTCTCGCTGCTCGAAAGTGTCGGCCCGTCGCCCAGCCACACGGGGATCGCCGTCTCCCTGTACGGTCTGGTCGGCGTGACCGCGGCGTGGGAGGAGGGGCTCGAGATCAACCTCCTGGGCCTCGTGACCGGCATCGACGTGACGCCCCCGGCGCTCAAGCTGCCGGGCATCGGGCGCGTCCCCGGCGACGGCTGAGGCTCCCCCGCCCCCTGATTCCCCCTGATCGCCGCCATCGGCAGGCGCGCGTGCTCCCGAATCCGCGAGCGCCCGACGCTGCATCCAACGCGTGCCCGGCGTGTCCTCGCCGGTTGACCTCTCGCCGGTTCACCTCGCTTGCCTTTCGACACGGCCCACGATGAAGCTCACGGTTCGCAACCTCTCCAAGCGCTACGGCAACGGCGTGCAGGCGCTCGCCGCGGTGTCCCTCGACGTGGCGCCCGGCATGTTCGGCTTGCTCGGCCCCAACGGCGCCGGAAAGTCCACGCTGATGCGCACGCTCGCCACGCTGCAAGGCGCGGATTCGGGGAGCGCGATGCTTGGCGACATCGACATCCTCCGCGAGCCGGCCCGCGTGCGCGAGGTGCTGGGCTACCTGCCGCAGGACTTCGGCGTCTATCCCAAGGTGTCGGCCTACGAGCTTCTCGATCACTTGGCGCGCCTCAAGGGCCTCGCCGACGCAAGGACGCGGCACGCGACCGTCGACGCGCTGCTCGCCCGCGTCAATCTGTTCGACGTGCGCAAGCAGAAGCTCGGCGGCTTCTCGGGCGGCATGCGCCAGCGCTTCGGCATCGCGCAGGCGCTCATCGGCAACCCCAAGCTCGTGATCGTCGACGAGCCCACGGCCGGGCTCGACCCCGAGGAGCGGGTGCGCTTCCACAACCTGCTGGCCGACATCGCGTCCGACGTGGTCGTGATCCTCTCCACGCACATCGTGAGCGACGTCGAGGACCTCTGCCACGAGTTCGCGGTGATCGACAAGGGACGGGTGCTGCTCGCCGGCCGTCCCGCCGCGCTGGTGCGCGACCTCGCGGGGCGCATTCACACCCGCGTCGTCGACAAGGCCGACGCCGAGGCGGCGAAGCGGGACGTGCGCCTGGTCAGCACGCGCCTCGCCGCCGGCCGGACCGTGCTGCGTGCCTTCGGCGACACGCCGCCCGCGGGATTCGACCCGGTGCCCCCGGACCTCGAGGACGTGTACTTCTGCACCATCGCGGGCTACCTCGCATCACCGGCACCCTCCGCCGCGGTGGCCTGACCGGAGGCGCGCCCCGTGAAGCTTCTCGCCATCGCCTGGTTCGACTTCGTCCGCCGCCTGCGGATGGTGTCGACCTACGTCTACTTCGTGCTCTTCGCCGTGCTCGCGGGGCTGTGGATGGCGGCGGCCGGCGGCGCCCTGTCGAGCGCGTCGGTCAGTTTCGGCGGCGACAAGGTGCTCATCAACGGGCCCTATGCCCTCGCGATCGGGATCGCGATCCTGTGCTTCGCCGGCGTGACGGTGATCGGCTCGGTCGCGGGTCGCGCGGTGCAGCAGGACTACGAGGCCGGCATCCATCCGTTCTTCTTCACCGCGCCGATCACCAAGGCCGACTACTTCTGGGGACGGCTCGTTGGCGCTTGGGGCACGCTCGTACTCGTCTTCGCGAGCATCGCGCTCGGGGCGATCGTCGGCTCGCACTGGCCCGGGGTGGACAACGCCCGGATCGTGGCGCATCCGTCGTGGCAGGGTTTCGTGCGGCCGTACCTCATCTTCGTGCTGCCGAACATCCTGTGGCTGTCGGGCTGCTTCTTCGTGCTCGCCGCGCTCACGCGGCAGATGGCGCCGGTGTACGTGCTCGGCGTGATCGTCCTGGTCGGCTACATGCTTGCCGTCAATCTCCTGGGCGACATGGAGAACAAGACGCTCGCGGCGCTCGTCGATCCGTCCGGCGCGACGGCACTCGACGTGGCGGTTCGCTACTGGAGCGTGGCGCAGAAGAACGCCCAGGAGATTCCGCTCGGCGGCGAGGTGCTGTGGAACCGGGCGCTGTGGCTCGGCGTGGGGCTCGTCGTGACGTTCGCGGGCTACGCCGCCTTCCGCATGCAGGCCGTGACGTCCGTTCGCGAGCGGCGGCGCGCGGCGGGTGCCGCGGCGGATGTCGCCGGAGGTGCCGTCGACCCTGGCGCCGGGGCTGCCGCAGCGGGCAAGCCCGGGACTGCCGCGGAGGGAAACCCCGGGACTGCCGCAGCGGGCAAGCCCGGGGTGATGCCTGCGGGCGTCGGGGCCGGGGTCTTGCCCGCCACGGCCCTCGACCGCCGCAAACGCGCCTACGCCCGGATGATCCCCGGCCTCGCCCGCCTCTACCTCGCCGAGATCCTGCGCAGCCCGCGTTTCCTCACCATCGTGATGGGCGGCGTGCTGCTGGTGATCGGCAACGCCTGGACGATGGGCTCGTTCTACGGGACCAATACCTGGCCGCTGACCTACAAGGTGCTCGATCTCGTGGGCGGCCTCTTCGGCCTCTTCGTGCTGATCGTCACCGCGATCTACGCGGGCGAGCTCGTCTGGCGCGAGCGCGACACCCGCATCGAGGACATCACCGACAGCATGCCGGCGCCGACCTGGCTCGGCTTCCTCGCCAAGCTCATCACCCTCGTCGCGCTGCAGGTGGTGCTGCTGCTGGCGATCCTCGTGTGCAGCCTCGGCGTGCAGGTCGCCAAGGGGTACACGCACTTCGAGCCCGGCCTGTATCTCTTCGAGCTCTTCGCGATGCAGCTCCCGGGGTACGTGCTGACCGCCGTGCTCGCGCTCACGGTGCATGCCCTCGTGAACAACAAGTACCTCGGACACTTCGTGGTGCTGGTGGTGTTCCTCGTCGCGTCGCGCCTGCCGGACTTCGGCTTCGAGGACCGGCTGTACCGCTACGGGTCGCGTCCGGACGTGATCTATTCCGACCTCAACGGCTACGGCCACTTCCTGCCGGCGGTCTTCTGGTTCCGCATCTACTGGCTGGCCTTCGCGGTGCTGCTGCTCGTCCTCGCATACGCAATGTGGGTGCGCGGTCGCGATGGTGGCTGGCGCGGGCGGTGGCGTGGCGCCGCGGCCCGCATGAGTCCCGCCACGTGGTCGATCGCGAGCGCGGCGTTGGCGACGTTCGTCGCATCCGGAGCGTGGATCTACTACAACACCCACGTCCGCAACGCCTATCTCACGCGCAGCGCGGGGCAGGAGCTCGCGGCCGACTACGAGAAGGCGTACAAGGCGCTCGCCGAATCCCCGCAGCCGAAGGTCACGGCCGCCGTCGTGCGCACCGACATCTTCCCGAAAGAGCAGCGTGCGCGCATCGCCGGCACGCTGGCGCTCGCCAACCGGAGCGGGCAGGCGATCTCCGACGTCTACGTGGTGTATCCCAGGAGTGCGCGTGACGCGAGCATCGTGTTCGGCGCTCCGGCTTCGCTGGTGGAGGAGCGCCTGGAGATGCGCTGGCATCACTATCGCCTCGCCACGCCGATGGCGCCGGGCGCCACGATGGACTTCCGCTTCGACCTCACCTACGGCGCGGTGGGCTTCCGCAACGACGGTGCCGATCCCACGGTGCTCGGCAACGGTACTTTCCTGAATCCCGGCCTTTCTCCCGAAACGTCGCTCATCCCGAGCTTCGGCTACGACGACAGTGCCGAGCTCACCTCCGACAACGATCGCCGCAAGTTCGGCCTCGCCCCGCGTCCGCGGCTGCCCGACCTCGACGACAGCGCGCAGCACCTGCGCAGTGCCCTCACCCGCGACGCCGACTTCATCCACTATGAAGCGACGGTGTGCACCGATGCCGACCAGCTTCCGCTGACCTCGGGGTACGTGGTGCGCGACTGGGCCGGCGACGGCCGGCGCTGCATCGAGTACCGGATGGACACGCCGATGGCCGCGATCTATCCCTTCGTGTCGGCACGCTATGCCGTGCGCAAGGACGTGTGGAAAGGTCCGCAGGGCGACGTGGCCATCGAGATCGACCATCACCCGGCGCACGGGTTCAACCTCGACCGGATGGTCGCCGGCGTCAAGGATTCGCTCGACTACTTCAGCACCCACTTCGGGCCCTACCAGCACCGGATCGTGAGGATCGTCGAGTTTCCGCGGTTCTCGCGGCGCGGGGGCTTCGCGGAGTCGTTCCCCAATACCGTGCCGTTCAACGAGGCGATCGGGTTCACCGCCAGGGTCGACGATCGTGATCCGAAGGACATCGACTATCCGTACTTCGTGACCGCGCACGAGGTCGCACACCAGTGGTGGGCGCACCAGGTCGTGCCGGCCAACGTGCAGGGCGGCGAGTTCATCACCGAGAGCCTCGCCGAGTACTCCGCGCTCATGGTCCTCAAGCACAGGTACGGTGACGAGAAGATGCGCCGCTTCCTCAGGTACGAGCTCGACCGCTACCTCGCCGGACGCGGCACGGAGCAGAAGGGCGAGCAGCCGCTGCTGCGCGCCGATGGTGCGGCCTACGTCCACTACCAGAAGGGGGCGCACGTGCTCTACGCGCTGCAGGATGCGATCGGCGAGAAGGCGATGAACGAGGCCCTTTCCGCCTTCGTCGATCGCTGGCGCTTCAAGGGGCCGCCGTATGCGGCCTCGCGCGACCTCGTCGCCGAGTTGCGGCGGGTGACGCCGCCGGACCGGCAGGGGCTCATCGACGATTTCATCGAGACGATCACGTTCTTCGACAGCCGCGCGATCAGCGCAAGCGCGCGCAAGCTCTCCGACGGAAAGTACGCCGTCGCGCTTGCCGTGCTCGGCAGGAAGACGCGCGCCGACAGCGCGGGCAACGAGGAGGAGCGGCCGCTGGCCATGGCGATGGACATCGGCGTGCAGGACGCGAAGGGCCAGTATCTCTTCCTGGGCAAGCGCGACGTGAGATCGGGCGAGAACCGCTTCGAGATCGTGGTCGACGGCGTGCCGGCGCGCGCGGGCGTCGATCCGCTCAACAAGCTCATCGACCGCGACGGCAGCGACAACGTGGTGGCCGTGGAGGTGGAGGCGGTGGAGTAGCCGCCGTCTCGCCATGCCGCGCCCGGACGCCTCGCGCTCGCCATGCCGCCGGGCTCGCGCCCGCCGTGCTGCGGGCCGCGGCTACGGCGGCTGCGGGCATCGGTCACAATAGGCGCATGCCCGACCCGTCCACGCCCCGCCGATTCCGGATCGGCGGGTTCTCGATGATGGAGATCCTGATCGCCCTGGCGATCGTGGGCATCCTCGCGACCCTGGCGCTGCCGGGTATGCACAACAGCCTCGTGCGCGACCAGGTCGTGGAGTCGTCTGCGCTCATCGACACCGCGCGGAAGAAGGTCGCCGCCTACTGGGCCGGCAGCGGCACGATGCCGGACAACAACAAGGAAGCGGGCCTGCCTGAGCCCGACCGGCTGGTGGGCAACTACGTGCGCTCGATCGTGGTGCGCGACGGCGTGATCGACGTGGAGTTCGGCAACAATGCAAGCGGCATGCTCGCCGGCAAGATCCTAACCTTTCGCCCGGCCGTCGTGGAAGGCACGCCGATGGTCCCGGTGGCCTGGGTGTGCGCCGGCGCCACGCCGCCGGGCGGGATGAGCGTGCACGGCGACGATCGCACCAGCGTGCCGCCGGCGGTGCTGCCGGTCAACTGCCGATGATGACGCGGCGAAGATGGCGTTGCGTGCTGGCGGCGGGGAGCCTCGCGCTCGTCTCGCTGTGTCATGCGCAGGCGCTTCCGCCCGGGCCGCGCGACGGACAGGAGATTCCACCCGCGCTGCACGTGGACGTGGAGCTGGATGGTATGGGCCGCACCGTCGACATCTACCGGCCTGCGGGCAAGCCACTGGGAGTCGCGGTGATCGCGCACGGCTTCGCGCGCTCCCGCATCCGCCATGCCGATCTCGGGCGCGCGCTGGCTGCGTGGGGTGTGACCGCCGTGATTCCCGACCTGCCCAACGTGCTGAACCTCTGGGGCAATGGCGATGCGGTCGTCGAGCTCGCAGGCAAGCTCGAGCGCGGCGAGGTGGCGCCGGTGCACGTCGACCGGGGCCGCATCGTGCTCGTCGGGACTTCCGCCGGTGGCCTCGCGACGGTGCTGGCGGCGGCGAAACTGCCGGGCATCGCGGGGTGGGTCGGACTCGACCCGGTCGATCGCACGGGCACCGGTGCGGCGGCGGCCGCGGAGGTAGCCTCTCCCGCCGTGGTCATGCTGGCCGAGCCGTCGCTATGCAACCTCGTGACGAGCGGCGAGGCGATCGCGAACGCGCTGCCGCATCGCCTGCGCACGCTGACGGTGGCCGGCTCGTCGCACTGCGACTTCGAGGATCCCACCAACGCGATGTGCGAGGCCGCCTGCGGACGCGGCTCGCAGGAGATGCGCGAGACGATTCGCGCCGAGATCGTGGCGACCGTGCGCGAACTGCTCGCCGGCGTGAGGGCCGATACTACGCACGTGATGAGCGATGCGGCACCGGTGACTCCAGCGCAGGAGACCCACCCGTGAAACTCGTCGTGCTCGATCCCGGCCACTTCCACGCCGCGTTGCTGCAGAAGAAGATGTATCCGGGGATCGATGCCACGGTCGACGTCTATGCACCCACGGCGGGCCCCGATCTCGACGACTACGAGCGTCGCGTGGAGGCGTTCGATGCGCGCGCCGACTCACCCACGCACTGGGCGATCCGGCGCCATACCGGCCCCGCATTCCTCGACGCGCTGGCTCGCGAGAAGCACGCGCTCGTGGTGATCTCGGGCAACAACGCGCGCAAGACCGAGTACCTCACGCGTTCGGTGGACGCTGGCCTGCACACGCTGGCCGACAAGCCGATGGCGATCGACAGCGCGGGCTTCGCGGCCCTCGAGCGTGCGTTCGACATCGCCGCCGCCCGCGGCGTGCTGCTGTACGACATCATGACCGAGCGGCACGAGATCACCACGATCCTGCAGCGCGAGTTCGCCGGCATCGAGTCCGTGTTCGGGACGCTCGTCGCGGGCACGCTCGACGATCCCGCGATCAGCAAGGAGAGCGTGCACCACTTCTCCAAGCTCGTCGCCGGGTCGCCCATCGTGCGGCCGGCGTGGTTCTTCGATACGGAGCAGCAGGGTGAGGGACTGGTGGACATCACGACCCACCTCGTGGATCTCGTGCAGTGGGGAGCTTTTCCCGGCATCGCACTCGATTACCGCAGCGACGTGCGCGTGCTGCGCGCGAGGCGCTGGCCGACGGTGATCACGCCGGAGCAGTTCCGCCACGTCACCGGGCTCGCGGCGTGGCCGGGATTCCTGCACAAGGACCTGGGCGCGGACGGCAACCTGCACGTGTTCGCGAACGGCAACCTCGACTACACGCTGCGTGGCGTGCATGCGCACGTGTCGGTGCTGTGGCACTTCGAGGCCGCGCCTGGCGCCGCGGACTCGCACGCCTCGGTGATGCGTGGGTCGCGGGCACGGCTCGTGATTCGTCAGGGTGCCGTGGAGAAGCACATACCCACGCTCTACCTCGAGCCGAACACCGGGACCGATCGCGCGACGTGGGAGCGGTCGCTGCACGCCGCACTCCCGGCGCTGCGGGCGAGGTATCCCGGGGTGGATACTGTGCCCACCGCCGGAGGTGTCGTGGTAACGATTCCGGCGGCGTATCACGTGGGGCACGAGGCCCATTTCGGGCAGGTGGCGGATGCCTTCCTCGAATACGTCGCCGCGGGCGCCTTGCCCGCATGGGAAGTGCCGAACATGCTTGCGAAGTACTACACCACGACGCGCGCGCTCGATCTCGCCCGGCAGGGCTGATCTCACGTGTCGGTTTCGTCGCGGCGGGCAGGCTCGGTCGCGAACCCGCTCCGGTAGGCCCAAGGGGGCAAGGCGCACGGCGTCCCTGCCCATCGGGCGCCGCCAGTGACAGTCTGCGCTGGCGAGCGCTACAGCGTTCCCAGCTCCGCGCCGATCGCACGCGCGGTGGCCACGACCTGCGGCGCGAGCTTGCGGCGAACGTCGTCCACCGACCAGCGCGGCGATGGTACCGCGATGTTGATGGCGCCGACCACCGCGCCGGCGCGATCGGCCAGCGGCACCGCCACCGACACGTCGCCCACGAACGCCTCCTGGTCGTTGAGCGCGTAACCCGTGCGGCGCACTTCCGCCAGGACGCGCTTCAGTCCTGCGAGGTCGGTGACGGTGCGTGCCGTCATTGCCTTGCGCGGCGCCGTCGCCAGCAGCGCCATCGCATCGGCCGCGGGCATGCGCGCCAGCATCGCGCGTCCTGCCGCCGTGCAGAACGCCGGCAGGCGGGAGCCCACGTGCAGGTCCACGCTGACCGCGTGCACGCTCGGGAAGCGTGCGACGTACACGATGTCGTGCCCTTCGAGCTCCATCAGGTTCACCGTTTCGCCGGTCGCGGCGTTGAGGCGCTCGAGGTAGGGGCAGGCCGTCGCGCGCACGGGGTCGGTCGCGAGCACGGTGTGGCCGAAATCGAGCATGCGCCCTGCGATGGTGTAGGCGCGCGTCCGGGGATGCTGGCGCAGGTAGCCGAGCGTAGCGAGCGTGTGCGTGATCCGCTGCACCGCGCTGCGCTCGAGTCGCGCGAGCGATGCGAGTTCGGTGAGCGCGACGGGGCGCCCGGCGGCGTTGAGCGCTTCCAGCACGTCGAAGCACTTGGCGATCGAGCCCACGAAGAGCGGGTGCCGGGCACGCGCATCGCGACTCGCATCGCGGAGGCCCGGCCGCCCGCGTTCAGCCGGCGTGGACGAGCGATCCATACAGATCGGGGCGCCGGTCGCGCCACCATGGAAACTTCGCGCGCGCGGCGGTGACGTCGTCGACATCGATCGTCGCCACCAGCAACTCGGGCGCTTCGGTGCCGGCCTCGGCGACGATGGTGCCGCGCGGATCCACGACCATGCTGCGGCCGAGGTGGTGGCGCGGGCCTTCCACGCCCACGCGGTTGCAGGCGAGTACGAACGCGCCGTTCTCGTAGGCGCGGGCGCGCAGCGGCACCTCCCAGATCGAGGCGCGATGCGCGGGATCGCTGTAGGTGGAGAAGCAGATCGGCATGGCGATGATCTCGGCGCCGGCCAGCGCGAGCGCGCGGGAGGCCTCGGGGTACAGGCGATCGTTGCAGATCTGCACGCCTGTCCGCGCGCCGGCGAGCGTGAAGACGGGCAGGGCGTCGCCGGGCGTGAAGTAGAACTTCTCGTAGCTTCCGGTGCCCCCTGCCTTCCCGTTGGGGAAGTAGGCGGGGATGTGCGTCTTGCGGTAGCGGCCCGCGATGCGGCCGTCGGCGTCCTGCACCAGCGCGCTGTTGAAATGGCCGGCGCCGGTGAATTCGGCGAACGGCAGCACGAGTGCGATGCGCGCCGCGCGTGCCCTGGCGCACAGTCCCGCGAGGATGGGATCGTCCTCGCGCATGAAGTAACGTGCGAAGTCCTCGTCGAGCCGGTTGGGGAAGAACGGCGCGAGGAAGAGCTCGCTGAAGGTGAGGAGCTGCACGCCTTGGCGCGCGGCATCGTCGAGCATCGCGTGGGCGGCGTCGACGACTGCGCGATCGCCGGGTTGCGCCACGGCGCCGGTCTGCGCGGCAGCCACGACGAGCTGGCGCGCCCTCATCCCCACACCTCGCGAAACGCGCGCAGGAAGTTGCCCCCGCCGATGGCGTCGACCTCGCTGGCGCTGAAGCCGCCGTCGCGCAGCGCCTGCAGGATGCGCGGAAACTGTCGCGGCGTGGGCGTCTCCGGCGGATAGCGCCCGGCGGAGGCGTTGCCGAAGGCGGCGGCGAAGACGCCGCCGGTTTCGGGATACGAGTTCTTCGACATGTCGAGCACGCGCTGCGCCGTCGCGTCGTCGCGCAGCGCGGAGAAGTCGGTGCCGATGCCCACGTGCGCCACGCCCACGAGATCGGCGACGTGGCGCGCGTGGCGCACGAAGTTGGCGAGCGACGGGGGATGCTCGCGGCTGCCGTCCCAGTTCATGAAGCCGTGGATCGACACGCCCATGACGCCGCCGGTGGCGGCCACGGCGCGGATCGTCTCGTCGAGCTTGTTGCGGGCGCGGTCGTTCACCGCCTTCGCGTTGGCGTGCGTGAGGAAGACCGGCTTGGCGGATTCGCGCGCGGCTTCGAGGCCGGTGCGGTCGCTGCAGTGCGAGAGGTCGATCGCGACCCCTACGCGATTCATCTCCGCCACCAGCTTGCGGCCGAAGCGCGTGAGGCCACCGCCGCGTTCCTCGAGGCAGCCGTCACCGGCGAGGCTCGCCTCGTTGTACGTGAGTTGCGCGACCCGCAAGCCCATCGCGTGGAATGCGGCCACGCGCTCGAGGCGCGAGCCGAGCGGCTCGATGCTTTGCCAGCCCATGATGAGGCCGGTGGTGCCCTCGGCCTGCGCGGCGAGGATGTCGTCGGCGGTGCGCACGAGGCGCCAGCCGGAATCCGGCGCGGCTACCTTCCGGTGCCACTCGCCGAGCGCCTCGAAGGTGCGCTCCGTGTCCCAGAACATGTCGGTGACGGTGACGTTGGCCGCCGTGACGCCGCCTTCGCGCAGCGGCGCGGGATCGCCGTCGGAGAGGTAGACGAGGCCGTCGATGACGGGGACGCGCGGTACGGGATTCGCGGACATGGGACGAGCTCCTTGCTACGGTACGAAGGACGCGGGTGCAGCGGTTCCGTTCGGTGCCGACGGTGGCGATGAATATCGCCGCCTGACGAGGAGCCGGAACCGGTGCCACGTATCACGATGCAATACACGGTATTGCCAATCGATATCATACGGCTTACAGTGGCGCGCCGCCACGCGCCGGAGCGCAACACGTACGGTGCCGAGGTCGCAGTTCCCGTAGCATCGCACCTGGGGCGGCGAGGTGGCCGCCCTTTCTCGCCGAGTCGCGTTTCATCCGGAGCCAGCCATGCCGAGATTCGCCAAGACCCTCCCCGCCCGCGTCACCCGCGTGGCGGTGGCCGCCTGCACCGCGCTGGCGTTCGCCATTCCCGCTGTCCACGGGCAGGCGCCCGCGTGGCCGACGAAGCCCGTGAAGATCGTCGTCGCCTATCCCCCCGGCGGCAGCACCGACATCGCCGCGCGCATCCTCGCCGAGAAGCTCTCGAAGACCACGGGCCAGCAGTTCGTCGTGGAGAACCGCGGCGGCGCCGCCGGCACCATCGGCGCGCTTTCGGTCGTTCGCGCCGATCCCGACGGCTATACGCTGCTGTTCGCGGCGTCGCCGGAAGTCTCCATCGCACCGATCACGATGAAGGCGCTCGCCTACGATCCCGTGAAGGATCTGCAGCCGATCACCCTCGTGGGCAACGTTCCATTCTTCCTGGTGGCATATCCGGGCTTTCCGCCGAACACGCTGGCCGAACTCATCGCCTATGCGAAGGCCAATCCGGGCAAGGTGAACTACTCGTCGTACGGCAACAACACGTCGAACCATCTCGCGGGCGAGCACTTCAAGGCCGTGGCAGGCATCGACACGACGCACATCCCGTACAAGGGCAGCGGACCTTCGATCACCGATCTCATGGGCGGGCAGGTGCAGTACACGTTCGACACGTATGCGGCCACCGGCGGGCACCTGAAGGCGGGCAAGCTCAAGGCCATCGCGGTGGCCACGCCGCAGCGCTTCGCCGCGGCACCCGACGTCCCCACGATGGGCGAGCAGGGCCTGCCGGGCTTCACGGCCGGCAGTTGGTTCGGCCTCCTGGCGCCGGCGAAGACGCCCAAACCCGTCATCGACAGGATCCACGCCGAGGTCGTCGCGGCGCTCAACGCGCCGGACGTGCGCAAGTCGTTCGAGGACAAGAACATCATCATGGGCGGCAATACGCCCGACGAGTTCGGCGCCTTCATCCAGAAGGAAGTCGCGAAGTGGCGCGACCTCGCCGCGCGGGTCGGCATCAAGGCGGAGTAGGCGCCGCGATCGGCGTCGCGAGCGCCCGGCCATGACGCGAGACGACCCCGCCGCCGCCGCGCACGGCAACGTCGTGGTGATCGGGGCGGGCATCGTCGGTGCGGCCATTGCGCTCGAACTCCGCAAGCGCGGCCATGGCGTGGTGCTCGTCGACCGTGACGAGCCGGGCCGCGGCACGAGCTTCGGCAACTCCGGCGCGATCAGTCCAGGATCGGTGGCGCCGCTCGCCCTTCCGGGCGTGCTGGCGAGCGTGCCGCGCATGCTGCTCGATGGCCGCAGCCCGCTGCGCGTCCCGCTGCGCTACCTGCCGCGCGCGCTGCCGTGGCTCGCGCGCTTCGTCGCCTCGGCGGCGCCGGGCACGGTGGCGGCATCCGCGGCGCGCCTTGCCGCGTTGCATGCCGATGCCGTCGCGCGTCACGTCGCGCTGGCACGCGAGGCGGGCGTGCCCGAGCTCGTGGTGACACGCGGCCATCTGCACCTCTATCGCGACGCCGCCGCGCTCGCCAAGGATGCGACGGCATGGAACCTGCGCCGGCAATACGGCGTCGTGGCGCAGCAGCTCGATCGCGACGGGATCGCTGCGCTCGAGCCCGGCGTCGATGTCCGCTATCAGGTCGGCATGTTCCTCCCCGATCACGCGACCGTGCGCAATCCGTTCCGCTACGTGCAGGCGATCGTGCGGAGGTTCGTCGATACCGGCGGACGGCTGCGGCGGGCGGAGGCGGCATCGCTGTCGCCATCGCCCGAGGGCTGGCGCGTCGTCACGAGCGACGGCCCGCTCGCCTGCAACGCGGTGGTGGTCGCGGCCGGCGCGTGGTCGCGGCGTCTTCTCGATGCGCAAGGGCTCGTCTTGCCGCTGGAGACGCAGCGCGGCTATCACGTGGAGTTCGACGGCGAGGCCCCGATCTCGCGCACGGTGGTGCTCACGGACCGCAAGGCCTTCGTGACGCCCATGGAGACGGGCCTGCGCATCGGAGGGACGGTGGAGATCGGGGGCCTCGTCGCGCCTCCGGACTGGCGACGCGCCGACGCGCTGGCTGATGCAGCCCGGGATGCCTTCCCGGGCTGGCGCGCCGCTCCCGTGCGGCGGTGGATGGGACATCGCCCGTGCCTGCCCGACTCGGTGCCCTTCATCGGTGCCGTGCCCGGCACGCGTGGTCTCTTCGCGGCCGTCGGACACGGGCACCTGGGACTCACCGATGCGCCGGCGACCGCGCAACGGATCGCCGAAGCAGTCGACGCGGGGCGGCAGGCCGCGACGATGCCGCCGTAGCCGTCGCGGCGCGCCTCGTCAGCTTCCCGCGAGAAAGGTGGCGAGCAGGCGGTGGAAGTGGTGCACGCCGAGCTCGTGGACGGGGGAGTAGCGTCCGCCGCGGTACAGGCGCGATCGCACGCCGCGCTGCACCGCCTCCACGATCGCCTCGTCCTCCTCTTCCACGCGATCGAGCGCGCCGGCGGCGTTGTCCTGTCCGCTGCCGCGGCCCTGCGCCGCGTCGTCGATGTAGCCGCGGAAGCGCACGCGCGTGGCCGCCTGGCCGAGCGGCTCGACGAGATTCACCGACAGCCCCCACGGATAGAAATTGAGCATGAGGTTGGGGAAGATCCACGCGTAGTACGCAGCGATGCGGGCACCGCCATCGGCTTCCGCGGGTGCGGCGAAGGCCGCCGCTTCCGGCCGCGCACGGGCCACCTGCAGCACGCCGTGGCCATGGAGCTCGGTGGCGTAGCCTGCAAGGTCGATGGATCCGGCGAGATCCTGATGCACGAAGGGAATGTGGAAGCCTTCGAGGTAGTTCTCAACGTACAGTGCCCAGTGTGCGGCGACGATGAATTCGCGGTCGCGTGCCGGATCGTGCCGGTATGCCGCCACCGGCAGCGCGGGCAGGCGCGCGAAGAGATCGCCGGTCAGTTCTGCGAAGGGGAGGGCGGGCGAAAGCGACGCGAAGCCGTGGCCTTGCCAGCTCGCGAACGGAACCTGCGGCAGGTCGTCGCGCGCCGATGGAAAGCCGGCCACGTTCGCGAACCCCGGCATGAACGTCATGCGCCCGGCGAGATCGAAGCGCCGCGCATGGTAGCCGCAACGGATCACGGTTGCGGCGCAGGGCGCGTGCACCAGGATATTCGCACGGTGCGTGCAGACGTTTGACAGGCAGCGCAGGGCGCCCTCGCCATCGCGCGCGAGGAGCAGCGGCTCGTCGAGCGAGCCCGGCAGCAGCGTGCGCGGCGCGAGCGTCTCCGGCGCGGCGACATCCGCGAGGTCGCCGAGCCACTGCCAGCTGCGCGCGAAGACGCGCTCGCGCGTCAGCTCGAAGGCGCGATCGTCACTGTAGTACGCAGGATCGGGAGTCACGGCGCGCGCGATGTCGGCGTCGATGCGAAGGTCCATCCGTTCATCGTAGACGGGCGGCCGTGACCGGGCAATCGTGCTGTAATCCACACGATGGACCTTCACGGCAGAACGCGCGCGACGCACGCACGGTGGATCGCGGCTTGCGCGATGGCGGGCCTCCTCGCGGCATGCACGACGGTGCCGCCTGCACGGGTCGACCCGCTGCTCCCTGCGCCACCGCCGCCCCTTGCCCCACGCTCGTGCATGGCCTGCCTCGACCAGACTGAGGAGATCGCGCGCCTGCGCGATGCGCTGGCGGCCCGCGAAGCCGAGCTCCGCGACCTGCGGGCGAGCCAGCGTGAACAGGCACGGGTGGTGGCGGAGTCATCGCGCGACGTGGCGCAGGCCAAGGCACGGCAGCGTCGCCTCGCCACCAAGGCCGACGCAGCTTCCGCCATCGCCGAGGCCGAGGTCGAGCAGCAGGCCGCCCGCGAGAAGCTGCCCGCGGCGCCCCCGCCCGCGCTCTTCGCGCTGGCCGCGAGCTCCCTCGATGCGGCCACGGCGGCATTCTCACGGCAGGAATTCGGCAGCGCGTTCGATCGGGCGAGCGAGGCACAGATCCTCTTCGCGGCGGTCGTCGCCGCGGCGGAGTCATCGCGCGGCAAGGCCGCGACCGACGTCGTGCTGCGCGGCGGCGTGCCGCTGCGCGCCGCGAGCCAGGCGCCGTTGCGCAGGCAACCGGCCGGTGCGGTGACCGGCAACGTTGCCGCCAATGCGCCGCTGACGGCACTGGCGTGGCGCGCAGGGTACCTGCGCGTCCTCACCGCGAGCGGCGCCACGGGCTGGATCGCCGAGGGGCAGGTCGCGCTGCGCTGAAGCCTGCGCTCCGCTGAAGGCTGCGCTGCGCTGAAGCCTGCGCTCCGCGAGCTCACATCGCGCTGCGCACCCGGTTGCCTCCTTCGCGCCGGGCCTCGTGCAGCGCGTGATCGACTCGGAACAGGATCGATTCCGACGTGCTGTCGCCTTCGCGCGCCTGCGCGACGCCGGCGCTCACGGTGATCGGCCGCGGCGCGCCGCCGAAGCGGGGCGCATCGACCAGGGTGCGGACGCGCTCCGCGAGGTCGACTGCGGCGTCGAAGGGCACCTCGGGCAGCAACGCGACGAAGCGTTCGCCTGCAAAGCGCGCGATGGTGGCGGCCCCGGTCATCTCCTGGCGCAGGAGCGCGGCGAGGTCCACGAGGAGTTCGTCGCCCGCGGTGTAGCCAAAGTCCGCATTGACGCGGTCGAGGCCGTCGAGGGCGACCATCACCAGCGCGAACGGCGTGCCGTCGCGCGAGAACGCCTCGAAGCGCTGCCCGAGCACGGCGTCGAACGCTTTCCGATTGGCAAGGCCGGTGATGCCGTCGGTCGTGGCGATGCGCTGCAGCACCACGTTCTTGCGTGCGAGGTCGCGCTGCATCACGGTCATGTCGGTCTGAGCGGCGCGCAGGCGCGCGACCATCGTCGCGAAGGCGCGCGCGAGACGGCCGACCTCGTCGCGGGTGTCGTCGCGGACGGCGACGGCCAGGTCCCCCGCGGCCACGCGATCGGCGGCGGCGGTGAGGGCCGCGAGGGGCGTGACGATCGCACGTCCCATCCACCACGCGACGAGCCCGACGAGGAGCGCGAGGCCGGCCACGAGCAGGGCAAACCAGCGTGCGACGTCCATCCACGCGCGCAGCACGGCAGCGCGCTCTCGCTGTGCCACGACGTAGAGCGGGATCGATCCGGCGCGGGCTGCCACGCCGAGCAGCTCGCGTCCGCCGTCGTCGGTGTAGCGCGCGGGAATGCCGTCGTCGGCGCGCAGCGCCACCCACGTCTCGGGATCGAACGGCGTGCGCGACCAGGTGCGCGCCGTCCCGGCGATCGGCACGCCGTCGCCCGAGACCACGAGGATCTCTGCCGGCGGGCCGCCGCCAGCGGCCGTGAGACGCGACACTGCGGGCGCGAGGTCCACGACGCCCGCCAGCGCTCCCACGTGGCGGCCCTCGTCGTCCTGCACCGGCACCTGCAGCGCGAGCGTGGCGCGCCCGGTCGCGACGTCGTAGCGCGGCCGGGTGGCGAGGAAGCCGGCGTCGCGTCCACGACTGGCGTCGTCGGCACTGCTCACCGGCGCGATGCCGTCGCCGGTCGAGGCGATGGCATTCGCCTGCCCGTCGACGAGCGCGAGCGCGACGAAGCCGTCGAGCCGCCCATGCACGGAGCGCAGGTAGGTGGCGGCGCGCTCGGCTGCCTCGTGCGGGTCGATGCCGCTGGCACCCGGGGTGGCGCCGCCGGTGCGCGCGTCGGTGCCGCTCGCGCGTGCCTGGGCGCCGCCCGTGCGCGGCGGCGCGCCGCTCCTGCGTCCATCGGTACCGCTTCTGCGTCCATCGGTGCCGGTCGGGTGGCCATCGGTACCGCTCCTGCGTCCATCGGTACCGGTCGGGCGGCCATCCGCGGCCGCCACGCCGTGTCCGGCGCCCGCCACCGCTTCCACGAGCAGCGGCGCGGCGGAGAGCGTGCGCAGCGCCTGCGCGCGCTCGCGTACCTGGAGAGCGAGCTCGCCGGCAGCACCCCGGGCCATCAGTCGCAACTCCTGGTCCGCGCTGCGCTGCGTGATGTCGCGGTAGGTCACGAACGACATCACCGCGAGGCCGATCGCGGGCACCAGCGTGGCGAGCAGGGCGAAGGCGACGAGCGTGCCGCGGATGCTTCTCATGACAGGGCGGGCTGCGTTCGCGTCACGCCGCGAAGCGGACCGTCATCGTGGCCAGGGAGGGCAACAAGAGCCAGCCCGCGCTGCTGCGGCAGGCGTCGGTTCGCATGGCGAGGCGGTCGGCTCCTGCGGCGGTCGGGTTCATGGTGGCGTACCAGGGGCGGGTCGATGGCGCTCCCGCGACGGAATCGCAGTCCGAGAATACACGGAGCGCCCGGCGAAGTGCCGTCGTCGGGGACGAGCGGGGACGGCGGCATCCCGGATGGCGTTCGCCGGGAGGCGTGGTGCCGCCGCAGGTCGGCCCGGCCGCCCGCTGGTGCCGGGTGGCATTCAAGTTGCTACCGATGCGGCATGGAACCCACCCCGCTCAAGCTCGAACTCGTCGACATCGGGGGCCCGCCGGCCACGCCGGCGGCCGGAGCGACCGACGACGATGCGACCGTCTCTCCCGAAATGGTGGTCCCCAAGGGCGACACGACGATCGACATCAAGCCGCTCGACCGCCCGGTCCCGATCACCAAGGGCCCGCCGGCGAAGATCGACGTCTACGCCCAGCAGGCCGCGCGGGAGTATGCCCAAGGCCATGTCGACCAGCCATTGTGGGATCGCGCGCTCACCCAGGCCCAGGGCGACAAGACGGCGGCCGCCGCGATCTATGTGCGGGCGAGAGGAACCGCCCTGCGCCTTCTCAGCCGCGACCGGAGTTTCGACGCCACCCGACCGTTGCCGACACAGCCTCCCGAGGTCGATCCCGACGAGCGCCGCCGGGTGGCGCGCAGGGCTGCATTCACCCGCTACCGCTATCCCGCGCTCGGGGGCCTGGTGCTGCTCGTCGTGGCCGTGGGCAGCGGATACTACCTGCTGCGCGGGGATTCCGACGCGGAGGCGAACGCCGCCGCCGGTGCCGCGAGCGTCCCGGTGGCGGCCGCGAAAGCGCCCCCTGCTGTCCGCGGCGCTGCTGCCGCCCCCGCCGTCGCGGCCGACGGCGCGGAGGCCGCGAAGTCGCTGGCCGCGCTGCAGGACAAGATCGCCGCGCTGCGCGATGCCGGCAACTGGAACGTCCTCGTGCTCTACTCGGTCGAGTGGACGCGTCGCGAGCCCGCCAACCCCGCCGCGTGGAACCAGCTGCGCGCCGGCTACATGTATCTGCGCCAGTACGACGACGCGCTCGGCGCGGCGAAGAGGGCGGTGCAGCTCGCCCCGAACGATCCCGTGCTGTGGCGCAACCTCGGCGAGGTCAACGTGGCCCTCGATGATCCGGCGGCGGCGCTCGCCGCGTTCCGCGAGACTGTCGCGCGCGATCCTGCCGACGTCGCGGCCCTGCAGTCGATCGCGCTGCTCGCCACCCGGCTGGGTCAGCCGCAGGAAGCTAAGGCAGCGCTGGACCGCGCGCTCGTGGCGCAGCCGGGCGACGCCGTCAGCCTCTGCCTGCGTACCGGCCTCGCGCAGCTCGCGCCGGCACGCGATGCCTACACGGCGCTGCGCCAGGTGTCCGCCGTGGACGGCAAGTGCCACGGCCGGTCCGAGGGCAGCGCGGTCGCCGTCAAGTAGGAGAGCGTCGGGATCGCCAGTTGCGAACCGCCGCCGGCGGGGGGCACCGCCCGGCAATAATCGCGCATTGCCGCGTGGGGCACCTGCTGCCTGCGGCCCACGGTCGAGTCACCTGGCGCGATGCGATGACGTTGGCGCTGCCTTTCGTCCGCTTCACCGATCCCGATCGCACCGTCCTGCACCGGGCGCTGCGCGTGGCCATCGTCACGCCCGCGCTCTTCGCCTTCGGCCTCCTCGTCCTGCACGACGGCCAGTTCGCGCTGCTCGCGTGCTTCGGCAGTTTTGCTGCGCTCGCAATGGCCGACTTCACCGGGCCTCGGGGCTCGCGGCTGCGCGCGTACGGCGCGCTGGGCGCGCTCGGCCTGGCGCTCGTTACGGCGGGCACGCTGCTTTCCCACACGCTGTGGCCGGCGGTGATCGTGATGCTCGCGGTGGGCGTCGTCTTCCAGTTCATCATGGTGATGGGGGGCCAGTTCGCCCTCGGCAACAACGCGGTGATCCTGGCATTCGTGGTCGCCGTGATGGTGCCGGCCGATCCGTCGGCGCTCGGCGCGCGGCTCGCGGGCTGGACGATGGGCATCACGCTGTCCGCGCTGGCCGCCACGTTCCTGTGGCCGCGGCACGAGCGGCGCGACCTGCACGAGGCTGCGGCGGCAGCTGCAAGGGCGCTGGCGCAGGTACTTCGCAGGGCAGCCGGCGGCGACGATGCAGCACCTGCGGTCGCCGCGTGTGATGCCGCCATCGCGCGCCTGCGCAACGTGCAGGCGGCAGTCGGTTTTCGTCCGGTGGGCCCGCCCGAGCACCAGCGCGCACTCCTTGGCCTCGTCGACGGCCTCGTGCACGCCGCGCGCTTCGCCTGCGCGCTGCCGGAGGTGCCCGTCGACGCCGCCAATGCCGGACTCGCGCGTGCGACGGCCGCGATGCTGGACGCCGTCGCGGGGGTCGCGGAAGCGACCGCGTCGAACCTGCCATCGCCGGACGTGCCCATCGCCCAGCTCGTGGCCGCGCGGCACGTGCATCGCGAGGCCATCGACGCTGCCGCCCGTGCCGCGCTCGCGGCGGGTGCGCCGGGGCGAACCGTCGTCGACGCGGTGCGCGATGCCTTCGTGCTGCGCGTGGTCTCGTATCAGGCGCTCGGGCTGGCCGTCGACGCGACCGTGATGGCGCGCCGGCCCGTCGCCCTGCACGACGATTTTGCCGTGATCGAGCCGCAGGCGCCGTCGACCGTGCGCGAGCGCTGGGCGGCGGCGCTCCTGCCGCAGATGACGCTTCGCGGCGTGTGGATGCGCAACTGCGTGCGCGCCGGCGTGGCGCTCGCGCTCGCCGTACTCGTGGCCAAGGCGAGCGACATCGCACATGCCTTCTGGGTCGTGCTCGCCACGCTCGCGGTGCTGCGCGGCAACGCGAGCACCACGCGCGCGACGATCGTCAGCGCCCTCGCCGGCACCGTGGCCGGCTTCGCGCTCGCGACGGTGGCGATGGCGCTGCTCGGCGGACGTCCCCTGGCGCTATGGCTCGCCCTGCCCGCGGTCACGTTCCTCGCCGGCTTCGCGCCGGCCGCGATCTCCTTCGGCGCGGGCCAGGCGAGCTTTGCCCTCCTCGTCGTGGTGCTGTTCAATCTCATCGTGCCCGAGGGCTGGGAAGTGGGCGCAGTGCGGGTCGAGGCCGTTGCCTTGGGCGCGGTGGTCGCACTCGTGGCGTCGCTCATCATGTGGCCGCGCGGCGCGGCAGCGGCGCTGCGGGCGGAACTCGCGCTGCACGTGAGAGCCGCCAATGCATTCATGACGCAGGCCTTGGGCGAGATCGTGGGGCGTCCCGCGCCCCAGCTTGCGGTGCTGCGCGACGCAGCGCTCGCCGCGCGCGAGCGCGCCGATGCCGCCATGGCCGCGTTCGTCGTGGAGCGGGGCGTGAAGCGCGTGCCGCTCGCGACCTGGATCACGCTCGCGCGCGTGCCGGTGTTGCTGCGTCTTGCAGGCGACGCCGCCATGGGGCTCGCCCGCTCAGGCCATGTGGGGATCACGCAGGGTCCCGCGGCCACGAGATTCGAGGGCGCGCTCGACGCCGTGACGGACGGCTTCGCGGAGCTCGCCGCCTGCTTGGAGAACACCGGTGCGCCAACGGACGCCGCGCTCGGCCGCACGCTGGCCGACCTCGACACGCCGCGCGGGACCGGCACGGGGCGCGAGGCGATCCTCGCCGCCACCGGGGCGTGGATCGACGCACACCGCGGCGATCCGGACGCGCTCGCGAGGAGCACCGCGCTGACCTGGGGACTGGGCTGGGTGGGGTACCTTGCACACGTGCGCGCGGGGGTGGAGCCCGAGCTCGCGCAGATCGCCATGGGTGCCGGAGCGAGGTAACGGGAGACGGCCTGCGCGTGCAGGCCCTCGCGCAGGCGCGGCGGGCGAGACGGCATCAAGCCCGGATCGCGGCACCGCGTCGTCGTCCAGTAGCATCGTGTACCCGCCGGCGCGGCATGCCACGGGCCGGGGAGGTGCCCGTTCCGGCGGTGAACGGGATCCGCGCGCCGCTCGCCTCGAGCGAGCGGGCATCCCAGTGCCGCCAGGGAGTGCTCGCCGAACGTGCCTGAAATCGGGTCGCACGAATCGCCATCGGGCCGCGAGGTTGCGGGCGGCGGCGCGCGCATCGCCTGGAAAGACGAGATCCGGGCCGGTGTCCTCGGTGCCCTCCTGCTGTTCTCGATCGCCGTTCCGGTAGGGGCGCTGGCATTCGCGCCGCTCGGGCCCGGCTACACGGGCTTCGGTGTCGTGGCCGGGCTCATCGGCGGAATCGCGGGCGGCATCGTCGCCGCGCTCCTGAGTGGCGATCCGCTGCTTCGCACGGGTCCGATGACCGCGGCCGCGCTCGTCCTGGGTTCCGTGCTGGCGAGCCTCCTCGCCATTCCGGCGTGGCAGGCGGCAGGTCCCGCCGGGATCACCCTCGCGATCTCGGCGGCGCTCGCCGCGATGGTGCTGGGCGGCATCCTGCAGATCGTGCTCGGCGTCTCGCGCCTTTCGGGCATCGCCAATTTCACGCCACGTCCGGTGCTGGGGGGATTCCGCAACGGCGTCGCCCTGCTGATTCTCTTGGGCCAGGTCCCGGTGCTGCTCGGCGTGCCGGGCTCGCTCCTCGCCCACGATCTCCAGGCGCTGCGCGATGCCTGGCTGCCGTGGAACGCGCTTGCCGGCGTGATCGGTGTCGTGGCGATCGTCCTCGCTCGCGTCCTGGGCGCGATCGCCGTGGCTCCGCTCGCCGGCCTCCTCGCGGCGACGGGAGCCCACTACCTGCTTCGCTACGCCGGCGTGGAACATCCGGGGCCGGTCATCGGACCGCTGCCGCCGATACCCGAGGTGGCCGGGGTCTGGCACTGGACCCTGCCGCGCTTCACTGGCGATGCCGCCTGGCCGGTGCTTCCCCTCGTCTCGGGCGCGGTGTCGGTGGCGCTGGTGGGCGCTGTGCTCACGCTGCTCGCAGCGCGGGCGCTGGAAGACTCGCCGTTCGTGCGCATCGACAGCGACCGCTTGTTGCGCGCCCAGGGTGCCGCCAATGTCGCGACGGCGCTGCTGGGAGGAGCGCCGGTCGCAGGCTCGATCGCGCAGTCGCAGGCGCAGCGGCAGGCAGGCAGCCGGGGCAGGACGGCCGGGATCCTGGCGTCGCTGACCCTCGGCGTGGCCGCGGTCACGCTGGGTGACGCGATCGCGAGCATTCCGCTCGTCGCGCTTGCCTGCGTCATGCTGGTGATCGGCTGGGATACCCTCGATCGCGAGACGCCCACCCTCGTACGCGATCTGCTGCGACGGGGGACCTACCGGCGAAGCCGCGCGCAGGACCTGCTCGTGGTGCTCGCGGTCACGGCGGCATCGGTCTTGTTCGACGTGGTCGTGGGCGTGCTCGCCGGGATCGTCCTCGCCGCCATCCTCTTCGTCATCGCGAACAGCGCAACGATCGTGCGCCGGCATACCACGGGAGCGTTTCGCCGCTCGGGGCACAAGCGCAGCGAGTTCGAGTCCCGCCGCCTCGACCATGCGGGGGCGCGCACCGCGATCTTCGAGCTGCAGGGTGGGCTCTTCTTCGGCAATGCCGATGTCCTGGCCGAGCAGGTCATGCTCGAGGCGCCGGGCGTCCGCTACGCCATCTTCGATTTCGCGCGCGTGCAGACCGTGGACGCGACCGGAATCCACCTCCTGCGCCAGCTCCGCGAATACCTGCGCAACGGTGGGGGCGAGCTGCTGCTGTCGGGGTGCCGCGAGCGTTCCCAGGTGCGCGGGGTACTCCTGCCGCCTGGGGACGACGATCCGTTTCCGAGCTTCCCGGACGTCGATCGGGCGCTGGAGTGGTGCGAGAACGCGTCGCTCGCCGAGCTCACCCTCGATACCACCTTCCGCGACGAGCTTCCGTTCGAGCGCATGGAGCTCTGCCTGCGCCTGGACGCGAGGCAGGTCGCGGCGCTGCGGGCGCGCGCGTTGCGCAGTGAGTGTCCCGCCGGCACCAGGCTGTTCACGCAGGGCATGCGCGGGGACGAGATCTTCCTGCTCGCGCACGGACGCGTGAGCGTGCTGCTCGACCGCGACGAGGGACGCTCGGGACGACGCCTTGCGACCTATGGTCCGGGGATGGTCTTCGGCGAGATGGCGGTGCTGGAGTCGCGCGTGCGCACGGCGTCATCGCGATGCGACACCGACGTCGTGGTCTGGCGCATCGCCCGTTCGACCCTGCGCACGCTCGTCCGAGAGGACCCCGCGCTCGGCGCGGCCGTGTACAAGGCGCTCGCACGCATCCTCTCCGGACGCCTGCGCGAGGCGACGCGCGAGCTGCGCGACACCTCGGAGCCCTGACGCGGCGCGCGTCTTCGCGGTCCGCCTCGTCACACGCTGCTACGCTCCGGGTCATGGCGCTGCGTTCCACCATGTTCAAGGCCGACGTCGCGATCGCCGACATCGATCGCGGCTACTACCGCGACCACCTGCTGCGGCTCGCGCAGCATCCGTCCGAGACCGGCGAGCGCATGATGCTGCGCCTGCTGGCGTTCGTGCTCCACGCGCACGAGGCGCTGGAGTTCGGTCGCGGCCTGAGCACCGGGGACGAGCCCGACCTGTGGCGGCGCGACCTCACGGGGGCGATCGTCGACTGGATCGACGTCGGCCTGCCGGATCCGCGGGAGCTTCGCAAGGCCTGCGGGCGCGCGGAGCACGTCCACGTCGTGGCCTACGGCGGCCGCGCCGTGGACGTGTGGTGGAACGCGAACGAGGCCGCGCTCGCGCGGCTGCCGGCGCTGGACGTGGTGGAGGTTCCGCAGGAGGCGAGCCGAGCGCTCGGCGCGCTGGCCGACCGGGCCATGGTTCTCGCGGTCACGTTGCAGGACGGCAATGCGCTCGTCACCGCCGGCACGCGCACGGTGGACGTCGCGCTGCGTGTCCGCAAGGCGGCGGGCGTCCGCGGCTAGGCGGGCGTCGGTTGCGCGCCTGCGACCCCCGCATCCACGCCGGCGACATCGGCGACGCCGATCCTGAGCATGCGGGCCTCGCCTCCTGGCCTGGGAGCCGGGCCACGCGACGTCGGCGCCGACGCCTACCTCCTCGCCGCGAAGTCGATGAAGCCGCGCTCGACATCGGTGCGCAGGAGTTTCACGGTCACGTGGTCACCCACGTCGAGGCCGCGGTCGCCCTGCACGACGCGGCCTTCGGTGGTGGGGCCCGTGATGCGCACCCACGTCCCCTTGTCGGAGGCGCCGGTCACGATGCCCGGGAACGTGGCGCCGATGCGCGAGGACAGGATGTATGCGGCCGCGGACTTCGCCACCTGGCGTTCGACCTTCTCCGCATTCTTCTGCTGGAGGGTGCAGTGGGCCGCGAGGTCACCGAGTTCGGCGCTGGCGTAGGGGGTGCGTTCGCCGCCCAGCGCCGCCTTGACGATGCGCTGCGTGACGAGATCCGGGAAGCGCCGGTTGGGCGCGGTGGAGTGCGTGTACTCCCGTACCGCGAGTGCGAAGTGTCCCGGGCCCGGCTTGCCGGGGACCTCGACCGCGTACTCGCCCGCCCCGAGCAGCTTGACGACCGACAGCGACAGGTCGCCGAAGCGCGCGGGATCCGCCTTGCGCCGGCGGCGCAGGAAGGCGTCGAGCGCGGTGGCATCGGGAGCGGCCGGCAGGGTGTCGCCGTACTGCGCGGCGAGATCCGCGATGCGATCCCAGCGCTGTGGGGTGCGCAGCACCCGCCGCAGCGACGCGAGGCCCTTGCCCGCGAGGAAGCGTGCGACTGCGCCATTGGCCGCCACCATGAAGTCCTCGATGATCTCCTTCGCCCGATTCGATTCGTCGGGCGCGAGGTCGGCGAGCACGCCGTCGAAGATGATGGGGCGCGACTCCAGCGTGTCGAGTTCGAGTGCTCCGCGCTGCATGCGGCGATGCTTCAGGGTCTGTGCGACGCGGTCCTGCCGCCGCAGCTGCTCGTCGAGGCCCGGCACGGCAGCGAGCGCCGGCGGCGCCGGTCCGCCGCCGAGCCACGCTGCGACCCCGTTGTAGGCGAGCTTGGCGTGGTTGCGCACGCGCGCTGCGTAGATCGCCGAATGCTCCACGGCACCCTCGCCGTCGACCGCCATCTCGACCACGATGGCGAGGCGATCGCCGTCGGGATTGAGCGAGGTCAGGTTGGTCGAAAGCTTCTCCGGAAGCATCGGGAAGATCTCGGCGGCGGTGTACACGGAGGTGGTGTTCGCCGCGGCGTGGTCGTCGACCGCCGAATCCTTCTTCACCAGCGCGTCGACGTCGGCGATCGCCACGTGGATGATGTCGGCGCCGTCGCGGCGGTCTCCGGCGACCGAGAGCTGGTCGAGATCGCGCGAATCGTCGTTGTCGATCGATGCCCAAGGCAGGTCGCGCAGGTCGCGCAGCTCCAGAGGCGAGGTGGCGGCCGGGGCATTGAGCTTCGTTACCTCCGCCATCACGTCGGCGGAGAAGGTGGGCAGGAGGCCACGCTCGCGCATGGCGTCGTTTGCGACGCGCGACAGGCGGGTATCGCCGCGGAAGCGGCGCTCGGAAGGGGGCATGGACGAAGGGCGGGCGTGGCGGGAGTCCGTCATTGTCCATCGTTTCGTCTCGCCCGGCTGCGCTTCGTCGGTATCCCCCTCGACAGCGCCCCGGAGACGACTATCCTGCGGCCGTTCCCGTCCTGTCGAGCCTCGTGATGTCCGGCTTCTTCTACCTCGTCCGCGTGGGCTTGGCCTGGCTGCTCCTGCTGCTGGGCGTGATGATCACGTACTCGGCGCTCTTCCACAAAAGCACCGGCTGGATCGTGTTCCTGTGGATGATCGCGATGGTATTCGTGATCGCATCGGCGGTGTCGCAGGTGCGGCGCGTGCGTCTCACCAACGGCACCGTGAACGCCGCCACGCTTGCCAACCGGCAGCGCCGGCTGATCGAGATGCCGCTCGGTCCCGAGCAGGCCTTCACGATGCTCGACGCGACGATTCGCGAGCTGCCCAACGTGGAGGAGGTGGCGACCGCGCGCGACAGCCTGCAGGTGCGGGCCAAGGTCAGGCGCATCGATCCGTACGGCAAGCGTGCATCGTTCCTCACCCGCGTGCTCGGCTGGTTCGGCACGCCGCGCAACCAGATCTTCGCCACGCTGACGCCGCACGCGAGCACCGGGACCGTGAACCTCGTGTGCGAACCCGAGAGCGGGGCGTGGCTCGACTGGTTCACCGCCGATGGCGCGACCAACCTCGAGAACGCCGAGGCGATCACGCGAGCGCTCTCCCGGCGCATCGGCGAGGTGCGGCGGGGCGAGGAGGTATCCACCCACGAGACAGCGACGGAGAAGGAACTCGCCATCGCCAAGCTGCGCCTCCTGCACGCCCAGGTGGAGCCGCATTTTCTCTACAATACGCTCGGCAGCGCCAAGTATCTCGTGCGCAGCGATCCCACGCGCGCCGAGCAGATCATCGACAACCTGATCCTGTACCTCCGGCATTCGCTGCCACGGGTGGAGGATTCGCTGTCCACGCTCGGGGCCGAGGTCGAGAGGGCACGCGCCTACCTCGACATCATGCGCATCCGCATGGGCGATCGCCTGCTCACGAGCTTCAGCATTCCCGATTCGCTCCTCACGGCACCTTTCCCCACCATGATGCTGCAGACGCTGGTCGAGAACTCCATCAAGCACGGCCTCGAACCGAAGACGGGCGGCGGCACGATCTGGATCCTCGCCGTGGACAAGGGCGATCGCGTGGCGGTGACGGTGGCCGACGACGGGATCGGCCTCGCCTCGCAGTCGGGGGGCAGCGGGGTCGGCCTGCGCAACGTTCGCGAGCGACTGAGGCTCGCCTACGGCGCAGCGGCCGCGCTCGATCTCACCGCCAACTTCCCAGCAGGGGCCGCGGCGACGATCGTCGTGCCCAAGGCGGCACCGGCGGGGCCGGCGCCATGACCGCGGAGGCGGGAACGCCCGCCGCGGCAGCCACCTGCGTGGTGGCCGAGGACGAGCAGCTCTTCCGCGATGCGCTCGTCGCCCTGCTGCGCGAGGAGTGGCCCGAACTCGTCATCGTGGCGGCCTGCGAGGACGGTGGCTCGGCACTGGAGACCATTGCGGCGCACAAGCCCGACGTCGCCTTCCTCGACATCCGCATGCCGGGCCTCACCGGACTCGAGGTGGCTGCTGCCATGGGCGAGTCGAGCCCAGGCACGCAGGTCGTGTTCGTGACCGCCTACGACCAGTACGCGATCCAGGCCTTCGAGCGCGGCGCGGTCGACTACCTGCTGAAGCCCATCGCGCGCGATCGCCTCGTCGCCACGCTGCGGCGCGTGCAGGCGCGCGGCAACGCCGCGTCGCCCGGACGCTCGGCCACCATCGCCGCGCTGCTGAAGGAACTCGGCGTCGCCACACCCGCGGCCGCGGAGGAGGCGCCGCTCGCCTGGGTGACGGCCAGCGCCGGCAAGGAGACGCGCCTCATCATGATCGACGACGTCGCGTACTTCCGTGCCGAGCACAAGTACACGACGGTGATGACCGCCGAGGGCGAGGCGCTGGTGCGCACGCCCCTGGTGGAACTCCTGCCCAAGCTCGACGCGCGGCACTTCAAGCAGATCCACCGCTCGACCATCGTCAACATGCGGATGGTGGCCGCGGTGACTCGCGACGACAGCGGGCGTGGCACGTTGCGGCTCAAGAACCGGCCGGAGACGCTGCCGGTAAGCCTCACGTTCATGCCGCTGTTCAGGAACATGTGAGCGGCTCGCGGACGCGCGCGCCGCACTCGGCTCCGGGGCGCCGCGCACGGCTTGCGCCGTGCAGGCGACCTACCGCGCCAGCAGGTACGCCCGGCTGTCCGCGAAGAAATCCGGCCCGGCATCGGAGCGCAGCGCGGTGCCCACGCCCTCGGGCGTGAGCACTTCGAGCAGGAGCGCGCTCGGCACGCTGCCGTCGATGATGTGCACCGAGCGCACGCCCTCGCGGACGGCGCGCAGTGCCGCGCGCACCCGGGGCTCCATGCCGCCGTGCACCACGCCGTCGCGCAGCATGGCTTCCGCGTCGGCGGCCTTGAGGATCGGCACCACGCGCCCGTTGCGATCCCTGACGCCATCGGTGTTGGTCATGAGCACGAGCTTCTCGGCAGAGACCGCCCGGGCGACCTGGCTTGCGAGGTGGTCGGAGTTGAGGTGGTAGCTCGTGCCGTCGCTGCCCACGCCGATGGGCATCACCACCGGTATGAAGTCTCGCGAGAGCAGGAGCTCGATGTACGCGGGATCGATGCGGTCGACCTCGCCCAGGAAGCCCAGGTCGGGAGCGCCGGCATCGTGCGTGTCCGGCGTCAGCGGCCGGGCATGGATGAAGGCGCCATCCTGACCGTCCACGCCCACCGCGCGGCCTCCCTCGCGATTGATGAGCGACGTGAGCTCCTGATTCAACTCCGACAGCGCCATCTCGACCACGTTGAGCGTGCGCTCGTCGGTGATGCGGTGGCCCCGATGGCGCTTCGCCTCCATGCCCATCTTCGCGAGCAGCGCATCGATGCCCCAGCCGCCGCCGTGGACGACGACCGGCTTCATGCCCACGAGGCGCAAGAGCGCGACGTCACGCGCGAAGCCTTGCTTGAGCTTGGCATCGGCCATCGCCTCGCCCCCGAAGCGGATCACGAGCGCCCTGCCGTGGAAGGCGCGCAGGTAGGGCAGGGCTTCGGCGAGGATGCCGGCCTTCTGTGAGGGAGTCATCCGCGTATTAGATCATGCGCGCTGCGGCATACTCGCAGGATGCGTCGTCTCGTGCGTGCCGTCGTGTGCCTGCCGGCACTGCCGATCCTCCTCGCCGGCTGTGCGGGCATCGAGCAGCCCGGCTCGCCGGCGCTGCCACCGTTGACCGCCGAAGAAGGACGCGCCCTCGTGCGGCGCGCGTTGCCCGACGGCGTGAGGGATCGCGGCGCCTGGGCCACCGACATCCACGCCGCGCTCTCGACGCTCGACCTGCCCGTGGGTTCCGGGAGCGTGTGCGCCGTGGTGGCCGTGATCGGGCAGGAGTCGGGATTCGTGGCCGATCCCGCGGTCCCGGGTCTCGGCGGCATCGCCCGCAAGGAGCTCGACCGGCGCCGCGAAGGTGCGCACCTCCCGCGACTGGCGCTCGATGCCGCGCTCGCGCTGCCGTCGTCCAACGGCAGGAGCTACGGCGAACGCCTCGATGCGGTGAAGACCGAGCGCGAGCTCAGCGAGCTCTTCGAGGACTTCATCGGCCGCGTTCCCTTCGGCAAGGCGCTGTTCGCCGATCGCAACCCCGTGCGCACCGGCGGACCCATGCAGGTGAGCATCGTCTTCGCCGAGGCATTCGCGGAGGGGCACCCGTATCCCTACGTGGTGACGGATTCGATCCGTCACGAGGTCTTCACGCGGCGCGGCGGCATCTGGTTCGGTACGGCACACCTGCTTGCCTATCCAGCGGCCTACGCGCGCCCGCTGTATCGCTTCGCGGATTACAACGCGGGGCACTATGCCAGCCGCAACGCCGCGTTCCAGAGCGCGGTCGTGACCGTGTCTGGCGTGACGCTCGCCCTCGATGGGGACCTCCTTCGCTACGAGCGCGGCAGGGCCACCGACGAGGCGGGCGCCACGGAGCGCGTCCTGCGCACCCTCGCGCGCCGGCTCGACATGGACAACGAGGACATCCGTCGCGACCTCTTGCGCGAGAAGGCATTCGATTTCGCGGATACCGCGCTCTACGCGCGGGTGTTCGAGCTTGCCGACGCTGCGTCAGGCAAGGCATTGCCGCGCGCGCTGGTCCCGACGATTCCGCTGTCGAGTCCCAAGATCACGCGCCGTATCACCACCGAGTGGTTCGCCACGCGGGTCGATGCGCGCTACGACACCTGCATGAAGCGGCTCGCGGCACCGCGCCCGCCGTGATCGAAGGATGGCCCGCACCGGTTTGCGGCGAGCGTGCAGCGGGGTGCGCCCGTCGGGTGGGCTATCATGGGACCTTGTCTCGAGGAGGTCGATCATGGCTGATACCTGGCTCCCCACGCTGATCACCGGCACGCCGCAGGAGGGATTCGAACTCGCCATCACGCTGGCCCGTCGCGGGGTCAAGTACACGCAACCCGACACGGAGGTCCTGAAGAGGCTCCGTCCCGAGTACGCCAACTCCGCGGATGGACTCACGGCGGCGTCGCAAGTGATCGCGATTCATTTCCAGACCATCGCCGCGGCGAACGGATACTGGCGCAAGTAGGCGCCGGGCGCGCGTCCGTGCGCGGCAGACCTCTGGACCGGATGGCGCGTCGACCGCTGCAGTGATGATGCTGCGGCGCATGCGGATCATGAACCGGGCTCGGCGCCTCGCCTCTCTTGCGCTGTCCCTGCTCGCGGCGTGCTCGATGGGCGGGCCGGCGTGGTCTGCCGACGGCACTGTCGCCGGACGGCTCCTTCCCGCTTCGAGCCTCGTTCCCGGCGGCATCGCCCTCGTCCCCATCGACGGCTCCGCGCAGTCGCGTCCGCGGGCGACGTTCAACGGTGCGCCGGTCATGGTCGTGCGCGACGGCGCACGGTGGATCGCCGTGCTCGGCATCCCGCTGTCCACCAAGCCCGGGAAGATCAGGCTCGTCCTCGAGCGCGATGGCGCCCCGGCGTCGCGGGTCGAACTCGCGGTCACGCCCAAGCGATACGTCGAGCAGAAGCTCAAGGTGGCGCCGGGCATGGTCGACCTTTCGCCGGAGGACCTCGCGCGCGTGGAGCGCGAGCGCCCGATCCTCCAGCACGCGCTCGCCACCTTCAGCGAAGCGCCGCCGGCCACGCTTCGTCTCGATCCGCCGGTGCCCGGACGGCGCTCGAGTTCCTATGGCATGCGCCGTGTCTTCAACGGCCAGCCGCGTGCCCCGCACACCGGCATGGACATCGCCGCCCCCACCGGCACGCCGGTCAGCGCACCACTGGCAGGCACCGTGGTGGTGACCGGTGACTACTTCTTCAACGGCGGCACCGTGATCCTCGACCATGGACTGGGACTCGTCACGATGTACTGCCACCTCTCCGCCATCGACGTGAAGCCCGGCGACAAGCTGGCGCAAGGGGATGCGCTCGGCAAGGTAGGCGCCACGGGCCGCGTCACCGGCCCGCACCTCCACTGGGGCGTGACGCTCAACCGCACGATGGTCGATCCGGCGCTGTTCCTGCCGCCGGATGCGGCGACCGGCACGTCGGCCGGGTCGACGCCACGATAGAAGTCTGGCGCGGCACGGTCGGGTTCCTGGCGCGGCGCGCGCGTTCGGGGTCGGCTCGTCAGCCGGGGCGAGCCATCGGCACCGCGGCACGGCAGCCTGGTCGTACCCCGCGCTCGATGCTGGCGGTGCCCCGCTCGCCGCTTACGCGAGGTTCTTCTTCAGGAACGCCACCGTGCGCGACCAGGCGAGCTTCGCCGCTGCCTCGTCGTAGCGCGGCGTGCTGTCGTTGTGGAAGCCGTGCTGCGTGCCGGGGTACGAGAACTCCTCGTAACGGACATGGTTCGCCGCGAGCGCCGCCTCGTACGCGGGCCAGCCGGCGTTGATGCGCGGGTCGTTGGCAGCGTGGTGGATCATGAGCGGCGCCTTGATGTTCGCCACCGCTTCGGCCGCGGGCTGTCCACCGTAGAAGGGGACGGCGGCGCCCAGCTTCGGCAGGCGCGTGGCGAAGAGGTTGGCCATCCCGCCGCCGAAGCAGAAGCCGATCACGCCGATCTTGCCGGTGTCCGGCCGCGACTCGAGGTAGTCGTACGCGGCGAGGAGGTCCGCGGTCCGCTTGGCGGGATCGAGCTGCCCGAACATCTGTGCTGCCTTCTCCTCGTTGCCCGGGTAGCCCCCGAGCGGGGTGAGGGCGTCGGGAGCGATGGCCACGAAGCCCTCGGTGGCGAGGCGCCGCGCGACGTCCTCGATGTACGGATTGGGACCGCGATTCTCGTGGATGACCACCACCGCCGGCAGCTTGCCCGCGGCGTTCGCCGTGCGCGCAAGGTAACCCTTCATCGTGCCGCTGCCGGCCGGGGATGGATAGGTCACGTAGTCCGCCTTGATGCGGGCGTCGTTGCGCGCCACCTGCTGCGCCATCGCATAGTTGGGGCGCAGCGCCTCCAGCATCGCGGCGGCGGTGAAGCCGCCGACCGCGAACTTGCCGGCATCGTCGATGAACCGGCGACGCGAGATGCGGCCGTGCACGTAGCCGTCGAAGAGGTCGAGCACCTCTTGCGGGAAGTCGCTTGCCTTCATGCGCGGCATGTGATGGCTCCGTCGTGGGTGGACAGGCGCATCCTAACGCGTGCCGCCCGGGAGGGGAGCCGGCGCGTGCGAGGACTGTCGCGCTCCATGGATGCCTCGTGTGCCGTCACGTTCCGCAGAACGTGCGGTAGCCGGCAGTCACCTCCGCCGCGGCGGGCTCCGCGTACGCAGCCTGGGCGTCGTCGTCGGCGTAGGGACGGCGCACCGCCGCCAGCAGGCGCGCGAAGGGTCCGAGGTCGTCACCTGCCGAGGCTGCGGCGAGCGCCTCCTCGACGCGGTGGTTGCGGGCGATGACGAGGGGATTCGCATTTCGCATGGCGGTAGCGCGCGCCCTGGCAAGAGCGGCGGCATCGGGCGCGCTGCCTGCATCGTCGTCGCGACACCGGTCGCGCCAGCGCGCGAGCCACGCCTCGAGTTCCTGCCCTTTCGCCATGAGCATCCGCAGGGGCTCTTCGCGTCCGCCCGCGGCGTCGGCCAGACGTCGCCAGGCGAGGGTGAAGTCGTTGCCACCTGCTTCGAGCAGCGCGAGCCAGTCGGTGACGAGCGCGGTATCCGTCGCATCGCGCTGCGGATCGGGCTCGCGGGCCCTCAATCCCAGCTTGGTGCGCTGCCCTTCGAGCAGGGCGCGCTCGTAGGCTGCCTTGAAACCCGCGACGGCCGGCGTCGCCTGATCGATCGCCCGTTGGCGATCGTCGTCGAGCAGCGGGAGGAGCGTCTCCGCGAAGCGGGCGAGGTTCCACTGCGCGATCGGCGGCTGGTTGCCGTAGGCGTAGCGGCCACGCTCGTCGATCGAGCTGAACACGGTGGCAGGATCGTAGGCCTCCATGAAGGCGCAGGGCCCGTAGTCGATCGTCTCACCAGAGATCGTCATGTTGTCGGTGTTCATCACGCCGTGGATGAAGCCGACGTTCATCCATTGCGCGACGAGACGCGCCTGGCGCTCCGCCACCGCCTGCAACAGCCCGAGGTACGGCGCCGGCAGCTTCGCCACGGCAGGGTAGTGACGCGCGATGGCGTAGTCCGCGAGCCTGCGCACGCGCTCGTGCTCGCCCCGCGCGGCGAAGTACTCGAACGTGCCTACGCGCAGGTGGCTTGCGGCCACGCGCGTGAGCAGGGCGCCGGGGAGGGTCCCTTCGCGGTACACCGGCTGCCCCGTGGTGACCACGGCAAGCGCGCGTGTGGTCGGGATCCCCAGCGCATGCATGCATTCGCTCACCACCACCTCGCGCAGCATGGGCCCGAGCGCTGCCTTGCCGTCGCCGCCGCGCGCGAAGGGCGTGCGCCCGGATCCCTTGAAGGCGAGGTCGCGCCGTGCGCCGTGGCGGTCGATGACCTCGCCGACGAGGAGGGCGCGGCCGTCCCCGAGTTGCGGCGAGAAGCCGCCGAACTGGTGACCGGCATACGCCTGCGCCAACGGCTCAGCCCCGGCCGGGAGTGCGTTGCCGGAGAAGATGCCGGCCTTCGCCTGGTCATCGAGCCGCGCCACGTCGAGCCCGAGCTCGCGGGCCAGCACATCGTCGAAGTAGACCAGACGTGGCGCAGGCGCCTTTGCGGGTTCCCAGCGCACATAGAAACCCTCGAGCTCGCGGGCGAAGCTGTTGTCGAAGGCGAAGGAGGACGGCTGCACCGCAGCCGGTACGGGAGACGCCATGGCCCCAAGTGTGACACGGGACGCCCCTGCCCTGACCCTCCCCCTACCGCGGTGGAGCGAAAGGTGATCATATCGATCCCGGCAGCACTGCCATCTGGTCCCGGACAGCGAGGAGGCACGACATGGAAGCCAGCCGCCGCAAGTCGACCCGCAGGAGCGAATCGAAAGCCGGTCCCAGGCCCGTTGCCCGCACGCTCGATGCCCGTCCCGATACCGTGGACTTCCGCGACCGGATGTACGTGCCGACGCTGGTCGAGGTGCCTCCCGAGCGTCCGCTGGCGGCCTGGCGCGCGGCGCGCGTGCCCATTCTCGACCAGGGCAGCGAAGGTGCGTGTACCGGCTTCGGCCTCGCCGCCGTGGTGCACTACCTCCTGCGCACACGACACATGGAGCCCGACGCGGGCCGCGTGAGCCCCCACATGCTCTACGACATGGCGCGCCGCTACGACGAGTGGCCGGGCGAGGCCTACGAGGGTTCCAGTTGCCGGGGAGCGATGAAGGGCTGGCACAAGCACGGCGTGTGCGGACGCGACCTGTGGCCCGCCGCCGGGGAGGGCGCACTGTCCGAGGAGCGCGTGAACGATGCCGCGCGCCGGCCGCTCGGGGCGTACTTCCGGGTGAACCACCGCGACCTCGTCGCCATGCACGCGGCGATCTCCGAGGTCGGCGTGCTCTACGCGAGCGGCTCGGTGCACGCCGGCTGGGACGGCGTCGACGGCGACGGCCACATTGTCTTCCGCGAGGGGAACACCGGCGGGCATGCCTTCGCGCTCGTGGGCTACGACCGCAAGGGCTTCTGGCTGCAGAACTCCTGGGGATCGAAGTGGGGGCACCGGGGCTTCGCGCACCTCACCTACCAGGACTGGCTCGCCAACGGCACCGACGCGTGGGTCGCGCGCATGGCGGTCCCGATCGAGCTGCCGAGCCGCGTGTCGACGTCGACGCGGGTGTTCGCCGGCGTGGTGCAGGCCAAGTCGTGGTCGTACAACGAGATCCGTCCGCACGTGATCAGCACCGGCGACAAGGGCCTGCTCGACCCGAACGGCAACATCGGGACCACCGAGGCGCTGCTGAAGGAGATCGTCCACGGCGACATTCCGCGCATCACCGCGGGGTGGCAGCGCCGCCGCATCGTGCTGTATGCCCACGGCGGCCTCGTCGATGAGGACAGTGCCCTGCAACGCGTGGCGGACTACCGCAAGGCGATGCTCGACGCGCAGTGCTATCCCCTGGCCTTCGTGTGGCACAGCGACGCCTGGTCCACGCTGAAGAACATCCTCTCCGACGCTGCCGATCGCCGCCGGCCCGAAGGCATCCTCGATTCGTCCAAGGACTTCATGCTCGACCGGCTCGACGATGCATTGGAGCCTTTGGCGCGCAACCTCGGCGGGAAGCGCATGTGGGATGAGATGAAGGGCAATGCACTTGGCGCCACCATCAACGCGCGCGGCGGCGGGCGACTCGTGCTGGAAGAACTGGCACGCGCCAGCTATCCCTTCGAGCTGCACCTCATCGGGCACAGCGCGGGAAGCATCCTGCTTGCACCGCTGGTCCAGCTCTGGACCACGGCAGGAGCCATCGGCGGCGGCCCGCTGCGAGGCAGGCAGGGCTTTGGACGCAAGGTCGAGTCCGCCACGCTATGGGCGCCGGCGATCACGATGGAGAGCTTCAAGGAGACGTGGCTCACCGTGCTTCCGGCCATCGCGCGCTTCGCGCTGTTCACGCTGAGCGACGACGTCGAGCGCGACGACAACTGCGCCAACATCTACCACAAGTCGCTGCTCTACCTCATCTCCGACGCGTTCGAGAAGCGCTTCCGCGTGCCGCTGCTGCGGCCCGACGGCGAGCCGCTCCTCGGCATGGCGAAGTTCGTCTCGGCGGACCCGGCCATCGCCGGGCTCTTCGCGCCGGGAACGAACGCGGACTGGATCGTCGCGCCCAATGCCTTGCCGGAAGGCTCTCCCGATGCGTCGCGGGCCCGGCATCACGGCGACTTCGACGACGACAAGCCCACCGTGCTTGCCACGCTGGAGCGGGTGCTGGGGCGCCGCGGTGCGAGCGTTCACGGCGCGGGCGCGCGCAAGGTCCGCGCGCTGGCGGCGGACATCGGGTTCGCGTCGTCCGCGCAGAGCAAGCGGGCGCTTCGGCGCCGCATCGACAGCATGCGCGATCCCGCGCTCACCCGCTGACGGCGCAGCGCCTTCAGCCGGCCGCGTAGGCCGCTGCGATGGCTGCGGCGAGCCGCGCATTGCTGCGCACGAGTTCCACGTTGCTGTCGAGGCTCGCGCCTTCCGTGAGCGCATTCACGCGCTCGAGGAGAAAGGGCGTGACGGCCTTGCCGGCGATGCCGCGTGCTGTCGCCGCCGCGAGCGCTTCGGCAATCGCCGACTCCACGCGTTCGCGCGGAAGCTCGTACGCGGGCGGAATCGGATTCGCGATCACGAAGCCTGCGGTGAGCCCGAGATCCCACTGCGTTCGCATGATGCGTGCGATCTCGCGCACATCGTCGCAGCGCGCGTCGACGGGCAGGCCGCTGTCGCGGCTCCAGAAGGCGGGGAAACGGTCGGTGCCGTAGCCGAGGACGGGCACCCCCTGCGTCTCGAGGTACTCGAGCGTGAGGCGCAGGTCGAGGATGGCCTTGGCGCCGGTGCACACCACCGCGACCGGCGTGCGGGCGAGCTCCTGCAGGTCGGCGGAAATGTCGAAACTCGTCTCGGCGCCGCGGTGCACGCCGCCGATGCCGCCGGTCGCGAACACGTGGATGCCGGCGTGCGCGGCCACGATCATCGTCGCGGCGACGGTGGTGGCGCCGGTACCTCCGCGCGCGACCACCATGGCAAGGTCGCGCCGACTTGCCTTGGTCACGGCCCGGGCATCGCGGGCGAGGCGCTCGATCTCCTCGGGGGCGAGTCCGGCCCGGAGGCGGCCGTCGACGATGGCGATCGTCGCCGGGATGGCACCGTGGGCCCGTACCTCGGCCTCGAGCGCGAGGGCCGCCTGCGCATTGCGCGGCCACGGCATGCCGTGGGCGATGATGGTGGATTCGAGCGCCACCACGGGCTGTCCGTCGCGCAGCGCGCGCGCAACCTCGGGTGAAGGCGAGACCAGGGGATGCATGGCGTGGGCTCCCGAGGTGGAAAGGTCGTCGATACGTCGGCGCTCGTCGCCATTGCCTCTGGCGAATCCGGGCGCGAGGCCTTCCTGGCCGGGACGTCGGGTGAGCGACCGACGGTCGTTGCGGTGATCCCGGCTGTCGAGTCGTGTGTGAGTGAAGGCCCGATCCGCCGGCGAGCAGGCCGGCGCATCACCGGTGCACAGGCGCCTCGCCGCCTCGCCGCCTCGCCGCCTCGCCGCCTCGCCGCCTCGCCGCCTCGCCGCCTCG
>CAYTOT010000002.1:117926-143306 GCA_964439475.1 uncultured Alcaligenaceae bacterium
CCGAGCGGCGGTGCCCGGTGAGCGAATGGGTCAGGTAATCGACGCCCGGTAGATCTCGCCGATGGCCGCGTCGAGCGCCTTGTTGAATTGCTCGTCGCTCTGTTGCGCCGTGAGCCCTTCGGTCAACGCGCGCGAGAAGCTCGCGATCACGCCGTGGTTCTTCGCGAGCAACACGTCCGCCTCCTCGCGCGAATAGCCTCCCGACAACGCGACCACGCGCATCACCCTGGGGTGTCCGACGAAATCCGCGTAGAAGCCGTCGACCGAGGGCAGGGTGAGCTTGAGCATCACCTGCTGGCCGACGGGAAGGGCGTCGAGGTGCTTCGCAATCGCCGCCTTGAGCAGTTTCTCGGCGCCGGCCTTGTCGGTGGCCTTGATGTCGACCTCGGGCTCGACGATGGGCATCAGTCCCGCGGCCAGGATCCGCCGCGCGATCTCGAACTGCTGGTCCACGACGGCATCGATGCCCTTGGCATTGGCGTGCTTGATGACGGAGCGCATCTTGGTGCCGAAGATGCCTCGGGTCCTGGCGTGCGCGAGGAGCGCGTCGAGGCCCGGCATCGGCTTCATCACCTGCGTGCCATCGGCCTCGTCGGCGAGGCCCTTGTCGACCTTGAGGAAGGGCACGACCTGCTTCACGTTCCACAGGTAGTCGGCGGTGCCGCGGCCGGCGACCTCGCGGTCCATCGTCTGCTCGAAGAGGATGGCGCCCAGGATCCGCTCGCCGCTGAAGGCGGGACTCGTGACGATGCGCGTGCGCATCGCGTGGACGAGGTCGAACATCTGCGCATCGCCCGACCAGGCGTCGGGCTTGATGCCGTACAGCGAGAGGGCCTTGGGCGTGCTGCCCCCCGACTGGTCGAGGGCGGCGATGAAGCCCTTGCCGGACGTCATCCTGCTGGCTTGCTGGGAGTTCATGGCAGATCCTGATCTAGCGCCGAAAGACGTAAGGATAAGGCATCCGGACGGTCTCCCGGCCGGAACGTCCTGCGCACGGCTACTGCGCGGCCTGCCCGGCCGGACTTGCGGCGCCGACGCGCGGCCCCGGCCCTGTCATGTGCAGCCCATTGTTCTGCATCAGGCGCTTGATCTCGGGCGAGGCGAGGATCGCATCCTTGGCGGCGACGCGGAGCCGGTCGACCGCCTCGTCGCTCAGCACGAACGACGTGGGGAGCGTGTTGAGGTAGGCGCGCTCCTTCTCGTCGGGCACGGCGGCGAACGACACCTCGATCACGCGGATGTTGATGTTCGGGGCGCGCATCACGAACGGGAGCTTCTCGACGAGCGCCGGATACGCCTCGATCGCACTGCGAACCTCGCGCAGCGTGGCCCAGCGCGCCTGGATATCCTTCAGCGTCTCCACCGTGTCGTACGAGTAGGTGTCGATCGGCGTGCCGGTGGCCTTCATGAGCACGTCGAAGAGGCCCGGCGGGTTCTCGTGCTTGCTCCAGTCGTTGGGCGCGATGGCGAGCGAGTTGACCACGAACACGAAGATGTTGCGCACGTGATCGTACTGCGTCCTCTCGCCGGCGGCGTGCAGGGCCTCGAAGGTGGACATCACGTCGAGCACGCCGCGCATGCCGACGTTGTCGGAGACCCCGCCATCGACGAGATGCAGGTAAGGACGCTCCTTGCGGTTGGCGAACGCCTGCAACTCCTCGAGCCGCTTCACCGTGCGCGCGGCCGGCCGCGGCGGGTTGGGATTGTCGAGGAACATCCGGGTCCAGGCCGGCGGCTGGTAGCCGCAGGTGCCGCCATAGTTGTCGATGGTGATCGACGAGAGCACCACCGGGACGGCAGACGACGCCGCAGCGGCGCGCGCGAGGCGCATGGGCGACAGCTTCGCGCAGAGGATGTCGAAGTTCTCCTGGTTGAAGATGAGGCGCGTGCCGTCGGTGAGGTCGGTGGCGCTCACCAGGATGCGCGGTCCGTCGCGCCGCAGGTCGTCGAACGTGGACCCCTTGAACAGGATCTCGTCGTAGAAGTTGGCCGCGAGCTCCGAGCGTCCCCAACCGGCGGAACCGAGCGCCGGCCAGTTGGCCGGGTTGATGGCTCGCTCGATGAGCTGGCCCTGCACGTTGCGCTTGAGGAACGCCGATTCGTAGGTATCGAAGAGCTTGTCGCCGTACAGGCCGAACGCGAGGGCGGTGAAGCTGCCGCCGGAGATGCCGGTGATCACGTCCACCGTATCGAGCACCCGCACGTGGCGCCCGCTTCTGGTGGTGACCTGCATGTCGCGCAGCGTCTCCAGCACGCCGTAGGAGAAAGCGGCCGCGCGCGTGCCGCCCCCGGAGAAGGCGAGGATGACGAGCGTGCCGTTGTCCTCGGTGACGCCGGATGGGCGTTCGATGCGGTAGACCTTTCCCGGCTCGAAGTGCTCGATCGGCGGATTGACCGGCCGCGTGGCGCATCCGGCCAGCACGGCGCCGACGACCGCGAGCGTGGCGATGCGGCACATGGCCGCCAGGACCTTCCCCAAGGTATCCATCGGGCGAATGCTACGTATGGTTGGCGAATCGCAATGCTACCAAGGTTCATGGGTGCCGGCGCGGGCGGGCCCGACGAGGGTAAAGTGAAGCCATGGGCGTCCGTTTTCGTTTCCTCGGGATCCTGATTGCCGCCTGCGGGCTGGCGGTATGCTATGGCGCCTTCGAGCTCTGGCCTCCCGGCCCTTTCGGCGGCGGAACGGCCGGACATGCCCTGGTGGCCGTGCTGCGGGCATTCGGCGCCATGATCGCGGCGCTGCTGGGCGTGCTCAACGTGGCCGCCGGCCTGGCGCTGCTGGTGCTCCCACCGGCGCGGGAGTGAAGCGGGGCGGCGGGCGAAGACCGGCGGATCGGGCGGGGCCCGCGCCGGCGCGGGTCTGAAGTGGTCGGGATGGTCCGTGTCGGCGGCGTCGTCGCGCGGCCCGCGCCCGCGCGGGAGTGAAGCGACTGCATGGGGGATGCGATGCAGGGATGGTTCACGGCATGGCTCGCATGGCCCGTCGCGGCGGTGTTCGCGAGCCTCTTCGTGTTCTATCTCGGTGTCGCGGTCCTCATCGTCTGGCTGAGCTTTCGCTCGCCGCTTACCGCGCGCATCCAGCGCCTGCGCGGCGTGGTGCCTCCGTTCTTCGGCGCCACCGCCATCATCTTCGGCGTCCTGATCGCGTTCCTGTCGAGCGACATCTGGGAGCGCAACAAGCAGGCGGAGCGCACGGTCTTCACCGAGAGCGACACGCTCATCGCGCTGTACAGCCTGAGCGCGGCGAGCATGCGCGACAACGCTGCCTTGCGGGTGGCGATCCGCGGCTACGTCGAGGCCGTCGTCGAGGACGAATGGCCACGGCTCGCCTTCAAGCAGCGGTCGCCTCGCGCCGATGCTGCGCTCAACTCACTCCTGCGCGAGGTCGCCCGGCCGGGAGCGGCTGCCGATCCCAGTGTGCAGCGGACCATGCTCGACATGGCGCTCACCGTCCGTGCGGCGCACGAGGACCGCATCGCGCTCAGCAATGACCGTACCGTCGTCACCAAATGGGCGGCGGTGCTGCTTCTCGCACTCATCACGCAGGTGGCCATCGCCATCGTGCATCTCGATACCCCGCGGCCGCAGGCGGCTGCGCTGGTGATCTTCAGCGTGGCCGCGGTCCTGCTGCTCGGACTCCTCGCGATCCACGAGGCGCCGTTCGAGCCGCCGGTGTTCGTGCCGCCGGGGCCGATCGTCGACGTGCTGCGGCAGGTGCCTCCCTGAACGCGCGAACTCGTCATGACGCGAAGCCGGGGCGACCCGGGCCGTGCCCACCGACACGGGGATCCCCGGGAGCGTGGTGATCCCGCGAGCGGTACGCACTCCTCGCACCGGGCCTGCGGGCTAGGCACGAGCGCGCACGATGCCGCGGAGGTGTCCGTTCAGGGCGTCGACGGTCGGCGACGGGCTCGACCAGCCGATGTACCCGTCGGGACGTATCAGCCATGCACGACCCGCGGTGGCCCCGTAGGCGGTCTCGAACTCGCGCGCGGCGTCGGTGAGCACGGGAACGGCTTCCTGCCGGGGCAGCGACGCATCGGGTGCGGCGATGGCGAGCGTGCGCGCGGTGTCGCCCAGAGCGTGCGCTAGCGCGTCGCTCATCGCAGCGAGCGCATCGAGGCCCCGTCCATCGCCGCCGACGTATCCGACGAGGAGATGACGGCCGCCGCCGATCCGCTCGCGCAATCGCATCGTGTGCGCCACGCAGGCTTGCGCGAGACCGGCCGCATCGGGGGCGCGGTCGCCCGGCGTCACCGGAGCGCTCGCTCCCGAACCCCCGGAAACGATCGCGCTGCTGCGGTAACCCACGAGGAGCTGCGTCTCGCGCATGCCGGGCTGCGGCGAGCCTCGGGCGAGCACTTCGTTCATCGACCGGCTCGTCTCTTCGACGACGTCGAGTCCCACCGGATGACGTTCCGCCGAATAGCTGTCGAGCAGGGTCGGGGCCGCGAGGCCGCGCGCGGCCAGCGTGAGCTTCCACGCGAGGTTGTGGGCGTCCTGCAGCCCGGTGTTCATGCCTTGTCCGCCCACCGGCGGATGGATATGGGCGGCATCGCCGGCGATGAACACGCGACCGTTTCCATAGTTCGGAACGATGCGATGGCTCACGTTGTACACCGACGACCAGCGCATGTTCCGCAGGCGGGTTCCCCGCGGGAGCAAGGGCAACATGAGCGATTCGATGCGCTCGAAGCTCGGTGAGGTTTCCCGGTCGCCGCCTGCAGGCGGCTCGAGCATGATGCTCGACAGCCGGTAACGCGAGACCGAGCCGTGGATCGGGATGGCCACGAGCGGTTGCAGCGCTGCATCCGCGGAGTGGAGGAAGCGGTACGCATTGCCGCGCGGCAGGTTCCAGTCGACGTCGACGTCCGCCAGCACGAAGGTCTGCGGATACTTGTCGCCGTCGAAGGCGAGGCCGAGCGCCGCCCGCACCTTGCTGTGCGCGCCGTCGCAGCCCACGAGCCAGCGGCAGCGGAACTCGCGGCGGTTGCCCGCAGCGTCCTCGGCGTGCGCGACGACACCGTCTGGTCCGGGTGCACAGTCGGTGAGCGCAAGCCCGTACGCGACGGCCCGGCCGTGGCGTGCAAGGGCGCGTTCGAGGAGTCGTTCGGTCTCGTACTGCGGCAGCGAGAGCGCGCCGTAGGGAAGTCCGGCGCTCGGAATGGCGACCGTCTTTGCCTGCACGCCATTGTCGAATACCGTGGCACCGGTGAGCCACACGCCAGCGTCGATCGCGTCCTGCACGACGCCGATGTCCTCGAAGATCTCGAGCGTACGTGGGGTCACGCCCAGCGCCTTGCAGAAGTACGATCGCTCGCCCATGCGATCGATGATCGTCACGTCGACGCCGTCGCGAGCGAGTTCGGTGGCAAGGAGGAGGCCGACGGGACCGGCGCCGACGATGAGGATATCGGTGTCGATGGGCATGGCAGGGGGCGATCGGAAAAGAAAACCGCGCAGCCGAGATGCTGCGCGGTGGGTGGGGCGATTCAGTGCATTATCCGCAGGCGGTGACCGGGTGTCGAGGCGGTCACGCCGGTCACATCCGTGCGCCGGTGGGTCGCCCGAGCGCCGGCGCGCCGATTGCCAGCTCGCGACTACCTATTCATGGAAGCAGTTCCGGCTTCACATCGCCCATGCTGGCCTAGTGATTCCCTCGCCAGGATTTGACCGTAAGAACATAGGTGATGTCCTGACTCCAGCTCGGCGCGCCGAAGTGCAGCGTGTGCTGTCCCGGCGGCAGCGGCGCCAGCAAGAGCCAGTACCCCGCGGCGACGCCCGGCTGTGGCGTGCCGGTGATGCACGGGTCGAGCGACGTCGCCGCGGGATCCGCGGTGAAGGTGAACATGTCGGACATCGCGCGGTAGTTGGCGAGGTTCCCGAGCGCTGCGCCGTCGATGCTGGCGAAGAGATCCGTGAGTGCCGGCAGGAAGTCGTTCGCGGTTCGCTGCAGGAAGGTCTCCAGCGATTCGCCCGGGTCCGGCTCGAAATTTTGGCTTGGTGGACACGGGTAGTCGTTGACGAGGTTCGCCATGGGGAAGAACAGGAACTTGCCTGCGGGCACCACGCCGGTACGCGGGCTACGGAGTCCGTTGTTCGCTCCGGCGAGGACTCCGGCGAGGAACCAGACCGGGCCCGACTGGCCCGCGCTGATGTCGACCGGTCCGCCCGTATTGAAGATTGGAATGTCCGCGGCCGGGAACGAATAGGCCCATTGCCACCACTTCGCGCCCAGCCAGCCGTACAGGCCGCCGATGTTCGGAACCACGTAGGGATTCCTGACATGCGCGCCGCGCAAGGTGGACGCCCCCGCATGGCCGCCAGCGGCCGCGGCAGTGCCGGCTGCGAACATGGTCGACGTGGCGATCGCGGCGATGGCGAGCGCGGCGACGACGAGCCGCGTGAAGTCATGCATGAATGTGCTTCGTTTCATGGCGTTGCTCCTCGGATGAAGTGGGTGGAAGTGGCTCCTCAAGGGGTGACCGGCCACAGGGCGTTGAGGAACGTGAGCGATGCCGCGCGATCCATCTTGATTGCCGACGTGAGCAGCGGCGGATTGTTCTGGCAGGTGCCGTTGCCGCTACGCACGCTGACCGGGTTCAGGCCCAACGTCGGCGGTGTCGTCATGTCGTAGCGCCAGAAGCTGAAGGTGACCGGCGTATTGATGACCGGGGGCGCATCGAACGTGGCGATGGCGTGGCCCGCGCTGTAGATGACCGAGCTGCCGGATACGTAACCCGTGTCGCCCGCGCAGTCCGCCGTCGGGAAGTACAGCGTGCTCATCGCGTGAATCATGATCGGTTGTCTGTTCACCGCCTCGCCGGGCTTCTGAAACAGGATGTTCACGAAGCCGCCGACCTTCGCGACCAAGCCCTCGCTGTTGGTGATCGTGTACGCACCGAGTAGCTCGTGATGCCCGAACGGGACTGCGTTGCCGTTGATGTCGACCGCGACCGACGTCATGTTCGAGGGCGCGGCCGGACCTTGCGGCCCGATGGGGCCTGCGGGCCCTGGCGCACCGGTGGCGCCCGCCGGACCAGTCGGACCTTCCGGACCCTGTACGCCGGTCGCCCCCGTCGCCCCCGTGGCCCCCGTGGCCCCCGTGGCCCCCGTCGCGCCCTGAGGGCCCGCAGGTCCTTGCGATCCCGTCGCTCCCTGCACCCCCCGGGGTCCTGTTGGCCCCACCGGTCCTTGCGGCCCGGCCGTACCGTCCGCGCCCGCCGGTCCGGTCAGCCCGATGGGACCCGTCGCCCCTTGAGGGCCAGTTGGACCGGGGCCGCCGGCAGGTCCCGTCGGCCCGGCGGCGCCGGTGGGGCCTACCAGTGACACAGCGATCACAGGCCAGGCGCCCGAAGTCTTCGGCCCATACAGCGCATTCACCGCGACGTCGACGAAGAAGTCGCCGTCTACGCCGGCGTCCGGCGGGGGCGCGCCGTTGCCATGGAGAATGCTGCGACCGTCCGCGCCCGCCGGACCCGAAGGGCCGGTGGCGCCGACTGGTCCGGCTGGTCCCATAGAACCCGCGGCGCCCGGCGCACCAGTCGCTCCCGTCGGGCCGGCAGGACCTGCGGGTCCCGCGGGTCCGGTAGGACCTTGGGCTCCGGTTGCTCCCTGAACGCCTTCGGGTATCGCGAAGTTCAATACCGCCGCCGACGGCGTGCCGGTGTTGGTGACACTCGCCACGGAGCCGGGTGCGCCAGTGGTCGTGGAACCCACCGCGACCGTCGCTGCCGTGCCCGAACCGGACAGCAGCGTGATGTCGAGGGTGGGCGCGATGCCGGCGTTCTCCTTGCTGTCGAATGTGATCGACGCGGAGCCCACGGACTTGAGAGCGATTCCGTGCGCCGAGCCAGGCGTGTCGAGCCAGAAGCGCACGAGAATGGTGACGTCGAGGGTGACGTATCCGGCCTCCGTGCCCGCGCTGATGGGCACCGTGAACAACGGGTCGCCCATCGTCGGCTGTGTGCCGTAGGACACGGTCTTCTCGTTCCAAGCCGATGTGATGGGATAGACCTCTACATCGCCCGCGGTGGGCACGTTGTTGACCCACAGGAGCACCGTGGCCTTCTCGACGTCGAAGCCCGTCGTCCCCGCGGGGAGGACGCCGAGATCGAACCGGATCAGCGTCGTCAGGTTCTGCTTCACCTGGAGGTTGTTGGTCGTTCCGTACTTCGCGTTTGGCGCGCCGGCGTTGATGTATGTGTCCGCCGCATCGGGTGCGAGGGTGGCCGCGGCAGGTGCGCCGAATCCGGCGACGATCGCGGCCAGCGCCGAGTGCAGCGCCATCTTGCGCATGGAGGCTCCAGTGGGCCGCATTTCCGATCTCCGGTGTTTGTGCCGGAGACAACACTGCAACCACCAACGGGCCGCCGTCCTGAGGAATACCTTCGGATGCGGCTAGGGTTTGATGCAGCCGACGATGTCGCGCGCCATCGCCGTAGCGAGCTCGTTGTGACAGACCACGGCGTCGTCGACCTCGCGGGTGTAGCTGCGGCTCAGGAGGTGCGTGTCGCTTGCGACGTCGATGAGCTGCATGACGGCTTGCAGGTAGCGGTCGGATGCGAGGACCGACCCCTCGACCACGCGCGCCACCCCGAGCTCCGCCGCGATCGCGGGCAACCGCATTCGTGTCTGCTTGTAGTGCATGGACGAGGTGCGCGAGGTCACGCGCAGCGGCGCCATGGACAGGTACGTGATGAGGAGCTCCGTCAGGCTGTCCGCGACGTGCTCCTTCGCCGGGTCGCCCGACAGGTTCGCGAACGGAAGCACCGCGATGTCCGCGGACGCGGCGGTGGGCGAGTGCGCGATGAGGCCTGAGACCGCTGCCACCATCCGATAGCCGCGCTTCGGCACGGTCTCGATGAGGCGCGGCTTTGGCGGCTGGTCACCAAGGGCCTGGCGAACGAGGGAGACGCATCGCGACAACGATTCATCGCTGATATGCGGGTGTCCCCACACGGCCGCGATGAGGTCGTCGCGCGACGCCGTGCGGCCGGCGCAGCGGGCGAGCTCTGCCAGGACATCCATGGCGCGCGGCTCGACATGCGTCACGCGGTCCGCCCGCACGATGCGGCCGCCGGCGCGGTCGACCGTGCAGTCGCCCACCCGAAACACTGCTGAAGTCGTCAATGTCGCTGCGTGCATCACGATCGCGTCGTCCCTGCGATGCCCTCCGTCGACCGGCCCATCTTGCGGGGTACGGCTGTGCCAACCTCAAAGGTAATCACAGGCCCCATCGGTCGTCCTTAAGGCTGTCTGAAAGTTTGTTGACGTCCATGGACTTCCGTGGGATCCGAAGCGAGTTCCGCTGACGGCGCGGGCAATTCATGGCGGCGCCAGGCCGGACGCATCGCAAGGGTTCCACTGCTCGCGCAGGGCGCGCCTACGGATGGCCTACCGATTCCAACGCAACTCCATTGCGCCACCCTCGGACCACACCCGGAGCCGGAGCCTGCGCACGCCGATCGATTCGGCAACAGCATGACATTGCCAACTGGCAGCACGCGACGGGAACGGGCACACTTCACACTCGCGCCCGCGACGGCGGAGGGGAGTGAATGCGCATGGCAACGGCACGATGGAGCGGGTACCTGGCGGTGATCGCGGTGGCGGCCCTGGTTGCAGGCTGCGGCGGCGGCGACGGCTCGGGCAGTGCGCAGGAGCCGGAGGCGTCGGCGCCGCTGTCGATCGTCGTGATGGGGGATTCGATCGCGTCGGGCGAAGGGCTCAACTACGGCTACACCTACCAGACGTCGCATCCGAACCGTTGGATCGGCGGTGTCGACAATCCCGTGTGGCAGGGCGACTACCAGCTCTGTCACGATTCGGCGCTCGCCTACGGCGACGTGCTCGCCGCCATGGTCGGTGCGAAGCTCACCAAATTCGCGTGCACCGGCTCCACGTACCAGAACGGCATCGCCTTCGACCGTCGCTACGACGGCAACCTCTACCGGCCGGCGCAGTTCGGCAACTGGCTCGCCCAGACCAACCTCAACACGGCCTACGACGACGCCAGGCCCGACGTGGTGATCATCACGCTCGGCGCCGACGACGTGAGCTTCGCCGACATCTTCATCTTCTGCGCGACCGGCTACACCGACGCCGCGCAGGTGGCGGCACTTGCCGCCGCACCCGATCGCTCGCAGCAGCTGCGCGCCAACTTCGTGAAACGCTTTCCCGACCACGCGACGTGGGCGCGGCGGGCGCCGCGCGCCGCCTCGTCGTCGTACTGCACGCAGGCGAACCCGGGCAGCGGCGTGCTGAACCTGTTCTGGGATCCCATCAACAGCGGACAGATCGCCGGCAACTACAAGAACCTGGTGGCGGCGATCAAGGCGCGCGGCGAGAAGGCCGGCAAGGTCCCGAAGATCATCTTCACCACCTATCACCAGCCGCTGCCGTATGCCGACGAGTCGGACTTCTGCCTCGACCTGGGCGACCTGTCGCGCGACGAGATCAACTACCTCATCACCCTCGAGAACACGCTGCAGCAGACGCTCGTCGGCGCCGTGGGCGGCATCGACGGCGTGACGGTGGTGGACATCTCCGGCGTGGTGAAGGGACACGAGTTCTGCACCGGCGATCCGTGGACCTACGGCATCTCGGTGCTGGCGCTGAACTCGTCGAGCCTCGCGCCATTCCATCCGATCCCGCAGGGGCAGGAGGCGATCGCGACGCTGGTGAAGGCGGCGCTGCCGGCGCGCTAGCGCACCGACAAGCAGGGGATCGTCCGGCCCGGAACCTTCAGCGCCGAAGCAACGCGGCCCAGGCACGCCGAGTCGCACTGATCGCATGGCGCACATCCAAGCTTGCGCTCTGCCGGTGGAGTCGCTCCTTGTCGGATACTCGGGCAAGGGAGGCTATGCCGACTGCTACACCACGACCGTGCAGAGAACCGTGTCGCACGCGGAGTTCGTCGAAGCGTTCTACACGGGCGGCATCTTCAAGGTGGAGCGGTTCCTGCTCGCAGTGTTCCTGTCCATGCCGTCCACCGACGCCGGGGCGAGGCAGCTGGCGGCAGGGGAGGTCGACGAATTCTCGGCCTGGCGCGTCGAAGGCAGGGCCATCGACCAGTTGCTCATGCGCGATGTCAGCGGGCGCACCAGGTCGTGGCTGATGGTGAAGCGCGAGGTGAGCGGTGCGGCGACCCGGCTCTACTTCGGGTCCGCCGTGGTGGCGACGAGGAACGGCTCGACCGGCCAGCCACGCCTGGGTTTCCCGTTCGCGCCGTTGCTTGGCTTCCACAAGCTCTACTCGCGAATCCTGTTGAGTTCGGCAACGTCCCGGCTCGCGAAGTCGAATCGGCACGAAGCGCGCGAAACGGATCGATGACTTCCTCGGGGCGTGCGTCCGGGTTGGATGCAGATTGAACAGGTCGAGCGGAGGGCATCCCGTCGCCGTTCCCAGTCCTTTGCCACACCTGCCGGCGCCTCGCGCGGCGTTTCCATCGTATCGTCGCTCTGAACGAGGGGGACCCGAGTGCACGCTTCGCCTGCCGCGGGGCGGGCGCGCGATCACATCCATGCGGCACGCGTGAGCCGGAATCCGATGTCCGGGCCGACGAATCGTAGGCATGGGTCATTGACACGCGTAACGCTACGCTATACAGTGGACCCCATGATACGGAGCTGGAAGCACAAGGGACTACAGCGATTCTTCGAGAAGGGCTCGAAGGCCGGCATTCAGCCGCATCACGCCGACCGACTCGCCCGGCAGCTCGCGCAGCTCAATGTCGCCAAGCGCGCCGCCGACATGAACGTTCCCGGCTGGCGGCTGCACCCTTTGAGCACCGGCGACTGGTCAATCTGGGTCAACGGCAACTGGCGCGTGACCTTCGCTTTCGACGGCGAGGATGCGGTGCTCGTTGATTATCAGGACTACCACTAGGAGACGGAACATGATGCGCATGCACAACCCGCCGCACCCGGGGGCCACCTTGCGGGAGGACGTGTTGCCGGCGCTCGGCCTGTCGGTAACGCAGGCCGCGCAGCAGCTTGGGGTGACGCGCGTGGCGCTGTCGCGCGTGCTCAACCGGCGCGCGGCGATCTCGCCGGCAATGGCGCGGCGCATCGAGGGCTGGCTCGGCCCGGAGCGCGGCGGCGACGCCGAAGTGTGGCTACGGATGCAACTCGTCTACGATCTGTGGCAGGAGCGCCAGCGCCCAGCGCCCCGGGTCAAGCGCGCGAAGGCAGTGGCGACCGAAGCGCTACCATGAGTGGCTCGAAACGGACTTCGATGAAGATGGCTGATGCACGCCGCGCCGCGGCCCCGCGCGAAACCAGCTCGGACCTCGAGCGGGTCAAGCGCGCGGATGACTGCGTGTGGGACGGTGCGGAGGAGAACGATCGGTGGGCCAGCGCCGCCGACTTTGCCACCGCACGCAAGGTCGGGCGACCGCGGGCGACCGTGATCCGCCCGATAGGCGCGACGATGGCAACCGAGCCAGGTGGCGACCGTTTGATCGCAGACGATCTCAGCCGGCGAGGAAGCTCGCGATGGTGCGGTTCAGGAACGACACGTCGCCGGCATCGACGCTGGTCGCCGCATAGTGACCTTGACCCGACGGAATCTCGACGTAGCGCGCGTGGGGAATCGCGGCCGCGGCGCTCCGCGCCGACGCGACGGGATTGAATAGGTCGAGGGGCGGGGCGAGGATCAGCGTACGCGCGCGCACCGTCGCCAGTGCGCGCCCGGTGTCGCCATCGAGGCCCGGCGTCGCGCCGACGTCATGCGTCGCGTAAGCGCGCGCCTGGTAGAGGAAATCGGTGGCATCGAAGTCCTGGGCGCGTTGCTGTGCCGCCACGCCGTCGAACCAGGCAGCGACGTCGTGGCCGTCGAGCGCACGATCCAGCGCTTCGGGGGTGCGCATGACGAGCGCGTTCATCAGTGCGGCCCAGGCGCGCCAGCCCCGCTCCGGTACGGCGCGAAAGCCGTCGCCGGTCCACGCCGGATCGGCGGTCAGGCACGCGGAAGCGGCCTCGGTCACCATCACGGCCCACGGCGAGGTCTTCGCCATCGGCGTCATCGCCACCACCGCGTCCATGCGCAGCGGGTGGCTCACCGCCCATTGCAGCGTCTGCATCCCGCCCATCGATGCGCCCACCACGGCGGCGAGGCGGTCGACACCGAGGTGGTCGAGCAGACGTCGCTGTGCTTCGACCATGTCGCGGATGCCGAACCACGGGAAGGACATGCCCGGCTGTGCCAGGCTGTTGGAAGGCGACGTGGACAGGCCGTTGCCGATCGGGTCGGCGGCAATGATCGCGTGGCGTGACGGGTCGAGCGCGCGGCCCGGGCCGATGAGGAAGTCCAGGCGGTGGTGGGTGCCGGTGATGGCCGAGCAGATCAGGATGACACCGCCCGGCGCCGCGTCGAGGCTGCCGTGGACTACATATGACTGGCGGAAATCGGCAATCGCCCCACCCGTTTCGAGCGGCAGGGTGCCGAGCGCTGCCACCTGATGCGGCGCATCGACGTGCCACGGTGCGAGGGGCGGGTGGCGCACGGCGCGAACGCGCGCGCTCAGTCGAGCACGATCACGGTACGCAGGCCTTCGCCGCGCGCCAGCGCGTCGAAGCCTTCGTTGATCTCGTGAAGACCGATGCGCGCGGTGATCAAGGGATCGAGCAGGAGGCGTCCTTCGAGGTATTGCTCGACGATCCACGGAAAGTCGCGGCTCGGATGCGCGTCGCCATAGCTCGAGCGCACGATGCGCTTCTCGCCCATCAGCGCTCCCCAGCGGAAGGTCACCTCCCGGTCGACATTCACCTTGCCGAGCCACACCACGTCCCCGCCCGGTCGCGCGATCTCCACCGACAGGCGCAGCGACGCTTCGCTGCCCGCCGCCTCGAAGACATGGTCGGCACCACGCCCGCCGGTGAGCGCGCGGACCGCTTCGGGTACGTTGCCGTCACCACCATCCACCAGGTCGGTGGCGCCGAACTGCCCGGCACGTGCGCGGCGGCGCTCGTCGATGTCGATGCCGACGATGCGGGCGGCGCCGGCCAGCCTCGCACCCTGGATCACGTTGAGCCCGACGGCGCCGCAACCGATCACCGCCACGCTCGACCCGGGAGCGACGCGCGACTTGCGCACGGCGGCACCGATGCCGGTCATCACGCCGCAGCCGATGATGCAGGCGCGGTCGAGCGGCATGTCCCTTGAGATGGCGATCGCGCCGGCCTGCGGCACCACGGTGTACTGGGCGTGGGTGGAGGTGGTGAAGTAGTGATGCACCGGCGCGCCGTCGAGGCGCATGCGCGTGGTGCCGTCGGGCAGGAGGCCGCGCGGCTGGTGCAGGGTCAAGGGTTCGCACAGGATCGGCAAGCCCTGCTCGCAGTAGAAGCAGTGACCGCAATGCGGATTCCACGAGCAGATGACGTGATCGCCAGGACGCACGCGGCGAACCGCGGTGCCCACTGCTTCGACCACCCCGGCGCCTTCGTGGCCGAGCACGATGGGCATCGGATAGGGAAGCTCCCCCTGCATCACCTCGAGGTCGGTGTGGCACAGGCCACTCGCCGCCAGCCGGATCAGCACGTCGTCCGGCGCGAGCGGCGCCATGTCGAGGGTCTCGATCGCCAGCGGCGCGCCGGGAGCGTGCAGGACTGCCGCGCGAAACTTCACACCGGCGGCTCCAGCGCTACGCGCAGCGCGCCCGCCGGGTGTCGGCGATCGCGTCCACCGCGGTCACCTTCAGGCGACACGCGACGGCAGCGCTCGGGGATCGTTGTAGCTCTGCACGCCGGTACCGCGGTAGAGGATGCGCGCATTCCGCTCGGCGATGCGCCGGTGGAGGGCGACGAACTCCGGATCCATGTCGCGGGTGGGCTGCGGCTCGAGTTCGAAGTGGTGATACCGATCGTCACCGCGTACCAGCGTTGCGCTGTCCTCGCCCGCGACCTGCGACACGCTGGTCGGGATGTACCGGATGGCGAAACCGATGCGCCGGTCGTTCGACGGATTGGGCGGCGAGCCGTGCACCAGCCGCACGTGGTGCAGCGACATCTCGCCCGGCTCGAGCTCGATGGTCACCGCCTTGCTGTGGTCGACCTCGACCGCCACTTCCTGACCCCGCGTGAGCAGGTTGTCGCGGGAGAAGGTGTCCCGGTGCGGGATCTGGTCCGACGTATGGGTGCCGGGGATGTAGCCCATGGCGCCGTTGCTGGCGTTGGAGGGTGTCAGCGCCACCCACGCGGTAACCACGTCGGGACGGCTCAAGCCCCAGTAGGTCGAATCCTGGTGCCAGGAGACGAAGGCGGGGTTGTTCGCTTCCTTGATGAAGAAGTTGGTGGTCCAGCACAGGAGGTCGTCACCGTAGAGGTCCGCCACCGCATCGACGATGCGGGTCTCGCGCACGAGGTCCGCGAGCCAGGTGAACAGCAGGTGCGACTTGTGCCGCAAATCGCCCGACAGCGGGCCACCGGTCGTGGCCTCGAATGCTTCGAGCTTGTTCCGTAGTGCGAGCGCGTCGTTCCTGGAGATCACGCGGATCGGGAACACGCAGCCGTCACGATGGTAGGTGGCGATCTGCTCGGGACTCAGGAATCCGGACATGGCGTCCTCCCTTCAATTGCCGAGATAGTTGCGCTGTACCGCCTCGTTGCCGGCCAGTTCGGAACCCGTGCCCTCGAGCGACACGCGGCCCGTTTCCAGGACATAGGCGCGATCGGCGACGCCGAGCGCCATGCCGGCATTCTGCTCCGCGAGCAGGATGGTCATGCCCTTGGCGGCAAGTCGACGGATGATCTGCCCGATCTCACTGACGATGATCGGCGCCAGACCCAGGGTGGGCTCGTCGAGCAGCAGGCAGCGAGGCTGCGCGATCAAGCCTCGGGCGATTGCCAGCATCTGCTGCTCGCCGCCCGACATCGATCCGGCTTTCTGCGTACGCCGCTCGTCCAGGCGAGGAAACATGGCATAGAGGCTGGCGAACTCCTGCTCGAGCCGGTTGCGGTCGCGCCGGTGGTAGGCCCCCATCAGCAGGTTCTCCGCCACGGTGAAGCGTGGAAAGACCTGTCGTCCCTCGGGCACCAGCACGATCCCCTGCGCGACACGCTGGTCGGTAGGCTGGTTGCCGAGGCTCGCGCCGGCGAAGCGAATCGTCCCGGCCGTGGGCGCCTTCAGCCCCATGATCGTGCGCAGCGTGGTGGTCTTGCCGGCGGCGTTGGATCCGACCAGCGCCACGACTTCGCCCTCACGCACCTGCAGGGTCACGCCCTTCAGCACGTGATTCTTCGCGTAGTGCACGTCGACGCCGTCGAGCTCAAGCATGACCCGGTCCCAGGTAGGCCTCGATCACCGAGCGGTGGCGAAGGACCTCGTCGGGCGGACCCTCGGCGATCTTGGCCCCATGGTGGATGACGATGGCACGATCGGCCAGCCGCCCGAGGAACCCGACGCGGTGGTCGATGACCACCAGTGTCGTGCCGTGCTTGCGCAGATCGCGCAGGACCTCGTCGAGGTTCTGCAGCTCGTCGTGTCCGAGGCCGCTCCCGGGCTCGTCGAGCAGCAGGACCTTGGGTTCGCACATCATGGCCATGGCCACCCCGAGCATCTTCTCCCCACCGTACGACAGGCCCTGCGCGGGCTGGTCGCTGACGCCCTCGAGCCGGCACAGCCGCAACACGTGCTCGATGCGTTCGGCGAGGTCGGCGCTGAAGGGGCGACGGGTCGGCAGGAGCGTGGCGACGCGCCGCCAGCCCGCCTGCCGCTTGAGCCGCAGGTGGCCGGCGATCGCCACGTTCTCGAAGACCGTCAGCTCGCCGAAGAGCTGTGGGTTCTGGAACGTCTTGACGATGCCGGCGGCGGCGATCTCGTGCGGGGGGCTCCCGACGAGATCCTCGCCTTTCCATATGAGCTGTCCGCCCGTTGGCAGGTAGACTCCCGAGATCAGGTTCAGGAGTGTGGTCTTGCCCGAGCCGTTGGGTCCGAAGATGCCGAGGATGTCGCCCTCGGCGAGCGCGAACGATATGTCGGATACCGCAGTGAGGCCGCCGAAGCGCTTGGTGAGATTGCGGATCTCCAGCAGCATGGTGCAGTGCTTCAGGCCGTTGGGCGCTGGCGCACGCCCGTCCTGGACGGGCGCGAGGACAGGCGGATCGCATTCGCGAAGAGTCCAGCGATGCCGCGCGGCATGACCAGGATCGTCAGGATGAGGATCAGGCCGTAGATGAGGAGCCGCGCTTCGGCGTTGACGTCGATCACATGGGGCAATGCCGTCAGCACGAGCGCGCCGATGATGGGTGCCGCGACGTACCGGGTGCCGCCGAGCAGTGCCATCGCGATGATCGCGAGCGACTGGTCGATCGAGAAGTAGTGGGGGTCGATGTAGCTGATGTAGAACGAATACAGGCTCCCCGCCACCGCCGCGCCGACATTGGCGGCGATGAAGGCGATCAGCTTGTAGCGGAACACGTTGATCCCGAGCGTATCGGCGAGGTCGTCGTTGAGCCGGATCGATGCGAAGCAGCGTCCCATCCACGAATGGATGATCCGCGAATAGAACGCGACCGCAAGTATCACTGCGGCGAGGGACAGGTAGTACCACATGGTGGTTCCCTGCACCGGAATCACGCCGCGCCCCGGTATCCAGAGCGTCGGCGTCAGGGTGAAGTTGATGCCGAGGGAGCCGTTGGTGAAGCTGTTCCAGTTCAGGATCACCAATCGGAACAGCTCGGAGAACGCCAGGGTCACGATGGCGAAATACAGCTCGCGCAGCTTGAAGCGGAAGCAAATGGCGCCGATGACGAGCGACACCAGCGACACGAACACCACGCCGACCAGCATGCCGAGCCAGAATGGAATGCCCCAATGCGCCATCGACAGGTACGTGGCGTAGGCCGAGAGGCCGAACGCCGCTGCATGGAACAGGGAAAGCTGGCCGGTAAAGCCGAAGATCAGGTTGAAGCTTACCGCGAGGATCCCGAGCAGGTAGGTGAAGATGAAGATGGTGAGGACGACATTGTTGTCGACCAGCAGCGGCACGAACAGCAGCGGAACCCAGAGCAGGGATTTCATCGCTTCGGGGCGAACAGACCGGCCGGCTTGAACAGCAGGATCAGCACCAGGAACACCAGGCCGTAGGCGTCGTTGTAGGCGGATGGAAGGAAGATCGAGCCGATGCCTTCCGCCACGCCGATGATGGTGCCACCGGCGAACGACCCCATCACGCTGCCGATGCCGGCGAGGATCGCAGCCTCGACACCCTTGAGGATGTAGCCGCCGCCGATCTCGGGGGTGATCGAGTAGAGGCTGGCGTAGAGCCCTCCGCCGAGGCCGGCGAGCGCGGCCGAATAGGCGGCGACGCCGGCCTGCAACACCTTGATGCGCACGCCCATCAGCGCCGTGGCCTCGGGATTCTGCGCGTAGGCATAGGCGGCACGGCCGATCCAGGTGCGCGTCAGCGCCGCATAGGTGAGCAGGATCACCAGCAGCAGCACCACGAACACCACCGCCTTCATCTTCGGCACGATGACGCCGCCGATACGGAACACACCCGGCAGCACGTAGTTCATGTTCTGCGGCGTGGTGGTCCATACCATCAGCACGATGGCCACGATCACCGAGATCAGCCCGATCGACACGATCAGGCCGTTGATCAGGTTGTTGCGGGTGAAGCGGAACAGCACCTGGTCGGCCACGAGGCCGACCAGGGCGATGCACGAGGTGGCAAGCAGGACCGCCAGGGGGTAGGGGATTCCCACCTGGTCGGTGAAATACCAGGTGAAGTAGGCCCCCAGCATCATGAACGCGCCGAGGGCGAAATTCACGATGCCGGTAATGCCGAAAGTCAGCGTGACACCGAGGGCGATGATGGCATAGAGCGTACCGACGATGACGCCATTGAGCAGCTGGCCTACGACGAGTTGCAGCATTCTCTACTTGGGCTGCTGGTGGGAGACGGTGATCTTGCCGCCCTTCTGGACATCGACGATGTCGAAATTGATCACCTCCTCGCCGGTCTTGTCGTAGCGGATGTTCCACACGCCCTCATAGGTGAACGACCCGAGCGCCTCGCGCACCTTGGCGACGTCGTCGACCGTGCCCGCACGCTTCATCGCCTCGACCAGCATGTAGACGTGGTCGTAGCACGACGACGAGCAAAGCGGCGCCTGGTCGTACGGGAAATCCTTGGTCTTGTAGAAGGCCTTGTAGGCATCGACGAACTTCTTCACCTTCGGCTCCGTCTTCTCGGCCTCCTCGAAGTACTTCGGGATATAGGCGACGTAGTCGTCGATGTAGTCCTTGTTCTTGAGCGCAGGGCCGAGCGAACCCCGCACGAGCCAGAACTTGGTGAGACCGAGCTGCGTCGCCTGCTGCACGATGTCGTACAGCACCGCGTCGGTGTAGCCGGGGAACAGATAGTCCGGCTTGCCGGCTGCGATCTTGGCCAGCACGGCAGAATAGTCCTTGGTGCCCGGCTCGAACCAGTTCTCCTGGAACTCGATGCCGGCCTTCTTGAACGCGTCGCGGTAGACGTCGGCGGCGACATGGCCGAAGGCATCGTTCTGCATGAGCATCGCCACCTTCTTGACGCCCTTCTTCTTCAGGTAGTCGACCATCAGGGTGCCGAATCCGCTGGGGCCGGCGTCCCAGTTCCAGGTCCGCATCAGGTAGTCGTTACCGGGCTTGCCGAGCTCGTAGTGGATCTGCGTCGCCCCGCCCATCAGCAGGAACTTTCCGTTCTGCTGGCGGGCGTAACCCTCGATGCCCTTGAAGACGTTGGTGAGAAACGGACCGAAGACGTACTTGACCTTGTCCTCCTCGATCATCTTCTTCAGCTGGATCAGTGCCTGCTGCGGGTTGCCTTGCGTATCCGGGTTGATGAGCTGCAGCGTGTACTTCTTGCCAGCGACCTCGAACCCTCCGGCCTTGTTGATCTCGTCGACCGCCATGCGCATGCCCTGGGATGACATCCAGCCATAGGTGTTGAGCGGGCCGGTCTGGGCCTCGATCTCGCCGATCTTGACCACGTTCTGGGCGCTCGTGGCACCGCTCGTGACGAGGGCGGCGAAAGCAAGCGATGCAACGGCGAGCTGCAGGGTGCGATACGGCGGCTTCATGTTCCCTCCTTGACAGCGTGTGGCGGCCACGGGTGCGACCTTCGGGCGATGCATGTCGGACGACGGATGAGCAGCGCGCGGCCGGAAGCGTCCGGTCGCAGTCGCTGCAAAGGTGAATCGGTACTGCTCGAATCGATTGCGTCGCGGTCATCGAGACGTCGGCCGCGTCGATGCTCCTCCATGCGCGATATCCCTACCGGCGATGTCTTGCGGCGAGAATATATTTCTTGTGTTCGACTAACATATCATCGGCAGTGAGGTGAAGCAAGCAGCGCGGTGAGAGCCCGCGTGGCGCACGGCGCCGGTCTCCGCGGCGCGGCCCCGCGAGACGTAGCGGCGCCCCGGACGCCTTGACTACATCATCGCGGCTGGCGCCCGGTCTTCCTTCTGTTGCAGCGCGAAAATGGACGTATACCCACGCGACCAATCGGGCGGCACCTCACATGCCTCCGGGTCGATGTGGGCATGGCGCGCCGGCTTGCCGCGGATCATGGCGTTGTTGTGGTTCGCAGAGGGAATCGGATTGGGCGTGTAGGGGAACGCGTCCGCTGACGACAGCACGTAGAGGAGGAGCGGCCGGCCCTTGTCGGAGGTATTGACTGGCGAGCCATGCAGGGTGCGGCAGTTGTGGATCGTGACCGATCCGGCCGGCCCGACCATGTAGCGCGCTCGGGACATGTCGGTGCGGGCGACATCGCGGTCGGAAAGGCAGCCGGTCCAGCGACCGTTGTCATCGTACTGGCTCGGCATCGGGGACCGATGGCTGCCGGGCACGAATCCCACCGGCCCCTGGTCCATCTCGCAATCGTAGAGGTAGGTGCCGATCGTCAGGGGCGAGTAGTTGGTGTGCGGCCAGAAAGGGATGTCGTAGTGCCATTTGACCTCCTCGCCACCTTTCGCCCACTTGAAGTTGAGCTTCGATTGGAAGTACTTGACGTCGGGGCCGACGAGGTCGGCGACAACGTCGCCGAGCTTCGACTGGACGAGGTAGTCCCAGTAGGCGGGATGCTGGTCGACCGGACTCGACACGCGGCGCAGCCGGGGATTCGCGGGAGTGTGATCGGGCTCGAGGTCGAACACCGCGTCCGACTTGCGCACTGCGCGGCTGCGCTCGACCAGCTCGTCGGTCGCCGCACGCAGCTTCGAAAGCCACTCGTCAGGGACGATGCGTTCGAGCAGAAGGAAGCCATCCTCGAAGTAGCGCTCCCGCTGCCGCTGGTCCAGCACGCGCGGAGGAATCGATAGAATCTGTTCAGGTGTCATGGCAGGTATCCTTCGGTGCGGAAATGGGCTGGCCGGAGCCGCTGCGTCAGGTATCGACGCCGACGGTGGCGCGGGTGAATGCCTCGATCTCGTCGATCAGCCGGTCGAGTGCACGCTCCGCGCCCTTCTCGTCGCCACGCGCGATCGCGCGTGCGATGTCGGCATGTCGCTTGGCGGTGGCCGGCATGTCCGCCGCCTCCTTGTAGTGGATGAACCAGAAACGCCGCGACAGCGAGTGCATGAGCGTCATGGCGCCGGCTGCGAACTCGTTGCGGGCCGCCAGTGTGCACAGGTCGTTGAACTCCCGATCGGTGCGAATGAAAGTGGTCTCGTCGCTGGTGCGCGCCGACTGCTCGAACAGGCGTGCGAGCTCGGTGAAGCGCTGGCGTTCGGCTGGCAGCGCGCGGCGCGCGGCGCTGCGAGCAACCAGGCGCTCGACCTCGCGTCGGACTTCGAGCAGGCGAAGCTGACTCTTGATATTGATGTGCGAGACGATGATGCCGCGGCGCGGCAGGATCGTCACCAGTCGCTCGCGCGCGAGGCGTTGCAGCGCCTCGCGAATGGGCGTGCGCCCGATGCCCAGCGCCTGGGAGAGGCGCGCCTCCGAGACCGCCGCGCCGGGCGCGAGTTTGAGGGTGACGATCATCTCCTCGAGCATCGCGTAGGCCTGGTCGGTGAGGCTCGGTTGGTCGCCGCCGAGCAACTTCTCGGGCGATGGGGCCCCGGTCGCGAGTCTCTCGGTGCGTCGGCGCCGCACGGGCGATCCGCTGCGGCGTGCGCTGCCCTGGACGCCGCTGCGCGGCGCGCTCTGGCGCGGAGGTGAATCAGGCATGCTTGCGCCGTTCGACCAGATCGCAGAAGGCTTCGTATTCCTTCGGATCGACCCCGTAGCCGTGATCGTCGTCGGGGAAGGCGCCCGCCTTGACCTCTGTGACATATTGCTTGAGTCCCGCCACGGCGACCTCGGTCAGGTTGGTGTAGCGCTTGGTGAACTTGGGCTTGAAGTCGGTGAATACCCCGAGCAGGTCGTACGAAAGCAGGATCTGCCCGTCGGTGCCGGCACCGGCACCGATGCCGATCGTGGGGATGTCGAGTTGCTGCGAGATCACTCGCGCGATCGGCGCGGGCACGGCCTCGAACTCGAGCATGAAGCAACCCGCGTCCTGGATCGCGAACGCGTCCTCGAGGATCTTCATCGCAGCGGCCGCGGTGCGACCCTGTATGCGGAAGCCGCCGAACATCGCCACGGTGTGCGGGGTGAGCCCGATGTGCGACGCGGTCGGGATGCCCGCGTCGACCAGTGCCTTCAGGATGTGCGCTTGCGAGCGGCCGCCCTGTGGCTTCACCGCATCGCATGCCGCCTCCTGCATGAAGCGCGCGGCATTGTCGAGCCCGCGGTCCACCGTGCTGTAACTCTGGTAGGGCATGCAACCCAGCACGAAGGTGTTGGGCGCGCCACGCCGCACGGCCTGCGCGTGCATGACCATCATGTCCATGGTGGCCGGAATGGTATTGGGATGACCGTGCGCCACCATGGCAAGGCTGTCGCCCACTACCGCCACGTCGACGCCCGCCATCTCGGCCCAGCGCGCGGAAGTGTAGTCAGGCACCGACGTGTAGACCATCTTCTCGCCGGTCTTCTTGGACTCGCGAATCTCGGTGATGGTGCGCTTCTTGCGATCGGGTTGCGAGTCCACGCCTGCCCTCCTGGATGTGCTTCGTGATCGTGCGAAACCGCCCGTGCGGGGAATGCGCTGCCGGCGTGGGCGGTGGCCAGTTCACGAGCGTGACTGGCGCGCCCGCCCGGGCTACCGGGTCCCGCACATCGATGCCCGGGGCGAGGGCGCCGCGGCGCGGAGCCGGTTGACAGTGTCGCTAATCGACAGCTAATATATCAGCCTCGTCACGCACCTGCAAGCCGGAGTCCGACCATGATGACCGAACGACAGCGCAAGTTCCGGGCGCAGTACAAGTCCGATATCAGCCCGATGTACAACGGGCTCGTGCACATCGGCATCATGTACGGGGCCGGCATCGCCGCCATCTGGTATTGCGCCACGCAACTCACTCACCCGACGTGGGAGTGGCTGCTGGTCGTGCCGACGTTCATCGGCGGCAACCTGGTCGAGTGGGCGATGCACAAGTACGTGATGCACCGCAAGATCGACGTGTTCGCACTGCGCTCGATCTACGACCGCCATACACGGCAGCACCATCAGTATTTCACGGACAACGACGTCACGATCGACACCACGCGGGAGTTTCGCATCGTGTTCTTCCCGTGGCGGGTGCTGATGGTGCTCGGTGTCTTCGGCACCATCCTCGGTGGCCTCACCGCGCTGATCCTCAACCCCAATGCGGGCTACATCGTGTTCATGACGATGGTCGGCTATTACATGACGTACGAGACCATGCACTACTGCTGCCACGTCCATGACAACTGGTTCGTGCGGCACATGCCCTTCGTCAACACCATCCGGCGCCACCACACCGCGCACCACAATCTGGGGATCATGATGCATTTCAACATGAACCTCACCTTTCCCATTGCCGACTGGCTGCTCAACACCAGCGACCTCAACCGCGGGCTCGTCGGTCATCTCTTCAACGGCTACGACGAGTCGCACATGAAGCCGGAGTTGAAGCCCGTCGTCGCGCGTTTCCGCACCAATGAAACGCAAAACAAGCGCGTTACCCTCGACGGGCCCATCCTCGAGGACGAGGAGCTCGCCACGATCGCGCAGGTCTGCAGTCACGTCGAGAAGCGCCCGCTCGCTGCCTGACGGGCGGCGCCGCCCCGTCGGCGCCGGCACTCGTGGTCGTCGGTCGCGTCGCCTCGGCACGGATGGCGAGGCGTGCGATCCCGGGGCTTCGGACGTCCTTCCGTGGTCGATCGGTATCGGCAACCGCCATGGGCCGGTTGGCGACCACGTCCCGTCGCGCTGCAGCATCCGCGCGAGCACCGTAGTGGCACGAGAATGGCGCTCGCGTAGGGTCAGCGTGGAAATGGGCTGAAACGATGGTGTCGCAGGTCGGCGGCGCCTCGGGGAAGACCGTGGGAGTACCATCCGCACGGCGACGCGCCGGGGCGTCCGGCCCACTGTTGATCTCCAGGGGCATGTGTTGCTTCGACTGCCGGCGCGCTCGAATTCAATCGCATGACGAGCGCCGCGCGAACTCCAGCCCGACACCTGCGTCCCCGATACGTGGGCATGACGAGGTCGACCGTCGTGGCGCTGGAGCGCTCCCGGCGCTGGCGACTGACCTGGGCGCTGCTGGCCTCTCTGCTCGTCCACTCATCGCTGTTGAGCCTGACCTTCGATGGACAGGGCCATTGGTTCCCGCGCTTTGCCTTCTTTTGGCACGATCGGCGAATCGAGGCGTCCGACCTGCGTATCGCGCTCGTTCCTGCTGGGGTCACCGCCGTCGCGTCGGGCGCGTCGGTCGAGCAGCCACCGCGAGAGGACGTCGAGGCGCTGGCGACGCTGCCGCCGTCGAAGCCGTTGCCCATGCGTCCCGCTCCGGCCGCGGCGCGCGCCGTGACGGAGAGGGCGCGGGAGTCGAATCGAGTGCCAGATCCCAGGCCGGCGGCAGACGTGACAGTCGGCACGGCGCAGGCGCAGGCACAGGCGCCCTCGATGCCGTCGACCACCACGCTCGCGGCAAGCACCTCGAGCCTGCCTCTCGCCATGCCGTTACTGCCGGAAGAGCGTGATGCAAGGCAGATCGGGGTCGACCGGATGCCTCTGGAGCCGGCGACCGCGTTGGCAGCACCTGATCCTTCCGGGCGGGAGGAGTCACCTCGCACGATGCTGCAGACGGAACCGCAGCAGGCGGAGGAGCAGCAGGCGGAGGAGCGGAAGGGGGAGGAGCAAGAGGCGGCGCTGGACGCCCTCGCTCAGCGCGCAGCGGCGCGTGCCGAAGTCGCCCGACTGGAGGCAGCGCGCGTCGAAGCAGCGCGGGACGAGGCAGCGCGGGTCGAGGCAGCGCGGATCGAGGCAGCGCGGATCGAGGCAGCGCGGATCGAGGCAGCGCGGATCGAGGCAGC
>CAYTOT010000002.1:143406-143492 GCA_964439475.1 uncultured Alcaligenaceae bacterium
GCGGGTCGAGGCAGCACAGGCGGAAGCTGCGCGTGCCGAAGCCGCCCGAGCCGAAGCCGCCCGAGCCGAAGCCGCCCGAGCCGAAG
>CAYTOT010000002.1:143592-177186 GCA_964439475.1 uncultured Alcaligenaceae bacterium
CCGAAGCCGCCCGAGCCGAAGCCGCCCGAGCCGAAGCCGCCCGAGCCGAAGCCGCTCGTGCCGAAGCCACTCGTGCCGAAGCCACTCGTGCCGAAGCCACTCGTGCCGAAGCCGCCCGCGCCGACGCCGCCCGCGCCGACGCCGCCCGAGCCGAAGGCGCCCGAGCCGAAGCCGATCGTGCCGAAGCCGCCCGAGCCGAAGCCGCCCGAGCCGAAGCCGCCCGAGCCGAAGCCGCCCGAGCCGAAGCCACTCGTGCCGAAGCCACTCGTGCCGAAGCCGCCCGCGCCGAAGCCGAGAGCCGTGAGGCGAGGCTGCGCGCGATAGGTCGTCAACTCGACGAGGAGGCCGCGCGGCGCGACGCGGCAATCGCTGGCGTACGCCCGTCATCCGCACGAGATCCGTCGACGAGCCCCATTCGCCGATACCGCCTCTTCGGGCGCACCGACCCCAACAGCGACGTGATCCTCTACGCGGAAGCCTGGACTCGCAAGATCGAGCTCAACATGACGTTCGACATGGTCCGCGATGCGGCGAAGCAACTGCATACCGACCCGCTGGTGACGGTAGCGGTGCGCAGCGACGGGTCGGTGGAGTCGGTGACCTTCGTGCAGTCCAGCGGCGTGGCCGCGATCGACGAGGCGATACGGCGCATCGTGCAGAGCCAGACCCCCTTCCAGGCCTTCTCCCCCAACCTCGCGCGCCAGTACGACGTCATCGAGATCCGTCGCAGCTGGCACTTCGACATGGCGATCCGCCTGTACTGAAGCGACGCCTTGCGGTACTGGCCGAATGCGGATCGGCGTCAGGACGCCGTCGGGGACGCGCCCCCGGCGCGCGCGAGCACCGAGCGGCGCACCAGTGCGATGTGCTCGCGCAGCGTGTACGACTCGCTTGCGAAGCTGTCCGGTGTGCGGACCTGCCCCGCCGCTTGCTCGATGCGGTCGAGGTCGGCGAGCCACTTCTCGATCGGCAGCGTGCCGCGGCGCAGCTCGACGTCCCGCTCGAGCAGCTTCAGCTCACCGTACCATCGGTAGATCCGCGATCGCACGCGCCAGCGCATGACGCTGGGGAGAAAGCGCACGACGGGCAACACGATGATGAGCAGCGGCAGCACGATGATGATGAAGGCCTCGAGCACGGTCGCCACCCAGAACGGCAGGTAGCGATAGAGGAGACTCGGCCCGAAGCGCTGGTGCCGGAGGGCGGCGGCCGACACCGGCAGGTCGACCTGCTCGACGTTCGGGAATTCACCCGATGCTTCGAAGTAGCCCTGGTCGTCGTGCTCGTCACGAATCGTCTCGAGCAGGAGATTGACGATGGCGGGGTGCAGGTCGTGACGGGCGGCGAGCATCGCCTCGGTCATCACCAGTGCGACGTCGCGCGGCGGGTCGGTCGGGACGAACGAGACGGCACCGGCGTACAGCGTGCGCCGCGCGAGATGGTGCCAGCGCTGCGCAAAGGCCTCGGCCTGGGAGAGGTTCGCAAGCTCGAGCGATGCATCGCCGAGCGCCGCCGCGACGTGGGGTGTGCGCGCACCGCCCACCATGATCGCCGCATCGACATCCCCGTTGACCAGCGCGGTACGCGCCTGGTCCGTCGGCGTATGCACGAGGCGGGTATTGTCGGCCGTGACGCCGCTGGCGGCGAGCAGCGGGAGCGCCAGCACGTTCGTCCCGCTTCCCAGCATGCCGATCGAGACGGTCCTGCCCTTGAGTGCCACGAGCGAATCGATCGGTTGCCCCTTGCGGGTGAAGATCCAGAGCGGCTGGAAATAGAGGCTCGCCAGCATCACCACGCCCGCGGCCTCGGGGCTGTTGCCCTGGCCGCCCTGGACGAATCCGATGTCGACGCCGGAGGCGCGATCACCGAGCAGGCGCAGGTTCTCACCTGCCCCCTCGGTCATCCGTTCGACGACGCGGACGCCGTGCCGCGCCAGCGCTTCCCGGTAGCGCTGCGCGTGCTGGTGGTAGAGGCTCGACGCCGGCCCCGACGCGACGACGATCGTTCGCGGCGGGATCGGCTCGAGGAACTGGAACGATATCCAGAGGCAGGCCGCGGTGAGCGCAGCGACGAGCGCGGGAATGCGCCAGCTGCGCCGACGGTCGGCGTTCCGTGAATGGGTCATGGCGCGTGATTCCCCCTGCGTGGTGGCCGGCATGGTATCGCAGCCGTCAAGGTGCCCGCGCCGGCCTGCGTGTCGTCCCGTTCCGGACAGGACCCGGCGCTTCAATTCGGCGGATTCAGGCGGCCGACCGGCGGCTTCGTCACCACGCCTGACGGTTTCGTCTCACCCGCGTTGCGGCAGGTTCGCCCGGGGCGCAGATTCCAATCGCGCGTGTGGCGCTTCCACACCACTTCGAACGGGGAAACGCATGAAAGCCACCAGTCGCAAGCTCGTCTGCACGTCTGCGTTCGCGCTCCTGGCGGGTGCCGTTGCACCGGCCCATGCCGATGAGGTGCTGTGCGGCAAGACCAACGACATCGGCGAGAAGCGCGCCTGCGCGGCAGCGGCTCAGGGTGTTGCGGACCTGCGACAGTTCATTCAGCGCACGCGAGGCATCTACATCCTGCGGATGCAGGACTTCGAAGGCACGGTGCCTGCCTATGTCGCACGCCGGGACGACAAGGCCGCGCCGACGAAGGAGGGATGACGTCGGGCGGCATGGGTCGACAGACGCTGCGGGTGTCGCGGCAAGGCTCGGGACACGCCGCAGCGCAGCCGCGCATGGCGGGATCGGGACGGTGGGCTCGCGCAGCGCACCGTCCCGAGCCTCAATCCCAGCTAAGCGCTCCCCCCGTCTGATACTCGATGACCCGGGTCTCGAAGAAGTTCTTCTCCTTCTTCAGATCGATCATCTCCGCCATCCACGGGAACGGATTGTCGGCCTTCTCGAAGAGCGGATCGAGCCCGATCTGCTGGCACCGGCGGTTGGCGATGAAGCGCAGGTATTCCTTGAACATGGGCGCGTTCAACCCCAGCACCCCGCGCGGCATCGTGTCCTCGGCGTACTTGTACTCGAGCTCCACGCCCTGACGCATCAGTTCGGAGATCTCCGCCTTGAACTCGTTGGTCCACAGCTGCGGGTTCTCGAGCTTGATCGTGTTGATGAGGTCGATGCCGAAGTTGCAGTGCATCGACTCGTCGCGCAGGATGTACTGGTACTGCTCCGACGCGCCGGTCATCTTGTTCTGGCGGCCCATCGCGAGGATCTGCACGAAGCCGACGTAGAAGAAGAGACCCTCCATGATGCAGGCGAACACGATCAGGCTCTTCAGGAGCTTCTGATCGGCTTCCGGCGTCCCGGTCTTGAAGGTGGGATCGGTGAGCGTGTTGATGAACGGGATCAGGAACTCGTCCTTGTCGCGTATCGACTTGATCTCGTGGTACGCATTGAAGATCTCGCCCTCGTTGAGGCCGAGGCTCTCGACGATGTACTGGTAGGCGTGCGTGTGGATCGCCTCCTCGAAGGCCTGCCGCAGGAGATACTGGCGGCACTCGGGTGCGGTGATGTGGCGATAGGTGCCGAGGACGATGTTGTTGGCGGCGAGCGAATCGGCCGTCACGAAGAAGCCCAGGTTGCGCTTGACGATGAGGCGCTCGTCGTCGGTGAGGCCGGCGGGATTCTTCCACAGCTCGATGTCGCGCTGCATGTTGATCTCCTGCGGCATCCAGTGGTTGGCGCAGCCCGCCAGGTACTTCTCCCATGCCCAGCGGTACTTGAACGGCACGAGCTGGTTGACGTCGGCGGCGCCGTTGATGACCCGCTTGTCCTCGAGGCGGACCCGATGGAAGTTCTCGGGCGTGCTCTCCTTCTCGACGTCCAGATCCTGCACGGGCTCCTGCGACAGCGCACCGGCGCCGATGCTGCCGAGCACCTGGGCGCGGAGGGTCTCCGGCGTGCGCGGGCCAAGGGCGGGGAGGGTGGCGGGAACGTCGTCGTCGAAATTCAGCATGTCGTGGGGCTCCGAAGGACTCTTCTTGTGAAGGCGAGCGTGGCCCGATTCAGCGGTCGCTCGCCTGTCTGCGTGGTCGAGACTGCCAGGTTGCTGCGTGTTGCCAGCGCCGTCGCCTTGTCGCCACGAAGGTCCCTCGTGCCAGAGGCGGACCCGGCAGAGGAGGGAGGTCTTCGCGGAGCAGCGTCACGCGGCGGCTAGTGCATCTCCTTCAAACGCTCGTACAGGAACTCGGGTGCGAAATCGACGCCTTCCTGCCAGGCGATCGACGCGAGTCCGTAGTCGAGATAGAACGCGCCGAAGCGTTCGCGGTCGCGCAGTGGCGAGCGATGTTCGCCATGCAGCTCGTCCGCGAGATCAACGACGCCCTTGCGGCCGTCATTGAATTCCAGCCACACCTTGTAATCCCCGAGATAGCGTGCTTCCACGACGTGCCGGGGTTCTGACTCGTAGCGAGGCAAAGCGACCTTCCTTTCGCGCTGTGGGCAAGGGACTGCGGTGCTGCCCGGGAAAAATGGGTGCGCGAGACGTTGTTCGCGCACCTCCCGGATCAACGTGCTGCTCGAAACGCGGGGCCTTGCCGCCTCGCGTTCGGGCCGGCGCTCCATTGCCGGCCTCCGGTACCGCCGTTCCCTCGCGTCCACACGCGGATGGTGCTGCGCGTTCCTGTCTGGGGTTCGCGGGGTCGTGCCTTGTGCCCTTGCACCGCGCGGTCGCCTCGAGTTCGCATGGCGCCGCTGCCGTCGTGCAGGGGGTTACCGAATCAGTTGTGCTCGTGATCTTTCTCCTGCCCATGCCGTCGGCTGCCGCGCCTCGAGCGAGGGGCGCGGTGCGTGGCGAGATGCTCTTCCACCGTATGGTCACGGCGCGGAAAGTAGCGCCGGTACAGCAGCGCCGACTCCCGGTCGCGAGTGTTGCCGTCGAGATCCTCCGATACGTCGAAGGAGATCCATAGTCCGCGCCGGGCGCCGCGGTGACCGAGCCACTGCAGGAATCCGGTCTGCCCCTCCGTGGTGAACTCCTCGTGCAGGTTCTCGCTCGCGCCAAAGGCGATGGGCTTCAACCCCGACCACCAATGCCGCACCTGGATCGCGAACAGTCCGGGAACGCGCGGCAGCTTCGCCTCGATGAGCGGCTGCGGCACGCTGAAACGACGACCGCCGTACTCCACCGATCGGTGCCGGCGGCGACGGGTGAACAGCACGTCTCGCGCCCGCGACAGCATGTGCGATAGCCAACCACTCCTGATAACACCCTTGCCACGCTGCATCGCCGTCCCCCTTTCCTGTGCAAGGGTTACTTGCGACCACGATCACTCCCGGCACCGCACTCGTGCGCACCGGGGCCTCCCCCTTCGCTACGCTCCCCCTCGACGACTTCCGCCACGCACGATCGATCTCCTCATCACGCCGTTGCCGGCCCGGAGCGCCGCCGCGCGGTGGACGCTCCTCGCGGCGGACACTACTGGCACGCCTCGCAGGTCGGGTCGTCGATCGCGCAGAACTTCGGCGAAACCTCGTCCACCACCGCCGCTGGTGCCGACACTGGCGCTGCGCCCTTGCCCGCGATACCGCTGCCGCCATCTGCCGACACCGCGTTCAGCTCGCCGCCTCGGCCGGTCGACTTCTCGGCCGACGTGGCCGCCAGCGTGCGCAGGTAATACGTGGTCTTCAAGCCACGCACCCAGGCGAGCTTGTAGGTCTCGTCGAGCTTCTTGCCCGACGCTCCCGCCATGTAGATGTTGAGGCTCTGCGCCTGGTCGATCCACTTCTGGCGGCGGGCGCCGGCCTCGACGATCCACTTCGGCTCGACCTCGAAGGCGGTCGCGTACAGCGCCCGCATCTCGGCCGGCACGCGATCGACCTTCGCGAGCGAGCCGTCGAAGTACTTGAGGTCGGACACCATGACCTCGTCCCACTGGCCGATCTCCTTCAGATCCCGCACGAGCTGCTCATTGACGACGGTGAACTCGCCCGAGAGGTTCGATTTCACGTAGATGTTCTGGTACTCGGGCTCGATCGACGCGGCGACACCGATGATGTTGGAGATCGTGGCCGTGGGGGCGATCGCGACGCAATTGGAGTTGCGCATGCCGTACTGCCTGATGCGGTCGCGCAGGGCGTTCCAGTCCAGCGTCGACGACAGATCAGCCTCGACATAACCGCCGCGCTCTTCCTTCAACAGTGCGAGCGAGTCCTGCGGCAGAATGCCGCGATCCCAAAGCGACCCCTTGTACGACGAGTAGCGGCCGCGCTCCTCGGCAAGCTCGGTCGATGCCCGGTAGGCGTAGTAGCACACGGCCTCCATCGAGCGATCTGCGAATTCCACCGCCTCGTTCGACGCGTACGGCGTGCGCGTGAGGTGCAGGCAATCCTGGAACCCCATGATGCCCAGACCCACCGGGCGATGCTTCAGGTTGCTGTCGCGGGCCTTCTTGACCGCGTAGTAGTTGATGTCGATGACGTTGTCGAGCATCCGCATCGCGGTGCGGATGGTCTTTTGCAGCCTGGCGTGGTCGAGCTGCCAGACCTTGCCGGCAGGTCCGTCCGCTTGCACCATGTGCGCGAGCAGGTTCACCGAGCCCAGGTTGCACACCGCGATCTCGGTCTCGCTGGTGTTGAGCGTGATCTCGGTGCACAGGTTGGAGCTGTGCACGGTGCCGACGTGCGATTGCGGCGAGCGCACGTTGCAGGCGTCCTTGAACGTGATCCACGGATGCCCGGTCTCGAAGAGCATCGAGAGCATCTTGCGCCAGAGCGTGACGGCCGGAATCCGCTTGAAGAGCTTCAACTCGCCGCGGGCGACCTTGTCCTCGTGGCGCTTGTAGGCTTCCTCGAAATCGTGTCCCCACTTGTCGTGGAGATCCGGGACGTCGGAAGGCGAGAAGAGCGTCCAGTCGCCGCCTTCCATCACGCGCTTCATGAAGAGGTCCGGAATCCAGTTCGCGGTGTTCATGTCGTGCGTGCGCCGGCGGTCGTCGCCGGTGTTCTTGCGCAGTTCCAGGAACTCCTCGATGTCGAGATGCCAGGTTTCGAGGTAGGTGCAGACGGCGCCCTTGCGTTTGCCGCCGTTGTGGGCGAGGCCGGCCACGGTCTGGTACGACTCGACACCGTCCACTTTCAGATCCACGACCAGCGGCTTGGGCGTGATGGGCCGCACGGCGCGCACGCGCGAGAACACGGTGCCACCGATCGTGAGCCAGTTGCGCTTGGTCACGGGCGTGCAGTTCACGAGGGAGGCGATCTCGGGGACGGCGGGGATGCGCAGGTCGTAGGCCTTGGTGGTGCCATCGAAACGCGTGGTCGAGCCGTCGGCGCGCGTCGCCGCGTGGGCGTTCGTCCGCTCGCGGTAATGGCCGGCCACCGGCACGCCCAGGCGCAGGCACTGGTAACGCAGACCCTCGGCGAGCGCCCGCGAGCTCGAGGTGAAGTAAATCTCCTTGCCGCGGGAGACACTGCCGTCCGTCTCGAGCAGGCCGCGGACGAGCGCGAGCGTGTGCGGGCGTGGCAGATGGGCAAAGCGCGGTGCGATGCGCTTGGCATGCGCGACATCGTAGAGGTCGTCGTAGCCGAAAGGCAGCGTGGCCGGACCGGCGCCGGTAATGCGACCGGTGGTGGCGTCGCGGACCACGCCGCGGCCCGCCGACCAGTGGATCTGCGCGTACGTCTCACCACGACGGCTTTCCCAAAAATGGACGCCGCGCTCGGCCAGATACTCGCGCACGAACTCGAGATGCGCATCGCAGGAGGGATTGCCGGACACACCCCACTGCATGCCGTCCTTGGACAGATGCCCGTCGCCCAGGAGCACACCGTACAGGCGCGCGTCGTCCGCGGTGAAGGCGTCCACGGCCACGACTTCGGTGGGAATCGTCATGCCCACGTAGTCGCCGGGCGCGAGCTCACCTGCATCCACCCACGCCGGCGCGATGCGGCCGGCTGCGAGCGCCTGATAGGTGCGCTCGTTGGACTGCTCCAGCGGCACGCTGCGCAGCGCCCACAGAGGATGGCCGGCAGTAACCTCGAGCGGCGTGAGCGAATGCTTGACGTCGATGGCGACCATCGCGTCGTGCTGCTCGTAGACCATCTTCTTCGTGACTTCGCGATACTCGCCGCCCTGGCCCAGCACGAGGTCGCCGGCCTGGATCCCGCGCATCGGCACGAGGCCGCGTTGGGTGTGCACGAGCGTGTCGGGCGCGAAGCACTGGTTCACCGCCACCGCCGTGTCGTTCACCACCTTGAGGAAGGGCACCACCCCCTGCGACTTGCCGTTGGTGCCCTTGATGTGCGAGCCCATGGCGCGCACGTTGGTCCAGTCGTTGCCGAGGCCCCCCGCGAACTTGGACAGCAGCGCGTTCTCCTTGATGGCCTCGTAGATGCCGTCGAGGTCGTCGCTCACCGTGGTGAGGTAGCACGACGAAAGCTGCGAACGATGCGTGCCGGAGTTGAAGAGCGTGGGCGTGCTCGACATGAAGTCGAACGTCGACAGCACGTTGTAGAACTCGATGGCGCGCGCCTCGCGCTCGACCTCGTTGAGCGCCAGGCCCATGGCCACGCGCATGAAGAAGCACTGCGGCAGTTCGAAGCGACGCCCGCCGACGTACTGGTCGACTAGGAAGTAGCGGTCGTAGAGCGTCTGCAGGCCGAGGTAGCCGAACTGGAGGTCGCGCTCGGGCTGCAGGGCAGCGCCGAGCTTGTCCATGTCGAATTGCAGCAGGGCCTCGTTGAGGAGGCCGATCTTCACGCCGTGCTTCACGAACTGCGGGAAGTACTCGGCATACTTCTGCGTCATGTCGGCCTGCGTGGCCTCCTCGCGCAGCGCCTCGAAGCGCAGGGCGTCGAGCAGGAGGCGTGCGGTGACGTAGGAGTAGGCGGGATCCTTCTCGATGAGGGCGCGGGCGGACAGCACCACCCCCTTGCGCACCTCCTCCACGGCCACGCCGTCGTAGAGATCCTTCAGGGTGGCCTTGAGGATGCGGTCGGGGTCGACGTCGGCAAGGCCCTTGCACGATTCCTTGACGAGGTGGGTCAGGCGGTCGAGGTCGAGCGGCTTCCTGATACCGTTCTCGGTGACGTTGATGGCGTGCTCGGCCGCCTTGCCCTTCTCCTTGCCCCGGGCTTGCGCGCGCTCCTGGGATCGCTTCTCGCGGTAGAGCACGTAGGCTCGCGCGACCTCGTGCTCGCCGCCGCGCATCAGCGCGAGCTCGACCTGGTCCTGGATCTCCTCGATGTGGATGGCGCCGCCTTCGGGCTTGCGCTTCACCAACGCCGCGACCACGGCGTCGGTGAGGACCTGCACCTGCTCGCGCACGCGCGCCGACGCCGCGCCGTGGCCTCCGGCGATGGCGAGGAAGGCCTTGGTCATCGCGATGCTGATCTTCGAGGGCTCGAAACCGACGACCGACCCGTTGCGGCGGATGACCTTGTACTGCGCGAACCGCGGATCGGCCCCGCTCACGATCGGACTGCCCGGCTCGCCCACGATGAGGTCCCGCGGAGGAACAGCAGCTGGTGTCGTGGGCGGGGTGGGGGCGGTCTGCATGCGGACTTCTCCTGGCGTTCTTCTTGTGATGGACGATGGTGGGGCGGGTCCCGGCGGCCGCGACCACCCCGCTGGAACGACGCTGGTCGGCGCGAAAGCGGGCTTGGGCGACCGCCGGCGACTTCGTGCAACATGCCGAGGGATGGCGATGTGGCCGGCGCGGCCTTCCCCGTACGGTTGCGGGGTCGTCCGGGACGCGCCCCCGGGACCTCCGACGGTGGATCGCCACCGCCGGCCAAATCAGAACCTACTACATGTTGTATTCACGTGCCTCTTGAAGACAAAGGATAGTGGCTGACGGTCCGCTGTGCAAGAAGAATCTCATGCACAGCCCCGAGGCTGGAAAACGACAATAAAAACAAGCTTGTGACGTCCGCCGCGGCCGGTTGTGCAGGAGCAATCCACCGCTTATGCACGATTTCGTCCACCCGGCGAGGCGAACCGACGGAAGGTCGGCGGACGTTGCGGATTTGCCACACCGCCCGGTGCCACCCATCGCGCCCGGCCCTGCCGGCCCCGTTCCCTCGTCCGCGAGCCGCGCGCTGTCATGCCCGCGATGCCGTTGGCGACTGCGGGAGCGGGCCCATGGCAGGGCTCACGAGCCCGAGCCCCGCAGGCGCTTGCCGATGGATTGACCAGGCGCGGCTGCGCGCGGCACGATGCGAGGATGTCGGTCGAGCGCCTCGATGGCGAAGTGCGCAAGGTGGTGCAAGCCTCCGAGCCGGGCAAACGCATCGCAGCGGCGGTGAGCGGGGATGCGACGGCAACGTCGCCCGACGCCTTTCGTGGCCTGCTCGAGCGCGTGGTGACGGGCGGGTCGCGTCTCGCGCGCGAGATGTGCATCCGCGCCGAGTAGCGGCAGCGTCGAGGACAGGCCGACCCATGCTCCGCTTCGCCGCCAACCTGAGCTTCCTCTTCACCGAAGTGCCGTTCCTCGATCGCTTCGCCGAGGCCGCGCACGCGGGCTTTCGCGCGGTGGAGTTCGCCTTCGGCTACGACTACCAGGCGACGGACATCGCGGCGCGCGTGAAGGAGCACGGGCTCGAGGTCGTGCTCATCAATGCGCCGCCGGGCGACTTTGCCGCGGGTGACCGGGGCCTGGCATCGCTGACCGGCCGCGAGCACGAGTTCGCCGCCAGCGTCGCCACGGCATTGCGCTACGCCGGGACCCTGAAGTGCCCGCGCGTGCACGTGATGGCCGGCGTCCTCCCGGAAGGCGCCGACGACACCGAGCGGGCGCGCCGCTGGCGCACGTTCAAGCGCAACCTCGAGTTCGCGTGCCGGGAGGCGGCGGAGGCGGGCGTCACCGTGATGATCGAGCCGATCAACCGGCGCGACTTCCCGGGGTATCTCCTGACTACGCAGGCCGAGGCGCATGGCGTTCGCGAGGAGCTCGGGATGCCGAACCTCTCGGTGCAGATGGACTTCTATCACGCACAGATCGTCGAAGGCGATCTCGCCACCAAGTTCCGACAGTGGCAGCCGCATATCGGTCATGTGCAGATCGCGGGCGTGCCGGGGCGTCACGAGCCCGATATCGGCGAGATCAACTACGCCTACCTCTTCCGCCTTCTCGACGAGCTTCGCTACGACGGCTGGATCGGTTGCGAGTACCGGCCCGCGGCGGGAACGACGGCCGGGCTCAACTGGCTCTATCGGCTGATCGATCGCCCGGTCGCGTCCGGGCGCTGACTTCCTCCTTCGCATTCCAGAAGATCACCGTTGCCACGGGGTCGGGATCATCCGGCGCCGCTCACGAAGGTGCTTGCATTCGCTCTTGATGTTTGATCAAATATCAAAATGACGACGACATTGCCGGCCACCTCGACCACCGTTGCCGCGACGCCGGCTCCCGCCAGCGACCTCGCGATCGTCCGGGCGCAGCACTGGATCGTGAAGGTGCCGTTGCGCAACCCGATCGTGTGGGGCTCGGGCGTGCGCACCGGCGTGACGCGGGCGATCGTGCGCCTCGAGACCGCCGGCGGCGTCGTCGGTTGGGGTGAGACCATCTGCCTCCTCGATGCCATTCCCGCGGTGCTCGAGAAGATCGTTCTCCCAGTCGCGCTCACCAAGACGGTCGACCAGGCGGAATCGCTCTATCGCCACGTGCTGGGCAGCGGCTACTACCATCACAAGCGCGCTGCCGTGATGGCGACCTGCGGCGTGGAGATGGCTATGTGGGACGCCTTCGGCAAGGTCTGCGGACAGCCGCTGCATCGTCTGTGGGGTGGTCTCTGGCGGAACAAGGTCGACATCTCCGCGTACCTCTTCTCCAACGTGCCGGCGCAGGTCGCGGCCGACGCCCGCGCCTTCGGCGACCGCGGCTTTCGCACCTTCAAGCTCAAGATCGGTTACGACGAGGCGTCCGACGTGGCGCTCACCCGCGCGGTGCGCGAGGCGATCGGCCCCGACCTGCCGTTGCGCCTCGACGTCAACGGGGCGTGGACGCCGGGCACGGCACGTCGCCAGTGCGCGAAGCTCGCAGCCTTCGATCCTGCCTACGTGGAACAGCCACTCGAGATGGACGACCTCGCCGGTCACGCCCTCCTGCGCCGATCCACCAGCGTGCCCATCGCGCTCGACGAATCGGCCTACACGCTGAACGACGTCGGCAACATCGTGCGCTCGGAGGCCGCCGACGTGATCCTGCTCGATCCGCACGAGGAGGGGAGCCTTTGGCAGTGCGTGAAGGCCGCCGCCGTTGCCGAAGCCGTCGGCATCCCCGTGACCCTGCACTGCGGCGGCGAGCTCGGCCTCTCGCAGGCGGCGTACCTGCACCTCGCGGCCAGCGTTCCCAACATGACGCTCGCCATCGACAACGAGCTCGACTATCTCGGCGGCGACGTGATCGTCGATCCGTTCGTGATCGACGGCGGCGCACTGCCGGTGCCGACCGGCGCCGGGCTCGGTGTCGAGGTCGATCCCGCGCTCGTGGCGCGTTACCAGGTGGCGGATATCACGGGGGCGTACCTCGATCCCCGTCGTCCGGGCTGGTTCCCGATGAAGCCTGCTTACTGAGCATGCCGATGAGCCCCAAGGCATTCGCCCCCTCCGGGGGAGGTGGGCGCAGCGCGCTTCGGGGCAACCACCGAACCGATTCTTGCAAGGAGGAAAGATGAACACGTTGCTACGCGCACTGGCGCTCGCCTGCGCCGCGCTCCTGTCGCTCGGCGCGGCCGCGCAGACCTATCCCAGCAAGCCGGTGCGCATCCTGGTGCCCTATCCGCCCGGCGGCGCGTCCGACGTGACGGCGCGCCTCATCGCCGACAAGCTCTCGAAGAAGTGGGGCAGTCCCGTGTTCGTCGAGAACAAGCCCGGGGTCAACGGCATCATCGGGACCGAGACGATCGCCAACGCGGAACCCGACGGCTCCACCATCGGCCTCGTGGCGAGCTCGCATGTCACCAACCACGCGCTCTACAAGAAGGTGCCGTACGCGATGACCGACTTCGTGCCCGTCACGATCACCGCGCAGGTCCAGTTGGGACTCGTGGTCAATCCCGACCTGCCCGCCAGGGACGTGAAGGAACTGATCGCCTACCTCAAGGCGCATCCTGGCAAAGTGAACGTCGCGACCTCCGGCCGCGGCAGCAATCCCGAGCTCTGGGCGCTCGCCTTCGAGAAGATGACCGGCACCGACATGCAGGACGTTCCGTACAAGGGCAGTGGCGCGGCGCATCCCGAGTTGCTCGGCGGGCAGACACAGGTGATGTTCGACGCAGTCGCCGCGGTGATGCCGCACGTCAGGTCCGGCAAACTGCGCATCCTCGCGGTGGGCGGCGAAAAGCGCTCGCCGTTCCTTCCCGATGTGCCGACCATGCAGGAGGCCGGCGTGCCCGGCTACGTGAACGCGTCCTGGGGCGCGATCATCGCACCGGCGAAGACGCCGAAGCCGGTCATCGACAAGCTCAACCGCGACATCGTGGAGGTCCTGAACGATCCGGAGACGAAGCAGCGGCTGGGCGGCCTGTCCGCGGAGGTCGTCGCGAACTCGCAGCCCGCAGCGGCGGCGTTCATGGACAGCGAGACCGCGCGCCTCACGAAGCTCATCCGGGATGTCGGCATCCAGCCCGAGTAGCGATGTCGCCGGGATCGGCGCCACCACCGCCATGCGGGTGGCGGCCGATCTCCGCCGCCGCATCCTGACCGGCGAGCTGGCGCCGGGACAACGGCTCAAGATCGACGAGCTCGCGTCGTTGTGCGATGTCTCGCACATGCCGGTGCGCGAGGCGCTGCACGAGCTCGAGTCGGAAGGCGTGCTGGACGTATTTCCGCATCGCGGCGCGGTGGTGCGCGGCGTCGATGCGGAGTTCGTGCGCAACACCTACGACGTGCGCGAGGCGATCGAGGGCATGCTCACCGAGCGTTGTGCCGCGCGCGTCGACCGGGCGGGCCTCGCCCGCCTGGAGGCAGCGATCGTGGCGTACGAGGCGGCGGCAAAGCGTCGCCACGCGCCGGCGCTGCTCGACGCCAACCGCGCGATCCACGACACGATCAACGAGGTGGCCGGCAATCCGCAGGCCGTGCGCGTGCTCGCGCAAGGCCGGCTCCTCATCGAGGCGCTGCGGCTGCGCTTCGGCTACGGGGGAGGGCGCGTCGAGGACGTCGTGGCCCAGCACCGCGCCATCTTCCGCGCGATCGCGCGGCACGACGTCGAGCGCGCGGGCAGGCTGGCGCGCGCGCATTGCACCACGGCGCGCGACGACCTCCTGGCGCTGGTGGCGCGGTAGGTGGCGGGTCGACTCCCGGCATCCGACCGCTGCGAAACGGAGGGCCGCTACAGCCCGATCGACATCCCGCCGTCGATGAACACGATCTGCCCGGTCATGTAGTCGGCGGCGCGCGACGACAGGAACACCGCGAGTCCCGCGATCTCCGCGGGGTCGCCCCAGCGGCCGGCAGGCGTGCGCTTGCACACCCACGAGTTGAATTCCTCGTTGTCGATCAGCGCGCGATTCATCTCGGTGGCGAAGTAGCCGGGCGCAATCGCATTGACCTGGATGTTGTGCGGCGCCAGCTCCACGGCCATCCCCCGCGTGAGCTGGCGCACGCCGCCCTTGGCCGCGGCGTACGGAATGACGGTCGAGCGCCCGAACTCCGACAGCAGCGAGGCGATGTGCACGACTTTGCCGCGCTTGCGCTCGATCATGCCCGGCAGCACCGCCTGCGAGACCATGAACGGCGCCGTGAGGTTGGTGGCGATCACGTCGTTCCAGTCCTCGGGCTTGAACTCGGGCATCGGCGCGCGGCGCTGGATGCCGGCGTTGTTGACGAGGATGTCGATGCTGCCGTGGCTCGCCGCAACGGCGTCGACACCGGCGGCGATCGCGTCGCGGTCGGTGACGTCGAAGGCGGCGATGTCGGCGCGAAGGCCCTCCGCCACCAGCGAGTCGGCGGCCCGGCGCAGTTCCTCGGGCCGACGGCCGTTGAGGATCACGGTCGCGCCTGCCGCGCCCATGCCGCGGGCGATGGCGAAGCCGAGCCCGCGCGTGGCGCCGGTGACGAGGGCGATGCGGTCGGTGAGGTCGAAGGGGGAAGGGGTGCGGGTCATGGGATCGTCCGAAGGAAGAGGTTGCGCCGGATCGGGCACGCCCAGCACATCCTGCACCGGCTGGCACGCCCGTCACCCTGACCGATCCTGCATGCAGGGCGTGAAGCATCGTACCGCAGCGGCAACTGCTTGACCGTCCCTTGCTCCCTGTGCCCTTTGCTCCCTGCCGCTTGCTCCCTGCCGCTTGCTCCCTGTGTTACGTAGGGGGCCGCAGTAGCGGGCGCGAGGCCGAGCCCGCTACCCCACTGTCCTTACCCCGCCCGCATCCCCGCGTCCTTGATGAGCGGCCCCCACTTCTTGCGTTCTGCCGCGCCGAACTCGGCGAGCTGCGCCGGCGAGCCGCCACCCACGTCGAATCCCAGCTCCTTCAGCTTCTGGCGCGTCTCGGGCTGGGCCAGGATCTTGTTGACCTCGGCATTGAGCCTGTCCACGATCTCCTTCGGCGTGCCCTTGGGGGCGTACAGCGCATTCCAGGCGATCACCTCGAAGCCGGGCAAGCCTTGCTCGGCCACCGGCTTCACGCCGGGCATGAGTTCCGTGGGCTTGGCCGACGTCACGGCAATCGGCTTCAGCTTGCCGGCTGCAACGTGCGGGCGCAGCGCCGTGACGGTGTCGATCACGAGCGGCACCTGCCCGCCGACCGCCTCGGCCACCGCGGTCGACGATCCCTTGTACGGGACACCGAAGAGCGGGGCCTGGCTCTGCGACTTCAGGAGTTCGAAGACGATGCGCGCCGTGGTGCTGGGCATCGCCATGTCCGCGCCCTTCGGCGTGCTCTTCGAGATTGCGATGATGTCGGCGATGGAGTTGCCGGGGAACGCCGGGTTGGCGGCGATGCCCATCGGGAAGGTTCCCACGAGGACGATGGGTTCGAAGTCGTGCTCGGGATCGAACGGCAGCTTGTCGTAGAGAAACTGGTTGGTGCCGTGCGTGGCGTTGGTGCCCATCGTGAGGGTATAGCCGTCGGGTGCCGATCGTGCGGCGGCCTCGGTGCCGATGTTGGCGCCCGCACCCGGCTTGTTGTCGATCACCACCGGCTGGCCGAGCGCGTGCGACAGTTTCTCCGCGACCAGGCGGGTGACGACGTCCGTGCCCTGGCCCGCCTGATACGCGACGATGATGCGGATCGGCTTGTTCGGATAGGCCTGCGCGGCCGCGTGCGTCGCGAGCGCGAGTCCGGCCACCAGTGCCGCAAGCCATCGGAATGTCTTCATGCGAATCTCCTCCTCGTGATTGGGATGCGCTAGCGCCGCGAAGGCTCCCGGCGCGCCACATCCGCGTTGCGCAATGTCGTGATCTCGTCCGGCGCATAGCCCGCCTCGGCGAGGATCTCGTCGGTGTGCTCGGCAAAGCGCGGTGGACGCCGCGTTCGCCGCCATCGGGTGCTGCCAAGCCGCGCAGGGGGTGCGACCCCGCGGTAGCCTTCACCTTCCGTCGTCATGCCGCGATGCACCGCATGCGCATGCGACAGCGCATCGGGGATGGCATTGACCACCCCGGCCGGCACCCCGCGGCGCATGAGTTCGCGACAGAGCGCGTTGGCCTCGTGCGCGGCAAAGGCCTCCTCGAGCGCTGCGCGCAGTTCGCCGCGATGCGCCACGCGCGCCGCGTTGGTGGCGAACCGCACGTCGGCGGCGAGCTTCGGCAGCGCGAGGCATTCGCAGAGCTTGCGGAACTGGCCGTCGTTGGCCACGCCGAGGAAGATCTCGCGCTCGCCGACACGAAACTTCTCGTAGGGCGCGATGTTGGGATGCGCGCTCCCCAGGAGGGCGGGCGCCTGGCCGGAGGCGAACCAGTTCGCGGCGTGCGGCACCAGCAGGCTCAATCCGGTATCGAACAACGTGGCCTCCACGCGCTGGCCTTCGCCGGTGCGCTCGCGGGCATACAGCGCCATGAGGATCGCCGTGGCGGCAACGTATCCCGTGAGGTGGTCCACGACGGGCACGCCGACCCGGGTCGGGCCGGTGTCGGGCGACCCGTTCACGCTCATGAGGCCGCACATCGCCTGCACGACCGCGTCGTAGCCGGGCAGGCCGCCGAGCGGGCCGTCGGCGCCGAAGCCCGAGATCGAGCAGTAGACGAGGCGCGGGTACCTGCGGGCCAGCGTGTCGTAGGCGATGCCCCAGCGCTCCATCGTGCCGGGCAGGAAGTTCTCGATCAGCACGTCCGCGCGTTCGAGCAGGCGCTCGAGTACCGCCCGGCCCTCGGGGCGCGCGAGGTCGAGCGAGATCGATCGCTTGCCGCGGTTGACCGCCGAAAAGTACGCCGCGTCACCCGCGGCATCGAACGGCGGGCCGAGGAGGCGCGTTTCGTCGCCGGCCGGCGGCTCGACCTTGATGACATCCGCGCCGTGATCCGCGAGCATCTGCGTGCACAGCGGACCGGCGAGGACGCGAGACAGGTCGAGCACCCGCACGCCGTCCAGTGCTGGCATGGCGGATCAGCCGCGGGACGGCAGCTCGACGATGCCCGAGCCCAGCACCGACTGCTCGCCGTCCTGGTTGCGGCCCTCCTGCTCGATCTCCACCAGGTGGCGCTTGCCGTCGACGAACTTGCGCGTGACGCGGCCGTCGATGAAGAGCATGTCGCCTTCAGGATTGTGGCGGCGGATCTTGCACCGGGCATTGCGCAGGAAGCCGTCGTCGCCCATCCAGTTGGTGAGGTGATGGGTGAGCCACGAGCAACGCTCGGGACCGTAGTCGTATGCGCCCGGCGCGCCCACTTCGAGCGCGAACTCCTCTTCCCAGTGCACGCGCTCGGGAACGTCGGGGATGCCGAAGCGGTTCTTGATGCCCACGCCCGGATGCGCCTGGATCAGCTTCCATGCGATCTTGTTGGCGCGGATGTACAGGCCACCCCAACCTTGCGCGTAACCGATGAAGCCGGTGACGGTCATCGGGCCCTTGGCCATCGTGGGCAGCGCCTCGCCTTCCTGGACGTCCTCCCAATAGCGGGTGCGCGCGCCGCGGATCTCTTCCTTGGCGTACAGGTCGTAGATGCGGGCGAGCTCGGCATCCGTGTAGCGACGCGGCTCGCGGGCCCGCACTTCCTTGTACTTGGTGCCCTTCTCGCGCGCGTGGTCGCGCTCGGTGCGGAAGCACCAGCTGTCGGCATCGGCGACCTTGTCGCCGTGCTGGTTGAAGAAGTCGACGTGATAGATCTGCTGCACCGCACGGCCTGCGAAGCGCGTCTCGTGCTCGATGAGGTCCTTGAGGTAGGCCTCGGTGGAGATCTCGTCGTTGCGATGGATCGGCAGGTGCCAGTTCCAGTCGGCGCCGGACCACATCGCGTGCACGCCGGGCAAGCCGCCCACGTAGCCCGACACGATGCGGTCGGTGGCGAAGAGGAACGAGGGCAGGGCGACGATGCCGCCGAAGCGCGTCCTCGCGGCGTAGTCGGGCTCGCACCACAGCGGATTGTCGTCGCCGATGCCGTGCGCGTAATGGCGGATGTTGTCGCGCGTGGCCTCGTGGCACCACGGCTCCTGCGTGGCGCCGATCTTGATGCCGATGCGCTGGCGCAGGTCGTCGAGGCCCTGCTGGGTGATCTTGGGGAACTCGCGCGTGATCGTCTGCGTGCGGGGCTTGGTGGCGGTCAGCATGGGCTTCTCCTGGGAGGTTGGAATCCGCTTGGACAGGGGGAATCGGGCAGGGCGCGCGGCCGGGACCTTCAGTCCGATGCGGCGAGCTGTGGCGCGGCAGCGGCCGCCTCGCGGTCGCGCAGCATCTTGCGATGCACCTTGCCCGCGGGTGTCTTGGGCAGCTCCGGCACGAACATCACATGCCGGGGATACTCGTGAGCGGCGAGACGCGTGCGCACCAGCGCCTGGATCTCGTCGATGAAGGCGGTATCGCCCGCACGGCGCGCGACCACGAAGGCCTTGACGACCTGGCCGCGCAGCGCGTCGGGCACACCGATGGCGGCGGCCTCCTGCACGTCGGGGTGCTTCAGGATCGCGTCCTCGATCTCCACGGCGCTCATGGTCCAGCCGGCAGAGATGATCACGTCGTCGGCGCGGCCGCCGTGCCAGAAATAGCCATCCTCGTCCACGCGACCCAGGTCCTTGGTGGGGATCCAGCCATCGCGGCGCCAGACCTTGAGCTCGCCGGTGACGCCCGGCGGGCAGGGTGAGCCTTCGGCGTCCTGCACTTCCACGCGGCCACCCGGGACGGGTTTGCCGAGCGAGCCGGGCTTGACCACGAAGTCGGGGGCCCCCGGGTAGCTCACGAGGATCACGCCGATCTCGGTGGTGCCGTACATGCTGCACACGGGATGGCCGAAGGTGCGCTGCGCAAACTCGGCCGTCTCGCTGTCGATGGGCTCGCCGGTGAAGGAGAGCTTTTCCAGCGCGTAGGTGTACGTCGGCGCGACGCCGCTGTTGCGCATCATGCGGTAGTGCGTGGCGGCCGCGGAGAGGTTGGTGAAGCGGTGGTCCGACAGCGCCTTCAGGAGCCGCTCGGCATTGAAGCGTCCCGAGAACGCGCCGATGGTGAGGCCCAAGGCGAGGGGGGCGAGCGTGCCGTGCCACAGGCCATGCCCCCACGCGGGCGAGGACGGGCAGAAGAAGCGGTCGCCCGGACGCAGTCCGGTGCCGTAGAGCGCCGCCAGCATCAGCGTCACGAGCGCGCGGTGCGAGTGCTTCACGGCCTCGGGCAGCTCGCGCGTCGTGCCGGACGTGTACTGGAAGATGGCGATGTCGTCGGCACGCGTGTCGGGCGTGAACGTGGCGGGATACCGTTCCAGGCCGCGCATGAAGGCGTCGTCGGCGACTACCACGCGCGTGCCGTCGATGCCGGCCGCCAGCGGCGCCTTCTCCTCGTTGCTGACGAGGATCTTCGGCTTGCAGTCGCCCACGCGAAGACGGATGCCGTCGGGCCCGAACAGCGTGAACAGCGGCACCGCGATCGCCCCCGCCTTGATGGCGCCGAAGATCGATACGTAGAAGGCGCGCGACGGCTCCAGCATCACGGCAACGCGATCTCCGGGCACAACGCCCTGCTCCCCGAGCCAGTGCGCGAACTGCGATGACGCACGCGAGATGTCGGCGAAGGTGAGCTTCTCGTCGCGTCCGTCGGCGTGGGCGAGGATGACCGCGATCCGCTGGCCAGCGTCGTCCACGTGCCGGTCGATGCACTCGTGCGCGATGTTGAGCGATTCACGGTCGCCGTCGAACAGATCCCAAAGCCTGTCGGGGGCCCAGTGGGTCTGCGCGTCGGCGTAGGAGAGGTAGTCGGTGAGCTTGGGCACGGTGGCGTCGCTTCGGTTCGTCGGCACGTGACGGATGATGCGATCGAACATCGCGATTGTCAAATAGCGTATTTAATTGTACTAATACAATTCTCGCAGACGCGCTAAGGTTCGCCCGATGCCTACGGCCAAGCCCCCCGCCAAGTCGCCAGCCAAGCTCCCCGCCAAGCCCCCGGCCAGGGCGCCAGCCAAGCCTTCGCGGCGCGCTGCTTCCGGCACACTGGGGGGGCGCACGCCTGCGGAACGCCTTCTGGCGACCAAGGGGCCGGCAGCCCTCCCCGCCGCGCCGCGTCGCGTGCGGCCCGTACCCGCCGTCTCACGTGCCGTGGCGATCCTGCGTCTTCTCGGTCGCAGCCCCGAGGCGCTCGGCGTCAAGGCTGTCGCCCAGTCGCTCGGCATCGTGACGAGTACCTGCCTGCATATCCTTCGCGTGCTGGTCGACGAGGATCTGGTGCGCGTCGATGCGGCCAAGCGTTACAGCCTGAGCGCCGGCATCCTGCCGTTGGCGCGGAGCGTGCTGGAGGGCGGCGGCTTCGCGGCGGCGGTGCAGCCCGCGCTCGACCGCCTTGCGCGGACGTGGCGGGCGACCGCCATCGGCGTGGAGGCGGGTGGCCTCGAGCACATGGTGGTGCTCGCCCTTTCGCATTCGCAGGTGCCGTTTCGCCTGCACGTCGACGTGGGCAGCCATTTCCCGGCGCTCATCAGCGCCACGGGGCGCCTGGTGGCTGCGTACACCACGCAGCCTTGGGCCGAAGTGGAGCGGCGCTTTCGCGGACTGCGCTGGCAGAACGCACCCACGCTCGAGGCGTGGCGGCGCGACGTCGAGCGCGTGAAGAAGCGCGGCTACGCGATCGATCGCGGCAACTACATCCACGGGGTAGCGGTGATCTCGGTGCCCATCCTCGACTCGCACGGCGCACTGACGCACGCGCTGGTGGTCATCGGCGTTGCCGAGCAGCTCGACAATGCTCGCTGTGCCGCGATCGCCTCAGACATGCAGGCAGAAGCGCAGCGACTATCGACACTCCTGCTGTCAAGGGCATAATTGCGATGGAAGATCCCGCGCAGCACGGCTTCAAGCGTCGCGATCTCCCCGGCTTCTTCGGCTTGGCCGGGCCGCTGTGGACCAGGAAGGAGAACGACGCGTGGGTCTATGCGGTGCTGGCCGAGGCGAAGCACGTCAACGCTGCCGGCGTCGTGCACGGGGGGATGCTCTCCACATTGCTAGACCATGCACTCAGTGCGATCGCGTGGGAGGCGAACGCGCGCAAGCCGTGCGTCACGGTCGCGCTCGACGTGCATTTCCTGTCCTTTGCCCGGCCGGGGGATTTCATCGAAGCGCGGGGCCGCATCACCCGGAAGGCCTCGTCGCTCGTTTTCATGCAAGGCGCGCTCGCCGTCTCTGGCAGCGAGATCGCCACCGCCTCGGTCATCGTGAAGATGCTTTCGACCCCGACATGACGATTTTACACCACACCCCCTTCCGTCACCCGCGGCGCGACGCCTGTGCGCCCTGCACGACGGGGGCACGCCCATGACCGTCCTCCGCAGCAAACTCGACCCCCGCGGCGAGGAGTTTCGCGCCAATGCCGTCATCATGCGCGACCTCGTCGCCGACCTGCGTGCAAAGACCGCCACGGTCGCGCGCGGCGGCAGCGAAGACGCGCGGCAGAAGCATCTCGCGCGCGGCAAGCTCCTTGCGCGCGACCGCATCGACACGCTCGTCGACCCCGGCTCTCCGCTGCTCGAACTCTCGCCGCTCGCCGCCTACGGCATGTACGGCGGCGACGTGCCTGCGGGCTCGATCGTCACGGCGATCGGCCGCGTGTCGGGGCGCGAATGCGTGATCGTCGCCAACGACGCGACGGTCAAGGGCGGGACGTACTACCCGATCACGGTGAAGAAGCACCTGCGCGCGCAGGAGATCGCCCGTGAGAACCGCCTGCCGTGCATCTACCTCGTCGACTCCGGCGGCGCGTTCCTTCCCGCGCAGGACGACGTGTTTCCCGATCGCGAGCACTTCGGCCGCATCTTCTACAACCAGGCGACGATGTCCGGCATGGACATCCCGCAGATCGCGGTGGTCATGGGCTCGTGCACGGCCGGCGGGGCGTACGTGCCCGCGATGTCCGACGAGACGGTGATCGTCAGGAAGCAGGGCACCATCTTCCTGGGGGGGCCGCCGCTGGTGAAGGCCGCGACCGGCGAAGAGGTGAGCGCCGAAGATCTCGGCGGCGGTGACGTGCACACGCGCATCTCCGGCGTGGCCGATCATCTCGCCGACAACGACGCCCATGCGCTCGCGATCGCGCGCCGCATCGTGGGCAACCTCAACGCGGCCAAGAGGATCGAGCTGCCGGTCGCCGAGCCACGCGCCCCGCTCTTCGATGCCGAGGAGCTCTACGGCATACTGCCTGCCGACACCCGCAAGCCCTACGACGTGCGCGAGGTCATCGCGCGCATCGTCGACGGCTCCGAGCTCGACGAGTTCAAGGCGCGCTACGGCACCACGCTGGTGACCGGCTTCGCGCACGTTCACGGCTATCCGGTCGGGATAGTGGCGAACAACGGCATCCTGTTCTCCGAATCGGCGCAGAAGGGCGCGCACTTCATCGAGCTGTGCGCGCAGCGGGGCATTCCGCTGCTCTTCCTGCAGAACATCACCGGTTTCATGGTCGGCCGCAAGTACGAGCACGAGGGCATCGCGCGCCACGGCGCCAAGATGGTGACCGCCGTGGCCTGCGCCAACGTGCCCAAGTTCACCGTGATCATCGGCGGCAGCTTCGGTGCGGGCAACTACGGGATGTGCGGCCGCGCGTATTCGCCGCGCTTCCTGTGGATGTGGCCCAATGCCCGCATTTCGGTGATGGGTGGCGAGCAGGCAGCCTCGGTGCTCGCGACCGTGCGCCGCGATGGCATCGAGAAGCAGGGCAAGGCGTGGAGCACGGAGGAGGAGGAAGCCTTCAAGGCGCCCATCCGCGCCCAGTACGAGACGCAGGGCCATCCGTACTACGCCACGGCGAGACTGTGGGACGATGGCGTGATCGATCCCGCGCAGACGCGCCGCGTGCTCTCGCTCGCGCTGTCGGCCTCCCTCAACGCACCGATCGAGAAGACGTCGTTCGGCGTCTTCCGCATGTAGGCGGTCGCGCCATGTTCCGGAAGATACTCATTGCCAACCGCGGCGAGATCGCCTGCCGCGTGATCCGCACGGCGCGCCGCATGGGCGTGCGCACCGTCGCCGTCTTCTCCGAGGCCGACGCCCGCGCGCGCCATGTGCGGCTCGCCGACGAGGCGGTGCCCATCGGGCCGCCGCCGGCGCGTGAGAGCTATCTCGTGATCCGGCGGATCATCGCGGCGGCGAAGGCTGCCGGAGCGGAGGCAGTCCATCCCGGCTACGGCTTCCTGTCGGAGAACGAGGAGTTCGCGGCGGCGTGCGCGGACGCGGGCATCGTGTTCATCGGTCCGCCGGTGGAAGCGATTCGCGCGATGGGGAGCAAGAGCGCGGCCAAGGCGCTGATGGAGAAGGCGCCGGTGCCGCTGGTACCCGGCTATCACGGCGACGAGCAGGACCCCGGGTTCCTGCAGAGGGAGGCCGATCGCATCGGCTATCCGGTGCTTCTCAAGCCATCGGCCGGCGGCGGCGGCAAGGGCATGCGCATCGTGCAGGCCTCGACGGAGTTCGCGGGGGCGCTCGCCTCCTGCAAGCGCGAGGCGACCTCGAGCTTCGGCGACGATCACGTGCTCGTGGAGAAGTACGTCACGCGGCCCCGTCACATCGAGATCCAGGTCTTCGCCGACACGCATGGCAACTGCGTGCATCTCTTCGAGCGTGACTGCTCGGTGCAGCGGCGGCACCAGAAGGTGCTCGAGGAGGCGCCGGCGCCGGGAATGACGTCCGAGCGCCGGCGCGAGATGGGCGAGGCCGCCGTGGCAGCGGCGCGTGCCGTCGGCTACGTGGGCGCAGGTACGGTCGAGTTCATCGCGGACCCGTCCGGGCGCTTCTTCTTCATGGAGATGAACACGCGGCTCCAGGTCGAGCATCCGGTCACCGAGATGATCACCGGGCAGGATCTCGTCGAGTGGCAGTTGCGCGTGGCGGCCGGCGAGCGACTGCCGCTTGCTCAGGACCAGCTTGCCATCCGCGGCCATGCGCTCGAGGCGCGCATCTATGCCGAGGATCCGGACCGCGGCTTCCTGCCGTCGACGGGGCGCCTCGTGCACCTCGCACCGCCGGCCGAGTCGCAGCACGTGCGCGTCGACTCCGGCGTGGAGCAGGGGGATGAGATCACGCCGTGGTACGACCCGATGATCGCCAAGCTCATCGTGTGGGACGAGGATCGCGAGCGGGCCCTCGCCCGGATGCGCGGGGCGCTCGCGGCGTATCGCATCGTCGGGGTCGCCAACAACGTCGAGTTCCTCGGCCGCCTCGTCGCCAGCCCCGCATTCGCGCATGCCGACCTCGATACCGGGCTCATCGAGCGCGAGCGCGACGCGCTGTTTCCGTCGCATCGGCCGTTGCCGGCCGCGGCCTTCTACGCGGCGTCCGCGGCCCTGCTCGCGAGCGAGGCGTCCGCGACCGCGCAGCGCGCGGCCGCTAGCGGCGACCCCTGGTCACCGTGGTCGGCAGCGGATGCCTTCCGCCTCAATGCCTTCGCGCAGCGCAGGCTCGTGTTCCGCGACGGCGACGCCGAGCATGCCGTCGTCGTCGACTACGTGACGGGGGGATACCGCATGGGCATCGACGGTGCGCCTTCGGCGGCGGTGCAGGCGGCGTCGCGTGCCGACGGCGCGCTTGCCCTCGCGATCGACGGCGCGCGGCAGGATGCGCACGTCGAGGCGAACGGCGACCGGCGCCATGTGTTCCTCGCGGGCGGTGCCCACGTGCTCACCTATGCCGATCCCCTCGCGGGGACCGGCGAAGGTCACGCCGTGGAAGGCGGCTTCGCAGCACCCATGCCCGGCAAGGTCATCGCCTGGCTCGCCGATCCCGGTACGGACGTCGCCAAGGGAGCGCCGCTGCTCATCCTCGAAGCGATGAAGATGGAGCACACGATCAACGCGCCGGCAGCCGGCAGGCTCGAACGCTTCCGTTTCGCAGTGGGCGAGCAGGTGAGCGAGGGCGCGGAACTCGTCGAATTCACGGTGGCGAAGTCGTGAAGCCGCGGCGCTGTACGTGGGCAACGGCGACGTCGTCGCGCGAATCGGGGCGGGTGCTGCCATGACTGCCGCGATGCCGGCGCGAGTGAAGGTCGTGGACGTCGGTCCACGCGACGGCCTGCAGAACGAGAAGCAGGTGATTCCGGTCGACGTCAAGGTCGCGCTGATCGACAGGCTCGGCGATGCCGGCCTCACGGCGATCGAGGCGGGCGCCTTCGTGTCGCCGAAGTGGGTGCCGCAGATGGCCGATTCCGCCGCCGTGCTGGCGCGCATCGCGCGCCGGCCGGGCGTGTCCTATCCCGTGCTGGTGCCCAACGAGAAGGGCCTGGAGGCGGCGCTCGCCGCGAAGGTCGACGAGATCGCGGTGTTCGGCGCCGCGTCGGAGTCCTTCTCGCGCAAGAACATCAATGCGTCGATCGCCGAGAGCCTCGCGCGCTTCGCGCCGGTCGTGACGGCGGCACGCGCGCAAGGGGTGAAGGTGCGCGGCTACGTGTCGACCGTGATCGCGTGTCCCTACGAGGGCGCCATCGCACCGAGGGCCGTGGCCGCCGTGGCCGGCGCGCTCTGGGAGATGGGGTGCTACGAAGTGTCGCTCGGCGACACGATTGGCGCCGGCACGCCGGCCACCATGCTGGCCATGCTCGACGCCGTCGCGCGCGAGGTTCCGCTGGCGGCGCTGGCGGGCCACTACCACGACACCTACGGGCAGGCGCTCGCCAACATCTATGCCTCGCTCGAGTTCGGCGTCTCGGTTTTCGACAGCTCGGTGGCGGGACTGGGGGGCTGTCCCTACGCGAAGGGCGCCACAGGCAACGTCGCCACCGAGGACGTCGTGTACCTGCTGCATGGGCAGGGCATCGAGACAGGCATCGACCTGGACAGGCTGGTCGATACCGGCGCGTTCATCTGCAACGCGCTCGGACGTGCGTCGGGTTCGCGCGTGGCGCGAGCGGTGCTGGCGAAGCGGGGGGCATAGCGGCACGACGCTGTTCGTGCAGCGTCGACCGCACGCGTGTCGGCCAGTGCCCATCGCTGGCAACGAAGTGGCCCTCGGACTCGACGGATTCCGCGATCTCGTCGATGGCGATATGCTCGTGCCGCGGATGCAGAAGACCCGGCCCCGGAGGTAACCATGCGACGTCGAGACATGATCAAGGGCGTCCCTGCCGCAGTCGTGGTCGGGGGCTTGCCCGCCTGTGCGCAGCCGGGCTCGCACGCCGGCGTCACGTCCGGCGCGGCTCGGGACGCCGTCACCGTGACCATCGTCCACCTCAACGACGTCTACGAGATCCTGCCCGTCGAGGGCGGCAAGGCGGGAGGCCTCGCGCGGGTCGCGACCGTCGTCGCGCAACTGAAGGCGACGCACGCGGCGGTGCTGGTCACGCTGGGGGGCGACTACCTCTCGCCGTCGGCGCTGGGGACCGCGGTCGTCGACGGGCAGCGGCTCGCGGGCCGGCAAATGGTCGACGTGCTCAATGCCACCGGCGTGGACTGGGCGACATTCGGCAACCACGAGTTCGACGTCTCCGAGGCGCAGTTCCGCGCGCACCTCGGGCAGGCGAAGTTCCGCTGGGTGTCGAACGTCACCGATGGTGCGGGCCGTCGCTTCGGCGACGTGCCGCCTTTCGCGATCGTTCCCCTGACCGTCGCCGGGCGCACGCTGCGCATCGGACTCGTCGGTGCCACCATCGACTCGACGAGGAAGGACTGGGTGCGCTACCCCGACGGCATCGTCGTGGCGCGCGCCGCGGTGGCGGAGCTGCGCGGCAAGGTCGACGCGATCGTCGCGCTGACCCACCTCTCGCTCGAGCAGGACGCGGAGCTCGCGGCGGCCGTGCCGGAGATCGACCTCGTCCTCGGCGGCCACGAGCACGAGAACTGGCTGGCGCAGCGGGGGCCGCGCTTCGTGCCGGTGATCAAGGCCGATGCGAACGTGCGCACGCTCGCCATCGTGACGCTCACCTTCGGCGCGCCGGGTACGCCGCCGGAGGTGACGTCGCGCCTGCTCGTGATCGACGAGCGGATCGCCGCCGACCCGGCCGTCGACGCCGTCGCGCGGTCGTGGGTCGCGCGCGGCTTCGAGGGCTTCCGTCGCCTGGGCTTCGAGCCGGAGACGGTGGTGGCCGTGACCACCGAGCCGCTCGACGGCCGCGAGGCTACCGTGCGCAACCGGTCGGGCAGGCTCACCGATCTCATCGCCACCGCGATGGCGCACGAAGCGGCGCCGGTCGATGCGGCGATCTTCAACGGCGGCTCGGTGCGCATCGACGACGTGGTGCCGCCCGGGCCGATCACCGAGTACGATGTCCTGCGCATCCTTCCCTTCGGCGGCAAGGTGACGAAGGCCGGCATCGACGGCGCGCTGCTGCAGCGGGTGCTCGACACCGGGGTGAACAACGAAGGCACCGGGGGCTTCCTGCAAACCTTCGGAGTGACGCGCGAAGGCGAAGCGTGGATCGTGAGCGGCGGGCCGATCGTGCCAACGCGGCGCTACGAGGTGGCGATCAACGACTTCCTGCTCTCGGGCGGCGAGATCAACCTCGGGTACCTCACGCGCACGAATCCGCAGGTGCATGGGGTCGTGGAATTGCGCGACATTCGGCACGTGGTGATCGATGAGTTGAAGCGGGGGCGGTGAAGCTTTATCGTTGCGGACCGAAAGAACAGGAGCGGCCATGCCCATCACCGGAAGATCCCTGACCCGTGTCCGCGGCTTCGATGACGCGGAGATGGACTATCAGTTGTTGCGCCTGCTCGGAACGGCCGCGACCGGAGGATGTTCCGTGGGCCAGGGGCTACACCTTGCCTCGCAGATCGTCGATGGGGATCCGGATAGCTGGTGCGACGTGTTCCGCCAGGCCGCGGGGGCGACGCAGGACGGCGCGGCGACCCACGCGCGGGAGGGCAACGATGCCGCGGCGACGACGGCCTGGTTCCACGCCAACCAGCTCTGGCGCGCAGCGGAGTTCTGGGCGCAGCCGGCCGACCGGATGCGCGCCGACGGGCTCGCCGCCCATGAATGCTTCGTGCAGGCAGCGACGCGCTACGCCGCCGCTGCAAAGCTCGAATTCACCGAGATCGCCGTACCATTCAACGCCGAGAAGCTTCCCGGCTACCGGTTCGCGGCGCCACGCCGCCAGGGAAGCACGCCACCCACCGTCATCATGATGAACGGGTCCGACGGGACGAGCGAGGAGACCTTCTTCTGGGCCGGCCGCGCGGCGGCCGAGCGGGGCTACGCTCTCGTCCTCATCGACGGCCCCGGACAGACGGGGGCGATGCGCTTCAATCCCGCCTCGACCTTCCGACCCGACACCGAGGCGCCATTGGGAGCGGTCATCGATCACGTCCGCTCGACGTGGCCGGCGACCGGTCCCATCGTGCTGTTCGGATTCAGCTTCGGCGGATACATGGTGACCCGCGCGGCGAGTCGTCTCCCCGAGGTGGCGGCGGTGATCGCGTCGCCGCCATTGCTCGACCTCTCCGCGACGCTCGGCAACCTGATCACCGACGACGGCAAGCTGACCTTCGCCACCGACGTGACGGTCGCCCAGCTCGACCAGCTGCCGGGCATGTCACGCGTATTCCGGCGCGATGTCGCGATCCATTGCCGGAAGTTCGGCGTCGGTTCCATCAAGGCGCTGCTCGACAGGCTGCCGGACTATCACATCGCCGCCACCGACCTCGCGGCGATCTCCTGCCCGGGCCTCGCGCTCGTCGGCGCCGGCGAGGGCTCCGCGTTCGCCGATCAGGCGCGCCAGTTCGCTGCCGGGATCAAGGGTCCCGCCACGCTGCACGCATTCGACGCCGCATCGGGAGCCGACGCGCACTGCCAGGTGGGAAATCCGGATGCTCTGGCGGCGGTTGCCTATGGCTGGCTCGCCAAGGTCCTGCGCGCGTAGGGCGGCCTCCTCGTACCGCGCGCAGCATTCGCCCGTCCTGCGTAAGGCTGGCCGGGCCACGAGCGGTGATAGCCTGCGCATGTATGGCGCAGTCGTTCATGAACCTGCCGTGTTGCATCTGGAGACGGATCTCGATCCCGATGGCGCGCCGGTTCTCGGGACGGCACCAGGCAGGGGTGGCCATGGGTGCCGTGTCGACCCACCGGCGCTTCGTCGTGACCGCGCTGCTCGCCGCTACCGCGACGGTCTCGCACGCGGCGGGCTTCGAACCTGATGCGACCTTCGGCACGAGGGGCGTCGCCGTCGTGCCGCAGCCCTTCGCGCCGGTCACGTATCCCACGACGTCATACCACGTGAACGTGCTGGCCGGACCGGGAGGCAGGATCCTGGTGGCCGGCCCGGTGGAGGTTGGCGGTGGCGCGGGCGCCACGGTCGTCACTGCGTTCACCGCTGACGGTCGCCTCGACGACGCGTTCGGTGTCGCCGGAAGCGCCACCGCCGGTGCCGACGGGGACCGCTTCTACGGCGGACTCGCCCGTGAGGCCGACGGCGGACTGATCGTCGCCGGCGCGCGGTGGAGCGCTGGTGAGCAGGGCACGTCGCTCTTCTGCCGATTGACGCCCGCGGGCGCTGCGGACACGACGTTTGGCAGCGGCGGATGCGTTGCCTTGGGGACTTCGCTCGGCAACCTGCTGGTGCCCGGTCACCTTCGCCTTCGGAACGACGGTTCCATCCTCGCGGTGGGCGAGAGCGGCGTCAAGGCCACTTGGGGGCCTGCCGCCATGCAACTCACCGCGGAAGGGGCGCTCGACCCCCGATTCGGCAGCGGTGGTGCCGCGGCGTTGCCCGTGCCACGCGTCCAGCCCCGCCAGGATGTCGGGCAAGTCGTGCCCGAAGCGGACGGGCGGTTCCTCATCGCCATGATCGGCGCGTCGAGTCCCGTGGCGCGCTTGCAGGCCGATGGAAGTCTCGATGCTTCGTTCGGCATCAATGGCGTGTTCGAGTCGTCGTATGTCGGCGTCGGTGCGCTCCTGCGGCGGCCCGACGGCCGTGTCATCGTATCGGTGGCGGGCGGCAGGCTCATCGGCCTCACCGCCTCGGGGCACCTCGATGTCACCTTCGGCGTGGACGGTATCGCATCGCTCGATCTGCCGGGAGGAGACCGGTCCTACATTGCCGCGATGGCCACCCTGCCGGACGGGAGGCTGCTGCTCGTCGGTGGCAGTGCCTTCGGAAGCTGTCCCGATGCCGCGTCCGGCAGCAGCGCGTTCCTCGCGGTCGCGACCGACAAGGGAGTGCTCGACTCAACGGTGAGTGTTCAGATGCTCCCCGAGCTCACGGCGGCGGAGTCGTTGACCGCCAACGGAACCGGCCATTGGCTCGTGGGTGGCACCGCAGCGGCGACCGGCGATGATACGGCGTGCACGCGAACGTTTGCGCTCGTTGCGCTCCGCCAGACGACCACGAGTGCGGCAGTCGCTACGTGTACGAAACGCCAGCCGCCTTCTTCACCTATCTCCCGGACCCGCTGACCGGTGCGTGTCCGGCGGCCTCCACACCCATCTATCGCCTGTGGAACCAGCGCATCGATAGCGGCCATCGCTACGTCACCGACCTGCGGCTGCGCGCTGCCATGGTGGCCGAGGGCTACGCGAGCGAGGGATACGGGCCGCTCGGCGTCGCGATGTGCGGTCCCGCGCCGCGGTAGGCGCCACGCGCCTTCCGCTATACCACCACCTTCACCACCGCCGGCTTCGCCGTCGCCGCCGGTGCCCGGAACGTCTCCAGCAACGCCGCTTCGCGCGTCTTCGCCGTCTTCACGTGCGCGAGCTTCACGTGCCCGTAGCCGCGGATGTGCTCAGGGATGCTCGCGAGCTCCACGGCCGTCGCATGATTGGCGGCGGTGAGCTTGCCGAGGATCTCGTTCACGATCGCCTCGTACTCGCCGATCAGCGCGCGCTCCATCCTGCGCTCCTCGGTCCTGCCGAAGACGTCGAGCGCCGTGCCGCGATACCTGCGGAACTTCGCGAGAATGCCGAACGCCTTCAGCATCCACGGTCCGTATACCGACTTCTTCGCCACTCCGGTCACCGGGTCCGCCTCGTTGAAGATCGGCGGCGCGAGGTTGAACTTCAGCGTGTAGTTACCCTCGAACTGCGCCGCCACGCGCTGCCGGAAGTCGGTCTCGGCGTACAGGCGGGCGACCTCGTATTCGTCCTTGATGGCGAGGAGCTTGAAGTAGTAGCGCGCGACGGCCTGCGTGAGCTCGGTGATGCCGGGCATCGCCTTGCCTTCCGCGGCGTGCACTTGCGCGACGAGATCGCGATAGCGCGCGGCATACGCGGCATCCTGGTACTGCGTGAGGTACTCCACGCGCCGCGCGATCGTCTCGTCGAGCGATTGCGAGAGGACTTGTGAAGCGGGCCTGGCCTCGGCGGGCATCGCCGCCGCCGCGACCTTGGCGGGCTCCACCGCCGCGAGCCGTCCCCACTGGAACGCGAGCTTGTTGGCGTCGATCGCCGCCCCGTTCAATTCGATCGCCCTCATGATCGCCGCTTCCGATACGGGGATCAGACCGCGCTGGTAGGCATAGCCGACCATGAAGAGGTTCGTGGCGATGGAGTCGCCCATGAGCCCGGTGGCGAGCTTGCTGGCATCGAGGAACTCGGCGTCGCCGGGACCGATCGCGTCCTTGATCTCCTGCTCCATCGAGCCCAATGGGAAGTGGAGATCCGGCTCGCGGGTGAACTGTGCCGGCATCACCAGTGCGGTGTTGACGAGCGCCTTCGTCACGCCCTTCTGCATCTTGGCGAGCGCCTCGTAGCCGACGCTCGTCAGGATGTCGCAGGCGAGCACCAGCGACGCTTCCCCCGCGGCTATGCGCGTGGCGTAGAGCTTCTCCGGCGTGTCGCCGATGCGCACGTGCGAGACGACGGCGCCGTTCTTCTGCGCGAGGCCCGTCATGTCGAGCACGCTGCAGCCCTTCGACTCGAGATGCGCGGCCATGCCGAGGAGGGCGCCGATGGTGACGACGCCGGTGCCGCCGATCCCCGTCACGAGGATGTTGTACGGCTTGGCCGTGGAGGGCGGAACCGGCTCCGGCAGGGCGCCGAAGTCCGCCGCTGCCGCCTTGGGCGGCTTGCGCAGCGTGCCGCCCTCGACCGTGACGAACGACGGGCAGAAGCCCTTGACGCAGGAATAGTCCTTGTTGCACGAGGACTGGTCGATCGCGCGCTTGCGTCCGAACTCGGTCTCCACCGGCACCACCGACACGCAATTCGACTGCACGCCGCAGTCGCCGCAGCCTTCGCACACGAGCTCGTTGATGAACACGCGCCTGGCGGGGTCGGGGAACTTGCCGCGCTTGCGGCGGCGGCGCTTCTCGGCGGCGCAGGTCTGGTCGTAGAGCAGCACCGTCGTGCCGGGAACGTCGCGCAGCTCGCGCTGCACGGCGTCGAGCTCGTCGCGGTGGTGGATGCGGATGTCGCTCGCGAAGTATCCGGACGGATACTTGCCGGGCTCGTCGCTCACCACGATGACGCGCTTGACCCCTTCGGCGGCGACCTGGCGCGCGATGTCCTGGGGCGTGAGCGGCCCGTCGATCGGCTGGCCGCCGGTCATCGCCACCGCGTCGTTGTAGAGGATCTTGTAGGTGATGTTGACGTTGGCCGCCACCGCCGCACGGATCGCGAGCAGGCCGCTGTGATAGTAGGTGCCGTCGCCCAGGTTGGCGAAGATGTGTTTCTCGTCGGTGAATGGCGCCTGGCCGATCCACGGCACGCCTTCGCCGCCCATCTGCGTGAACTCGGTCGCGCGATCCATCCAGATCGCCATCACGTGGCAGCCGATGCCCGCCGTCGCGCGGCTGCCCTCGGGCAGGTTCGTCGACGTGTTGTGCGGGCAGCCCGAGCAGAAATAGGGCTGGCGCACGAGCTGGACCTTCGGCTTCTCGAGCGCGCGCTCCTTGGCATTGATCCAGTCGACGCGCTTGCGCAATTCGTCGAGGCGCCGCGGATGCAGGCCCAGCCGCTCCACGCGCCGCGCGATCACGCGCGCGATCATGGCCGGCGTCAGCTCGCTCGCCGCCGGCAGCAGCCAGTCGCCGTGCGGACGCACCCATTCGCCCTTCTCGTCGAACTTGCCGACCACGCGCGGACGCACGTCGTCGCGCCAGTTGTACAGCTGCTCCTTCAACTGGTACTCGACGATCTGCCGCTTCTCCTCGACGACGAGGATCTC
>CAYTOT010000003.1:0-101971 GCA_964439475.1 uncultured Alcaligenaceae bacterium
CAGATCGAGGAGTTCCTGATGCAGTTCAACGGCGAGGGCATCCAGCACATCGCGCTGCTCACCGACGACCTGCGCAGCACCATCGACAACCTGCGTGCGGCGGGCGTGCCGCTGATGACGCCGCCGCCCGCCACCTACTACGAGATGCTGGCGGAACGCCTGCCCGGACATGGCGAGGAGGTCCCTTCGCTCCAGTCGCGCGGCATCCTGCTCGACGGCGCCACCGACGGCGCGCCACGCCTGCTCCTGCAGATCTTCTCCGGCACCGTGCTCGGCCCGGTGTTCTTCGAGTTCATCCAGCGCAAGGGCGACGAGGGCTTCGGCGAGGGCAACTTCAAGGCGCTCTTCGAGTCGCTCGAGCGCGACCAGGTTCGCCGCGGCGTGATCGCGGGCGCCTAGACCATGGCCTCCGTGATCATGATCACCGGCGCCAGCGGCAACCTCGGCCGCGCGGTGGCCGCCGCTTTCGAGTCGGCAGGGGCAAGCCTTGCGCTCGTGGACCGCCGTCGCGACCGGCTCGAGGCCGGCTACGGCAACGAGACCGCCCACCGCCTGCATCTCGCGGCGGATCTCACCGACGCGGGCGCGGTCGATGCGGCGGTGCAGGCCACGCTCGAGCGCTTCGGACGCATCGACACGCTGTGCAACATCGCCGGCGCCTTCCGCATGGGACCCGCGGCGCACGAGACACCCGACACCGACTGGACCTTCCTCTTCGACGTCAACGCCCTCTCCGTCATCCACATGGCGCGGGCGGTGGTGCCGCACATGCTCGCCGCGGGCCGCGGCCGCATCGTGAACGTGGGCGCGTTCAGCGCGCTCGAGGGGGCTCCGCACATGGCCGCGTACGTCGCCGCCAAGAGCGCGGTCATCCGCATCACCGAGTCGATGTCGGCGGAACTGCGCGAACGCGGCATCAACGTGAATTGCGTCCTGCCGGGGACGATCGACACGCCCGAGAACCGGCGCGCCATGCCCAGGGCCGACCCCGCGAAGTGGGTGGCGCCCGCGGATCTGGCGAACGTGATCGTCTTCCTCGCCTCCGACGCCGCGCGTGCCGTGCACGGTGCGGCGATTCCCGTGACGGGGCTCGGATAGAGTCGCGCGGACCGGCCGCCCGGCGCGGGTCCGTCGCCCATTGATCCGGCGCCGCGACGCGCGACGTACAAGGGTCGCGCAGGCCGGCTGCCCTGCGCGGGCCATCAGCGCCCCCCGGGCCCTGCCGCGACCTCCGTCATCCACCCCGCCATCACCGCCGCGAGCGATCGCCGCAGGTCCGCGTCGCGACGCCCCGTTCGCGCCGGCACGTGAAAGGCGTGATCGGCCTCCTCGAACATCACGAGCCGCGCGCGCCGGCCGAGCGCTGCGACCGCCGGCGCGAGGAGGTCGAGGGTGGCGAGTTCGTCCGTCGTGCCCTGCAGGAACAGCATCGGCAGATCGACGTCGATGAGATGACGGGCACGATCCGCCGACGGCTTGCCGGCGGGATGCAGTGGAAAGCCCACGAGGCAGAGCCCCGACACGCCCGGCAGCGGCAGCGCCGCCTGCGCCTGCGAGGTCATGCGTCCGCCGAACGACTTGCCGCCGGCGAACAGCGGCAGCGACGGGGCGAGTCGCACCGCGGCCGCCACCGCCGCACGCACCGTTGCATGCGCGACGGCCGGCTGATCCACGCGCCTGCCACCGCGCTCCATGTACGGGAACTGGTAGCGGAGCGTGGCCACGCCGAGCGCCGCGAGGTCGGCGGCGAGGCCGGACATGAACGGGTGCCGCATGCCGGCGCCTGCGCCGTGCGCGAAGACGAAGCAGGCGGTCGCCGCGTCCGGCAATTGCCAGAGGCCGCTCACGGTCGCGCCTTCGGGCGGCGTCTCCGGGCATTCGGCACCGGAGCGACCCTGCGGGCTTCCCGGACGGTCGTGCGCGCCATCACGCGCGGCGTCCCGTTCCCCCTCGGGTCGGTCCATCCCGGCCGCGCCGGCGGCGAGGCCGATGACGACTTCCGCGGCGACGGATGCCGTCATGGCCTCTGTCGGTCAGGCCGCGGTCGCGGCGGCCATCAGTCGGCTCGCATACTCCGGCGCCGTCGGCTCGTGCATGAAGTACACGTAGGCGATATCCCACGAGGTGGCCGCGAGCCTCGCGGCCCAGGCGCGCAGGTCGGCGTCGCCGTAGGTCTCGAGCCTAAGGCGCGCGTAGCCGAACGATGCCGTCTCCACCAGCGGAGGCGGCGCGTTGTCCTCGCGCTCGGACAGGCACAGGGCCGCACCTGCCGCCCGCAGGGCCGCATAGACCTCGTCGTCGAACCAGGTTTCGTTGCGGAACTCGAAGGCGGCACGGTGCCCCGCCGGGAGCCTCGCGAGGAAGGCCGTGAGACGCGGGAGATCCTTCTTGAGGTTGGGCGGAAGCTGGAAGAGCACCGCGCCGCGCTTGTCGCCAAGTGCAGAGAGGTTGCCGTACAGGTAGTCGAGCGACTCGGCGGCCGCCTCGCCCTTCAGTCGCGACAGGTGGGTGATGCGGCGCGAGGCCTTGATGGCGAAGCGGAAGGCGTCGGGCGTGGCGGCGGCCCAATGGCCCAGCACCTGCGTGGCCGGCATCCGGTAGAAGCTGTTGTTGATCTCGACGGTGGGCAGGCGCGCGGCGTAGTACGGCAGCATCGCATCGGCCTCGATCCGGTCCGGATAGAAGCTGCCCTTCCACTCCTTGAACGAGTACCCGCTCGCCCCCGCGACGATCCGGCACGTCATGTTGTAGCCTGCATCCTCGAACCCCTGCCCGTCCTGTCGAGCCCTTGCCTTTCGGCTCGTGGCGAAGAATGGTACGTTAGCGCCCGACGAGGCGCGAGAACGGCGCGCCACGGCGCTGCGGCGGCCAACCGCGTGCGCCGGCCAATCGGGAGGCGATCCCCGCGGACGCGGGCCACCACATGATCCTTCAGGCCATGTTGAACGGGGTGCGTGCCGTCGCCCGCTTCTGCCAGCACAGCCTCGGCTGGAATCGCATCGCGCTGGCGCTCTCGCTTTGCATCATCGCCGTGGCGCTGGTGGTCCTCCACCGGATGCTCAAGGGGATCGACTTCAACGATGTCGTCTTCGCCATCCGGGCCACTCCCTGGCACGACATCGCGCTCGCCGCCCTCTTCGTCGCCGGGGCGTACCTGACCCTCACCTTCTACGATTTCTTCGCCTTGCGGCAGATCGGCAAGACGCGCGTTCCCTACCGCATTGCCGCGCTGGGCGGCTTCACGAGCTATTCCGTGGGGCACAACGTCGGCGCCACGGTGTTCACGGGCGGGGCGGTGCGCTACCGCATCTATTCCGCGCACGGCCTCGACGCGATCGACGTGGCCAAGGTGTGCTTCCTGGCGGGCCTCACCTTCTGGCTCGGCAACGCCACCGTGCTGGGCCTCGGCATCCTCGTCGATCCCGAAGCGGCGAGCCTCGTCGACCAGTTGCCGCCGATCCTCAATCGCTTCCTCGCCGTCGTGGTGCTTGCGGTGCTGGTGACCTACGTGTGGTGGGTGTCGACGGGCACGCGCGCCATGGGTCGCGGTGGCTGGCGCGTCGGCTTGCCCAACGGTCGTTCCACGCTGGTGCAGATCGGCATCGGCATCGTCGACCTCGGCTGTTGCGCGCTGGCCATGTACGTGCTCATGCCCGCGGAGCCTTCGATCGGCTTCGTGACGCTCGCCGTGATCTTCGTCTCGGCCACGCTGCTCGGGTTCGCGAGCCACGCGCCGGGAGGCATCGGCGTGTTCGACGCCGCCATGCTGGTCGCGCTCGTGATGTTCGCCCGCGAGGAACTCCTCGCGAGCCTGCTGCTCTTCAGACTCCTCTACTACATCGTCCCTTTCACGCTGGCGCTCCTGATCCTCGGAGGACGGGAGATCGTGGTCAGCATCGTGGGCAACCGCACGTTCACGCCGGTGGCCAGGATCGGGGTGACGGAACCGATCAAGTCCGAGATCGACCGCCCGCCGCGGCCCTGACGTTCCCTGCCCGGCGGCTCGCTCCGGCGCCGCGTCCACGCCGATCCCGGATCCGCGCATGGCCACCGATCCTCTGCGCGAGTACTCCCGCAAGCGCCGCTTCTCCGCCACCCCCGAGCCGCCCGCAGCGCTGACCCGCGCGCCGGGCGGGCCGCTGCTCTTCGTGATCCAGCAGCATGCGGCCTCGCGCCTGCACTACGACCTGCGCCTCGAGTGCGACGGCGTGCTGAAGTCGTGGGCGGTCCCGAAGGGGCCATCGCTCGACCGGGCCGAGAAGCGCCTCGCGATGGTGACCGAGGACCATCCCTTCGCCTACGCGAGCTTCGAAGGCACCATCCCCGCCGGGCAGTACGGCGCCGGCTCGATGATCGTCTGGGATGCCGGGGTCTACTCGCCCGACGAAGGCGGCACGTGGTTCCACGACCGCCCGCGAGCCGAAGCCGAGGTCCGCGCCGGACTCGCCGCCGGGAAGCTCTCGTTCCTGCTGCGCGGCACGAAGATCAAGGGCTCGTTCGCGCTCGTGCGGACCCGGGATGCCGCGCAGTGGCTCCTGATCAAGCACGAGGACCGCTTCGCGGGCGACCGCGATCTGCTGGCCGCCGATCGCTCCATCCTCTCCGGACGCACCGTCGCCGAGGCACGCTTCTTCCCCCGCGTCGAACTCGCGGCGGACGACCTCGCGCCGCGCGGCGCGGCCGTCGCGATGCCGGAGCCTTTCCCGCCGATGCTCGCCGACAGCGGGCCCGCGGCCTTCCATCGCGAGGGCTGGACGTGGGAGCCCAAGCTCGACGGCTACCGTGTGCTCGCGTACATCCGTCGCGATGCCGTGCAGCTGCGCTCGCGGCGCGGCCTCGAGCTTGCAGTGCGATTTCCGCGCATTGCCGCCGAGCTCTCGGGCCAGCAGGTCGACGGCATGATCCTCGACGGCGAGCTGGTCGCCTTCGATGCCGCCGGCAAGCCGTCGTTCGCGGCGATGCAGGAGCGTTTCCAGTTCACGTCGCCGCACGACGTGGCGCGGGCGGAGGCCACGATCCCGGTGGTGTTCTTCGCCTTCGATCTCCTCTTCTTCGCCGGCATCGACCTGCGCTCGCGCCCCTACGCCGCGCGCCGTCGCTACCTCGCGCAATGCCTGCTGCCGTCACCTGTCGTGCAGCTCGTGCACGAGGAGGCCGACGGCGTCGCGCTGTACCACGCGGCGATGGCGGCGGGCTTCGAGGGCGTGATGGGCAAGCGCCTGGACAGCCGCTACGACAGCGGCCGGCGCTCGTCGGCGTGGCTCAAGGTCAAGCCGGCGCAGACGGCCGAGTTCGTGATCGGCGGCTACACGCAGGGCAAGGGCTCGCGCGGCACGCTCGGTGCGATCCTCGTGGGTTACTTCGACGACGACGGGGGCCTCCGCTACGCCTCGCACGTCGGCTCGGGCTTCGACGAGCGCTCGCTCGCGGCGGTGAAGGCAGCGCTCGCCCCACACAAGCGGAGGACGCGTCCCTTCGTCGACGAGCCCGAGCGCAACGCCCCCACGACCTGGGTCGAGCCGGAGGTGGTGGCAGAGGTCACGTTCCAGAGCTGGACCGACGACGGCCACCTGCGCGCACCGGTGTTCGTGCGCCTGCGCGACGACGTCGATCCCCGTACCGTGCGCCGTGACGGCGCGCGACCGTCCGCGGCCGGGGCTGTCGGGCGCGTCGCGACCCTCGCAGGCGTTGCCACCGACGCGACGATCGACGCCACGGCCGACGCCGCGGCGACCGCCGTCGACGAGGCCGTCACACAACTCGAGCGGGCGAAGAACAACGCCACCATCACGGTCGCCGGCCACGCCCTCAGGCTCACCAACCTCGACCGCGTGTACTGGCCCGCCGACGAAGGGCGCGGCATGCCGGCGTACACGAAGCGCGATCTGCTCGTCTACCTCGCCAAGGTCTCCCCGTACATGCTGCCGCACCTCGCCGACCGGCCGCTCACGATGATCCGCATGCCCGAGGGCATCCGCGGCCAGCGCTTCTTCCAGAAGCACTGGGAACAGGCGCGCCCGGATTTCGTCGCGGACATCACGGTGTTCTCCGACCACAGGGACGAGTCGCACCAGTACCTGCTCTGCCAGAACCTGCCCACGCTGCTGTGGCTCGCGCAGTCGGGGACGCTCGAATACCACGTCTGGCACTCGCGCGCGCGGCCCGGACCCGATGCCGTCACCGACAGCACCGATTTCGCGACGTCGCTCGCCTCGCTCGAAGCGTCGATCCTGAACTACCCCGACTACGTGCTGTTCGACCTCGACCCCTACATCTATTCGGGCCACGAGGCCAAGGGCGCCGAGCCCGAGCTAAACACGACGGCCTTCGAGAAGGGCAAGGAGGTCGCGTTCTGGTTGCGCGAGCTCCTCGACGGCATGGGACTCGAGCCGATCGTGAAGACGTCCGGCAAGACCGGCCTGCACGTGTTCGTGCCCATCCGGCGGACCATCGACTTCGACGCCGCCCGGCACGTGTCCGAGCTCGTGGGCGCCCACCTGATGCGCCTGCACCCGAAGGACATCACGCAGGAGTGGAGCGTCCCGAAGCGGACGGGCAAAATCTTCATGGACTACAATATGAACGTCCGCGGCAAGACGCTGAATGTCGCCTATTCACCGCGCGGTGAGATCGGCGCACCGGTATCGATGCCGCTCGAATGGGAAGAGCTTGCCGGCGCGCACCCGCTCGACTTCACGATCCGCAATGCGCCCGATCGCCTGGCCCGTACCGGCGATCGCTGGAACGACGCCCTGGCGCGCAAGCAGAGCCTCGAAGAGGCCCTGTCGATGCCCAAGGCCTGAGTTCGCTGTTGCAATTCCGCAACAGCCGTGGGTACGCGAAAGCGTGCCTGGGAGAAGACAACATGGCGGCACGATCCATCGCGAGCCTGACCGTCTCGTTCGGCCTGGTCTCGATCCCGGTCAAGCTCTTCTCGGCGACCGAGGCCAGCAAGCAGATCCACTTCAACATGCTGCACAAGGCCTGCGGCTCGCGCCTGAAGCAGCAATACCTGTGCATCAGGGAAGAGATTCCGGTCGCCCGCGAGGATATCGTCAAGGGCTACGAATTCGCCAAGGACCAGTACGTGCAGTTCACGCCGGAGGAGTTGAAGGCAATGGAGGAAGCCGGTACGCACACTGCCGACATCACCGAATTCGTGCCGCTGCCCACCGTCGATCCGGTCTACTTCGACAAGGCCTACTACCTCGCTCCCGACAAGGGCGGCGCCAAGCCCTACGCGCTCCTCGCGGCGGCGCTGCGCGAGTCGAACAAGTGCGCCCTCGGTCGCTGGGCCGCGCGCGGCAAGCAGTACATCGTGATGATCCGACCCGTGGGCGACGGCCTCGTGATGCAGCAGCTCCTCTACGCGGGCGAGGTGCGCTCGATGAAGGACCTCGAGATTCCGCACACGGAGGTCAAGCCGCAGGAGCTGAAGCTCGCCGAGATGCTGATCGAGCAGCAGTCGAGCGACGCCTTCGATCCGGCACAGTACAAGGACGAGGTCGCCGAACGCATCGAGGCCGCCGTGCAGAAGAAGATCGAGGGGCAGGAGATCACGCTCACCGACGCACCGCAGCCGACGGGCCAGGTCATCGACCTCATGGCAGCGTTGCGGGCGAGCCTCGAGAAGAAGGCACCGCGGACGACCGGCGCTGCTGCCGCCGCAGCCCCGGAGGTTGGCCCCATCGAGGCCAGCGTCAAGACCGCGTCCGCGCGCAAGCCGGCCAAGCGCGCGCAGTCCGTCGACGCGCCGCTTCCCGCCGCGCGCAAGGCGGCGCGCGGCAAGGGCTAGCGGGCGCCACGTGCCGGTGAGAGGTCACCGGCACCGGGCGAGCGACTCCGTGCAGACCGCCGGCGCGCGTTGGCCGTGACCGCCTACGGCACCGGCGACGTGGAGCGCATGCTGGGCATGTCGCGCGGGACCCTTCGCTCGCTCGTCGCTGCGGGATTCGTGACGCCGACGCGCGGGGCGCGCAAGGTGTGGCAGTTCTCGTTCCGGGACCTCATCGTGCTGCGCGCCGCGCAGGCGCTGGTCCGCGCCAAAGTTCCGCCGCGCCGCATCATGCGCTCGCTGCGCGAGCTGCGGCGCAGGCTCCCGGAATCGGTGCCGCTGTCCGGACTGGCAGTAGGTGCGTCTGGCGATCGCGTGGTGGTGCGGGAGGCGGGCGGACGCTGGCAGGCGGACGATGGTCAGTACGTGCTGGAACTCGACGTGCGGGCCGCGACGGGCGGGGTGCTCGTGATCGACCCGAGGCGCGATGCGACCCAGGCGGCGAGCGCAGGCAACTTGCCGCGCGACGACGGTGCGGGCGCCCGCGCGACAGCGCGAGACAGTGCCGCCCGTGTGCGCGACGCCTCGCAGTGGTTCGGCCGCGGGGCCGAACTCGAGGAGCGCGACATCGGCGCCGCGATCGCCGCCTACGAGAAGGCCGTCGCCGCCGATCCCGCGCATCTGGATGCCGCCGTCAACCTGGGCCGGCTGCTGCACGGCCGCGGGGAACTCGCCCGTGCCGAGAAGGTGTATCGCGCGGCCGCCGTGGCATGCGGCGAGGACGCGGTGCTCCGGTTCAACCTCGGCGTGCTGCTCGAGGACATGGGGCGCGCCGATGCCGCGCGCGAAGCCTACGAGGCGGCGCTGCGCAGCGACGCCAATTTCGCCGACGGCCACTACAACCTCGCGCTCCTCTTCGAGAAGATGGAGCGGCCGCGGGATGCGCTGCGCCACATGGCACGGTATCGCATCCTCGTCGGGCGTTCGCGCGGACGCTAGGTCAGCTCGGCGCGTCCGCGATGCGCGCGATCACGCGTACCGGGACCTCCGCGCACACGGCGAAGCCGAGCGCCTCGTAGAGTGCGCAGGCGATCGTATTGGTGGCGATCACGTGGAGGAACGGTATCTGGCCGCGAGCCCGCTCGCGCGCGATGAGATGCAGCATGAGCTTGCGCGCGAGGGCACGGCCGCGCACCTCGGGATGCGTGCACACGCCGCTGATCTCGCGAAAGCATCCGACCTCGGCGCGCTCGCCGGCCATGGCGACGAGACGGTCGCCATCGAACACGCCGAAGTATTCGCCGAGCTCGATCGTGCGCGGGCCGAACGGACCCGGGCGCGTGAGCGTGGCGAGCGCGACGGCCTGCGCGCCGGACATGACGTGCCAGAACACGTTGTCCGGTGGCGCCGACGGCGACGTCGGCTTCGCGCCGCGCATGCGTGACGGCGGTCCTACGCGCCCTCCACGGCGAAGAGAAAACCCTTCGACGCCTTCTGGCGCAGCGCGATGAGCGGCGCGTACTCCGGCGACCGGTACCAGCGCTGCAGCGCTTCCATCGACGGGAACTCGAGCACCACGGCGCGGTGCACGACCCCCTCGCCTTCCAGCACCTCGTGCGCGCCGCCCCGCACCAGGAACCTGCCGCCATGCCTGTCGATGGTGGCCTTCACCTGCTTGCGGTACTCGTCGTAGAGCGCTGCATCGTGCACGTCGACGTCGGCGATGAGATACGCGGGCATGACTCGTTCCTCCGTTGGGGTCAGTCGAGACGGGTGAGCTCGGTGAGATACAGCGCGCGCCGCCGGATGTAGGCATCGGCGGAGTGGCGCAGGAGCGCGAGCGCGTCCTCGTCGAGCTCGCGCACGACCTTTGCGGGCGCGCCCATGATGAGCGAGCGCGGCGGAAACACCTTGCGTTCGGTGACGATCGCGCCGGCCGCGACGAGCGATTCCGCGCCGATCACCACATGATTGAGGACCACCGCCTGGATGCCGATGAGCGAGCCGTCGCCAATCGTGCAGCCGTGCAGCATGACCTGGTGCCCCACGGTCACGCCCCGTCCGACCGTCAGAGGCACGCCCGGGTCCACGTGCAGCACCGCGTTGTCCTGCACGTTGCTGCCGTCGCCGATCACGATCGGCTCCGAGTCGGCACGGATCACCGCCCCGGGCCACACGCTCGTCTCCACGCCGAGCATCACCCGCCCGATGAGCGTGGCGGTGTCGGCAATGTACGCCGAGGCGGGGATCTGCGGCGCGTGGCCGCGCAGCGCATAGCGGGGCATGAAAGCCGTCCGGGCCGGATCGAGAAAGGGATCTTCGCACGTCGTGCACGGGGCAGGCATGGTCCCCGCAACTCGCCGCCTCCGCCTCGGACTGTCGCGTCGCAGGGCGGCGACCTCCGCGGCTCGTGCCACAATCCACCGATGGCCAGGAAGCGCCCCAAGCCCCTCCCCTCCTCGCGGCCCTCGCGCGAGGACGCCCTCGAGGCCGTGCGCACGCTGATCCGCTGGGCGGGCGACGATCCGGATCGCGAAGGGCTGGTCGAGACACCGGACCGGGTGGTGCGCTCCTACGGCGAGTTCTTCTCGGGATACGACCAGGATCCGCGCGAGATCCTCGCCAAGACGTTCTCCGAGGTGGATGGCTACGACGAGATGATCGTGATGAACGACATCCGGTTCGAGAGCCACTGCGAGCACCACATGGTGCCCATCATCGGCAAGGCGCACATCGGCTACCTGCCGGACCGGCGCGTGGTGGGCATCAGCAAGCTTGCACGCCTCGTGGAGGTCTACGCGCGAAGGCTGCAGATCCAGGAGAAGATGACCGTGCAGATCGCCGACACGCTGCAGGACGTGCTGCAGCCGAAGGGCGTCGCGGTGGTCGTCGAGGCGGCGCACCAGTGCATGACCACGCGCGGCGTGCACAAGCCGGGCGCCGCGCTCGTGACGAGCCGCATGCTCGGCGCGTTCCGCCAGGATCCGACCACGCGCCGCGAGTTCCTCGCCATCGTGGGACGCAGCAGCAACGGTCCGCTGCCGAATACCTGAGCGAGGCCGTCGTCCACGGGCACGCATCGCAAAGCGTGCCCCCGCCCATGGCGGTGCTGCCCGCGCAGCCGGGGCGGTGCTGCCCGGAGATGATCAGGCGCTCGCCGCGTCGAGCGCCTGCAGGGCTTCCGCCGGCAGTTCGAGCGTCAGCGCCCGCATGATCTCCTCGAGCTGCCCGACCGTGGTCGCACTCGCGATGGGCGCCACCACGGCCGGCCGCGTCATCAGCCAGGCCAGTGCAATCTGGGCCGGCGTGGCGGCGAGGCGGGCTGCCCACGTGTCGAGGCTGGCCAGGATCGCGTGTCCGCGCGGGTTGAGGTACTTCTTCATCCCGCCGCCGCGCGTGCTCTTGCCAAGGTCCGCGTCCCCGCGATACTTGCCGGTGAGAAACCCGGCAGCCAGCGAGTAATAGCTGATGACACCAATCTGCTCACGCACGCACAGGTCCTGGAGCGGCCCCTCGAAGCTCGCGCGCTCGTAGAGGTTGTAGTGCGGCTGCAGCGTCGCGTAGCGCGGCAAGCCCGCCGCGCTGCTGGCGGCGAGCGCCGCGGCGAGTCGCGGCGCGGTGAGGTTGGAGGCGCCGACCGCCTTCACCTTGCCCTGGCGCACGAGCTGTCCGAATCCCTCGAGCGTCTCCTCGAGCGGCGTGGTGTCGTCGTCCCAGTGCGCCTGGTACAGGTCGATGGCGTCGATCTGCAGGCGGCGCAGCGAATCCTCCACCCGGCGCACGATGTAGTCCCGGCGCAGGTTCTTGTGGCCCTCGCCCATGTCGGAGCCGACCTTGGTGGCGATGACGATGTCGCCATGATGACCACGGCGTGCGATCCAGCGTCCGATGATCGCCTCGGACTCGCCGCCCGAGTGCCCCGGCACCCACCGCGAGTACGAGTCGGCCGTATCGATGAGATTTCCGCCTGCGGCCACGAACGCGTCGAGCAGGCGGAACGACGTCGCTTCGTCGGCCGTCCAGCCAAGGACGTTGCCGCCGAAGGCCAGAGGCGTGACGTCGAAGCCTGTCGTGCCCAGCTTGCGTCGCTGCATGGGAGATCCCGGAGGAAGCGTGCGCGCGCGGCGCACCGAGGGGACCATTGTGCCATCCAGCGATCGGAATGCCTGGTCGAGGTCGGCGATGAGGTCGTCGGCGTGCTCGAGCCCGATCGACACGCGGATGAGGCCTTCGGTGATGCCGGCCGCTTCGCGCGCCACTGCCGGCACGCCGGAATGCGTAGTCGATGCGGGATGGCAGATCAGCGACTCGGTACCCCCCAGGCTGACCGCCGACTTGAAGAGGGACAGAGCATTGATCACGCGAAACGCGTCGGACCGGCCGCCCTCGAGCACGAACGAGAACGTCGAGCCCGCACCGGTGCACTGGCGTCCGTAGACCGTCCGGTAGGAGGCATCGGGGATCGTCTCGGGGTGAAGCACGATGACCCGCCGGTATGGATTGCCCATCAGCCAGCGCGCCACGGCGCCGGCACTTTGCGCCGCCGCCCGCATGCGAAGCACCACGGTCTCCATCGAGCGCGCGAGCATCCACGAGGAATGGGGGTCGAGCTGGGAGCCGAACGCGCCGCGCGTGGCGCGCAGCCGGTCGACGAGCGTCCGCGGGCCGGTGACGCCGCCGGCGACGAGATCGCTGTGGCCGCCGACGTACTTGGTCAGCGAGTACACCGACAGGTCGATGCCGTGCGCGGCCGGCTGCTGGAAGATCGGTCCCAGCATCGTGTTGTCGCACACCGAGACGGGCCGCTGGCCGTGCCTCCCCGCGAACGCCTCGACCTCACGGGCGAGAGCACGCAGGTCGATCAGGGCATTGGTCGGGTTGGCCGGTGTCTCGACGTAAGCCAGGCGCACCGGCCCGCGCCGCGCGGCCGCCTCCAGGGCCGCCGCCATCGAAGATGCCGACAGGCCGTCCTCGATGACCTGCGTGCCGATGCCCCACTCGGCGAGGACCTTCGAGACCAGCGTCTCGGTGCCCCCATAGAGCGGTGCCGACTGCACGACCTGGTCGCCTGGCCGAAGGAACGTGAGCAGGACGGCACTGATCGCCGACATGCCGCTCGATGTCACCAGTGCCGCCTCGGCGCCATCGAGGAGGGCCAGCCGGTCCTCGACGATCTCCATGTTCGGATTGTTGAAACGGCTGTACACGAGGCCCGGGGATTCCCCTGCGGCGAGCGGGACGCGACCCGAGACGAGGTCGAAGAAGCGTGCGCCGTCTTCCGCCGAGCGAAACGCGAAGGTCGAGGTCAGGAACACTGGCGGCTTGACCGAGCCTTCGGTGAGGAACGGATCGAAGCCGTAGGACATCATCTGCGTCTCGGCATGCAGCACGTGATCGCCGATCTTCCTGCGGTGATAGCCAGACGTGCTCATGAAGCCTCCTCGGGATGAAGGCGCGGGACCCTCGGCCACCGCGCGCAAGTCACGACTGCTGCCCAACGGCGATTCGGCGTCATGCAGCACGATCTGTCAATCGCCCTCGCGAGGGCCGCCGGCGGCCTGGCGGTCCCCGTCCCTTGATGGCAGTCAACGCGCCTCCGGCCGCTTGCGCGTATGCTTGTGCCATGGACGCTGCCGTCGCCGTGGCGGGCGCGGATCCCGCCGCCCCCGCGGAGCCGGCCTCCACCTGTTTCCACTGCGGTCTTCCCAATCCAGCGGGCTCGCCCTTCCGGACGCGCATTGCGGACCACGAACGCGCCTTCTGCTGCGCGGGGTGCCTCGCCATTGCGCGCACCATCGATGGCGCGGGCCTGGCACCCTTCTACGCGCAACGCACGGCCGCCATCGCCGGTCCCGGCGAGGCCGACGCGCCGGAGCGCGAGCGCCACGCGGCGGCAGCCATCGCGGCAGGGCTCGTCCGGCGGGTCGAGCCCGACGGACACGAGGTCTCGCTGCTGCTCGAGGGAATGACCTGCGGCGCATGCGCGTGGCTCGTGGAGAGCTGGCTGCGCCGGCAGCCGAACGTGAGCGACGTCACGGTGAACGCGGCCACGCACCGGGCACGCGTGGCATGGCGCGGCAGCCAGGGCGCCTTGCGCGACGTGCTCGCAGCGGTCGATGCCGTGGGCTATCACGCGCACGTCTACGATCCGGCGCAACGCGAGGCGCTCCTGCGCCGCGAGACGCGGACGCTGCTCGTGCGCATGGGCGTCGCCCTGCTGGCGATGATGCAGGTGATGATGCTCGCCACGCCGAGCTACCTGGGCGAGCCGGTGGAGACCGCGTACCAGCGGCTCCTCGACGGCGCGTCGCTGCTCCTCACGCTGCCCGTGGTCCTCTACTGCGCGCTGCCGTTCTACCGCGGCGCGCTGCGCAGCCTGCGTGCACGGCGGCCGGGGATGGACGTGCCGGTGACGATCGGCATCGCCGGCGCCTTCGCGGCGAGCGTGTGGGCGCTCGTGACGGGACGAGGCGCGGTCTACTTCGACTCGATCACGATGTTCGTGGCGTTGCTGCTGGTCGCGCGCTACGCCGACAGCGTCGCGCGCGCGAAGGCTGCCGCCGCGATCGAGCGCGTGGCGCGCGACGTGCCACCCACGGCGTTGCGCCTGCCTCGCTATCCCGATGGCGCGGGCGCCGAGACGGTAGCCGCCCACCTGCTCGCGATCGGCGACGTGATCCGCGTCGACTCGGGCGCCGCCGTGGCCGCCGACGGCGTGGTCGTCGAGGGCGAGTCCAGCGTGGAGGAAGCACTGCTGACCGGCGAGGCGCGGCCGCTTCCCAAGACACCGGGCGCGCGCGTCCTCGCGGGCTCGGTCAACCGCGGCAATCCGCTCTTCGTGCGCGCGACCGCCACCGGCCAGGCGACGGCGCTCGCGAGCCTCGCGCGGCTCGTGGAGCGCGCGACGGAGTCGCGGCCGCATGCGGTAACGCTCGCCGAGACGGTCGCCACGTGGTTCGTCACCGGCCTGCTCGTGGTGGCCGCCGCGGCAGGCGTGTTCTGGTGGCATCACGATGCGTCGCGGGCGCTGGAGATCGTCTTTGCCGTGCTGGTGGTGTCCTGTCCCTGCGCGCTGTCGCTGGCGACGCCTGCCGCCATGACCTTCGCCACCGGCACGCTCGGCAGGTACGGCATCGTGGCGGCGCGAGGCCACGTGCTCGAGACGCTCGCCCGCGTGACCGACGTGGTGCTCGACAAGACCGGCACACTCACCGCGGGGCGTCCCCGCCTCGTCGACACGGTACTCGCCGGTGCGTCCGATCGCGACGCGTGCCTGCGCATCGCTGCTGCGCTGGAAGACGGCATGGCGCATCCGGTCGCCGTGGCCCTGCGCGCGGCGGCGCCAGGACCGGTTCGCGCCGGCGCGACCGGCGTCACCGTGAGCCACGGCGATGGCGTGCAAGGCTTCGTCCACGGCGTGCGCTATCGGCTCGGGCGACCGGCGTGGGCCCTCGGCGCCGCCTTGGGTCCCGGCGCTGCCCTGGGTCCCGCGGCTGCCCTGGGTCCCGCCGCTGCCCTGGGTCCCGCCGCTGCCTTCGGTCCCGGCGCGGCCACGGCGATCCAGGCCGCCGTGTCCCGAAACCGAGGCGCCGACGACACCGACGTAAGGGAAGGTCCGCGGCAAGACGATGCGATCCATTCCGGCGCCGGGTCCGACGACCGCACCCTGGTGGCGCTGGCCGACGATCGCGGACCCCTCGCGCTGTTCGTGCTCGACGACGCCTTGCGCGCCACCGCGGGCGACCTCGTGGCACGGCTCGGGGCGCGCGGCTTGCGCGTCGCGCTCGTCTCCGGCGATCGCACACAGGCAGTGGCACGCATCGCGCACGCCACCGGCATCGACGACGCGCACGCCGACGTGCGCCCCGAGGCCAAGCGCGCCTTCGTCAGCGAGCGGCAGGCGCGCGGCGCGGTCGTCGCCATGGTGGGCGACGGCATCAACGATGCGCCTGCCCTCGCGCAGGCAGACGTGTCGATCGCCTTCGGCGACGCCTCGGCACTCACGCGCTGGACCGCAGACCTCGTGGTGGTCGGCGACGACGACCTCCTGCGCATCGATCGCGCATTCGGACTCGCCCGGCGTACACTGGCGGTGGTACGGCAGAATCTGGCTTGGGCGCTCGGCTACAACGCGATCGCGGTGCCGCTGGCCGTCGCAGGACTGGTCTCACCGCTGGTCGCCGCTGCGGGAATGTCGCTGTCGTCCCTGCTGATCGTGGCCAACGCGCTGCGACTTTCGCGAGGCTAGCCATGGGCCAGGCCCGCGGCCGGCGGCACCCCGCGGCGCAGCGCGTCGGTTGCGGCAGGCGTCACGTCCTCCCATGGATATCCTCTTCCTCCTGATCCCTCTCGCGGTGGTCCTCGTGTTCCTCATCGGCGCCGCGTTCTGGTGGAGCGTCCGCAACGGACAGTTCGACGACCTCGAAGGGCCGGCGCATCGCATCCTCGCCGACGACGATTCGCCGCCCTGATCGGTTCGATCACGTTTGCTGATGCGGCGCGGGCCCCTGACCGACATGCGCCGGCGGCGCCTTGATGCGGATCAACACGCGCGGCGTGAGTTCGTCCTACGATCATGGCCTTCCCCGTTTCCCACGGTATCCACGCGATGGAGCATCACCCATGAGTGCCACAGCGAGCACGTTCGCCAGCGCCGCGAGCGTTGCCGAGACATTCAACTACAAGGTGGTGCGGCAGTTCACCATCATGACCATCGTCTGGGGCATCATCGGCATGCTCGTAGGCGTGATCATCGCCGCGCAGCTCCTGTGGCCCGAGTTCCTGGGCGGCATCCCATGGCTGTCGTACGGCCGCCTGCGGCCGCTGCACACCAACGCGGTGATCTTCGCCTTCGGCGGCAGCGGGCTCATCGGCACCTCGTACTACGTCGTCCAGCGAACCTGCCAGGTGCGCCTGTTCTGCGGCCCGCTCGCCGCGTTCACGTTCTGGGGCTGGATGGCGGTGATCGTGCTGGCCGCGATCACGCTGCCGATGGGCTTCACCAACGCCAAGGAGTACGCCGAGCTCGAGTGGCCGATCGACATCCTGATCACCCTCGTGTGGGTGGCGTACGCCATCGTATTCTTCGGCACCATCGCGCGGCGGCGGACGAGCCACATCTACGTCGCCAACTGGTTCTACGGCGCCTTCATCCTGACGATCGCGCTGCTGCACATCGTCAACAGCATGGCCATCCCGGTGTCGTTCTGGCCGATGAAGTCATATCCGCTCTACGCCGGCGTGCAGGACGCCATGGTGCAGTGGTGGTACGGCCACAACGCGGTCGGCTTCTTCCTGACGGCCGGCTTCCTCGGCATCATGTACTACTTCATTCCGAAGCAGGCCGGACGGCCCGTGTACTCGTACCGGCTCTCGGTGGTGCACTTCTGGGCCCTCATCTTCACCTACATGTGGGCGGGCCCCCACCACCTGCACTACACCGCGCTGCCTGACTGGACGCAGTCGGTCGGAATGATCTTCTCGCTGATCCTCCTGGCGCCATCGTGGGGCGGGATGATCAACGGGATCATGACCCTGTCGGGTGCATGGCACAAGCTGCGCGACGATCCGATCCTCAAGTTCCTCATCGTGTCGCTTTCCTTCTATGGCATGTCGACCTTCGAGGGGCCGATGATGTCGATCAAGACGGTGAACGCCCTGTCGCACTACACCGACTGGACGATCGGCCACGTCCATTCCGGCGCGCTGGGCTGGGTCGCGTTCATCACGATCGGCGCGATCTACTACCTCATGCCGCGCATGTTCGGCCAGACGCAGATGTGGTCGATGCGGCTCGTGAGCCTGCACTTCTGGATCGCCACGCTCGGTGTCGTGCTCTACATCGCCTCGATGTGGATCGCCGGGGTGATGCAGGGCCTCATGTGGCGGGCGACCAACCCCGACGGCACGCTCACCTACGCGTTCGTCGAGAGCGTGAAGGCCACCTATCCGTTCTATGCGATCCGCCTCCTGGGCGGCGTGCTGTTCCTCGCCGGCATGCTGGTGATGGCCTGGAACGCCTGGCGCACCGCGAGGCTCGGCCAGCCCTACTCGGCGCCGATCCCGCGCGCGGTGAACGACAGCCTGGTGTCCCCGGCGTAAGAGGAATGCCCATGAAGCTCTCGCACGAGATCATCGAGAAGAACGTCGGCTGGCTGGTGATCCTGACCATCGCCGTGGTCGCGGTAGGCGGCCTGGTCGAGATCGTTCCGCTCTACTTCCAGAAGTCCACCACCACCCCGGTGACCGGCGTCAAGCCGTACGGCGCGCTCGAACTCACCGGCCGCGACATCTACATCCGCGAAGGCTGCTACAACTGCCACTCGCAGATGATCCGGCCCTTCCGCGCCGAGACCGAACGCTACGGCCACTACTCGGTCGCCGGCGAATCGGTCTACGACCGTCCGTTCCAGTGGGGCAGCAAGCGCACCGGACCCGACCTCGCCCGCGTGGGTGGCCGCTATTCCGACGAGTGGCACCGCGTGCATCTCGCCAATCCGCGCGACGTGGTCCCCGAATCGAACATGCCCGCCTACCCGTGGCTCGCCACCACCGCGCTCGACCCTGCCTCGATCACGCCGAAGCTGCAGGCGCTGCGCCGTATCGGCGTTCCGTACAGCGACGCGGAGATCGCCGCCGCCCCGGCGGCACTCAAGGGAAAGACGGAGGAGGACGCCGTGGTGGCGTACCTGCAGAACCTGGGCCTCGCCCTGCGCAACGCGAGATAGCCATGGAAACCTATTCGATTCTCGCCAGCACGATGACCGTCGTGTCGTTCCTGGTGTTCATCGGCATCGTCCTGTGGGCCTGGAGCGGTCGCCGCAAGCCGGCGTTCGACGAGGCCGCGATGGCGCCTTTCGCGCTCGACGACGAGATCCCCGCGACGGGGAAGACCCGCAGGGAGCGCGCAGGCCATGAGTGATTTCGTTTCCGCCGGCTGGGGGATCTACGTCGCGGTGGCCACGCTGGCGTCGGTCCTCGGGTGCGGAGTGCTCCTCTACCTGATGGGACGCATGCGCGTGGCGAAGTCGCCGTCCGCGGACACCGGGCCGCAGACGACCGGGCACGTGTGGGACGAGGATCTGGCCGAGTACAACAATCCACTGCCGCGATGGTGGATGTGGCTCTTCTACATCACCATCGTGTTCTCCCTCGTCTACCTCGTGCTCTACCCGGGCCTCGGCCGCTTCCCCGGCGTTCTCGGGTGGACCTCGGTGGGCCAGTACGAAGCCGAGCGCAAGGCCTTCGACGCCAGCGTCGCTCCGCTCTATGCGAAGTACCTCGGCATGGACATCAAGGACGTCGCTGCCGATCCGGCGGCACAGGCCATGGGCGAGCGTCTCTTCCTCAACCACTGCGCGCAATGCCACGGCTCCGATGCCGGCGGCGCCCGCGGCTTTCCGAGCCTGCGCGATGCCGACTGGCTCTACGGCGGCGATCCTGCCGTGATCAGGACCAGCATCCTCGACGGTCGCAACGGCATCATGCCGCCGTTCGGGGCCGTCCTGGGCGAGGACGGCGTGGCCAACACGATGAACTATGTGCGCAGCCTCTCCGGCCTGCCGCACGACTCGCTGAAGGCGCAGCTTGGCCGGCCGCTGTTCGCGCAGAACTGCGCGGCCTGCCACAATGCCGACGGCAAGGGCAATCCGGCACTGGGCGCCCCCAATCTCACCGACCGGATCTGGCTGTACGGCAGCTCGCCCACCACCATCGCCGAGACCATCGCCAAGGGCCGGGGCGCCGCGGGCAGCGTCATGCGCATGCCCGCGCACAAGGACATCCTCGACGACGGCAAGGTGCAGCTCCTCACCGCCTACGTGTGGGGCCTCGCGAACCGCAAATGAATGCGCCCGTCCGTGAGGTGATCCCCATCGCCCCGGCCACCGAGGAGGTCTCGCTCTACGAGATTCGCAAGAAGGTCTATCCGCGGGCGGTCCGCGGCTGGTTCGCGGGATGGCGGTGGGCGTTCGTCTTCCTGACCCAGGCCGTGTTCTACGGCATGCCCTGGCTCATGTGGAATGGCCGCCAGGCGGTGCTGTTCGATCTCGGCGCGCGCAAGTTCTACATCTTCGGCCTGGTTTTCTGGCCGCAGGACGTGATCTACCTCGCGATCCTGCTCATCCTCTGTGCGCTCGCGCTCTTCCTCTTCACGGCGGTCGCCGGGCGACTGTGGTGCGGCTACGCCTGTCCGCAGACGGTGTACACGGAGATCTTCACCTGGATCGAGCGCAAGATCGAGGGAGACCGGCTCGCACGCATCCGTCTCGACGCCGCGCCGATGTCGATGGAGAAGCTCGCCATCAAGGGCTGCAAGCACGCCGCCTGGCTCGCCGTGGCGCTGTGGACGGGCTACACCTTCGTCGGTTTCTTCTCGCCCATCCGCGAGCTGGGCGTGAGCGCCCTCACCGGGCAGCTTGGCGGCTGGGAGGCGTTCTGGATGCTCTTCTACGGCTTCGCCACCTGGGGCAACGCGGGCTTCATGCGCGAACAGGTGTGCAAGTACATGTGCCCCTACGCGCGGTTCCAGAGCGTGATGTACGACAAGGACACGCTGGTCATCACCTACGACGCCGAGCGCGGGGAGTCGCGCGGCTCGCGCCGCAAGGGGGTGGATCCGCGCTCGGTGGGCTTGGGCGATTGCGTGGACTGCGATATCTGCGTCCAGGTCTGCCCCACCGGCATCGATATCCGCAACGGCCTGCAGTACGAGTGCATCTCCTGCGCCGCCTGCATCGACGGCTGCAACCAGGTGATGGACAAGATGGGCTATCCACGCGGCCTCATCCGCCACACCACGCAGAACGCGCTCGCCCAGCACTACGACGCCAGAGCCATCGTGCGTCACGTGCTGCGGCCGCGCACGATCCTGTACGCGGGCGTGATCCTCGCCATTGCCGGCGCCACGGCCACGTCGCTCTTCCTGCGCAACCCGCTCAAGGTGGACGTGCTGCGCGATCGCGGCGCGCTCGCCCGGGAGGCGGCGCCGGGGGTCGTCGAGAACGTATACCGCCTGCAGCTCATGAACACCGACGAGGTCGCGCGCCGGTATACGATCCGTGCCGCGGGCGTGCCGGGCCTGACGATCGAGGGCGTGACGCTCCCGGTGGAACTCGGCGCCGCGCAATCGCGTACCCTTCCGATACGGCTGCAGGCTCCCCACGACGAGGACGCGGCCCGGGCCAAGGGCGGCGACGGCCGCCGCCTGTTGCCCATCGAAATCACCGTCGAGGCCGTCGACGACCCGCGCGTGGTGCGCCATGAACGATCGACCTTCGCCCTCCCCCGCTGACCCCGCGCCGTGGTATCGGCAGCGTTGGCCCTGGTTCCTGATCGCCGGCCCGGCCATCGTGGTGGTCGCCGGCATCGCGACCGCGGTGATCGCGCACCGCAGCGACGACGGCGTCGTCGCGGAGGACTACTACAAGCGCGGGCTGCTCGTGAACAGGCAGATCGCCGCCATGCCGCCCGCCTCGGCACCGGTGGCCACGACCGTGTCCTTCGATGCCACCGGCACGCTGCGCGTCGTTCCCCAGGGGGACGACGACGAGGACGAGTCGATCGCGGTGACGCTTTCGCATCCGGCGTCCGGCGCTCGCGAGACGCTGACGCTCACCCGCGCCGGTGACGGCACGTTCACGGGTCACGTATCGTCGACGCAGGGCGGACGCTGGATCGTGACCTACGCGCCGCGGCACGGCCAGTGGCCAACGACGCTCGTGCAACGCGGCGGTCCGGCCGCCGCCAACTGAGGGGGAGGCCCCGATGCCCTTCGGACGCCGCGTGATGCAGGTCGTATGGCCGGCCTTCCTTGTCGCTGCGGCAGCGGAGCTCGTGTTCTTCGCCGTCTTCGACCCGTTCGAGCTCCATTTCTTCGGTGCGCCGCTCGATTTCTCGCGGGAGGCCATCTACGCGATGGGCTTCTTCGGCTTCTGGGGGCTCGGCGTTGCCTCCTCTGCGCTCACGCTCTATCTCGTGCAGGCGGATTCCGGCGACGCAGACGCCGCGTCCGTGGAGCGCCGCACCGCGCCGGACTGACGGCCGCGCGGCGATGTCGCTCTCACTGCTGCTCACCGCCCTCGTCGCCGGACTCGCCGGCGGCGTGCACTGCGCCGCCATGTGCGGCGGCTTTCTCGCCGCGCTCTCCGCACGCGACACGCGGGGCGTCGAGGTCGTGCAGCCCGCGCGCCGCCTCGTGCGCCAGCAACTCGGCTACCACGCCGGGCGCATCGGGACGTACTCGCTGCTCGGCGCGGCATTCGGCACCGCGGGCAGCCTCACGCTGGGCGCAATCGACCTCGCCTCCGTGCAGCGCCTGCTCTATGCCGTGGCCAACCTGCTGCTGCTGGCGCTGGCGCTGCGCATCCTGGCACGAGGCACCGGAGACACCTGGCTCGCCCGCGCCGTGGCGCCGGTCGCCGGCCGCGCCCTGTCGCCGGTCGTTCTGGCCACGCGCAAGGGTGGCACGCCGCACCGCGTTGCACTCGGGGCCGCCTGGGGACTCGTGCCTTGCACGCTCATCTACAGCATGCTCCCGCTCGCCCTCTTCGCTGGCGGGACCTGGCAAGGCGCGCTCGTCATGCTCGTGTTCGGCCTCGCCACCCTGCCCAACCTGCTCGGCATCGGCTGGCTCGTGCAGCGCGCCCGGACGGTCCTGCACGCGCGTGCGCTGCGCTACGCTGCCGCGGGCGTGCTGGTGGCCTTCGCGCTGGCGGGGCTGTATCGCGTCGCTTTCCTTCCAGAGGCGCTCGGACAAGGGCCCTTCTGCCTGGTTCCCTGACCAGGGTCCGGCAGCCCCGAGGGATCAGGCGCTATGATTCGCGGTTTCGCCCCGCGCCGCTGGCGTGGGGCGCCACCCGAATGCGCGCTCCCGTCACACCCCTGCCAGAGGACGTCGCCGCCGCGGTCGCGGCGGGCGCGATGGATTCGGCCATGGATGCGATCATCACGGTCGACGACGCGCAGCGCATCGTCCTCTTCAACGCTGCGGCGGAGGCGATGTTCGGCTGGCCGCGCGCCGATGCGCTCGGTGCGCCGCTGTCCGAGTTCATCCCGTCACGCTTTCGCTCGTCGCACACGGCGCACGTGCGCCGCTTCGGCGACGAGGGCCCGCGCACGCGCAGGATGGCGCAGGACCGCATCGTGACGGGGCTGCGCCGCAACGGCGAGGAGTTCCCCATCGACGCCTCGATCTCGCACATCGGCGACGGTGCGCGACGCTACTTCACCGTCATCCTGCGCGATGCCACGCTACGGCTGCGCGCGATGGAAGACCTCACGCGCTCGCGCGCCGAGACCAAGGCGCTCGCTGCGGCGGCGCAGGACGCGCTCGAGAACGAGAAGCGACGCATCGCGCGCGAGCTCCACGACGAGCTGGGGCAATCGCTCACGATGCTCACCATGGACGTCGCCTGGTGCAAGGCGCGCGCCGGATCGGGCGACGAAGCCGTCGCCGCCCGCCTCGCACGCATGGAGACGCTCCTCAAGGCCACCGTCGCCTCCACGCGCCGCATCGCCTCGGACCTGCGTCCCCTCATGCTCGACGACCTGGGCCTCGCCCCTGCGCTGGAATGGCTCGTTGAAGGCATGGCGCAGCGGTCGGGCGTTGCTTGCACGCTGGCGATGGACGAGGCGACGCTGGTCCTTCCGCAGGCGCACTCCACCGCGCTGTTCCGCATCGTGCAGGAGGCGCTGACCAACATCGCCAAGCATGCGCGCGCCACCGAAGCGGCGGTGGAAGTCCGGCGGGAGGCTGCCCGCATCCTCGTTCGCGTGCGGGACAATGGCCAGGGCTTCCACACCGCCGGCCCTCGCAAGCCCACCTCGTTCGGACTCCTTGGCCTGCGCGAGCGCGTGTCCCTCTTGCAGGGAGAGCTGCGCATCCAGAGCGTGCCGGACCGGGGGACCACGATCGAGATCGACCTGCCGTTGCCCGACAGCGAGACCTGCACGTGATCCGGGTAGCGATCGCCGACGACCACACGATCCTGCGCGAAGGGCTGCGCCAGCTGCTGTCCGCGGCCCCCGACGTGGAGGTCGTGGCCGAGGCGGCGGACGGGCACGCGGCGCTCGCGCTCGCCCGGGCGGGCGGCTTCGAGGTCCTGCTCCTCGACCTGTCGATGCCCGGCAAGAGCGGCATCGACCTCATCAAGCAGATCAGGGACGAGCGGCCGCGCCTGCGCGTGCTGGTCCTTTCGATGCATGAGGAATCGCAGTACGCGGTACGCGCGATCAAGGCAGGTGCCGCCGGCTACGTGACCAAGGACCGGGCCGCCACCGAGCTCGTCGATGCCCTGCGCGCCGTCGCGCGCGGCGGCGCACACGTGAGCGCCAACGTGGCGCAGGCGCTGGCGCTTGGCGCCATGCCGGGCGCCACCGGTCTGCCACACGAGCGCCTGTCCGACCGCGAGTTCGAAGTCTTCGAACTGCTCGTGCGGGGGCTCACGGTCACCGACATCGCGGGCAAGCTCAACCTGTCGAGCAAGACGATCAGCACGCACAAGGCGCGCCTCATGGAGAAGCTCGGCATCGACAACCCTGCCGAGCTCGTGCGCTACGCGCTGCGCCACGGGTTGGGGGGGTCGCCCGGGTAGCGCGCGGGCAGCGGGGTTCGCGCGCGCCTTGCCCTGCCGCCTCGCCCCGGAGCGCAGAGGGTCAGGCGATCCCTACCCCCAAAACCGGAAGCCCCCGACGGGGTGGTTGAGCCGTGCCCGATGGCCGCGCGGCGGGCGGACATCGACAATCGGCGCATGTGCTCCACCGCCGTGTACATCGTCGACGATCTCCCCAGCATGCGCGAGCGCCTGCGAGAGATCGTCACCGGCATCGATGGCGTGGAGGTCGTGGGCGACGCGGGCACCCCGGCCACCGCCATCGAAGGCATCCTCGCGCTGCGTCCCGCCTGCGTGCTGCTCGACTATCGCCTGGAGGACGGTACCGGGCTCGACGTGCTGCGCGCCGTGGCGGCGCGAGCGCCGGAGACCACCTTCGTCGTCCTCACCAACCATCCCGATCCGCAGTACCGACGCGCCTGCCTCGCCGCCGGTGCACATCACTTCCTCGACAAGAGCAGCGAGTTCGACTGCATCTGCGAGGTGATTCGCGGATTGCAGGTTCACACGCACTAGCCATGTCGCGCCCGCGTCCCGTTCACGCCGCATCCGCCTTCCGCCCGCCAGAGGATCCGCCCATGTCCGCGCTCCGACAGCCCGTCGCTCCCAATCTCCACGTCGTGCCCCTGCCCTCGCGGGAGCCCGATCGCGTCGCCCGCTGCACCCAGTGTGCGATGCACGCCTACTGCGCCAGCAGCGCGCCGGCGCTGCCGGTGGACGGCATCCTGGAAGTGTCCCGCGTGCGCGTGCGCAAGGGCGAGATGCTGGTGCGCGCCGGCGAAGCCTTCACCGCGCTCTACGCCGTGCGGAGCGGCACCTGCAAGTCGGTGCTGGTGACGCCCGACGGCCAGGAGCAGATCGTGGACTGCCACATCGCTGGCGACATCGTGGGGACCGACGGTGTCGCCACGGGCACCCACGACTGCTCGATCGCGGCGCTCGAGGACAGCGAACTGTGCGTGCTGCCTTTCGAGCACCTCGAGGCGCTCGCCCGCACCAACAAGGAGTTCCAGCGCAACTTGCACGCTCTGCTGTCGCGGGAGATCCGCCGCGAGCGCAAGACGATGCTGATGCTGGGCACGATGCGCGCCGAGCAGCGCCTCGCCGCGTTCCTCCTCGACCTCGCCGAGCGCTACGCGGCACGCGGCTATTCCGCGAGCGAGGTCGTACTGCGGATGACGCGCGAGGACATCGGGCGCCATCTTGGCATGAAGCTCGAGACGGTGAGCCGCCTGTTCTCGCGCTTCGATCAGGAGGGCCTCATCCGCGTCCACGGGCGCGAGGTCAAGCTCATCGATCGCGCCGCCTTGCGACAGCTCGTGCAGGCGGCGCTCCAGTAGCCGGAGCGGCGCTCGCGATGCCCGGAGCTGCCGGCGTGCCTATCGCCGCCAGCAGGGCCAGCCGATCGGAACGCAGCAGGACCGGCCGATCGCAACGCAGCAGGACCGGCCGATCGCAACGCAGCAGGACCGGCCGATTGGAATGCAGCAGGGCCGGCTTCGGCTACCATGGCATTTTCGATGCTGCACCTCGTGCGCCGCTGATGCGCGGCCTTCGGGGAAGGCTATCATGACCCTCGACTGGAATGCCTTCACGCCTGTGTCCGCCGCGACCGGAGGGGTGTTGCTCGGGCTCGCCGCCGCCGCGATGTGGCTCGGCATGGGGCGCGTGGCGTGCTCGGTAGCGTGACCTTCGGCATCGGCTTGGGACTCGTCGGCCTGTGCCCCGGACCGGCGCTGGTCCTGGCCGGGAGCGGATCGCGTCCAGCACTCGTCTTCGTGCTTGCGATGATCGCCGGCATGCTCGTCTTCAGGGCGGTCGAGGACCTTCGTCGGCAACCCGCACGCACTCCTTCTGCGCAAGGACCACGAGGGTCGTGATGATCTTCCGCCAGCTCTTCGATCCCACGTCGTCGACGTACACCTACCTTCTCGCCGACCCCGACACGCGCGAGGCGGTGCTCATCGACAGCGTGTTCGAGCAGGCGCGCCGCGACGACGCGCTCGTCCGCGAACTCGGGCTCGCGCTGGTCGCGACGCTCGAGACGCACGTGCACGCCGATCACGTCACCGCAGCGTGGCTGCACCACCGCAGCCACGGCAGCGCGATCGTGCTGTCGAAGGCCAGCGGGGCTGAAGGCGCCGGCCGCTACCTCGAGCATGGCGATCGCGTCGCCTTCGGAAAGCGCTGGCTCGAGGTACGCGCGACACCGGGACACACGCACGGCTGCATCACCTACGTCCTGGACGATCGCAGCATGGCGTTCACCGGCGACTGCCTGCTCATTCGCGGCAGCGGCCGCACCGATTTCCAGCAGGGGAGCGCGCACGACATGTTCCAGTCCGTGCACTCGCAGATCCTCACCTTACCCGACGCGTGCCTCCTCTATCCCGCGCATGACTATCGGGGTCTCACCGTGACGAGCGTCGGGGAGGAGCGTCGCTTCAATCCACGTCTCGGCGCGGACATCGGGGAACAGGACTTCGTCGGCTACATGAAGAATCTCGGCTTGCCCCATCCCAAGCTCATGGACGTGGCGGTGCCGGCCAATCTCGTGTGCGGTCGCCCCGCGCACGGCCAGGAACCGCCGGCCGCGCCGTCGTGGGCGCCTCTCACGTTCACGTTCGCGGGGATCTGGGAGATCGCGCCGGCGGCGCTGGAGGAGCACGCCGGCGAGGCGCAGATCGTGGATGTACGCGAGCCGGCGGAGTTCACGGGCCCTCTCGGCCACGTCGCCTCGGCACGCCTCCTTCCGCTCGGAGAGCTTGCCGGACGCGCGAGCGAGCTGTCGCGCGACAGGCCCATCGTGACCGTCTGTCGCTCCGGGGCACGTTCCGCGCAAGCCGCGGTGCTGCTGGGCAAGTCCGGGTTCACCAACGTGGCCAACCTCGCGGGCGGCATGCTGCGCTGGCGTGCCGAGGGTCACCCGGTGATGGGCGCGACCGATCGTTGACGCCGTACAGAAGGGGACCGGCCGCATCTGCGGTCGAACCACCGGGCCCGACATCCCTGCCGCGCCGAAGCGCTGCCGCTCAGGCATCGCGAGCGCGCCCGCGACCTGATGACGTCCATCGTGGCGTAGCGAGCGCGCTTACTTGAAGGCATAGGTGATCGCGACCCAGAACACACGTCCGATCGGATTGGCGTAGGTCGGGTCGTAGCCGACCGGCCCCTCGCCGGTGAACGTCTGGTTCGAGAACGGCGGGTCGCGATCGAAGAGGTTCTTGATGCCCGCGGACAGCCGCCAGCCCCGGAAGCCGCCATACGACGCAGCGAGATTCCAGATGTCGTAGTTGCCGACCTTGCGCAACTGCGACTCACCGGGGTTGGGCAGTGCGTCGTAGGTGCCCTTCAGGAAATTCTCGGTCAGCGTCGCCGCCCACGGACCGTGGTTCCAGTCGAGCGTGAGGTAGTGATGCCAGTAGGGAATGGCGCCGCCGAATCCGAAGGCCAGCTCGTGATTCACGAGATCGACGTAGTTGCCATTCGGCTGCTGCTGCAGGTACTTGATGATGTAGGTCCCCTGCGCGGAGATCCGCAACTGGCCCCAGTCGTATCGGGGAAGTTCGTACTGCGCGAACAGGTCGATGCCGGTCGTGCGGATGGTCCCGCTGTTGAACAACGGTACATACAGCTTCTCGATGGCGCCGGGAAGGCCGGGATACGCGTCATCGGGCGGATTGCGCACGATGAAGTGACAGGTCGGGCCATCGACGCCGTTGCGGCAATTGTCGAACACGGCGTCGGGCCTCATCCCGTTGACGAGGTTGTGGACGACGACGTCGAAGTAGTCGGCGCCGAGGGTCAGCGATCGCATGGGCGACCACACCGCGCCCACTCCCCACTGCGAGGAGGTCTCCGACTCGAGATCAGGATTGCCGCCTCGCACGAACGGAATCGCGACCAGGCAATCGGTCGGCGGACAGCGCGCGGGATCGGGCAACGGGCGCGTGGTGCCATACACGGGGCCCGAGTGGAGCGACTCCAGGGAGGGCGCGCGAAACCCCGACCCGGCGGAACCCCGGAGAAGCAAGGTCGGAAGGGGTTGCCAGCGAATCGACACCTTGGGATTGGTCGTCGAATCGGTATCGCTGTAATGGTCGAAGCGAAGCGCGACGTTGGCTTCGAGGTCCTTCGCCAATGGGACGTTCGCCTCCGCGAACACGGCCCAGATGTTGCGCCTGGCGCTCATCGATTGCAGCGCATCGACGCTCACGATATCGCCTGCGGCGAGCGCGGCAGAGGTCGTCTGCGTCTGGCGCCACTGGCGCGCCTCCGCTCCGACGGCGAGCGAGACAGGTCCGGCCGGCAGGTCGTAGAGGGCATTCCAGGCACGAAAGTCCAGCATCAGCTCCGTGCTCCTGCCGGTGCGCACCGTTCCGTTCACCTGGGTGCCCGCGAGCGCCGCCACGACGTCGGGCGTGTTGTAGCCGAAAGGATCGACGCGGCCGCTGTTGAGGATCGGATAGATCGCCGAGCCGAGGACGTACCCGCTGGTGTAGCGGTCGTCGACACTGTTGACCCCGTAGCTCAGCGCCGTGTCGTAGCGCCATCCGGCGAGCGTGCCCTTCAATCCGACGACGGTGTTCCATTGCTCCAGCACGGGCTCGTCCGTGCGGCCGCCGAGATCGACCGACCGCCAGCGCATGTCGAGAGGCATCCCGTCGATGCCAAACGACGAGGCGAACGCGTGCGGATACCACGGACTGTCCGCGGGAAGCATGAAGCTCCTGGCCGGCGTCGCGGGGTTGTTCTGGAACGGCGTCGGCGCAGCCACGAACGTGAAGCGATTGCGGGCGTACAACCCCTGGAAGAAGAACTCGTGGCCAGGCGTGAACTGCCATGTCAAGGCACCGGTCGCCGCCAGGCGTTCGCTGGCATTCACCACATCGAGGAAGTAGGCAGGATCGAAGTTGCATTGGTTCGCGGCATTGGGAGATGCCCGCGACGCCGGTATCGGAAAGGAGATGGGCGGCGCGCAGGATGGGTTCCGGTACCCGTCGGCCGGATCTCCGATCGGATTGCGCAGAAGGCCGTTGGGCCCCACCACCACATTGGCGGGAAAGGCGTCAGGGCTGGTCCGATCGAGCTCGCCGGGGATGTAGTTGGACCTCGTGGACGCTCGATCGCGCGCCGCCACCGCGCCGAACTGCTGGTAGTCGATCATCCCGTACACGTTGAATTTCTGCCCGGCGAGATTGCCGTATCCCGCCGTCACGTTGAAGTTCTTGCTCCATCCGCCGGTATGCTCGGGCGCGCTGTACTGCGCGCTCGCCTGGATTCCGCGAAACTCCTGCAGCAGGATGAAGTTGATCACGCCGCCGATGGCGTCGCTGCCGTAGATCGCGGAGGCGCCGTCCTTCAGCACTTCGACGCGTTCGATCGCGGCCACCGGGATCAGGTTGAGATCGGTGAGGGTGCCGCCGAGCGCATAGTTCGCGATGCGCCGCCCGTTGACGAGGACGAGCGTTCGTTGGGCGGTGAGGCCGCGCAGGCCCGCCGCGGCCAGTCCGGGCATCAGGCTGCCCGCGATCGCCTGGTTCTCCGTCAGGGTGAAGTAGCTGGCCGTCGCCGAGATCGTGTTGACGAGTTGGGCAGCCGTCTGGAAGTTGGCGCGCTGGATGTCGTCGCGAGTGATGATCTGGACTGGGACCGCGGTTTCGCGGTCGATGGTCGGGATGTTGCTTCCCGTCACGAACACCTTGATCCGCTCGCCGGTCGCGTCGGGATTGCCGCCGGAATCCTGTGCAGCCGCCGACGGCACCAAGCAAGGGGCCAGTCCGCCATAGACGAGCGCGCATGCCAGCGCGTCGATCCGCCATTTCAGCGAGGCCATTCCGTCTCCCCACGGACTGCAACCCGTCGAAAACCCGGGCGCTTGCCATCGTGCCCGGGCCGCCCCGCGCTCGCCGTGGCGCTCACTCGCAGCCTCCCTGCACCGTCATTGCAACGGCAGCCTCGGCGTGTCGGCTGCCCTGGGTCGCGCCACGACGGGCCTGCGGCCTGCTCGCTGCGCTCGCCGTGGCGCTCACTCGCAGGGAATCTGTAGCCTGGCCACGGAGTCACCCGCGTTCCGTCGCTCCAATGCAAGCGTGGCGGTGGGGCCGTAAAGTGATGCGAGCCGCGCACGTACACCCGCAATGCTGCCGCCCTCGGCCTCGGCCTCGGCGGCAAGGTCGATCCCGACCCCCACGATCTCCAGGTGGATTCCGCCAGGTCCCGCGCCGACACGGATCCGGATCGACTCGTTGGCGTCCCGTTCGCCGGGCCCTTGCGCGATTGCCCGATCGATGAGCGGCAGCAGGATCATCGCCGGCATCCGGGCACCGGCAATGCCACTGTCGACCGGATCGATCGAGAACGCGAGCCGCTCGCCCATTCGCAGGCGCGCAAGGGAGAGATAGGCGCGCACGAGCGCGATCTCGTGCCGGACCGTCGAGGTCTCGCGCAGCCTCGGCATCGCTGCGCGCAGGTAGGCGATCAGTGCGTCCAGAAGACGCTCCCCGGCGGCATGACTGCGCGTGTACAGGAGCTTCACGTCCGCCAACGTATCGAACAGGAACTGAGGCTCGATACGCGCCTGCATGGCCTGAAGATCGGATTCGATGCTTCGCTTCTCGGCGGCAATCCGCTCGAGCTCCGCGGCGTGCCTGCGGGCGCGCGCCTGTCGCGCCCGTCTCCGGTCGTTGATGACCCAGATCGTCGTGCCGGCGACCATGAGCAGCTCGAAGAAGATGTTGAGCACCCATCCGATACCGCCCGGTGGATTGAGCGGCACGCCGGCAACGAAATGGACCAGACCCGCGACGGTGAGCACAGATGCAGGCACGCCGGCCGCGGCCCCAATGACCGCTGCCACGACGTAGGCGCCTCGGCGATCGGGATCCTTGCCGGTCATGCGATCGGCGACAACGATCGACAGCAGCAGGGCGAAAGCCTTCACCTGATCGGCCACCAGGATGAAGGGCGCGACGACGATGTTGATGGTCACCGCAGCACGATAGAGAAACATCCCGCAGCCCAGCAGGAACGTGATCAGCACCTGCTGGCGGGTGATCCCTCGCCACGCCGCCAGCACCGTGCGCAGGGTGAGCCCTTCTGGGGGCTGGCGGTCGGGCAACGTCGCCGCAAGGGTGTTCATCGCATGCCCGGCGCGGCAGGACTCGCCGCCAGCGGAAGGGCGATCGCCGCAACCACACCCTGGGGAAGATTCCTGGACAGCGACAGGCGCGCGGACTCGCCATACATCGCCGCCAGGCGCGCGCGCACATTGGCGAGGCCGGTGCCCCGACCCGACGTCTGCGTGAAGCCGCGACCGGAATCGGAGACCCGGACCCGCAATTCGCGGTCGTGCAGCGACGCATCGACACGCACGGCGCCGCCCCCGGGCTGCGGCGCCAGGCCATGCTTGATCGCGTTCTCGACCAGCGTGAGCAGCATGAGCGGCGGGAACGGGACGTCGGCGAGCACATCGGGAATGTCGACGTCGAAGGCGAGCCGCCGCCCCATGCGTATCGCCTGGATCTCGAGGTACGAGGTCGTCAGTGCCGCCTCCTGCCCCAGCGTCGAAGCGGAAGCTCGCATGTGGGGCAGCGCCGCCGCAAAGTACTTCATCAGATTGTCGAGCATCTGATCCGCGGCGGGTGACGCCGTGGCGTGCAGGCTGCGGACGTTGGCCAGCGAGTTGAACAGGAAGTGCGGCTCGATCTGTGCCTGCAGCATCTTGAGGCGCGCTTCTTCCATGCGCTGGACGAACCGCGCGCGGTCCCTCTCCGCCTCGTCCGCACGAACGCCGTTCTCATCCGCGACGCGAAGGTAGATGAACACCACCGCGACCAGCGCGCAGAGCAGCGCATAGCGCACCACGGCCACGATCACGGGAGCGAGAAGCGACTCGTGCTCCAGGAACGCCATCGAGCCCGCACGCTCCACCGCCATCATCAAGGCGACACCCACGACACACGACGCTGCGATCGCCACGGCAATCGCCGGGTAGCGCACGGAGGCCCTGCGCGGCGCGAGGTTGTAGGTGATCACGACGGCGAAGGCGACCGGAATCGCGACGAGCAGGCCGGATGCCGTCGCCTGAGCGGTCTTGATGATCCAGTCCAGGAAGAAGACGAAGGCACCGTTGACGTGCGGGCCAACGTCCAGATCCCGGCTCGTTCGTCGCGCCGCGTTGACGGCGCAAAGAATCGCAACGAGCCCCATGCCTCTCCACGTGAGGCCGTCCAGGCACTCCGACCGAAGGCGCGCTGCCTCCTGCGACGGTCCCGGCTTTCGCTTCATCGCCGCCGGCCGCTCACATCTGCTTGAAAAGATGCACGTAGGGCTCGCTCACCGGAAGCGCTTCCTTGCGTTGCTTCAGCTTGACGCACAACTGTCCGCTCATGTTGCGCGTGACGCCGGCGATCGCGTTGACGTTGACCAGCGTTCCGCGATGGATCTGCCAGAACACGCGAGGGTCGAGCTCGTCGATCAGCTCCTTGATCGGGCGGCGAATGAGCGAGTCCTGATGAGGCGTGGCGATCACCGTGTACTTGTTGTCCGAGCGGATGTAGCAGATCTCCTCGACCGTGATGAGACGCAGGTCGTCGCCCTGCGACGCCGTGATCCAGCGCAAGTACTCCCTGGCCGGGGTGGCCGATGGCTGGAGCGTCTCGAGCACCCCGTCGATCGGCGTCGGGGCACTGCCCACCCGTTCGCGCAGGCGCGCGACCGAGGTCGCCAGGCGCCCCGCCGAGAAGGGCTTCAGGACGTAGTCGACCGCCCCCTGCTCGAAGGCCGCGATCGCATAGCTATCGAAGGCGGTGACGAATACGATGTGACACTTGCCGCTCGCCTGCTTCGCGACATCGAGGCCGGACAGCCCCGGCATTTCGATATCGAGGAAGAGAATGGCGGGCGCGTGCTCGCGAAGCGCGCGCAGGGCCTCGAAGCCGTCCTCCACGTCGGCGCAGATCACGAGCTCGGGCCACAGGCGAGCGAGGGCCCGCCCAAGTTCCTGCCGCAACACCGGTTCGTCCTCGGCAATGACGGCTCTTACTGCGCGCATGGGGGCCCCCAGTCCCGCCGATATACAGCATCGACACCCCGGCGCCAAGTGGCACCCTTGTCCCGCGGCCACCCCCCGGCATCACGACCGTCACCCTGGCACAGGCCGGGTAGCGGCGCCGCTCTTTTCCGACGCAACGCTCCGTCGACGGTGTGAACCCGGCGTACAGGCGACGAATCCCCGGGATTGCCGACTTCTGGGATCCACTCCACGGAATCGGGGGCTCGTCGACGCAGACCCGGAAGTCGCGCTGGCCGGCGAGGCGTTCGTCTCACTCTCGTGGATGGCGGACGGAAGACACGCAAGCTTGGATCGGCGCAGCTTGGACAGGGAGTGGCGAGAAGAAGCCTCAAGTGACCTTCCCCTCCAGGGTGGCGCCCAAGCCCTATTCCGGACGTGGAGCCCATTCACCGACAACCGAAGGAGATGCCATGAGACTCAACAGGACATTGATCACACTCTCGATAGGCGCGGCGCTGGCGGCCGCCCCTGCCATGTCGTTCGCCTCGTCGCGCGGCGCCGAACGCACGATCGTGGGTGCCTGGACCACCGCGGTGACGATCGTCAACTGTCAAACCGGCCAGCCGGTAGGAGCGCCTCCGATCATCGGCATGTCCACGTTCAACCTCGGAGGAACGATGGCGGAGTGGGGAGGCGCGAATCCGTCGCTGCGTAGTCCCAGCCATGGCGTGTGGCAGCGGGACCACCGTTGGCGGGACTATCCGTTCACGTTCATGTTCTACCGCTACGACCCGAGCGGCGCATTGATCGGATCACAAAGGATCGCCGGGAAGGCGGTGCTTGCAGCCGATGGCGATACCTATGAGTCGATCGTCACGGTGGAGATTGTCGACCTCGGCAACAACGTGATCGCGGCGGCCTGCGCCACGTCCGTCGGGACGAGGATCGAATAGCCACGGCCGGTCCCAACGAGGGGCGGTGCGCGACGGCACCGCCCCGCGATGGAAGCATCCGACACCTCGGCAGTGACCCGAAGCGAGCGGCAGTGCGCAACGGCACCGCCCCGACCGCGGGAAGGATGGCGCGCCGGACGTCAGGACCCCGCGTCGATCGCCTTGACGAGCGCCAGGATCTCGCGGAAGCGCGGATGGTCGTGGCCCCGCAGCCACTCGAACACGACCATCTCCGGCGCGACGCGCGTGGCGCCCGCCGCCGCGAGCCGCTCGAGCGCAAGCAATCGATCCGCGGGCCTGCGCGAGCCGCAGGCCGCGTCCACCACGAACAGGCGGCGCCCCTGGCGCAGGAGGCCGAGCGCGGTCTGCAGCAGGCACACGTGCGTCTCGCAACCGGCGATCACCACCTGGTCCCGCACGCCGTCGACGTCGAGCGCATCGGCGAGTCCATCGGCGCAGGCGTCGAAATGGCGCTTGACCACGGTCACATCGCAGCGCCCGGCAATCGCCGGCACGTTCGGTCCGAGTCCGGCCGGGTTCTGCTCGGTTCCCACGACACGTACGCCGAGAAGGCGCGCCGCATCGGCGAGCGCGCAGGCGTGGCGCACCGCGTCGTTGCCCGCGTGGATGGCCGGCAGCAGTCGCGCCTGGTAGTCGACGAGAACGACGGCGCAGCGCGTGGCATCGATCGCATCGTCGCGCGTGCGGGGATTGGCATCCAGGTGGACTTCGTTCATCGGATAGGCGCGCGTTACACGGCCGACCGCGCACGCCGGCGGAACTCGCGACGGATCGTGGCGGGAGCGAGCATCGTGGTGGCGGGAGGGTGCGCGGTCGCAGTGCCCATTGTAGACCGTTGACCGCTGGATCGATCACTGCTCCAATGGCCGGCCCCCAAAGACAGGAGCCGCGAGCCATGGACATGCCGGTTGCCCCGCCGTCGCACGCCAACCTCATGTCTGGCGCGCAGTATCGCGAATCTCTGCGCAAGCTGAGGCCCGTCGTCTACGTCGACGGCCAGCGCGTGGAAAGCGTGGTCGACGAGCCGGCGTTGCGTCCTGGTGTCAACGCCCTCGCCTTCACCTACGATTTCGCGCTCGACAAGACGGTGGCTCCGGTCGCACTCGCCACGCAGGACTCGCGCAACCGCGTGGTCAACCGCATGACGCAGGTCGACGAGTCCGCCGGCGACCTCCTCAACAAGCTCGAGGCCGTGCGCCTGCTCTGCCAGGAGACGGGCTGCGCGCAACGCTACCTCGCGCACGACGCGCTGGCGGGGCTCGCGCAGGTGACCGCCTGCATCGACGACGCGCGCGGCAGCACCGAGCATCGCGCCCGTTTCTCCGACTACCTCGCGCACGTGCAGGACGACGACCTCGCGATCGGCATCGCCATGACGGATGCCAAGGGCGACCGCAGCCGCAAGCCGCACGAGCAGGCCAATCCCGACACCTACGTGCATGTCGCCGAGCGCAACGCCAAGGGCATCGTGATCAGCGGTACCAAGGCGATCGTGACGGGCGCGCCGTACATGCACGAACTGCTCGTGATGCCGAGCCGCAACATGGGCGAGGCCGATGCCGATTTTGCGGTGTGCTGCGCCGTGCCCGTCGACGCCCCGGGCATCACGATCGTGTCCCGTCCCGCCGGACGCCCCGGCGAGAAGCTCGAGCACGGCGCCGCCCTCTTCTCGCGCAAGTACGGGCAGTCGACCGCGGTGGTGATCTTCGATCGCGTCTTCGTGCCATGGGAGCGTGTGTTCTACGCCGGTGAGTGGGAGCTGAGCCACGTGCTGACCTACAGCTACGCCACGCACCATCGCCACTCCTGCATCGGCGCGCGTGCCGGCTTCGGCGACCTCCTCATCGGCGCCGGCGCGCTCATGTGCGAGGCCAACGGCTTCGATCCGGGCCGCAAGAGCAACCTGCGCGAACCGATGGTCGAGCTCATCAAGATCGTCGAGGGGTTCTACGCCTGCGGGGTGGCGGCGAGCGTGTATGCCGCAGCGGATCCTGCCAGCGGCGTCTTCATGCCCGACCCGGTGTTCGCCAACATCGGCAAGCTGCTTCTTGCCACCCAGATCTACGACATGCATCGCCTCGCGCACGAGGTCTCGGGGGGCCTCATCGTGGCGCTCCCCGGCCCCGACGAGGATCACAATCCGGCCACCGCCGCGACGCTTGCCGAGGTACTGCGCGCCAATCCCGACGTGCCGTACGACAAGCGCATCGAGGTCGCGCGCTTCATCGAGGATCTGACCGCCTCGTACCAGGGCGGCTGGTACTCGCTCATCAGCCTGCACGGCGGCGGCTCGCCGGCGGCGATGAAGCAGGAGATCTGGCGCAACTATCCCGTGGGCAGCAAGGTGGAACTCGTCGAGCGGCTGCTCGAACGCGGTGCGCTCGCGCAGGAGGGGCGCGCGATCACGCGCAACCGGCAACCGGGGCGCTGCTGCGACCAGGGTTGTGCGGCGCCGGGACAGGCGGTGATGGTGCCGCTGCCGGCATCGACGAAACGCAGCTGAGCCTTAAGCGGGTGTCGTCTCCCGCACGTGCGATGATGACGACTGCGATCCCGGGTGAGTCCACGGCATCGGCCATGGGTCCCTCGCCGGTCGCCGCGCGACAGGGTAGCGATGATCGATGTTCCCAAGGCAGGACAGCTCGCAGACGCGCGTGTCCTGACACCCCCCGATGCGGCCGCGGCCACGCGCTTCGAGGCCATCCGTCGCGCGACCGAGGCACTGGCAGCACCGCTGTCCGCCGAGGACTGCGCGTTGCAGTCGATGCCCGATGCGAGCCCCGTCAAGTGGCACCTCGCCCACACGACGTGGTTCTTCGAGACCTTCATCCTCGGCGCGCCCGGACGCGACTATCGCCCGTTCCATCCGGCCTTCCGCGTGCTGTTCAATTCTTACTACAACGGCGTGGGCGAGAAGCATCCGCGTCCCGAGCGCGGCCTGCTGTCGCGGCCCGACCTCGCCCAGGTCCTCGCCTATCGGCGCCACGTGGACGCGGGCATGCGCCGACTCCTCGATGCGCGGCTCGATCCCGCGACGCTCGACCTCGTCGAGCTCGGCCTGCAGCACGAGCAGCAGCACCAGGAGCTCATCCTCACCGACGTCAAACACCTCTTCGCGCGAAACCCGCTGCGGCCTGCCTATCATCCGCGCGTGCCGCTGGCGGAGGTGAAGGCGCACCACGCGGGCTGGCATGCGTTCGCCGGCGGCCTCCTGCGCCTCGGCGATCGCGGAGACGGCTTCGCCTTCGACAACGAGAGGCCGGCGCACGAGGTCTACGTCGCGCCGTTCGAGCTGGCGTCGCGGCCTGTGACCCACGGTGAGTACGCGGAATTCATGGCCGACGGCGGGTACCGGCGTCACGAGCTCTGGCTCTCCGCAGGCTGGGACATCGTGCAGTCCCGCGGCTGGGAGGCGCCGCTGTACTGGGAGCGCCACGGGGAGCGGTGGAGGAGCTTCACGCTTCACGGACTTGTCGACATCGATGTCCACGCACCCGTGTGTCACCTGTCCTTTTTCGAGGCCGATGCCTACGCGCGCTGGGCTGGCGCGCGCCTGCCCACCGAGGCCGAGTGGGAGACCGCCGCCGCCGGCGTGAGCATTACCGGCAACTTCTGCGAGACGGGCGCCTTGCACCCCTTGCCCGCAGCGGGCGCGCGTGATGACACGCACCCGGCGCAGCTCTTCGGCGACGTCTGGGAATGGACCCGCAGCGACTACGCGCCCTACCCCGGCTTCCGCACGGCGGAGGGCGCGGTGGGCGAATACAACGGCAAGTTCATGTGCGGTCAGTACGTGCTGCGCGGCGGGAGCTGCGCCTCGCCGCGATCGCACCTGCGTGCCACCTATCGCAACTTCTTCCCGCCCGACGCGCGCTGGCAGTTCTCCGGCGTGCGCCTCGCCCGCGACCTTCACGCGGCATAGAAGACCGCGAAATCGCCCGCCGGATCCTGCCAGTGCCTGATCCGCGAGAATCCGGCTGCTCCGAGCATGGCGGCGAACTCCGCCGGCGTGTACTTCCACGAGCTCTCCGTGTGGATCCGCTCGCCTGCCGCGAAGACGCGGGTCGCCTCACCCAGACGGATCGTCTGCGGGGACGTGGCTTCGAGGTGCATCTCGACCCGGCCGAGCGCCTCGTCGTAGAAGCCGCGATGCAGGTACTCGCGCGGATGGAAGTCCGCGCCGAGGAAGCGGTTGACGTGGTTCAGCACGTTGCGATTGAACGCGGCGGTGACGCCGGCCGCATCGTCGTAGGCCGCATCGAGCCGCTGCCTCGCCTTCTTCGTGTCGACCCCGATGAGGAGGCCGCTGCGCGGGCGATCGACGCAGTGGTCGTGAATGCGACGCAGGAACGCGGTCGCGTCGGCGGGCGCGAAGTTGCCGATCGATGACCCCGGATAGAAGAAGGTGGTCGGCCCGGCCTCGAGGTCGCCGTGCAGGTCGAGCCCGCGCGCGAAATCGGCGACCACGCCCAGCAGCGCCAGGGCGGGATGCGCGACCGCTAGCGTCCCCAGCGTACGCGCCATCTGCGCGGCGGCGATGTCGACAGCGATGTAGCGTGCCGGCTTGAGCGCCGGCAGCCACGCCATCGCCTTCGCGCCGTCGCCGGCGCCCAAGTCGACGAACTGCGTGCCCGGGCCGATGACCGTCGCGATCTCCTCACGCCGCGCGTCGAAGATCGATTGCTCGGTGCGCGTCAGGTAGTACTCGTCGAGCTCGCAGATGGCGCCGAAGAGCGCACAGCCCAAGGGATCGTAGAAATACTTCGGCGCGATGGAGGCGGGGCTGGCGAGGAGGCTTGCGACGAGCGCGCGGCGCTCCGCCGCCACGTCCGTCACCAGCCGCTCGACGATGCGGGGGCGCGGCATGTCGGCAGTCATGGGGATCGGGGTCCGTCCATGATAGCGGCGCCATGGCTGCTGCCTCCGTTACTCCTCCTTCAGCCTGACGCGGCTCGGCTGCCGTCTCTCGATCGCGTACTTGAGGAGCGCGGCGCTGCGGAAGATGCCATGGGCGAACTTGCCGTACGGAAAGGTCAGGAACATCGCCATCACGAAGCCCAGATGCAGGGCCAGCAACAGGCCCATCGCACCCGTATCTCGCGCCACCAGCAGCACGAGACCCGTGAGGCTCGTGAAGAACAGGAGTGCGATGAAGCCACGGTCCATGGGCTGCTGCCCCGGATCGCCGTGCAGCGGATGCCGCCGCAGGTTGAGCCAGTACAGGCCCGCGGGCCCCATCAGCAGGCCGATCCCGCCGGCCGTGCCGAGCAGAACGGGCACGGAACGGACCGGATACGGTGCAGGCAGCCCCAGCACGTAGTGGTAGAACGTGGCGACACAGGTGGCCGCGAAGCACAGCAGGAAGCCGTAGAACGTGAGGTGATGGCAGCGGCGGCGGATCTGCGTGAACGCGTCGTCGGCCTCGTTGCACCCCGCGCCGTGTCCCCCTTCGAGGTAGCGCAGCTCGAGCACGCTGCGCGTGGCCTCCTGCATCGCGGCTCCCCGCTGTCCCGGGGGTGGGGGCCCTGGCGATTCGTCGCGCCAGAAGCGGCGCACCCCCAGCGTCAGGGCCAGGATCGCGAACAGGAAGACGCTGCCGAACATGACCACCAGGAGGTTGTGCGGGAAGATGGCGTAGAAGTTGCCGCCGAGGGGTTCGTGCAGCAGCGACCCCGTGCGCACGACGGCGAGCACGAGGAAGAGGCCCAAGCCCAGGGCGAGTGCCAGCGACACCACCAGGCCGTTGCGCCGGTACAGCGACCCCAGCGCCGCAGGCCACGCGTAGTCCTGGTACGTGCGTCCGCGCACCTGCGCCATCGCTCGCGGCACATTGACCGCGAACTCGTGCGGCGGCGCGTACTGGCAGGCGTGCAGGCAATCCCCGCAGTTGTGACAGAGATTGGCGAGGTAGTGCACGTCGGCGCGGCCGAACTCGAGCCGCCGCGTCATCGCCGGGAAGACGGCGCAGTAGCCCTCGCAATAGCGGCAGGCGTTGCAGATGGTGAGCACGCGCGCGGCCTCGTCCTCGGCCGTGCCGGCGTTCGGCGTCGCGGCGGCGCGCGCCTGCGCGACGAGGTCAGCGAGCGAGGGCATGGTCGAGTTCGCTCGCGAAGGTGGGATGCGGCAGCCCCGCGGCCCGGGCGGCAGCAGCGCCGGCGATGCGGCCGAAGGCGGTGCCGATGCTCATGCCCACGCCGGCGGTGTAGCCCTTGCCGAGCACATTGCCGGCCATGATCTCGCCGGCCACGAAGAGATTCTCGCTGGGCTCCCCGCCAAAGCGTACGGCCGTGGTCTCGTCCACTTTCATCCCGAGGTAGGTGAAGGTAATGCCCGGCCGCAAGGGATAGGCCACGTACGGCGGCGCGTCGAGCGGCAGCGCCCAATGCGACTTGGCCGGGGTCACCCCGTCGGTGCGGCAATCGTCGAGCACGGTATGGTCGAACCTGCCGGGCCGGCATGCCGCGTTGTATTCCGCCAGCGTGCGTGCGAAGACGCCGGCATCGAGGCCGATCTTCGCGGCGAGCGCGGCGGGCGTGTCGGCCCGCGTGCCGGCGAACACCGGCGGCATGAAGCGGCCGATCGCCTTCTGATCGATGATCGACCAGGCGAGCTGGTCAGGCTGCTGCGCGACGAGGCGCCCCCAGATGGCGTAGCGCTTCGGCCAGAAGTCCTCTCCCTCGTCGTAGAAGCGCTGCGCGTCGCGGTTGACGACGATGCCGAGCGACACGCAGTCGATGCGCGTGCAGATGCCCCCGTCGTACAGCGGTGCCCGGGCGTCGATGGCGACGCAGTGCGCCTGCGTGGGATCGCCGATGGTATCGGCACCGGCATCCATCAGGAAGCGGAGCAGCACGCCCTGGTTGAAGCGTGTGCCGCGAACGAGGAAGTTCTCCGCCGGCCACTCGCCGCGCTCGTTGCGCCCCCACGCTTCGCGTTGCCATTCGAGATTCGATTCGAAGCCGCCGCAGGCGATCACGCAAGTGTGTGCCGGAATCCGCTCGCCGCTGCCGGTGACCGCCGCCACGAACCGCGAGCCGTCGAGCTCGAGGCCCGCGATGGGCGTGTCGTAGCGAACCTCCACGCCGAGCTCCGCGGCGCTGCGGTAGTACGCATTCACGAGTGCCTTGCCACCGCCCATGAAGAAGGCATTGGTGCGCGCGACATGCAGCGCGCCGGAGAGCGGCGGCTGGAAGTGCACGCCGTGCCGGCGCATCCACGGCCGGCACCCCGACGAGTGCCGGATCACGAGGCGCGCGAGGCGTTCGTCGGTGAGCCCGCCCGTGACCTTGCGCAGGTCCTGCCAGTACTCCTCTTCGGGATACGCCTCCACGAGGACGTCCTGCGGCGCATCGTGCATGCAGCGCAGATTGCGCACGTGCATCGAGTTGCCGCCGCGCCAGTCCTTCGGCGCCGCTTCCACCAGAAGGACGCTCGCCCCCGCCTCGCGCGCCATCAGCGCGGCGCAGAGCGCGGCGTTGCCCCCACCTATCACGAGGACGTCGTGCATGTCGTCGCGGGTGCTGCCGTGAGTCACGATCGTGCCCTCCGTGCCGTCATGCCTGCCTCGCCGCATGGCGTGCAGCGAGGTAGCCGAACGTGAGCGCGGGCCCCAGCGTGATGCCCGGGCCCGGATACTCGCCCTCCATCACGGAGTGCATGTCGTTGCCGCAGGCGTACAGGCCGGGAATCGGCGCACCGCTCGCTCCGAGCGCCCGTGCGTTGGCATCGGTACGAATGCCTGCCGCCATGCCGAGGTCGGCTGGCAGCACGGCCACTGCGTAGAACGGCGCTCGTTCGATGGGTGCGACGCAGGGATTGGGCCGCCGGTCGGCGTCTCCCAGGTGACGCTGGTAAGGGTCGCCACCGCGGCCGAACGCAGGGTCGTTGCCCTCGCGCGCGTGCCGGTTGTAGCCGGCGATGGTCATCGTCAGCGCAGCGGGGTCGATTCCGATCGCTGTCGCGAGCCCCTCGATGGTGGCGGCGCGACGCAGATACCCATCGCGGACGTGCGGCGCCACGCGCAACGTGAAGGGCTTGACGCGGCCGAGCCCGTACTTCCACAAGAAGGCGCCGTCGCACACGAGCCACGCGGGTATCGCTGTCCCTCCCGAGCGAAGCTGCGCACGCACGAACTCGTGATACGACGTCGCCTCGTTGACGAAGCGGCGCCCCTCGCGATCCACCGCGATCACCCCCGGCTTGGCGCGATCCGTCACCGTGTGGGGATACACGCCAGCGCTGCCGTTCGCGCGGACGAAGGTCGACACGGGAACCCATAGCGCGCCGTTCTGTGTAGCGGGTGACAATGCGGCCCCCACCTCCTCGGCGAGTGACGCTCCACGCCTGGCATCGGCAGGCGACACCGTGGCGGTCAACGTACCGGCTGCGGCGGGAACGTAGCGCGCGCGCAACTCGCCGCCGTGCGACAGGCCGCCGGTCGCGAGGATCACGCCGCGACGGGCCTGCAGGGCGAGCGCCGGGGCCCCCTGCTCCCTCGCCGTGATCCGCACTTCCGCGACGCGGTCTTCGCGCATCACCAGGCCGGCCACCGCCGTTGCCGTCGAGAGCGTGACGCCGGCCGCGCGGACCGAGGCGAGCAGGCGCGCCGCGAGCGCGTTGCCGAGGTGGAGCGTCGTCCCGCGCGGCGCGCGCAGGCGCTGCGTCGCATGCCGTGCGAGCAGTCGGGCCACGTGCCACGCGGAGCCCGCCGATCGAGCGGCGCGCCGCAGGTGCGGAATGTCCTGGCGATTCACCATCATGCCCCCGAAGAGCAGGAACTCCGGCAGCGGCGGACGCAGAAGGGCGAAGTCGGGTCCGAGCGAGGCTCCGTCGAAGGGAACGGGCTCCAGCACGCGCCCGCCGAGGGTGGCACCGGGCAAATCGGGATAGTAGTCGGGGTATGTCGCCACGGGCTGCAACTGCACTTTCGTATGGGCTTCGAGATAGCGGATGGCCTCGTCACCGCGTTCGACGAAGGCCGAGAGGAGCGAAGGATTCGCGTGCGGGACGAGGTGGTGCAGATATCTGCGCGCGGCGTCGAGATCGTCCGGCAACCCAACGGCCAGGGCCTTGTGGTTGGCGGGGATCCACACCATGCCGCCGGAGATCGCCGTCGTGCCACCCACGCTGGGCCCCTGCTCGAGGAGCAGGGTGCGACAGCCTTCCCTCGCAGCGACACAGGCGGCGGTCATGCCGGCCGCGCCGGCGCCCACGACGATCACGTCCCACGGCGTTTGCGCGAGTTTCACGCCGGCATCGTGCCCGTCCGATGCCTGCCGCACGCCGGACCCGGGCGCGACCGCGCGCAGGGCGCCCGACGGCAGCATCGCGCCCGCGTTACCGATGACGCGCCTGCGGGTGACATGGCGTCGGCACCGATCACCTACTCCGGTCGCCACGGCTTGCCGAAGGCGGGCTCCTTGTACGGGATCGGCGGCAACTGCCACGTTCCGGTCGACGGCGGCCGCACTTCGCCGTCGACGTGCACGTCGATCACGCACGGGCGGCGATTCCTCACCGCCTGTTCCACTGCGCCACGCAGGTCCTCGCTGCGCGTGACGGTCACGCCGTCGGCGCCGCAGGCACGCGCCCACGCCGCGAAGTCGGGGTTGTAGCGTTCGCCGCCAGGACCCTGCGCACCCTTGTAGAACGCGGTGCCGAGCTCGCGTCCCTCGAAGAGGCCGTACTGCAGGTCGCGGATGGCCGCCCACGCGAAGTTGTTCCAGACCACCCACACGCACGGCAATCCGTACTCGACGGCCGTGGCCACGACGTGCGGCGCCATCATGAAGCCGCCGTCGCCCACCACGGCGACGCAGGTGCGATCGGGAGCGGCGAGCTGCGCTCCCATGATGCCGCACACGCCGAAACCCATCGAGGAGTAGCCCCAGCTGTTGAGCATGCTTTGCGCACGCTTCGGCTTCCAGAACTGCATGAACCAGTTGTGATGGACGCCGGAGTCGAGCGAGAGGATGACGTCGTCGGGCAGGACGTCGGTCAGGGCCTGCACCACGTACTCTGGACGGATCGGCGTGGTCACCGCGGCGAAGTTCGGCCGCACGAAGGCCTCCCACTCCTGCTGCCAGGCGGCGATCTCCCCGCGCCACTGCGCGTAGCGCTCGCGGGTGAGCTCGGGATGCGTCGCGAGTGCCGCCAGGAGCTGCGCGGAGAACGTCCTGGCGTCGGCGATGATGCCGAGCGTGGGCGGGTAGTTGCGGCCGAGCTCCTGCGGATCGATGTCGACCTGAAGCAGTTTCGCGGGTGGAAAGTTCCACGAGTATCCCGGATGCCAGGTCGACGAGCTGCGATCGTCGAAACGCGTGCCGATGCATAGCACGAGATCGGCGTGCCGGCCCGCCTGGTTGGCCGGATACGCGCCGTTGCGTCCGATGAAACCGAGCGTGAGGGGATCGTCGGCGGGCACGCAGCCCATGCCGTTGGGCGAGGTGATGACGGGGATGCCATAGCGCTGCTGAAGGGCGGTGATCTCGGCGCCGGCTTCCGACAGCGTGGTTCCCTGCCCGATGAAGAACACGGGGCGCTTCGCTCGCGCGATCAGATCCACCGCCGCCGCGACGTCGGCGTCGCTCGCCGCAGGGCGATGCGCGCCGTACACGTGCGAGGGCGGTGGCGGCTCGACGTCGCCCTCCTCCTGGAACACGTTGTACGGGATGTCGAGGTTCACCGGTCCGGGCCGTCCCGTGAGCATCGTGTCGAACGCCTGCCGCAGCGCGAGCGGCAGCATGTCCACACGGCTCGGCTGGAACGTGCGCTTGACCACCGGCCGCAGCACCTGCGCGAAATCGGCCTGGTTGTGCGCGTACAGCTCCTGGAACGGCGCGCGATTGGCCTGGCCGGTGGGCACGTTGGCGGTGATGGCGAGGAAGGCCGACGAGTCCGACAGCGCGGTGGCGAGCGACATCACCATGTTCGCCGAGCCGGGGCCGGTGGACGTGAGCGTGGCCACGGGGCTGTGCCTGACACGGAAGTAGGCATCGGCCATGTGGCCGGCGCACTGCTCGTGACGGGGCGACACGAGCTGGACGCGGTCGCGCACCCGCCATAGTGCGTCGAGGATGCCGACGTTGCCGTGGCCGCAGATACCGAACACGTACGGTACCTTCTGCTGCACGAGATACTCGGCGATGAGCTCGCCACCCTTCATCCTGGCCATGTTCCCGATACCTTTCCCTTGTCGCTGCCGCGAGTTACGGCAACAGCGTGATCATGCGCTCCTCGCTCATCTCGCGAATGGCGTGGTGCGGTCCTTCGCGGCCGAAGCCGCTGTCCTTGGAGCCGCCGTAGGGCATCACGTCCACGCGTGAGCTCGACGTCTCGTTGATGTGCACGCCCCCCACTTCGAGGCGTCGCGCCGCGGCGAAGGCATCGTGCAGGCGGTTGGTGAACACGCCGGTGGCGAGGCCGTAGGGCGTGGCGTTCACCCGCGCGATGGCCTCGTCGAGCGTGTCGAACGGCGCGAGGCACATGACGGGTCCGAACACTTCCTCGCAACCGAGCGGTGTCGTCTGCGGAACATCGGCCAGCAGCGTGGGCGGCACCACCGTACCCTGACGCGGCCCGCCCGCGAGCCGACGCGCGCCGTCGGCGACGGCAACGTCGATCCACGAGGCAATCCGCTCGGCCGAGGCCAGGCTGATGACCGGTCCCACCACCGTAGTGGATCGAGCGGGATCGCCGAACGGCAGCGCCGTCACCAAAGCCGCCAGCCGACTTTCCACCTCCACAATGCGCGACCGGTGCACGAGGAGCATCTGCACCGACGTGCATACCTGCCCCGCCTTCCGGTACGCGGCATTCACGATGCGCGGCAGCGCCGCATCGAGGTCGGCATCGTCGCTCACGATGCAATAGGCGATCGAGCCCAGCTCCATCTGCGTGCGGCGCAGTCCTGCCCGGGCCTGGATCGCGCGGCCCACCACCGTGCTGCCGGTGAACGCGTAGAAGCGCACCAGCGGCTCGTCGAGGAGCCAGCCGGCGACGTCGGCGCCGCCGTGGACGATGGACAGCAGACCCGGCGGCAGCCCCGCATCGAGCAGCGCCTCCGCCATCACGATGGCCGTGAAGGGTGTGTACAGCGAAGGCTTCAGCACGACCGCGTTTCCCGCCGCGAGCGCCGGTCCCACCTTGTGCGCGACCGTGTTGAGCGGCGCGTTGAACGGCGTGATCGCACATACCACGCCGAGCGGCACCCGCAGCGTGAAGCCGATCCGGCCCGTCTGGCCGCCGGCGCCCTCGACCGGCACCATGTCGCCGCGAAAGCCGCGGGCCTCCTCCGCGCACAGGCGGAACGTCGCACCGCAGCGCCGAATCTCCCCCGCCGCGTCGTGCCGCGTGAAGCCCGCCTCCGCGCGCATGATCTCCGAGAGCTCGTCGGCGCGCGCCTCGACGAGGGCGGCGGCGCGATCGAGGATCGCGCCGCGCGCATGCGCATCGAGGGTGCTGCCGCGAAACGCGCGCTCCGCCGCCTCCACGCCCTGCGTGACCTGCTCGCGGCTCGGCAACGCGACCTCCGCCCACGGCGCATTGCGATATTTGTCGAGGACGGCGGCGCGGTCGATCCCGGGCACCCAGGCCCCGCCGATGAGAAGTGATCCCCGGCGCAGATCCGACGCCGGGGAGCCGGGAGAGGCTTCCATGTCCATGCCTAGATGAGACCGCCGTTCGGCTGCACCACCTGCCCATGCACCCAGGACGCCTTGTCCGACGCGAGGAAGCCGATGACGGCCGCCACCTCCTTCGCTTCGCCAACACGATTGAACGGACTCATCGCGGCGGAACGCTGCTTGGCTTCCTCGGTCTTACCGGCCCGGAAGAGGTCGGTGTCCACGGGTCCGGGCGCGACCGCGTTGACGCGCACGCGGCGCGGCGCGAGTTCCCTGGCGAGCGAGCGGACCATCGATTCCACCGCGGCCTTGCTGGCGCTGTAGGGGCCGAGACCCGGTGCCGCGTGCCGCACCAGCGAGGTCGTGACGGCGATGATCGAGCCGCCGTCGGGAACCCTCCGCGCGGCCTCGGCAAGCATGTTGAAGGCGCCCACGATGTTGGTCTCCACGAGTGCGCGGAAGTCCTCGGGCTTGAACTGCGCGAGCGGCGCGGGCGCGACGTTGATGCCGGCATTGGCCACCACCACCGACGGGGCGCGACCGAAGTCGGCCTCGACGTCCGCGAAGACCCTGGCCACCGCGGCCGCGTCCGCGACGTCGGCCCGGTAGGCCCGGCCGGGGCCGCCCGGCGGTGTCGAGACGTAGGTGTAGGCGACGTCGAAGCCGTCGGCAGCGAAAGCATGCACCGTCGCGGCGCCGATGCCGCGGGTGCCCCCAAAGACGAGGGCGAGGGACTTGCTCATGTGAATCCTTTCGGGAAGCGGATCACGGCATGTCATCGTCGTCGCTCGCGGGCGACGTGATGACGAGGAAGACGAGGCCGTCGAGGCCGGTGTTGGTGAAGCCGTGACGCACGCCGGGCGGCACGTAGACGTAGTCATGCGGGCGCATGAGATGCGAGGCGTCGTCGAGCGTCAGGATGCCCTCCCCCTCGAGCACGTAGTAGACCTGCTCCTGCACCTTGTGCACGTGCTCCTGGACGTAGGCCATCGGCGCGTAGCGCGAAATGCGGAAGTCGATGCGCCGCGACTTCGAGTTGTCCGGGCCCACCAGCGCCTTGGACAGCGCGCCGCCGAAGTGGCCGGGGAACTCCTGCCAGGGAACGCGTGCCATCTGCCCGACGAAGGCCGCGAGGCCGGCTTGCGATTGGGTGTCCATCAGGAATCCTTTCCGGGAAGCATCACAGCCACAGGATCTTCTTGCGGTACTCGAGGTCCTCGAGCAGTGCCTTGGCCGGGCCCTCGTGGAATACCTCGCCGCGCTCGAGCGCGAACACGCGATCGGCGAGAGCGAGCACGAGATCCAGGTTGTGCTCGACGATCACGATCGCGATGTGCCGGCGCAGCCGGTCGAAGACGGTGAAGAGCTCCTGCACCACCGCAGGAGCGAGCCCTTCGAACGGCTCGTCGAGGAGCAGGAGCTTCACGTTGCCCGACAGGGCGCGCGCCACCGCCACCATCTGCTGCTCGCCTCCCGACAGGTAGTCGGCGGCCACGTCCATGCGCTCGCGCAGGCGCGGGAAGAACTCGAGGATCGCCCGCTCGTCCCACACCACGCCACCCCCGGCATCGGTGGTCGAACGCGCGAGGCGGCCGAGCGCCAGGTTGTCGGCGACCGTCATGCCCGCGAACAGGCCGCGTCCCTGGGGGACATAGCCGATGCCCATGCGCGCGATCCCGGGCGCCGCCGCACCCGCGATGTCGCGACCGTCGAAGACGATGCGCCCCGACGCCGGCGTGACCAGCCCGGTGATCGTCTTCAGCAGGGTGGACTTGCCCGCGCCGTTGCGGCCGAGGAGTGCCACGATCTCGCCGCGGCGCACGTCCAGCGTAGCCGCCTGCAGGATGTGGCTCTTGCCGTAGTACGCATCGACCTTGGCGAAGTCCAGCAGCACGGGTTGTTGCGCCAGCGCCTCCTCGCTGCGGCCGGTCACCGGCGGCGTGCCGGTGCCGGTATAGACCTCCTGCACACGGGCATCGCTGCGAACCTCCCCGGGCGTGCCCGCCATCAGCAGCTCGCCCTGGTTCATGACCGTCACGCGCTGCGAGATGCTCAGCACCCGGTCAATGTCGTGCTCGACGATCAGCACGGGCACATACGCGGCGATCGTGCGCACCAGGCGCGACACGCGCTCACGTTCCGCCGCGGCGAGGCCGGCGAGCGGCTCGTCGAGCAACAGCACCTGCGGCTTCGAGCCGAGCGCGATGCCAAGGTCCACGAGGCGCTGGCCGCCGTAGGAGAGGTCACCGCCTTGCGTCCGCTCGATGCCTTCGAGCCCCAGGAAGCGCAGGAGCTCCGTGGTCTCGCGGTTGACTTCCGCATAGCGGTCGACGTCGCGCCAGAAGTTGCCCGCTCCGGGGTGCCGCGCCTGCAGCGACAGCCGCAGGTTCTCCTCGATGGAGAGCCCCTTGAAGAGGCTCGTGATTTGGAACGAGCGCGCGAGACCAAGATGGCAGATGCGATGCGTGGCCACCCCCTGGATCGGCGTCCCGTGCAGGGAGATCGTTCCGCTGTCCGGGGGATAGAGCCCGGAGATCATGTGAAAGGTGGTGGTCTTGCCCGCGCCGTTGGGTCCGATCAGCGCATGGATCTCGCCTCCACGGACGTCGAGCGACACGTCGCGCACGGCCCGGATGCCGCCAAAGGACTTGGACACCCCGGCGACCGCCAGCACCACGCCCTCGCGCGGCTGCGGCCGCAGGAACTCGGGCAGCGGCAGCCCCTCGTGGATCCTGCGCTGGCTCATCGCTGCCGCGGTCTCGGGGGGCGGCCGCCAGCGGCGCTTGACCTCGGCGTAGATGCCCGTCAGTCCCGTGGGCGAGAAGATGATGAAGCCGAGGAACAGGAGGCCGAACCAGAAGAGCCAGTCGCCGGTCCAGATCGAGATGGCCTCGCGGAACAGCACGTAGAAGATCGCGCCGAGCGCCGGGCCCAGGAGGCTGCGCATGCCGCCGATCACCACCATCGCGAGGAGCTCGCCGGAGAAGGCCACGGTGGTCGACTCCGCGGCAGCGAAGCGGTGGAGGAACACCACGAGCATGCCGGCCACGCCGGTCACGGTGGCGGAGAGCACGAAGGCCCCGAGCTTGTAGCGATTGGTCGCGTAGCCCTGGAACTGCGCGCGCTGCTCGTTCTCGCGGATGGCCGCCAGCACATGCCCGAACGGCGAGCGCGTCACGCGGAAGAGGAGGTACACGACGGCGAACCCCACCAGCGCGACGAGCACGTAGTAGTTGAGATAGCCGTCGAGATTGAAGATCGCGAGGCCATTGCGCTCGATGCCGCCCAGGCCGCCCTCGCCCCCCGTGACCGCGGTCCAGCGGAACGAGATGGCGAACACCAGCGCGCACAGCGCGAGCGTGAGGAGCGAGAAGTACACGCCGCGCCGGCGCAGGATGAGAAAGCCGACCACGCAGGCGAGCGCCGCCGTGAAGGCGACCGAGAAGAGCATCGGCAGCAGGAGGTGGCCCTTGAACCAGTGAAGCTGCGCGATGGCCGCCGCGTAGCCGCCGATGCCGAACCACGCGCTGTGCCCGAACGACACGAGACCCGTCTGGCCCACCAGCACGTTGAGGCCCATCGCTGCGATCGCCACGATCACCACGACGGTCGCGTTGTCGAGGGTGAGCCCCACCGCCGGGAGGACGATGGGCAGCAGCACCAGCGCCACGGCGGCGATCCACAGCGGACGGTACTTGGCAACGGCCGTCATTCGAGCCGCTCGTTGCGCTCGCCGAGGAGCCCGCGCGGCCGCAGCAGCAGCACGAGCACCATCAGCACGTACATGGAAGCCTCACCGGCTGCAGGAACGAAGTGGATCGTCACGCCCCGCACCACACCCACGAGCATTGCCGCGAGGACCACGCCCCAGAAGCTCCCGAGCCCGCCGATGACCACCACCACGAACGCGGCGGTCATGATCTCGGTCCCCATCGCCGGATGCACGGTCGTGATCGGGCCGAACAGCGCCCCGCCCAGCGCCGCGCTCGCCACGCCCAGCACCACGATCGTCGTCATGTAGGGCTGCAGGCGGATGCCCAGCACGGCCACCATGTCCGGACGCTGGACGCCGGCGCGTACCACCCGGCCGAAGGACGTCTTGTGCAGAAGCAGCCAAAGGCCTGCCATCACGAGGAAGACCACGCCGAGCAGGAAGAGGCGATAACGTGAGAACAGGAAGTCGCCCACCGTCACGTTGCCCTTGAAGCCCGCCGGCATCATCGACGGCAGCGGCGCCGCGCCCCAGATCATGCGGATGACCTGCTCGGTGACCATCGCGAGCGCGAACGTCACGAGAAGGCTCAGGATCGGGTCGGCCGCGTAGAAGCGGCGCAGCAGGAAGCGCTCGAAGAGGATCCCGAGTATCCCCACCGCCACCGGCGAGAGCACCACCCCTGCACCGAACCCGAGGTAGCGCGCGATCTCGAGCGAGACGTAGGCTCCGAGCGCGTAGAAGGCACCGTGGGCGAGGTTCACGATCCCGCCGACGCTGAAGATCAGCGACAGGCCGAGCGCCAGCAGGAGGTAGTAGCCCCCGAGGACCAACCCGTTGACGACCTGCTCGAGGAGGAACAGCAGTTGCATCGCGAAGGATCATGCCGCCGCGCGCGCCGGCGCGGGCGCGCGCGGCGGGGCGGTCACATCTTGCAGGTGTTGTCCGCCTTCACCGTGGCGAGCAGGTCGAGCGGCTGGTTGGGCCCGGGCACGGCATCGCCGAACTTGAGGAAGTCCCACTTGTCCTTGGCCTGGCCCTTGGCCTTGACCGTGAACGGATACGCTTCCTGCATGAGCTGGTGATCCCACGAGCGGAAGTACGCCTTGCGCGCCTTCAGCACGTCGAACTGAGCTTCCGACTCGAAGTAGGCGATGAGCTTGTTGGTGTCGACCGACTTCGTCTCGTTGATGGCCTGCGCGATGATCTTGACGGTGACGTACTCGATCCACGCATGATTCTCCGGCGGCTTGCCGTGCTTCTTCACGAACGCCGCCACGAACGCCTTCGAACCAGGTGTCTGCAGGTCGTGGTGCCACACCGTGGGCCAGATGCCGCCGAGGTTCCCCTCACCCGCCGCCCAGGCATCGGCCGTGTTGAGGTTGAAGCCGACCACCGGATACGGCAGCCCGAACTCGGCGTACTGCTTCACGAAGTTCGTGACCTGATTGCCGGCAAGGTTGGTCGACACGACATCCGGCTTCGCCTGGCGGATCTTGAGAAGATACGGGCTGAAGTCGGTCACGTCGGTGGCCACCAGTTCGTCGCCGATCTGCGTCGCGCCGTTGGCGTCGTAGAACTTCTTCGCCGCCTTGGCGAGATCGTGCCCGAAGAGGTAGTCCGCGGTGAGGCTGTAGATTCGCTTGCCCTTGACCATGCCGTCGCGCAGCAGCGCCTGGCCCGCCGCGTTGACCATGACCGTGACCGGAATGTCCACGTGGAACGTGTAGCGATTGCAGTCCTTGCCGCGCAGCGTGTCGGAACGCGCGCCGGTGCTCATGAAGATCTTGTGGTTGCGCGCCGCCACCTGCGAGATGGTCAGCGCCGACGCGGACGAGATCTCGCCCATGAGCAGCGCGACGCCATCGCGCTCGATCATGCGCTGTGCCTTCGACGCCGCCACCTGCGGGTTCACGGAGTCCTCGCTGATGAGCTCGATCTGGCGGCCGTTGGCCCCGCCCGCGGCGTTGACTTCCTCCACGGCCATCCTGGCGCCGAGGACGGCGTATTCACCGAGGGCGCCGAGGAAACCCGTGAGGGGCACGAGGTGCCCGATCTTGATCTTCTCGGCCTGCGCCAGCGCGCCACCCGGGATGCCGAGGGTGGCCAGTGTCACGGCCGCGGATCCGGCGCCCAGCAGGCGCCGCCTCTGCCCCGAGATCGCGGACAGTGTCCCGGGAACTGCGCTCTTGCGCGTTTTCTGCCTCATCGCTCCTCCTGACATTCGTGTTCACCCGCGTCACGGTCCCGGCGGGCATGCGCAGGAACTCGCGGGGTGAGTGCGGCGATTCTAGGAACGCGATTGCGGCAGGGAAAGTACCGATTTCGGAGATGGGGTATAAGGAAGACCTATACCCGTGTCCGGGGACGAGGTACCGTGGGCACCTCGCCCGGCCAGCGTTCCTGCTCTCTTATGGACCTTCGTCAACTCCGCTACTTCTCCCAGATCGTCGAGAGCGGGAGCCTCGCCAAGGCGTCGCGCCAGCTGTTCATCGCCCAGCCGGCGCTGAGCCAGCAACTCGCCAAGCTTGAGGGCGAAGTGGGCAAGGCGCTGCTCACGCGGACGCCGCGGGGCGTGATCCCCACCGACAACGGCCTTGCGCTCTATCACCACGCCAAGTTCATGCTGCGCCAGCTCGACCAGGCGCTGTCGATTGCACGCGAGGAGTCGGGCGCGGTGCGCGGCATGGTCTCCCTCGGGCTGCCCGCCACGACCGTGATCGCCCTCGGCCTTCCCCTCGTGCGGCGCGTGCGCGAGCGCTTCCCGAGCATCCTCCTCAATGTCGTCGAGGGCATGAGCGGCCACCTGGGACAGATGATGCGCCTGGGGCAACTCGACCTCGCGATCCTCTTCAGTCCCGACGTCGCGCCGGACCTGCGTGCCCGCGCGCTGCTGGAGGAGGAACTCTTCGTGCTGCTGCCGAAGCACAGCGATCTGGTGCCGCCGCGACGGACGTCGCTGCGACTCGAGGAGGCGGCGCGCCTGCCGCTGATCCTGCCGACCGGCGCGCACGGCCTGCGTCGCCGCGTGTCCGCGGAACTCGAGCGGCGCAATCTCGCCGCCAACATCGTGGCGGAGATCGATTCGCTGTCGCTGCTCATGAACTGCGTGTACGGCGGCATGGGCGCCACCATCAAGCCGATGTCGGCGATCCTGCACGAGAGCGACCGCGGCAGGCAGTGGCGCCACCTCTCGATCGCCGACGCGAGCATCAGCCGCCGCAACTACCTCTACGCGCTCGCGCCGGAGTTCCTGTCACCGGCAGCGGCGGCCGTGGCCGCCGAGACCGAGGCCACCGCGCGCGACCTCGTGACCTCCGGGGCGTGGTCGGGGGTGGAGCTGCTGGTGCCCGAGGTCGTCGCCGGGGAAACGGAAGTGGTGTAGGACATCGCCTGCGTCATGGCCGGCTACTCTCCCTGCGTCTGGAGAGTGCCGATCGTTGCACTCTCCAGGGCGGCGCGGCGGACGGCGTCGGCCAGCACGATGTTGCGCAGGCCGTCGGCGCCGGTGGCGAGCGGCGTGACGGCGCCCTGCACGGCAGCAGCGAAAGCGGCGACGACGCCGTTGAACGCGGGCGCGCCGGCGACTGCCTCGCTCGATTCCCCGGAACCGTCGCGCGTCACGAGATCGACCTGTGCGGCGCCGCGCCATGCCGGACACCACAACGTCCCCCGGGTCCCTTCCACCAGCAACGACTGCTGACCCGCGACGATCTCGCGGCTCGCCTGCAGGAATGCATGGCACCGCGCCCCGAGCGAGGCCAGCACGCCGATGGTCTGCACCGGTTCGCGATCGAGTTGCGGTGGGCTCGCACATGCGCTGATCCGCACATAGTCGAGGCCGGTCATCCACGGCAGGAGGTCGATGAGGTGCACCGCGAGATCGGCGACGATGCCGCCCTCCTCCGGTGCCTTCCGCCACGCGCCCGCCGCCCCTGCCGGCGAGCAGCCGAGGAGCGACACCGCGCGCAGGTCCCCGAGCCGCCCCGACGCGACGATCGCCCGGACGCGCTGGAACGCCGCTTCGAAGCGGAACTGGAACGCGACACCAAGCACGCGACCCGACGCTCGCGCTGCATCGAGCACGCGCTGCCCGTCGTTCGCGGACAACGCGAGCGGCTTCTCGCAAAGGACGTGCTTGCCGGCGCGCAGCGCGAGAATCGCCTGCTCCGCGTGCAGCGAATTGGGCGTGGCGATGTACACCGCGTCCACGTCGCGATCGGCGAGCAGCGCGTCGAACGAGGGATGCGCCCGCGCGACGCCGAAAGTGGCGGCGAAGGACCGGGCCTTCTCCGGATCGCGCGAGGCACAGGCCACGAGCTTCGCGCCCGCCGTACCGATGACGGCGGGAGCGAAGCGCGTTCGCACCACGTTGCCGAGGCCGGTCACGCCCCATCGGAGCTCGGTCGTTCTCAAGATCTCCCCCTCATCTCCCGCCGGCATCGAGACCCAGCAACCGTGCCGCGTTCGCGCAGGCGAGTTTGTCGAAGACCGCCGGTTCGAAGCCAAGCGACCGGAACCAGTTGGCGTATTGCTCGAGCGGCGTGAGCGGATACGAGCTTCCGTAGACGAAGCGATCCTGCAGGAAGCCCTTTGCCGCCGCGACGTAGTCCGCCATCCCCGGCATGTTGGCGAGGTACATGTCCGGCGATACGTACACGTTGGGACGGCGGTAGGCCACGTGCAGGATCTGGTGCACCCAGGGCCAGCCACCATGTGAAACGACGATGGAAAGCTCCGGGAAGTCCGCCGCCACGCGATCCACGCGCACCGGATCGCTGTAGGAGAGATCGGGACCGCCGTTGCCTCCCGCCATCAGCACGATGGGAATGCGCCGATCCTCGCAATGGGCGTAGATGGGATAGAGCCTGGCATCGTCCGGATACAGGGGCACCGGATACGCTCCCGGCTCGATGTTGACCCCCCGGAATCCGGCGGCGATGCAGTCGTCGATCTCGCGAATCGCCCGGCAGCGATCGAGTGGGCTGATGGCCGCAAGACCCACGAAGCGCCCGGGATGGGCGTCCACGATCGCCTTGACCGCCCCGTTCGACGTCGAGCCGAGATATCCCGACTCGCGCGCCGGCAGGACGCCGGTCGCAACGCCCGCGCGATCCATCTCCTCGATGCATTGGGCGAGCGAAAGGTTGGTGGCGGACGGCGCCGGCTCGAACCCGAGCTGGCGCGTGAAACGGTCGCGCCGTGCGGGATTCGAGTACATCGCCGTCTCCAGATAGCCCGGCACCGGCGGCCGCAGGCGAAAGTCGATGAGGCGCGTCATGCCGGTCTCAGTTCACCCGCATCTCGGGCTTGATGGTCCTGGCCCAGCGCTCGAGCTCTTTCCGAATGAAGGCGTCGAAGCTCGCAGCCGTCCCGCCCACCGGGACGCCGCCCAGCTGCGCGATGCGCTCCTTGACAGCGGGTTCCGCCAGCACCTTGTTGAACGCTCCGTTCAGGCGCTCGACGACGGGCACCGGCACGCCGGCGGGACCGACGACACCGATCCACAGGCTGATGTCGAACCCCGGCAGGACCGTTTCCGCCACCGTGGGCACATCGGGCAGCACGGCCATGCGCGTCGATCCGGTCAGTGCGAGTGCCTTCACCTTGCCGGCCTTGATGTGCGCGAGCGAGGCCGGAAGCGTGATGAACAGTATCTGCACCTGGCCGCCGAGCAGTGCATTCATGGCCTCGCCGCCGCCCTGGTAGGGCACGTGCACGATGTCGAGGCCGAGCTCCGACTTGAAGACCTCCGCCGCGAGGTGGTTCGTGCTGCCGAAACCCGACGACGAGTAGTTGAGCTTGCCGGGATGCTTCTTCGCGTAGTCCACGAGCTCCGCGATCGTGCTGGCCGGTACGCTCGGATTCACCAGCAACACGGTGGGTAGCTGCGCCACCAGCACGATCGGCGTGAAGTCCTTGACGGTGTCGTAGGGCATCGCCTTGCGCAGCGCCGGATTGGCGCCGTGCGCGATGTCGGCCATCATGATCGTGTAGCCATCGGGCGGCGACTTGACGAGGATCTGCGACGCCAGCATCGACCCGGCGCCTGGCTTGTTCTCCACGACCACCGCCTGTCCGAAGTCCTCCCCGAGCTTCTCGGCGAGCACGCGCGAAATGATGTCGTTGGCCCCGCCTGCGGCATACGGGGAGATGAGGCGGATCGATTTCGTCGGGAATGGCTGCGCGGCGACGCCGGCAGCGAGTGCGATGCCGGCCGCGAAGGCCGCCAGCCGGCCCAGGATGCGCTTCGAATCCATCGTTGAGTCCTCCTGTTCGAGAATCGTTGCCGTACCGTCAGCTCACCGCGCGGTGATAGCGGCGGCACACGAAACGGGTGCGATCGCGGGTGTGCGGCCGCACGCTGCTCCCCCATGGGGTGTCGATGGCCCGCTTCCACTCGGGCGACGCCTGCACCTCGGGCGCCTCGAGGTGATACATCGCGAGGTGCTTCCGTCCGCCCGTGCGCGACTCGTACCGGCGGGCGCCGAGCACGCCCGGCAGCGCGAAGAGGTTGGGCACGTGCTCCTCCACGTACCAGCGGTTGAACTCGGCCTCCATCTCCGGTGCCACGTTCATGCCGACGAGGAGGAGTCCGGATGCGGTCTCGCGTCCGGGCTTGTGCATGTCGAGCGTGATCACGGCTTCGTAGCGGTTGCGCTCGGTTCGCGGAAAGATGCGGCGCGTCCACGGTGTCATGTGGTCGCCGGTGATCGCGAGATACGGCGGGCTGGTGATCACGTCGAGGGTCGTTACATCGTAGATCGTGAGCGACAACGCCTCGCCCTCCACCGACGTCCACCGCTCCACCGACACGAAGCCCGGCAACGCGACCCGCTGCGGAATGTGCTCGAGGTCGTACCAGTCGTCGACCTCGTCCTGGCCGATGCCCTTGGGTTGCAGCGTCACGATCATGGACGCCGTCGTCTCTTCACCCGCTGCTGCCGTCATGGCACTCCACCTTCCCTGGCCTGTTGCATGAGGAACTCCCGCAGTCGCGGCAGCCCGTACGACGAGTAGCCCCCGTCGATCGTGAGCTCCGTGCCGGTGATGTAGCTCGCCTCGTCGGAGGCGAGAAAGAGCACCGCCCGCGCGATCTCCTCGGAGCGTGCACCGCGGCCCATCGGGATCACCCGTGCCGTGACGTCGCGATAGATGGGCGCCGCGTGCGACGCGATCGCCGTGTCCACCACCTGCGCGGGATGTACCGAGTTCACGCGGATGTTCCAGTCGTTGAATTCCATCGCCGCCGTCTTGGTGAGGCCGCGCAGGCCCCACTTGCTGGCGACGTAGGCCGCGCCCGCGTAGCCCAGGAGCCCCGCAGTGGACGAGATGTTCACGATCGCCCCACCGCCTGCATCGCGGATGAGCGGCGCCAGCGCGCGCATGCCGTAGAGGCAACCGGTGAGGTTGATGTCCATCACGCGCCGCCACTCGTCGTCGTCGATGTCCATGATCCCGAGACGGCTCACCACGCCCGCATTGTTGACGAGCGCGTGCACGCCGTTGCCGGCCGCGCGCAGGTGGCCGGCAAGGTCTTGCCACGCTGCCGCGTCGGTCACGTCCAGCGCCGCGAACTCGGCGTGAGCGCCACTGTCGCGAATCCGTGCCGCGAGTTCGCGTCCCGCGTCGACCGCCACGTCGGCGAGCACGACGTGCGCGCCCTCGTCGGCGAACAGGCGCGCCTCCGTGGCGCCCTGCCCGCCGCTGGCGCCGGTCACGACCACGGTACGACCGCGAAAGCGCTGCCGCCCGCCGGATTCCTGCGCGACACTCATGCTCAGTTGATCCGCATTTCGGGCTTGATGAGCTTCGCCCAGCGATCGGTCTCACCCTTGATGAAGGCCGCGAACTGCTCCGGCGTGCCCCCCGCGGGATCGGCGCCGAGCTCGGCGATCTTCGCGCGCACGTCGGGCATCGCCAGCACCTGGTTGATGGCCGCGTTGAGACGCGCGACGACCTCCGGCGGCGTGCCGGCGGGAACGAGCACGCCCTGCCACAGCGACACGTCGAAGTCCCCGAAGCCCGCTTCCTTGAAGGTGGGCACGTCGGGAAGGGCTGTCTGGCGCTGGTCACCCGACACGGCGAGCGCCTTCACCTTGCCGCCCTTCACGTGCTGCAACACCGGCGGGATCGTGGTGATCACCATCTGCGTCTGCCCGCCGAGGATGGCAGCGATCGCCTGCCCGCCGCTCTGGTAGGGGACGTGCACGATGTCGAGGCCGTAGTTGGCCTTGAAGAGCTCGCCGGCGAGGTAGTTCATGCTTCCCACCCCGGCCGACGAGTAGTTGAGCCTGCCCGGTGCCTGCTTCGCCTCGTCGACGAGTTCCTTGACCGAACTCGCCGGCAGCGACGGCGTCACCACGAGGATGCTCGGCAGCTTCGCCACCAGCGCCACCGGCGTGAAGTCGCGCGCGCTGTCGTAGGGCAGCTTGCTCATGAGCGCGGGATTGGCGCCGAAGGCGATGTCGCCCAGGAGCAGCGTGTAGCCGTCGGGCGCGGCCTTGGCGACGATGCCGGTGCCGATCGTGGACCCGCCGCCCGCGCGGTTGTCGACCACCACCTGCTGGCCCAGCACGTCGGAGAGCTTGCCGGCGACGAGCCGGCCGAGAATGTCCACGCTGCCGCCCGGTGCGTAGGGGACCACCAGCCGGATCGGGTGGTCCGGATACTTCTGCGCCCACGCCGGTGCCCACGCCATGACGGCGCATGCGCAAAGCAACGGGAGCAAGCGTGCGAGCTTCATGATCTCCTCCTGTTTCGTGAAGCGTCTTCGTTGGCGCGGCCGCCGCCTATCGCCGATCGAGGCCGAGCAGGGCCGCGCCGTTGTCGTGAAGCACGCGCGGCAGCACGTCGGCGCGGATCGGCAACGAGCGGAACCACGCGAGGCAGGCGTCGACCGGCAGGAACGGATACGAGCTGCCGTAGATGAAGCGATCCGCGAGGAAGCCGTTGATGGCGTCCACGTAGTCGCGCATGCCGGGCATGTTCGCGAGGTACTGGTCAGGTGACAGGTACACGTTCGGTCGCCGGTACGCGACGTGCAGGATCTGGTGCACCCACGGCCAGGCGCCGTGCGACACCACGATGCGCAGCGACGGGAAATCGGCGGCCACGCGATCGACGCCCACGGGATCGGTGTAGGAGAGGTCGGGGCCTGCGCTGCCACCGGCCATGATCACCGCCGGCACGTCGAGGTCCTCGCAGGTGGCGTACAGCGGATACAGGCGCCGGTCGTCGACGTGCAGCGGCTGCGCATACGAGCCGGGCTCGAAGTTGATGGCACGCAGCCCGCTGCGCACGCAGGATTCGATCGTGGCCTGTGCCCGCCGCCGGTCCGAGGGATCGACGGCGCCCGCGCCCACGAAGCGTCCCGGGTACCGGCTCACCACGGCGACCACGTCCTCGTTGCTGACCGAGCCCAGGCGTTGCGACAGCCGCGCCGGCAGGAGGCCCGTGGTGACGCCGGCGCCATCCATCTCCGCGAGCAGCAGGTCCATCGATTTCGCCGTGGCCGACGGTGCCGGCTCGAAGCCGTGCATGCGCGTGATGCGATCCCGCCGTTCGGCGTTGGCGTACAGGATCATGTCGAGGAAGCCGCCCAGCGGCGGCCGCACGCGGAAGTCGAGAACCTTCACGCGCGCTCCGTCGCACCCGCGGGCCACGTCTCGCGCAGCGCGGCGAGATCGCTGCCGGCATGGCCCCGGGCCACGACCTGTTCGAGCATCGCCGCGGCCGCCGCGTGGACCGGACGTGCGAGCCCGGCGTCGTGCAGGAGTTGCAGCGCGATGTCGAGATGCCGCGCCGCATCCGCGACCACGACGCGCGCCGGAACGAGCTGGCGCGCGGCGATGCGCGGCCCGAACGACTCCAGCGCCTTGCTGCCCGCGCCCGCCATGAGGGCCTCCTGCAGCGCCGGCAACTCGATGCCGCGCGACGCGCCCGCCAGCAGCGCCTCGCTCACCAGCGCCACCGTGCCGTAGCTCAGCGCCTGCACGAGAACCTTGGTGACGTGGCCCGATCCGACCGGTCCCATGCGCAGGAAGGTGTCGCCCATCGCGGCGAGCAGCGGCTCGATGCGCGCGACGGCCGCATCGGCGCCGCCCACGAAGAACGCGAGCTTGCCGTCGCGTGCGCCCTGCACGCCGCGTGTCACCGGGGCGTCGACCATGTCGATGCCGCGCGCTGCCAGGTCGGCCGCGATCGCCAGCGTGACGGCGGGGTCGCTCGTGGAACAGTCGACGAGGCAGGCGCCGGCCGTCATCGCGCTCGCCACCCCATCGGGGCCGAGCGTCACCCGCCGCACCTCCTCTGACGACGGCAGCATCAGCACCACCGCGGCGCACCCGGCGGCCGCCTCCTGCGGGGTGGCCGCCACCTTCGCGCCCAGTTCCCGCAGACGGGCGACGGGCTCGGGCCGTCGGTGCCCCACGATGGTCACCTCGTGCCCCGCCTTCAGAAGGTGGCCTGCCATGGGTTCGCCCATGGCGCCGAGTCCGATGAATGCCACGCGCATCGCTTGCGACCTCATGCAGTGTGCCGCGCATGCGCACGGCGTGAAGGAATCTCGCCGGGCGCCTCGCGAGCCGGGCCGATATCCACGTCGGCCAGCACCACGGCGGCGCCCTCTGCCGCGAACAGTCCTGCGTCGGCCATGCCCTGGCCGCCACTGCCGCCGGTCACGAGCACCACCCGATCGGTGAAGCGCAGCCGGGTTCCGTTCGCTTGGCGGCTGCGGCGTCGACTCGTCGGAGTGCTTCTTGTAATATGGGAAACGACTTTTGCCATGTAGTGAAGGGTAGACGAAGCCTTCGCCGCTGTCCACCACTCCGCCAACGCCGCGCGACCGCGCCGCTTACAATTCCATCCGCACGCCGACGGCCGTGCGCATGAACGGTCCCGTACGAAGATCAAGGCATACGCATGAACGACCAACCCCGGCGCACCGCCAGCAAATCGGACAGCGGCGGCGTGCAATCGCTGACCCGCGCCTTCGCGCTCCTCGAACGCGTCGCGCAAGCGCCGCAGGGCGTGGGCCTCTCCGAGCTCGGTCGCCAGCTCGGCCTGCACAGCAGCACCACCTTCAACCTCGCCCGCACCATGGTCGGCTTGGGCTACCTCGCGCAGTCGCCGTCCGACAAGCGTTACCGGATCGGGCGCAGGCTCCTGTGTCTCGCCGCCAACGCGGTCGACGAGCAGCTCCTCGTGGACAAGGCGAAGGCCGCCATGGAGGCGCTCTCCAGGGCCACGGGCGAAGCATCCACGTTCGCCGTCTGGTCAGGACAAAGCGTGATCGCCCTCGCGCGCACGAACGGCACCGGAGCATTCCAGCTCACCGACCGCGTGGGCGGTGTGCGTCCTGCGCACGCGACGGCCACCGGACACGTGCTGCTCGCCTCGTTGCCGCTCGACCGCTTCGAGGCCTGGCTCGCGAGCGCCGACCTGGTGCCGCTCACGCCCACCACGATCACCGATGTCCGCGAGTTGCGCGCCACGGTTGTCCGTGTGCGCGAGACAGGCATCGCCACCGACAACGGCCAGTTCCACGAGGACGTCTGTTGCATCGCCGCCCCGGTCCTGGACTTCTCTGGGCATGCGGTGGGCGCGATGGCGGTGTCCGGCCCCATCACGCGCATGAGTACGCGGGCGCGGGCAAGGCACGCGATGCTGCTGGTCGAGGCTGCGCGCGCGCTCAGCCGCGAGTTGGGGCACGGCGGCGAGGCTGGTGACGCGAACGGGGCCGGCGCGCGCGCGGTCCCTGCCCGGACGCCGCAAGCAGCATCGAGCACGCCCGAGAGAACGCGTGCACCGAAAACGCGTGCACCGGTTGCCACCGGCACGCGGCAAACGGCGGCGGCCGCCGCACGAAAGCCACGCACGCCAGCCCCGCGCGCCCGCAAGGCCTGAGGGCACGCCGTGCGCCGCGCTATCGCGCGGGGCCCGAAGCGAGGTAGCCCGCGATGTCGGCGTATTCCACGAACTCGAGCCAGTTGCCCTCGGGATCGGCGGCGAGGAAGAGCCACACGCCGGGGCGCACCTCCACGACACCGTCACTGCACAGGCGAACACCGCGCCCGGCGAGGTGTGCGTGCAGGCCGCGAATGTCGCGCACGAGGAAGGTGAGGTAGAAATTCCCGGTCGATGCCATGGGGAATGGCTCGCCCGCCACCCGCCGCGTGCTGCCGGATCCCCGCGCGATCTTGAATCGCTGCCCGAGACTCGTGGACAGGCGCACCACCCGGTATCCGGCCGGCGCCAGCCCGGTGCGCCGGCTCGCATCTGCCGGCACGGTGACATCGCTGTGCATCGTCATCGCGAGCACGTCCACGTAGAAACGCACGAGGGCGTCCACGTCATCCGCCACGATGCCAACCTCGTATGCCGCAACGCTGTCCATATCGACTCCGCACCCACGCCGCCAGCGCGCGCCCCGGAGCGCGCGGCTACGACATCGCCTGATAGTAGATGTTCTGCGGGTGGTTCGCCTGCGCGAAGAAGTACCAGCGCTCCGCGACCAGCCCTGCGTATTGCATCACGAATGCCGCGGCGAAGAGTGCTGGGACGCGCAGGGCGACGCCGGCGGCGAGCAACGCCACCGGCACCACGAAGGCGAAGAGCAGGAACCCACGCCTGATCGCGCGCAGCTTCGCCGGCGACGCCCCGTGGAAGAACTCCCGCGTATTGAATGACCCGCCCATGAAGCCCTGCGCCTTCTGCACCACGCGCGGATGCTTGACGCCGATGGCGCTCTGCGGGGTCGAGCGCGGCCGCAGGCGCGCGTTGCGCGCCAGCGATGCGGCGCGCGTGACGAGCCCGAGCAGGGTGAACGCGACGGCGGCGAGCGCGAGCCCGTCGGCCAGGCGCGGCGACCACCCCGGTGCGAGCGCTGCCGCCGCCGTGGCGCCCGAGGCGAGCCCCAGCAGCGTGAAGTTGACGAGCGTCAGCGGCGTCGCCCACTCCTGCAGGAACCTGAGGCAGGCGTAGATCATCCCGGTGCACACGAAGAGCGCGATGCAGGCGAGCGCGCCAAGGAATCCCGCGAGCGGAACCAGCCGCGGCGCGAAGGCGTGGGCCGCGGCATAGAGGACCAGCAATGCCATGAACAGCGGCAGCACGATCACCTCGCGCGACAGCCACGACGTGCGCCACATGGTCGCGGCCCGCCACGCGCGCTCCGGGTGGCCGAGATGGAAGAACGACGCCACGAGGCCGCCCGCCGTGAGCGCCACCGCCAGCAGCGCCCCCGTGACGAAGAGGGACGGCGGCAGCTCCTCCCCGACGTAGCCGTGCCGCGCCAGCACGTCGAGCCCGTAGAGGACGAGGAAGAGCCCCTGGCCGGCGCCGATCAGCGTGGTGAGGAAGATCACGGAAAGCGCGGGGTGCATGGCGCGGCCTCCGCTACCACGACGTCGAGTCGTCGAGCGAGGGACTGTCCACCGGCGGCTTCGGCAGCCGGCCGTCGACCTTGAGCGGATTGTCGACGCGCACGATCTGCTCGGGATCGATGCGCATTTGCGTCTTGCGCCGCGGCAGGTAGTGGTTGGCGGGCTGCGTCCCCCACTCGGGCATCAGCGCGTAGCCGCCCTGCTCGCGGATCGCCACCGACGCCTCCGACGCGGGATCGTGGATGTCGCCGAAGAGGCGTGCGCTCGTGGGACAGGCCATCACGCACGCCGGCTTGCGCTCCTCGGGCGGCAGCGCGGCGTCGTAGATGCGGTCGACGCACAGCGTGCACTTCTTCATCACGCTCTCGCGCGGATCGAGCTCGCGGGCGCCGTAGGGGCACGCCCACGCGCAATACTTGCAGCCGATGCACTTGTCGTAGTCGACGAGCACGATGCCATCCTGCGGCCGCTTGTAAGACGCGCCCGTGGGACACACCGGTACGCACGGCGGATCCTCGCAGTGCAGGCAGGACTTGGGAAAGTGCAGCGTCTGCGTGTCCGGGAAGGTGCCAACCTCGAAGGTCTGTACGCGATTGAAGAAGGTTCCGGAGGGATCGCGGCCGTAGGGCCGTTCGTCGGCCATCGCGCCGGCGCTGCCCGACGTGTTCCATTCCTTGCAACTGGTGACGCAGGCGTGACAGCCCACGCACACGTTGAGGTCGATGACGAGGGCGAGCTGGGTCATCGCGCACGCTCCCGTCCCGCGGCATAGCGGATCGAACGCGGGGTCACCGCGGCGGTGCCGGGAAGCGCCGGCATGGATGCGAACGCCGGAGCGCTGGCGACCCCGGCCCCGGCGGCCGCGGCCGGTGCCAGCTCGATGCGCACCCGCACGTCGTACCACCCGGCCTGGCCGGTCAGCGGATCGGAGTTGGACACGGGATGGCCGTCGAGCATGCCGGGAAGCTCCTCGGAGATGAGGTGATTGAGCAGGAACCCGCGCTGCGACTCATTGGCGTCCTCGTCGAGACGCCACGCGCCCGGCGCCTTGCCGATCGCGTTCCACGTCCACACCGTGCCGGGCTCGACGGCCTCGGAGTGCCGCGCCATGCAGCGCACCTTCCCCCACTGCGACTCGACGTGGATCCACGTTCCGTCGGCGATGCCCTGCGCGAGCGCGGTCAGCGGATTCACGAACAGGTAGTTGTGCGTGTGGATCTGCCGCAGCCAGGCGTTCTGCGAGTCCCAGGCGTGGTACATCGCCATCGGCCGTTGCGTCACCGCGGCGAGCGGATAGCGTTCGAGGTCGGTGGCCGACACCTCGAGCGGCGGAGACCAGAAGGGCAACGGATCGGCGTGGCGCTCGATGCGCGCGCGAAGGTGCTCGGGCGGCTGGCGTCCCGGCCGCTTGCCCTGCGCGGCGAGCCGGAACGTCTGCAGCACCTCCGAGTAGATCTGGATCACGATCGGCTCGTCGAAGCGCCGGATGCGCGTGCGCTGCGCCCACTCCATGTAGCCCTTGTTCCAGTTGCGCATGTACTGGTAGGCGGGCGGCAGCCGGTAGTGGTGCACGCAGTCGTTCTCGGCGTAGCGCTGCCACTGCTTCGGATTCGGCGCGCCCTTCATGAACTCGTCGCCGTTCTCGCCGCGCCAGCCGGAGAGGAAGCCGATGCCCGACCCCGGTTCCGTCTCGTAGCGGACGATGAAGTCGGGATAGTCCTTGTACTTCCGCGATCCGTCGGGCAGCGTGAACGCGGGCAACCCGAGCCGGCTCGCGAGGTCGATGAGCACCTCCTGGAACGGGCGGCACTGGCCGGTCGGCGGCAACACGGGAATCCGCACCGAGTCCACCGGGCCGTCGAACTCGGAGATCGGCCGGTCGAGCATCGACATCACGTCGTGGCGCTCGAGGTAGGTGGTGTCGGGGAGGATCAAGTCGGCGAAGGCGGTGGTCTCCGACTGGAAGGCGTCGCAGACCACGAGAAACGGAATGCGGTACTCGCCGGCTTCGTCGCGATCGTTGAGCATCCGGCGGACCTCGACGGTGTTCATCGTCGAGTTCCACGCCATGTTGGCCATGAAGATCATGAGCGTGTCGATGCGGTACGGATCGCCACGCCACGCATTGGTGATCACCGAGTGCATGAGGCCGTGCACCGACAGCGGGTACTCCCACGAGAAGGCCTTGTCGATGCGTACCGGGTTGCCGTCGTCGTCGATGAAGAGGTCCTCGGGCGACGCCGGCCAGCCGAGCGGCAGGCCGCCGAGCGGCGTGTTCGGCTTGACCGCGGCGGGCGAGTTGGGCGGCCGCGCCGACGGCGGGATCGCCCGCGGAAACGGCGCCTTGTGCCGGAAACCGCCCGGACGGTCGATGGTGCCGAGCAGCGACATCAGGATCGCGAGCGCACGGATCGTCTGGAAGCCGTTCGAGTGCGCGGCGAGGCCGCGCATGGCGTGGAAAGCCACCGGATTACCCGTGACGGTGGCGTGCTCCACGCCCCAGCTATCCGTCCATGGAATCGGCAACTCGATCTTGTGGTCGCGCGCCGTGACGCCCATCTCGTGTGCGAGGCGGCGGATCGTCGCCGCCGGGATGCCCGTGATGGCGGACGCCCACTCCGGCGTGCAATCGGCGACGCGCTCCGCGAGCAACTCGAACGCGGGCGTGACCGGCGTACCGTCGGCGAGCGCGAAAGTCCCGAAGAGTCCGGGGTCGGCGCCCGCAGTGTGGCTGGGCACCGCGCGATCCGACCTGCGGTCCCACCACATCCGGTTCTGCGGATACTGCGGATTGACTTCGGGATGGTCCGGATCCTGCACCATCAGGCCGAAGGCATCGCTGCCGGCATCGCGGTTCACGAGCTCACCCGCATTCGTGTAGCGCGCGAGGAAGTCGCGATCGTAGAGCCCGGTGGCGATGAGTTCGTGGATGAGCGCGAGCAACAGCGCGCCGTCGGTGCCGGGACGGATCGGCACCCACTCGTCGGCGATCGCCGAATAGCCCGTGCGCACCGGGTTGATCGAGATGAACCGGCCCCCGGCCCGCTTGAACTTCGCGATCGCGATCTTGAGCGGATTGGAGTGATGGTCCTCGGCGGTGCCGATCATCACGAAGAGCTTCGCCCGATCGAGGTCGGGTCCGCCGAATTCCCAGAACGAGCCGCCGATGGTGTAGATCATGCCCGCGGCCATGTTGACCGAGCAGAAGCCGCCGTGCGCCGCGTAGTTGGGCGTGCCGAACTGCCGCGCGAAGAGGCCGGTGAGCGCCTGCATCTGGTCGCGGCCGGTGAAGAGCGCGAACTTCTTCGGGTCGGTCGCGCGCAGCTTGCGCAACCGCTCGGCAAGTGTCTGCATCGCCTCGTCCCAGGAGATCGGCTCGAACTCCCCGGCGCCGCGCTCGCTCCCCGCCTTCCGCCGCAGGGGCTGCGTGAGCCTCGCCGGCGAGTACTGCTTCATGATCCCCGACGAGCCCTTGGCGCAGATCACGCCCTTGTTGAGCGGATGATCGGGATTGCCGTCGATGTAGCGGACCTTGCCGTCCTGGAGATGCACCCGTATCCCGCAGCGGCAGGCGCACATGTAGCAGGTGGTCTTGGCGATGCCGTCCGCAGGCGTCCCTGCGGCCGTCCGGCGATCCGTGCCGGTCGCGCCCGTGGCCGGCGGAGCGCCGGATGCAGGCGAGGGACCCGAAACGGACGAGGCTCCGGACGAGCTCGAAAGGGGGGCGGCTGGCGGTGCGGCGGTGGTCATGGGTGAAGTCTAGGGACTCCCGACATATCCGTGAAACGAATGGTTTTTGTATAATCTACCTGTTTCTTGTCTATGTCGCCCGGCGATCCTCCGGCCACCGCGAACCCCCCGCACCGATGCCCGTCTCCGCACCGATCCGCGTCACGCTGCGCCAGCTCCAGATCTTCATCGCGGTAGCACTGCGTGGCACCACCACGGGTGCCGCTGTCGACCTCGCCCTGTCGCAATCGGCCACCAGCGCGGCGCTCAACGAGTTCGAATCGGTGCTTGGCACGCGTCTCTTCGACCGCGTCGGCAGGCGCCTCGCTCTCAACGACGGCGGCCGCACCCTGCTTCCGCAGGCGCGCCGGCTCGTAGAAGGGGCGCAGGCGCTGGAAGCGCGATTCACCCAAGGCGATGGCGTCGAGCCGTTTCGGCTGCAGATCGGCGCGAGCACCACGATCGGCAACTACGTGCTGCCGCCGCTCATCGCCTCTTTCCTGCAGGGCCACCCTGCCGGACGCCTCGAGCTGCGCATCGGCAACACCGGGGACGTCGCGAGCGCGGTGGCCGCTTTCACCGTCGATATCGGCTTCATCGAGGGCCCCTGTCACGAGCGCGAGATGCAGACCCTGCCCTGGATGACCGACGAACTCGTGATCGTCGCGGCAGCTTCGCACCCGCTCGCGGCCAAGGCACGTCGTGGCAAGCTTCCGGTATCCGCCCTGCAGCAGGCGCAGTGGCTCCTGCGCGAGCCGGGTTCCGGAACGCGCGACGCCGTCCTGCAGGCGCTCCTGCCGCATCTCACGCGGCTTCGTTCGCCGGTGGAGCTCGGCAGCACCGAGGCGATCAAGACCGGCGCCGCAGCGGGACTCGGCCTCGCCTGCCTCTCGCGGCGCGTGGTGGCCGACTTCGTCGCCCTGGGACGCCTCGTGGAACTGCGCACGACGCTGCCGCCGCTGCGCCGCGCCTTCTCCCTGTTGCTGCACGAGCAGAAGTTCGTGTCGCCGGCGATGGAACGCTTCCTCGACCATTGCCGTGGCGCCTCGCCGCCAGGCGTATGATTCGCTGGCGCTCGCGCCAACCGTCAGGACTCCGGTGACCGCCTACGTCATCGTGCAACCCGCCACGGGCCGGGACAACGCGGCCCTGCTCGCGCATCCGGAGGTTCGCGCGCTCCTGGCCGCGCACGATGCCCGTGCGCTTCCGTCGCCGGCGGCCACGCGTGCAGGTTCCCTTGCGGTTCCACTCACGCTCGCCGTTCCGGACATGACCCGGGCCACTCGCCTCGCGGCAGCGCTGCGAGCGCAGGCCGGCGTCGGCACCGCCTACGCCAAGCCCGCCGAAGCGGCGCCCTGAAGCGGCCGCAGGCAACGACGCAAGCCCGCCGCCCACGTTCATCCCACGAGGACACCATGGCCACGCGACGCCCCGCCACGCCCAAGGCACGTTCGACGTCACCCGCGACCACGCGCGGCAAGCCCGAGCTCGTGGTGATGATGCGTCCGCAGACAGCGATGCGCGCCTCCGCAGGTCGCTTCGAGTCGGCGGCCGGCGTGAACGTGAAGGGGATCGCCCGCCTCCTCACGCAGCACGGCGCACGGATGGCACCGCTCTTCGGAGCAACGGAGGAGCGGGTCATGGCGCGAGCCAGCGTCCGGCGCGGTGCTCCATCGCCTCCTGCGCCCGAACTCGCCACGTTCTACCGGGTTGCGGTGCCGGCCACCAGGATGGCCGCCCTGCGCGCGGACCTCGCCCGCAGCGAGCTCGTGCAGGCGGCGTACATCAAGCCCGCCGTGGAGCTGCCCGTCGTGAACGCGATGATCGCCACGCCCGTCGAGCCGCCGCCCACCACACCGGACTGGAGCGCGCGCCAGCTCTACCTCGACGCGCCGCCCGGCGGCATCGACGCACGCTGGGCCTGGGGGCAGGTCGGCGGCCGTGGCCGCGACGTGCGCATCATCGACGTCGAGGGCGACTGGCGCTTCACGCACGAGGACCTCACGACCAACCAGGGCGGCGTGCTCGGCGGCAACACCGCGCCCTACGCGGCGGACGTCAACTGGCGCAATCACGGCACGGCCGTGCTCGGCGAGTACAGCGGCGACGGCGGCGTGGGAGTGATCGGGATCGCCTCCGACGCCGTGGCGAGCGCGGTGTCGCATGGCGACATCGGTTCCGCCACCGCCATCGCGCTCGCCGCCTCGCGGCTGTCGGCCGGCGACGTGCTGCTGCTCGAGATGCACCGGCCCGGGCCGCGCTTCGCTTTCGCGTCGCGCAACGACCAGCGCGGCTACATCGCCGTCGAATGGTGGCCCGACGACTACGCAGCCATCGCCGATGCGACGCGCCGCGGCATCGTCGTCGTCGAGGCGGCCGGCAACGGCGCGGAGGATCTCGACGACGCGCTCTACGACGCGCCCGCCCCGGGCTTCCCTGCGGACTGGATCAATCCGTTCCGGCGCGCGGGCCACGATTCGGGCGCGATCGTCGTCGGCGCCGGCGCGCCGCCCCCCGGCACCCACGGCCGCGACCACGGCCCCGATCGGTCGCGCCTCGAATTCTCCAACTACGGCGCGCTCGTCGACGCGCAAGGCTGGGGCCGTGAAGTGACCACGGCGGGGTACGGCGACCTGCAGGGCGGCTCCGACGAGGATCTCTGGTACACGGACACGTTCGGAGGCACGTCGAGTGCATCGCCCATCGTGGTCGGGGCGATCGCCTGCGTGCAGGGCATGCTGAAGGCGCGCGCCCGCCCGGCCCATGACGGGACGCAGTTCCGTGCCTGCCTGCGCGCCACCGGATCGCCGCAGCAGGACGCGCCCGGGCGCCCCGCCACGCAGCGGATCGGCAACCGCCCCGACATCCGCGCGATGACGGCGTGCGCCTTCGGCAAGAGCAAGGAAACGGGCAAGGAGACCAGCAAGGAAGCGGGCAAGGAAGGCAAGGAGCTCAAGGACAGCAAGGAGAAGGAGAACGCCAAGGACGCGAAGGAGCTCAAGGAAGGCAAGGAGCTCAAGGAGAGCAAGGAACTGCACGAGAAGCACCTGGGCGAGGCCGGGCCGTTCCCCGGTGGCGCCGCAGACCTTGGGCCGCAGGGCGACCGCGCCATCCCGCAGCGACTCGCCGCCCTCGAGAGCACCGTGCAGCACCTCGTCCACTTCATCGGCGCCGACCTGCGCCCCGACCTCACCCGCGCCGCGCTGCAGGAGGAGAGCGACGGCGCCAAGCGTGACAAGGACCTCAAGGACGTCGAGCGCTAGACGCCGCGCGGCGACTGGCGAGCGCGCACGGACGCTGCCGGTGAACGTGATCCTCTGCCATCCCGGCGATGCGCCCGCGGCATGGCTGGCGCAGGCGCTTCGCGCGCGCGGGGTCGCGCTGGAGGTGGTCAGCGTCGAGGCGCTCGTCTACAGCCGGCGCATCGTCTTCCGCCAGGATGGCGGAGGCGACCGCGGCAGCGTCACGCTGCACGACGGCCGGGTGCTGCAGCCGGAAGCGATCGGCGTCCTGGTCAACCGCGTGCGCCACCTGCCGACCGCGCACTTCGCGGCCGCGGCCCCCGGGGAGCGCGCGTACGCCGAATCCGAGCTGGGCGCGCTGCTGCTGGCCTGGCTCCACGCCGTTCCGGGGCGCGTCGTGAATCCACCGCACCCCGGCGCGCCCGGAGGGACTGCGCTCACCGCCATGGCCATCAGCCACGCCGCGACCGGGGCAGGCTTGCCCGCGACGCCCTGGCAGGCGAGCAGCGAGAGCACCGACGCGCCAATCTCCGCGGCGACCGCCATGCAGGCATCCGGAGCATCCCGCGTCGTGATCGCATTCGACGGGCGCCTGTACGGTCCGCCGTTGCCACGGACCCTGGAAGACGGCGTGCGGCGCCTGGCGTGGCTGCTCGACCTCCCCCTCCTGCAGGTCGGCCTCGATCGCGATGCTTGCGGGACGTGGCGACTCGTCGATGCAACCGGCGACGTCGACTTCCGTCGCGGCGGGGACGCACTCGCTCGCGACCTCGCCGCCCTCATGCGGGCGCGTCCCGCGGCGTGATCGTCGTCGCCGGCATCCCCGACGAGCGCCCGACGGCGCGGGTCATCGCCGCGCTGGAGTCTCTCGGCGCCCGACACTGCGTCCTCGACCAGCGGCGCTTTGCGGACATCACCCTCGACTTGGGCATCGCCGGCACCGGCGATGGCGGCGCGCTCGATGGCAGGCTCACCGTCGGTGCCGACGTCCTGCCGCTGCCGTCGATCGAGGCGATGTATCTCCGCCTCATGGACGACCGCCATCTCCCCGGCGTCGCCAGCCTGCCGCCCGCGCACGCCGCACGGCAACGCTGCCGGCGGCTGCACGAACTCCTGCGCGACTACGCCGACCACGCCTCCGGACGGATCCTCAACCGTCCGCGGCATTGCGCATCGAATCACAGCAAGCCGTGGCAGGCGCAAGCCGCGCGCGCTGCCGGCTTCGAGATCCCGGACAGCCTCGTCACCAACGATCCCGATCTCGCGCGCGAGTTCATCGAAGGCGCTTGGGCCGACGGCGGCGACGTCATCTACAAGTCGGTGAGCGGCGAGCGCTCGATCGTGCAGCGCGTGCAGCGGTGCGACCTCGAGCGCCTCCACCTCGTGCGCTGGTGCCCCACGCAGTTCCAGCGGTACGTGGAGGGCGTCGACCTGCGCGTGCACGTCGTGGGGAACGAGGTCCTCGCCGCCCGCATCGAGAGCGACGCCACGGACTACCGCTACGCCTCCCGCGAGTCCTGCAGCGAGCCGCGGATCGCCGCCACGACGCTCGACGACGACACGCGGGATCGCTGCCTCGCGCTGGCGTCGCGGCTCGCGCTGCCGCTGGCCGGGATCGACCTGCGGCACACCCCGCAGGGCACGCAGGTGTGCTTCGAGGTGAATCCGAGCCCCGCGTTCAGCTACTACGAGGCGCATGCCGGGCTGCCGATCGCCGCCGCGATCGCGCGTCACCTGGCGCGCGGAAGCGGCGACGGATAGCGGCGGCGCCCCACCTCGCGCGTGGAGCCGCAGGCATGTCCCCGCGACGGTGGCTGAAGGAGGAGTCGCCGCCGGGAGCCGGGAGCCGGGAGCCGGGAGCCGGGAGCCGGGAGCCGGGAGCCGGGAGTCGGGAGCCGGGAGCCCGGGAGTCCTGGGCCCGGGCGACGCGGCCTGTTCCGCTCCTTTCGTATCGCACAAGCCACGCTCCACAGGGTGCCCTTGCGCAAGATCAACGAAACGTCTTGTGAGCCACATGGCCGACCTGTAGCATCCGTGTTGGTACGGACGTCTATCAGGGGAGAGCGCCGTGGCAGCCATCGGTCACGCGGATCGCAACGCGAAGGTAGAAACACGGGGATGGGCGGCACTGGCAGCGCGGGTGCTCCTGCCGCTTGGATTGTTCGCCATCGCCCTGCTCGGCCTGGGGGTCAACAGCGCCCACGCCGCGCGCGGCGGCAAGGTGTCGGCCGACCTCAAGCTCGTGCTGAACGGAGGCGCGGCCAAGGGCAAGTGGGCCACGGCCACGCCTCGCGGCACCTACGTTCAGGTGGTGCTGGGCGCCGCCGGCAGCGATCCCGCCTTCACCTCGTTGCGGACCGCGATCCTCGCCGCCGGCGGCTCGGTCCAGTATGTCTACCAGGCCACGCCGGCACTGCTCGCCGTGCTCCCCTCTGCCGCCGTCGACGGCATCGCCGCGCGCGACGATGTTTCCTTCGCCGTCCCCAACCGCCCGGCATTCCGGACCGCGAGCTTCCTGCAGGAGATCACCGGCGCCCCCGGGGCGCGCGCCTCCAACGGCAGCGCGTACACGGGTGCGGGTGTCGGCATCGCCATCCTGGACTCGGGCATCGACACTTGCCACGCCGCCTTCGGCGGGCGCATGAACGGCAACAGCGCCAGTTGCCGGCGTGGCGCCCGCGTCGGCGCCAGCGTCGACTTCACGCGACTGTCCGCCTCCCAGGGTTCCAGGAGGATCGACTGGACGCGGCCGACCGACTTCGCCGCCGGCTTCGCGCCGGGCAGCCCGGCATGGAGGAGCTTCGAACGGGCGATCGACGGCTCGCGCGAAACCAATCCCGACGTCTTCGGCCACGGCACGCATGTGGCGTCGGTGGCCGGGGGACAGGCGTTCCAGGGCGCCCCGGACGCCGCCGGCATCGCCACCGGCGCCCAGGTGCTCGACCTGCGCGTACTCGACGAGAACGGCGTCGGCCAGCTCAGCGACGTCCTGGCCGCCATCGACTGGGCGATCGCCAACCGGACGACCTACAACATCCGCGTCCTGAACCTGAGCCTCGCCACGCCCACCACCGGCTCCTTCCTCGACGATCCGCTCTGCCGCGCCGCGCGCGCTGCGACGTCGATGGGCATCACGGTGGTCGTCGCTGCCGGCAACTACGGGGTGACGGCCGACGGCAAGGAGATCCTGGGTGCGATGGGCTCCCCGGCGATCGAGCCGTCGGTGATCACGGTGGGTTCCGCCCATCATCACGACACGTTCACCCGCGGCGACGAGTCGATCAACCGGTTCAGCTCGCGCGGCCCCACGCGGAGCGGATGGCTCGACGACGCCGGCGTGCGTCACTACGACAATCTCCTGAAGCCCGACCTCGTCGCGCCGGGCAACAAGATCGTTGGCGCGCTGAGCAATGCCGGCAACCAGGGCAACGTCCTGATCGGCGAGAACCCGTCCCTCGAGATCGGCGGCTACAGCGCCGGCCGCAACGGCCGCCTCATGCTGCTCTCCGGCACGTCGATCGCCGCCCCCGCCGTCGCGGGCGCGGTCGCCGTCATGCTGCAAGCCAATCCCGGCCTCACGCCGCCGCTCATCAAGGCGATCCTCCAGTATTCTGCGCAGCCGCTCCCCGGCCAGGCCCTGATCCAGCAAGGCACCGGACTCCTCAACGTCGACGGCGCCGTTCGCATCGCGCAATCGCTGCGTACCGACATCGCGTCGGCAGTCGCCGCGGGAACGCTCAAGCCGGGCGACAACCTCCTGGCCGCGGGACGCACCCTGCCCGCCGGACCGTCGTGGATAGGCGGCGAAACCGTGGCGTGGAGCGGCCTCATCACGGCCGGTGGCGGCCATGTCGTCGGCGGGGCGGCCGTCCTCTCCCAGTACCAGGCGATCTACGACCCGAAGCTGCTCTGGACGGGACGCCTGGTCAGCAGGATGACCGCCGTGAACTGGCCCGGTACCTCGCAGCCGCGCTACTTCGTGCAGACGCTCGCAGGCAAGACCAAGGTGCTGTCGGCAGGCGTACGCCCGCTCGACAAGGTCGCCGGTGCCACCGATCTCGCGGCACAAACGGGCCTCTACGCCCCGGTCCCGGCGCTCGCGCTGGCCGCCAGTGCTCCGCAGGGCCTCATCCTCTCCGAGGGCCTCATCCTGTCGGAGGGTCTCATCCTTTCCGAAGGGCTGATCCTGTCCGAAGGGCTCATCCTCTCGGAGGGCCTCATCCTCTCCGAAGGCCTGATCCTGTCCGAGGGACTCATTCTCTCCGAAGGACTCATCCTGTCGGAGGGACTGATCCTCTCCGAAGGGCTGATCCTGTCCGAGGGGTTGATCCTGTCCGAGGGACTCATCCTCTCCGAAGGGTTGATCCTGTCGGAGGGGCTCATCCTCTCGGAAGGCCTCATCCTGTCCGAGGGCCTCATCCTGAGCGAAACGGTGCTTGCCGGCGAGCCCTGATCCGGGATAATCACCGCGCCTTCGGCGGCGCGTCCGGTTGTAGACTACGCGAAGCGCGCCCGGTATCCCCCGCGGCGCGCTTCTTGCATGTCGCGGGGGCCGATCGCTACGCACCGGGGCCCAACCCGTCATGCTTCTCCCCGTTGGCGCGGCGCGCCGGTCCCCCATGCTGCGGATGGACGATTACAACTCGAGCGCCAAAGCCTATTGGTGGATCACCGCGATCCTCGGTACCACCATCCTCGCGTTCGCGCTTCGCGCGGTGCTGGCGCTGCCGCACGCGGCCATCGTCCAGGTCGTTCTCGGGGTGACGCTGGCCGGCGTTGCCGGCGCGTTCCCGTATCGCATCGGCGGCGGCAAGACGTCGGTCACCGCGGCCGAGACCGTGATCTTCCTCGCCCTCCTCATGAACGGCCCGGCCGCCGCCGCCCTGGCGGCCGCCGCAGAGGGTGCGGTCGGGTCGTACCGCACATCCCGACGCGCGACGAGCTGGATCGGCACGCCCGCGATGGCCGGACTCGGGATGTACGCGTCCGGGACGCTGTACGCCATCGCCGTCGAGTCGTCCACGGCGTCCGGCGCGGTGCCCTCGCTCCTCGTACAACTCGCGTTCCTCCTGCCGCTGTCGCTCGTCTACTTCACGGCCGGCACGCTGCTCATGGCGTCGCTCATCACGCTCAAGGCGGGCGCTGCGCTGCAGCCCTGGAAGATCCTGCGCAGCCATGCGTGGATGGCGCTCGTGTACCTCGCGAGCGCGGCGCTCGCGGCCGTCCTCTTCGCCGGCTACGAGCGGCTCGGCGCCGGCGTGTTCCTCGCCGCCTTGCCAATAGCTGCCGTGATCATGCTCACTCACCGCTCGTACGTGCGGCAGGGCGAGGTCACCCGCCTGGCGCAGCAGGAGCGCATCGCCAACGCCGAGCGCGAGGCCGCGGAATCGACGCGGCACCTCGCGGAACTGCGGCGAAGCGAAAGCCGCTTCCAGAAGGCGTTCGCCCACGCCGCCATCGGCATGGCCCTCGTCGGTCACGACCGCACCGTGCTGCAGGCGAACCCGGCGCTGTGCGAGATCCTCGGACGCGCCGAAGGCGAGCTCATCGGCGAGGACTTCGGCGCCCACGTGCATCGCGACGATCACGCCGCGCTCGGTGCGGAGCTCGACAGCCTCCTGACCGGTTCCGCCGGCAACAGCACGCTCGAGCTGCGTTGCGTGCGGCCGGACCGCTCGATCGTCACCGTCGCGCTCCACGCGGCCTTCTTCTCGGCCAGCGACGACGGCGCGCCCTGCCTCATCTTCCAGGTGCAGGACATCACCGCGCGACGCATCGCCGAAGGACGCCTGCAGCACATCGCGCACCACGACGATCTCACCGACCTGCCCAATCGCGCCTACTTCTTCCAGCATCTCGCCGGCGCGATCCAGGCCTGCCACAAGGATCGGGGATTCCGCTTCGCCGTGCTGTTCCTCGACTGCGACCGCTTCAAGACGATCAACGACAGCCTCGGGCACCGTGCGGGCGACGAGCTCCTGGTGGTGCTCGGCCGCCGCCTCGCCGCGCAGCTTCGGCCTACCGACATCATCGCCCGCCTGGGCGGTGACGAGTTCGCGATCCTCGCGCGCAACGTGCGCGAGGAGGACGCCATCGTCCTCGCCGCGCGGCTGCAGGGCGTCGTCGGCGAACCGGTGCACCTCCACGCCGCCGAGGTTTCGACCAGCGTCAGCATCGGGATCGCGATGGGCGGACCGCAGTACGCGTCGCCCGAGGAGGTGATGCGCGACGCCGACATCGCGATGTACCGTGCCAAGGGCCAGGGCCGCGCCCAGTACGCCATCTTCGACACGGCGCTGCACGCCGAGGTCGCGTCGCAGCTCTGGCTCGAGAGCGCGCTCCGGCGGGCCATCGAGCAGCAACAGCTCTACCTCGTCTACCAGCCCATCTTCGACCTGCGCACCCGGCAGACGGTGGGGGTGGAAGCACTCTGCCGCTGGACGCACGCCGAGCGCGGCGCCGTGGATCCTGCCCGCTTCATCCGGGTGGCGGAAGAATCCGGCCTCATCGTGCCTCTCGGCGATTGGGCGCTCGAGGCAGCTTGCCAGCAGCTCGCCGCGTGGCGCGCGGCAGTCCCCAATGCTGCCCATCTCCTCATGCACGTCAACGTGTCCGGCGCGCAGCTCCTGCAGAGCGACTTCGTCGACCGCGTGCTCGACATCGTGCAGCGGGCGAACGTGCCCCGCAACCAGATCGCCCTCGAAGTCACCGAGAGCATGCTCATCGACGGCCTGTCCGTCGCGCTCCCCAATCTTCGCGAGCTTCGCGACGCGGGCCTGCGCATCAGCATCGACGACTTCGGGACCGGATACTCTTCATTCGCGCGGATGTGGGACCTGCCGATCGGGGAGATCAAGATCGATCGTTCCTTCGTCGCGCGACTCTCGCGCGGCACCGAAGGCGAGGAAGTGGTGCGGGCGATCATCGCGATGGGGCGGGCCATGGGCAAGCGCGTCGTAGCCGAGGGCATCGAGACCGAGCCCCAGTTCCGCAAGCTGCTCGATCTGGGTTGCAACGGCGGCCAGGGCTACTGGTTTGCGCGCCCGATCAGCCCCACCGACGTGGAGGCCATGCTGAGGCAGCCGCGACCGCACGTCGTGGCGAGCTGAGGGCGCGTGGAGGCGGCGCGGGTGCCACCGGGCGCGGCGCCCGCGGCGCCCGGGCGCCGCAGTCATGGTCACGCATCGGCGCAGGGGTGATGGGCGAGCTCGGCGCGAAGCAGCGCAGGGTGGTCGAACCAACGGGGGTGCGGCATGAAACTGGCAACGCAGAAATCCGCGGGGCGCGATGGCAGGCTCGTCGTGGTGAGCCGTGACCTCGCCACCTGCCAGGCCGTGCCGCAGGTCGCGCCGACGCTGCAGGCCGCGCTCGAACGCTGGGACGAGGCCGCGCCGCGGCTCGACGAGGTATACGACGCGCTGAATCGGGGCCGCGCCGGTGCCGCGCAGCCTTTCGATCCGCGCGCCTGCCACTCACCCCTGCCGCGTGCGTACCAGTGGGTCGACGGCTCGGCCTATCTGAACCACGTCGAGCTCGTGCGCCGCGCTCGGGGCAGCACGGTGCCGGAATCGTTCTGGGTCGACCCCCTGATGTACCAGGGCGGCTCCGACTCCTTCGTCGGCCCCCGGGATCCCATCGAGGTGCAAACCGAGGACTGGGGCATCGATCTCGAAGCCGAGGTCGCGGTGGTGACGGGGGATGTCGCCGCGGGCGCCAGCGTCGAGGAATGCGCCGCAGCGATCCGCCTGCTGATGCTCGTCAACGACGTGTCGCTGCGCAACCTCATTCCTGCCGAGCTCGGCAAGGGGTTCGGCTTCTTGCAGTCGAAGCCGGCAAGCGCATTCTCGCCCGTGGCCGTCACGCCAGACGAGGTCGGCGATGCGTGGCGAGAATGCAAGCTGCACCTGCCTCTGCGGGTGTACCTCAACGACGAACCCTTCGGCATGCCGGACGCAGGCGTCGACATGACCTTCAGCTTCGCGCAACTGGTGGCGCACGTGGCGAGGACGCGGGAGCTGGAAGCGGGCTCCATCGTGGGCTCGGGCACCGTGTCCAACAAACAGGGCAGCCTGCACGGATCGAGCATCGCGCACGGCGGCGTGGGCTATTGCTGCATCGCCGAGGTTCGCATGTACGAGCAGATCGAAGGCGGTGCGCCGAAGACGAGCTTTCTCAAGTTCGGCGATCGCGTGCGGATCGAGATGCGCGATGCCGGTGGCCACGACATCTTCGGCAGCATCGACCAGGTCGTCACGCGCCACACGGCGGGACGCTGAGGTCCGGCGCAGCCGGGCGCCGCCGATCGTGCGAGGGATCGCCGGCCAGTGCACGGACTTGGCCGCATCCATGGCGGCGCATCCGGCACCAGCCAGACGCGCAGTGATGCGCTCGCCCTCGCTATTGCCAGAGCGCGCGGTCCTTCAGCAGCGGCGGGACCAGCCCGGGCCGGTCCGCAAGTACCACCGATCCGCCTTCGACCACGAGCCTGCTGTCGACAAGCGCGGTCCGTAGCGCGTTGGCATTGGCGTCCATCTCGACCGGCCCCTGCCCACGTATCGCGCCGACGAGCTGCAGGCTTGCGGCCAAGCCGACGGCACCGGCCAGCCAGTGCGGACACAGCCACACGTCGCCGGCAAGGCGCGCATGGAGGCGAAGGGCGCCGGTCACCCCTCCCCACTTGCCCAGGTCGGGCTGGATGACGCGCAGGCCCGCATCGCGAGCCAGTGCGTGCAAGGCCGCGACCCCGCGCAGGTTCTCGCCTGCGGCGATCTTCAGTCGGGCCCGCGGACGGGTGAGTGTCGCCCAGTCGGCGAGCGACGTGTCGGCACGCACCGGCTCCTCGCACCACCCCACCCCCGTGTCCTCCAGCCGCGCGAGCCACGCGGATGCCTCGGCGAGACTCCACCCCTGGTTGGCATCGGTGTAGAGCGCCGCATTGGCGGGGAGCGTGCGGAGTGCCGCGTCCAGGATGCGGCCATCGACCGCCTCCCCGAAGCCGAGCTTGACCTTGAAGCGCGTGTGCCCGGCGTCCGCCTCGGCGCGAATCGTCTCTGCCACGCATTCCGGGCCGATTCCGCTTGCGTAGACGCCGACGCGGGGTGCGCCTCCGGCAAGCTTCCACAGGGGAGCCTCGACGCGGTGACAGAAGAGGTCCCACATCGCCTGATCCACGCCCGCGCAAACCTGCGCAAAGGCGCCCGCGTCGCCCGTCTGCAAGGCGAGCCGCGCCAGGGCGCCGTCGACGACATCCCAGGCCTCCCACGGACGGTGGAAGACGCGCCCGGCGAGCAACGGCGCCGCGTAGCGACTCGTCAGGCGCGCCTTGTACTCGGCGCCACCCTCGGGAAAGTTGCACCAGACTTCGCCGCAGCCGGCAGCACCGGACGTGTCGCGCACCCGCACGAGCAGGCTCACACGCTCGGACATCGCGCCGAACGATCCGCGAACGGGGGCGTCGATCGCATCGGTGACGATCGCGACCTCGAGTGCGGCCACCTCGACAGCGGGCCACGCGATGCCTTCCAGTCGATCGATGACGGCCGACGCGATGCAGTCCCGACCTTCTCCCGCGAGCCTAGACATCGAGGTCCATCTCCCACGACACGAAGTCCCCCCGATAGGTCACGTCGCCGAGGTAGATGAGCGTGCCCTTGCGGTCCTTGAACGAGCGCCTGATCCTGGCGACCGGGGAGTCAGGCGGCACGTCGAGCCAGGATGCGTCGTCGGCAGCCGCACGTCCGATGGCAACGTGCTGCCGGCCGCTGTGCAGCGGCGACGGCTTCAGGCTCTTCAGTGCGCATACCACCGTGTCCGTCTCGAAGCGCGCCGCCGGAAGCTGCCGGTACAGCCGATCGTCGAGGTACAGGCGCAGGACGGCGTATGGCTGTCCGCCGATCGCATGAACGCGATGCATGAAGCGATAGGCTGGCGCGAGCTCACCGTCCGGAGGTACGAGCTCCGCGGGCGGCATGGCCAGCGCCGTTTGCAGGACGCGCGGCGCGGTGTCCCGAGTGGACTCGATGAGGTCGTCGAGCGCGGTGGAGAGATGGAAGCGTCCGCTAGCGGGGGGCGGATCGAGGACGATCGTGCCGCGCCCCCGGGCGCGGTCGACGAGACCCTCCTCCTCGAGCATTGCCAGCGCCTGCCGCACGGTCACGAGTGCGACGCCGAACTCGCTGCCGAGCTGCTCGACGGTGGCGAAGCGGTCGCCGGGGCGATGGCGCTCGCGTACACGCCGCCGCAACGCGTCGGCGAGTTGGACGTAGAGCGGGATGTGGCCCTTGCGGAGCTGGGTCGGGGCTTCGGGCACGGCGGTGGAGATCGTCGTTTCGCGGAGCATAGCGTGTTGGGGGTGGACAATTGATTCTATACATGCAATTATAACACTATCGCTCGATCACGACGACCCCGACCGCCAGCCGTACCGGGCGACGCTCGGGCGAGATCGCGCAGCGACGCCGCAACCGCGAACCCGCACGTCCATCGCGACAAGCCTTCGTCCTGGATCCAAGAGTGAGGAACCCTATGAGCCACCCCCGTCGCCCTGTCCACCCCCCCATCAATCGGCCGCGCCGGACCGTCGCCTCCCTGCTCGCGGCGGGCGTCCTCGGTCTGGGTGGGTTCACCGCACCTGCGCACGCGCAGGCCACCTTCACCAAGCCCATCCGCATCATCGTCGGCCAGCCGGCGGGCGGCGGCACCGATTCCATCGCGCGCCTGCTCGCGAAGGGCATGGCCGATGCCTTGGGGCAAACCGTGATCGTCGAGAACCGCCCCGGCGCCGGCGGCACCATCGGCAACGCCATCACGGCGAGTGCGCCGGCCGATGGCTATACCATCATGCTGGGCGAGATCGCCTGCCTGTCGATCAGCCCCACGCTGTATGCCGGCACCATCGATCCGGAGGCGGCCTTCGTGCCCATCGGGCTCGTCGCTTCCAACACCTTTGCCCTCGTGGCCAACCCGCAGGCGGGATTCCGCGACCTTCCCGACCTCATCGCCAAGGCCAAGGCCAAGCCCGGTAGCATCAACTACGCGACCCCCGGCAACGGCACGCTGCAACACCTCGCCGCGGAACTGTTCAAGTCGTCGGCGGGCATCTCGATGGAGCACATCCCGTTCAAGGGCGGCGCACCGGCGACGGTGGCGGTGCTAAGCGGCGAAGTGCCCATCGCCCTGATCGGCATTCCGCCGATCATGCCGCACATCGCAGCCGGCAGGCTGCAGCCGATCGCCGTCGGGTCGGCCAGGCGCACGCGCGACCTGCCCAACGTGCCCACGTTCGCCGAGGGCGGCGTGAAGGGCTTCGAGGCCAACATCTGGTACGGCCTCGTGGCACCCAAGGGCACGCCCAAGGACATGCTGGCGGCCCTGCACGCCGCAGCCGACAAGGCGGTCGCCTCGCAAGCGGTGCAGGCCGGCTTCGCCAAGGCCGGCGTCGAGCCGATGACCTCCACCGCAGAACAGTTCGCGTCGCTCATCAAGAGCGAGCGCGCCAAGTGGGCGAAGGTGATCCAGGCCGCGAACATCAAGGTCGACTGAACGGCATCGTCTCATGACCCTGCTGAACGTCGCCCTCATCGCGGTGGACCAGCGCCGCCGCGAGCTCGCCACGCCGCTGCCCGCCGGAGGACCCACGTAGATGGCCACGATATGCATTTTCGGCGCCGGCGCCATCGGCGGGCACCTCGCGGTCCGGCTCGCGGTCGCCGGGCATCGCGTGGAGGTCGTCGCACGCGGCGCGCACCTCGAGGCCATCCGCGCCAACGGCTTGCGCCTGCAAGTGGACGGACGCGAGATGCACGCCGCGGTGCATGCCACCGATCGCGTCGACGACGTTGGCGATCCCGACCTCGCGATCGTGACGTTGAAATCGACCGCCTTCGAGCCAGCCGCCGCGAGCCTCGCGCAGCTCGCGCGGCGCGCGCCGGTGATGGCCTTCGCGGCGAATGGCATTCCATGGTGGTACGGGTGGGGGCACGTCCCGCCGCTGGCACCGGCGACAAGCGCCCGCCTCGACCCGGCCGGACTACTGCATGCGATCCGCCCCGAAGCGACCGTCGGCGTGGTCGCCTATTCGCCCAACACCGTGGTGGCGCCGGGCGTGGTGCGCTGCGCGTCGCCCGCGAACCGCTTCCTGGTGGGACCGGCCGTCCCGGCCGGGCACCCTGCCGCCGACGCCACCGTTCGCCTCCTGGCGGACACCGGCTGCGGTGGACAACCGGCCAACGATATCCGCCATGAGATATGGCGCAAGCTTGCGTTCAACGTGGCCGTGAGCCCGGTGTGCACGCTCACCGCGTCGGCCAATCGCGTGATTGGCACCGATCCCGAACTCTACCGGCTGTCGCGCAACCTCCTCGCCGAAGTCTCGGCGGTGGCCGCAAGCGAAGGCATCCCGCTGCCGGTCGATTCGGTACCCCTCGATCCGGCGAAGCTGTCCGTGCACAAGCCGTCGATGCTCCAGGACCTCGAAGCCGGCCGCCCCTTGGAGACCGACAGCATCCTGCGTGCGGTGCAGTACCTGGCGCGGGAGGGGGGCGTGGCCACGCCGACCCTGGATATCGTGACGGCACTGGTCGAGGCACGGGCGCGGGCCCGGCAGTAGGATCCGAGCCTCGCCGGGGGTGACCTCGCCGGGGGTGACCTCGCCGGGGGTGACCTCGCCGGGGGTGGCCTCGCCGGGGGTGACCTCGCCGGGGGTGACCTCGCCGGGGTGACCTCGTCGGGGTGGCGTCGACACGGTGGCGGCCGGTCGCCTGTGCGGGCACGTCCCGACTCGTCGCGGGCCGATCGCCCTGCGGCAGGCCGACACGGAGTCACGGTTGCGGCCCGGCCGCCTCTGACGGTACCCTGCAGCGGCGCCGTCCGGCGCACGACAACCACCAACCAAGGAGGCGGCATGGACCTCATCATTCAACTGGTGCTGGGCGCGATCGGTGGCAACCTTGGAGGCGCGCTGCTCAAGAACCTGAGCCTGGGCACGCTCGGCAACAGCATCGCCGGCATCGTCGGTGGCGGCATCGGCGGCCAGATCCTCAACGCCGTGCTTAGCGGCGGTGCAGCCGCTGGCGCGGCGGCCGGCGCCGGTGGAGGCATGATCGGCAACATCGCGGGCGGCGGCATCGGCGGCATCGTGGTGATGATCATCGTCGGCCTCATCAAGAACATGATGGCCAAGAAGTAACCCGGGGTCCGCGGGTCCGCTGACGCGGTCGGGCTCCCGGTCAGGCCAGCGCCACGCAGGCCCGCAGGTTGAGCACCGCCCTGGCGAGGCTCAGCGGTGCCAGCATGGAGGTCTTGGGGTTGTCCGGCAGCACGCGGCCGGTGACGCCGAACTCGAACGAGCCGAAGGCGCCCTCGGCCGTGATCAGGTGACGATTGCCGGTGGCCGCGGGGTCTGCCACGAGCTGCGCGCGTGTCGCCTCGAAGCCCGCGCCGGCCAGCGCGACGGTGGCCGCCACGTTGGCATTCTGCGGGAAGCGCAGCGCCGCCTCGCGCGCGTTGCCCTCGAAGAAGGTCACCGGCTCGGTTAGCGCGGCAAGGTCGGCGAGTGCCGCGGCCGGCGTGCCGGCCCAGGCCTGCGGCGCCTTGCGCCCCATGTACGAGACCCGGTCGAGGCCCGCGAGCCTCGCTGCGGCGAGGATGTCGAGCCCCCCGAGCGCGCCGGACGCGAGCAGCACGCGCGCACCGCCCCGCTCCGCCGCGCGTCGCAGGGCGCCCTCGACTTCAGCGTCGGCCAGGGCGCCCACCGACGCCACGAGGAGATCCTTGCCGGCCGCGAGGATGCCGGGACCCAGATCGCGCAGTGCGCCGTGTCCGGCGCATTCGACCACCACGTCCGGCTGTGCCGCGAGCAAGGCATCGATGCGGTCGACGACTCCCGCACCCGGCGGCACGTCGCCGGCCGCGGGCCGCGATCCCTCCGGCCGGACCAGTACCGCCACCACCCTCGCCTGTGAGGCATGTCGCTCCAGCGTGCGAGCCAGCGCGCGGCCGATGGCGCCGAAGCCGATCAGCGCAACGGCGATCATGCCGGAAGCACGGTATCGCTCGCACTCGGCGCCGCGAGTCCGCTGGCCGCAAAGGCCGCGCGCACGCGGGCGCGGTCGGCGTCGGTCAGCGGCAGCAACGGCCGGCGCACCGGGCCGCCCACCTGCCCCAGCAGCTCCTGCCAGTACTTCTGGTACGCCTGCGGCGTTCCCGGCGGACGCGCCTTGCGCAGCGCCTCGCGCACCGGATCGAGGCTGTCGCGGATGCGCCGCGCCTTATCGATCTCGCCCGCCATCGCCAGGCGGGTGTACTCGTCGATGCGCCGATCCGTCGGCGTCTGGTAGAGGATCGGCGGGATCGAGCACAGGTACACCTGCCAGTTCAGCTCGACGATGTTGTCGAACCATTCGGATTCCGATGCGGTGCTCACGATCAGCGTGCCCTCGGTCATGCGCGTCAGGCGCGTGTACATCTCGCGCGGCACGCTGTACTTGATCGCCACGACGTTCGGGATGTCGGTGGCGATGCGGGCGCACAGTTCCGGACTCATCAGGTAGCCCGCGTCCTCGTGACTCCACATCGCGATGCCGATGTCGACCTGTTCGGCGACGTAGCGGTAGTACTCGTAGACGGTACTGTCGATATCCTTGCCGAAGTGCAGCATCGGGGCGTGCACCACGATGTAGTCGGCGCCGATCGCCTCCGCGTGCTTCGCGAGATCGATCACCGTGTCGAGGTTCTGGTCGGAGCACGACAGGATGGTGCCGCTGCGATTGCCGAGCGCGTTCGTTTCCTCGACGGCGATCTCGAAGGTGCGCTTGCGCTCGGCCAGCGTCATCGAGAAGAACTCGCCCTGCTTGCCGGAGATGAAGAGCCCGCCGACTCCGAGCGCGCCGATCCAATGACGCAGGTTCCTGCGCAGGCCCGCTTCGTCGAGGCTGAGGTCGTCCTTGAACGGGGTCGGAGTGGCGGCCCACACGCCGCGCAGGTGCTCGCGCGCATAGGCTTTGGCATCGTGGCGTCGATACTTCATGGCATCGCTCCTTGGCGGGAATGGGGTGCGTTCATGATCGCCTGCCACAGCGACTCGCTGGTCAGCGGCAGGTCGAGGTGCGTGACACCGAGCGGGCGCAGGGCGTCGATGGCGGCATTCAGGATGGCGGCGGGCGCGGCGATGCAGCCCGATTCGCCCACGCCCTTGGCGCCCAGCACGTTCGCGCCGGTCACGCTCGGTTGGCTTTCCAGCACCAGCGACGGCATGTCGGTGGCCCGCGGCAGGGCATAGTCCAGCAGCGATCCGGTGGTGATCTGCCCATCGCGGTCGTAGTGGATGCGCTCCAGCAGTGCCTGTCCGAGACCCTGGGCGAAACCGCCGGCCAGTTGCCCGTCGGCCAGCAGCGGATTGATGACCACGCCCGCGTCGTCCACCCAGATGCCGCGCTCGACCTTCGGCACGCCGGTCTCGGCATCGATGCTCATCACGACGATGCAGCAGCCGGCGCTCCACGCCTCTCCGGCAGCGGTGTAGACGGCTTCCGTCACGAGGGGTTCGTCGAGGTCCGCAGCAGCTTCCGCGAGCCTGGCCAGCATCTGCTGCGCCGCGAGCTTCACCGCGCTGCCGCCGATCGCCATGCTGCGGCTCGCCATCGCGCCGATCCCGCTGGGAGACGTGGCGCTGTCGCCGTGCACGACCCGGACGCGATCGAGCGGCACGTCGAGCATGGTGGCGGCGATCTGCGCATAGGCGGTCTTGTGCCCCTGCCCTTGCGCGCTCGAACCACTCGCCACCACGAAGCGGCCATCGGGATGCCGCGTGATGCGTGCACTCTCCCAGCCGGTGCCGCAGGGCTCGACGTAGAGGTTCAACCCGATCCCCACCAGTTCACCCGCGTCGCGCCGACGCTGCTGCTCGGCGAGCATTGCCTCGTGGTCCGCCAGCTCCAGCGCGCGCTCCAGCAGGTCCGCGTAGCGGCCGGAGTCGAGCGTCTGCCCGGTGAGCGTGCGATGCGGCATGGCGTCGGGGGGGACGAGATTGCGGCGGCGGATCTCGATCGCATCGATATCCAGCACGCGCGCGGCCGCGTCCATCAGCCGCTCCATCACCAGCGCGGCCTCGGGACGCCCGGCGCCGCGATAGATGCCGATCGGCGCGGTGTTCGTCACGAAGCCGCGGGTGGTGATGTCCACCGCATCGACGCGATACGGTCCGGGCAGGATGCGCGCGGCGTTGAACGCCGGCACGGCGGCGCTGAACGTTCCGAAGTGGCCGAGCGGGTAGTTCAATTCGGCGCGCAATCCCAACAGTCGCCCGGTCGCATCGAAGCCTGCCGTCGCGTCGATGCGACCGCCGCGCCCGTGGGATGCGGCGATCATGTCCTCGTTCCGGGTCGCGATCCACTTCACGGCCCGGCCGAGCCGCATCGCCGCGTGGGCCACCGCAACGTCTTCGGGATACAGCGACGCCTTGCCTCCGAAGGCGCCGCCGACGTCCGGTGCGATCGTTCGCACCTGCCCGATGTCGAGACCGAGCAGTTGCGCGAGGTGTGCACGGGCACGGTGCGGCGACTGGCACGGGATCCAGACGGTCAGCCGGCCATCGGTCCAGTCGGCGATGGCGCCGCGCGGTTCGAGGGCGACGGGCGCCACGCGCGGGCACTCGATGGTCACGGTGACCGTGCGATGTGCCGTCGCCAGCGTTGCCGCGACGTCGCCCTGCACCCAGTGCTTCTCGAACGCGAGGTTGTCGGGCCAGCCGGCCTGGAGAGGCTCGCCGCGGCGGGCGCTCTCCGTATCGACGCAGGCATCGAGAGGATCGCAGTCGAGGCTTACCGCCTCGGCCGCGTCGCGCGCAGCGTACACGTCGTCGGCCACCACCAGCGCGATCGGTGCGCCCACGGCGTTCAGCCGGTCGCGCGCGAGGACCGGGCTGGTGAAGGGCCGAATGCCCTCGACGACGGGATTGACGGGAAGCGCCGCCGCGCCCTCGATCATCGCGCCGGTGAGGATCAGCCGGACGCCGGGCATGGCCGCAGCCTCGCGGACGTCGATGCCCCGTAGCCGCGCACACGGATAGGGGCTGCGCACGAATGCGGCATGGAGGCAGCCCGGCGGATCGATGTCGCCGATGTAGGCGCCCGCACCACGCAGCAGCGCGTCGTCCTCGATCCGCGACAGCGGACGGCCGATCCAGGCGCGCTCATCGAGACGCGCCTCCGTGTCGGGAGTACAGGGAGTCATTGCGCACATCGCATCCGGGCGGGCGCGAATCGCGAATCGACCCGTCACGCGCCGTGTCCATTACACGCGCTCCGGCCCTACAATGCAAACAGTTTTATTCGATCCATTCAGCTATCTGGTTACTGAATTCTCATGACCATCACGCTGCACCAGATGCAGGCTTTCGTCCAGGTCGCCCGCCACGGCAGCTTCACCAAGGCGAGCGTCGACATGCGCCTCACGCAATCCGCGACCAGCGCCCTCGTCAAGGAGCTGGAGACGAGGCTCGGCTTGCAGCTACTGGACCGCACCACGCGCAGCGTCGTGCTGACGCTCGCCGGCGAGGAGTTTCGCGTGCGCGCGGAACGCATCCTGGCCGATGTCGCCAATGCGATGGCCGACACCAGGGAACTGCTCGACAAGCGCCGCGGCCGGGTGGCGATCGCCGCATCGCCGCTCGCCTCCGCCACCTTCCTGCCCGGTGCCATCGCGGCGTTCGCGCGGGTCCACCCCCGCGTGAGCGTCCAGCTCCACGACATGCTCACCGCGGGCATCGTCGAGCAGGTTCGCAACGGAACCGCGGAACTCGGCATCGGGACGTTCCTCAAGTCCGAAAGCGAAGTCGAGATCGTCACCCTGTTCGAGGACCGCCTGGGCGTAGTGATGCCCGCGGCGGACCCCCTGGCCGCAAGGCGCCGGGTGACCTGGCGCGACGTGGCGCAGCAGGCGAGGATCTCGCTGTCGGAGAGCAGCGCCTTCCGCCCGCTGGTGGATAACGTCTTCGCATCGCTCGACATCACCCCATTGCCGCCGCGATACGAGGTGGGCTACATGGGCACCGCCGTCGCGCTCGTCGAGGCGGGGCTGGGCTTGAGCATCCTGCCCGAGCGGGCAGCGTCGCTGGCGCGCAGCGGCGCCGCGTGCTGGCGTCCGCTGGTCAATCCCGCCGTGTCGCAGGCTTCCACGCTGGTCACGCGCGCGGGGCGCTCGCTATCCCCGGGGGCGCGGGCCTTCGCGGATTTCCTGGTGACGTTCCTCGTGGGCAAGCGGGCGTTCGGCTGATCGTCACTCTGGCGCCATCGCAATCCCGCCGGGCGCCCACGCAGCACCGGTGACCCTGTCCCCACCCTGTCGCGCTGCCGACCCGCGCATGTCACCCAAATGGGTGATGCCGGAATCGCAATCCGCTTGGATACTGGTCTCCGCGATTGCGGCACGCATTGGGCCCCCGAGCCACACCGCAAGCGTGGCCACGTTTCGGGACCTGCTCGACGTCGCTGCACCCAGGGGAAGGCCATGAACCGTTCAATCCGCAAGGCATACGTCCTGTTCGCCGCGTTGCTGGTCTTGTGGTGGGGGCCGGCATCCGGCGAGTTCGGGCTCGGGTTCAATCCCACGGCATCGTTCGTATCGCAGAATGGGACCTTCACCGCCGATATCGTGATCACCGGCCTGGCGGCCGAGCAGCTGATCGTCAGCACCTACGACTTCACGATCACTTTCGATCCGGCGATCCTGCAGTTCGTCAGCGCCAGCCCAACGGGCGCGCTCGGTGCCGATTCGGTTTTCCTGACCTCGGGATCTCCTGGCGAGGTAGAGCTTTTCGAGGTATCGCTGCTCGCCGACGCGGAGCTGGCCCTGACGCAGAATGTGAACTTCCTCGCGTTGGCGACGCTGACGTTCACCGCTGGCGATCTCGGAACGTCGCCGCTCGCATTCGGCAGCCTTCTTGCGCTTGGCGGAGCGCAGTTCCTCGACCCGCCCAACGGCTTTGTCACGACGGACCTGCTCACCCTGTCGCATACGGTGGGCAGTGCCACAGCAACCGTCGAAGCAGCGAGGGTGCCGGAGCCGCCCACGTACCTCCTCCTCCTGCTCGCGTGGCCGTTGCTGGCGCGCCGACTCAAGCACCACCCGGACTGATCCTGCACATCGCCACGCCAGCGAGCAAGCATCCAGGCCCGCGTTTGTAGGCTACTTACTGCAGCCCGCACATTGCCGCCGGCGCGTCGAGGCTGGTGGCGCAACAAGAAGCAGGGAGCCCACCATGCAGACACGTCACACCGCCCGTTTCGCGACGATCGTGCAGTTCATGATGGGGTTGCTCCTGATGGTTGCCTTGCCCGTGCATGGGCAAACGCCGCAGAAATGCGACGTCAACGGCGACGGATTCATCACCACGGCCGACATCAGCCTGATTACCGCGGCGCGCAATCGGCCAGCATCCGGCGCCAACGATCCGCGCGATCCAGACAACAACGGCGTCATCAATGCGCTCGATGCGCGCACCTGTGCCTTGCGCTGCACACTTCCCGGCTGCGCCATGCCGAGCAACACGGCGCCGGTGGCGGTCAATGATGCCTACGCGGCGAACGAAGACACCACGCTGGTGGTGATGGCGCCCGGGGTGCTGGGCAACGATACCGATCCGCAGAACAATCCGCTCACGGCGAGCGTGGTGGTCGGACCAACCACCGGCACGCTGGTGCTGAGCGCCAACGGCTCGTTCAGCTACATGCCGGCGCCGAACTTCTCAGGTCCGGTCACGTTCACCTACCGCGCGAACGATGGCGCTCTGAACTCGAACACGGCCACGGTCACGATCAACGTGGCGGCGGCAAACGACGGCCCGGTGGGTGTGCCGGATACCTACAGCACCCAGGAGGACACGCCGCTGACGGTGGCGGCGCCGGGCGTGCTGGCCAACGACACCGATCCCGACGCCAGCGCGCTGAGCGCACTTCTGGTCGGCGGCCCGGCCGTCAGTGCCGGCACCGTGACGCTGAACGGCAACGGCTCGTTCACGTTCACGCCGGCGCCCAATTTCACCGGCGCAGCTACCTTCACCTACCGCGCGAGCGACGGACTGCTGCAATCGGGCGTGACCACGGTGACCATCAACGTGACCACGAGCAACGATGCGCCAACGGCCAATGCCGATGCCTACGGCACCGACGAGGACGTGCCGCTGACCGTCGCGGCCCCGGGCGTGCTGGGCAACGACGACGATCCCGACGGCGGTGGGCTGACCGCGGTGCTGGCGACCCCACCCACGAGCGGGACGTTGGTACTCAACGCCGACGGCTCGTTCATCTACACACCGGCGGCGAATTTCACGGGTGCGGCCACGTTTACGTACCGGGCAAACGACGGCCTGCTGCAGTCGAACGCGGCGACGGTGTCGCTGTCGGTGCTTCCGATCAACGATGCGCCGGTGGCGCTGAACGACAGCTACTCGACCTCCGCGAACACCCCGCTCAACGTCACCGGCCCGGGCGTGCTCGGCAACGATACCGATCAGGAAGGTTCCGGGCTGACCGCCGTTCTCGTGGCAGGACCCGCGAACGGCACGCTGTCGCTGAACGCGAACGGCGAATTCACCTACACGCCCAACACGGGATTCTCCGGCACCAACACGTTCACCTATCGAGCCAACGATGGCGCGCTCGATTCGAACAACGCCACGGTCACGATTGTCGTGACCGCCGTCGCCAACACGCCGCCAGTCGCGAATGACGACAACTACAGCACGCCGGAAGACGCGCAGCTTGTCGTCGCGGCCCCCGGGGTCCTGGGCAACGACACCGACGCGCAGGCCAGCCCGTTGACCGCGATCCTGGTGAGCCCGTTGAACCCGCCGGCAAGCGGCACCTTGAACCTCGGCAGCAACGGCAGCTTCACGTATTTCCCGGCGGCGAACTTCAATGGTCTGGCGACATTCACCTATCGCGCCAGTGACGGCGTGCTGAGCTCGAATGTAGCCACGGTCAGCCTGACCGTTACGCCGGTGAACGATCCGCCGATCGCCGCCAACGACACCTTCAGCACGGCCGCCAACGTAACCCTGAACGTACCTGCCAAAGGCGTCCTGGAGAATGACACCGATGCCGAAGGCACGCCACTGGCCGCCGTGCTGGTGAGCGGCCCAGCCGCAGGTGCCGGCGCGCTGACGCTGAATGCCAATGGCTCGTTCACCTTCATCCCGGCGACCAACTTCACGGGAGAGGCGACGTTCACCTACCGCGCGAGCGACGGTGTCGACACGTCGAATCCCGCCACGGTCACGATCAATGTGACCGCAGCGCCGAACGCCCCGCCGGTGGCGGTGAACGACGCGTACAGCACGCCGGAAGACACGGCGCTGAACGTTCCCGCCAATGGCGTGCTCGGCAACGATACCGATGCCGACGGCGATGCTCTCTCCGCAATCCAGGTCACCGGGCCCGCGCAGGGCAACCTCGTGCTCGCCGGCGACGGCGGCTTCACCTACACGCCGCCGCCACAGTTCAACGGGCCAGTCACGTTCACCTATCGGGCGAACGACGGGCTGGCGGACTCCGCCAATGCGGCCACGGTCACGATCAACGTCACCGCCGTGAACGACGGACCGGTGGGCGTCGCCGACACCTACAGCACGCCCGAGGACACGCCGCTCTCGATCGCGGCCCCGGGAGTACTGGACAACGACACCGATGCCGACGGCACTCCGCTGGTCGCGCAACTGGTGAGCGGACCCGCGGCGAATGCAGGCGCGGTGACGCTGAACGGCGACGGCTCGTTCACCTTCACGCCGGCGATCAACTTCACGGGCGCGGCCACGTTCAGTTACCGGGCCAGTGACGGCGTGGTGCCATCGGGGGTGACGACGGTCACGATCGACGTCCTGCCCGTCAACGACAAGCCGGTCGCCAACGCCGATGGCTACTCCACGAGCGAGGATGCGACGCTCACGGTAACCGCGCCGGGTGTGCTCGGCAACGACGCCGACGTCGACAATTCGATCGCGAGCCTGAGTGCGATTCTGGACACACTGCCTGCCACCGGCACTCTCACCCTCAATCCGAACGGCTCGTTCTCGTATGTGCCGCTAGCCAACAGCAGCGGCCCGGTGACCTTCACCTACCGCGCCAGCGACGGGCTGCTCGAGTCCATGCCGGCCACGGTGACCATCACCGTGCTGCCGGTCAACGATGCGCCGGTCGCGCAGAACGACAGCTACAGTGCCATCGTCGGCACGCCGTTGGTGATCGTAGCGCCGGGTGTGCTCTTCAATGATGCCGACCAGGAAGGCAACGGCCTCACCGCGGTGCAGGCCACAGGTCCGGCCAACGGCTCCCTGTCGCTCAACACGAATGGCGGTTTCACGTACACGCCGAACCCAGGCTACAGCGGCCCCGACAGCTTCACCTACCGCGCCTTCGACGGTGCCAGCAACTCCAACCTCGCCACGGTGAGCATCACCGTCGCCGGCGGCAGCATGACGCTGTCGGTACAGTCGCAGTTCATCGCGATCGGCGGCAGCACGCAGGGCACGATCACGCTGTCGTCGCCCGCCCCGGCCGGCGGTACGACGGTCCAGATCGCCAGCACCGCTAACGGTGTCGCCACCGTCACCCCCGCAGCGGTCATCATCGCGCAGGGTCAGACGACCGGCACCTTCACGGTCGACGGCCTGGTTGCCGGTGACGCCACGATCGACGGAACCGCGCCCGGTTACGCCAGCAGCTCGGTGAACGTGACCGTCACGCCGAACGTGATCACCGTCGGCAACGTCACGGTGGCGCCGGGCGGCCAGGCGCAATTCCCGGTCACACTGTCGACACCGGCACCGGCTGGCGGCCTCGTGGTCGCGTTGGCGACCGACAGCGCCGCAATCGCGACCGTCCCTGCATCCGTGTTCATTCCCGCGGGACAGATCTTTGCCAATCCCAACCCGCTGGTCACCGGCGCGGGGATCGGCACCACGATCATTCGCGGCACGGCGCCCGCCTATGCGCCAGGCGCGGGGACTGCGACGGTCGCCATCGCCGCGTCGTTCAGTCCGGATCCCGTGATCGTCGCGGAAGGGAAGACCGCCACTGCCACATTGACGCTGGCACAGGCGGCACCGGCCGGCGGCATCATCGTCGATCTCATTACGTTCCTGCCTTCGGTCGCAACTGTTGCGACGCCTGTGGTCATTCCGGCGGGGCAGTCGTCGGCTCAGGTCACGATCACCGGCGTGCAGCAAGGCACCACGCAGGCCCGTGCCACGGGAGTCGGACTCATCGAGACCGGAGTGCAGATCAACGTGCCGCCACCGCCCCAGATCACCGTGGCGGGCATCACCTCCGTCGGCAAGGACCTGCAGGACCAGGGCAGCTTCACACTCGGCGCGCCGGCACCAGCAGGCAACCTGGTGGTGACGATCAACAGTTCCGATCCCTCGAAGATGCTGGTGGCGCCGAATGCCACGAGCGCCGGCGTCGAGCGCTTCGACATGACGGTCCTCGCCGGGCAGACGGGAGGCACGTTCTATGTTCATGCGCTGGATAGCACCGGCGTCGTAGCAGCGCAGGCATCGGCCCCCGGCTACGCCAGCGGCCAGGCGAACGTCACGCTCGCGCCGTCCGGTCTCTATATCCTGTCGCCGACCAGCATCGTCACGGGCGTGGGTTCCGCGGACACCGGGCTGCGCATCTGCACCGCCCGCCTCTCGGGGACCGCCGTCTCGACCCAGCAGGCCGTGCGCGGCGGCATCACGGTCAACGTCGCGCTGACGAGCTCGATCCCGACGGTGGGCGCGATCGTCAATTCGCCGTTTGGTCTCGCTGGCGGCCAGTCCTGCACGCCGACGTCGGGCGCGAATGCGCTCGCGTTCCACCCGGTGTCGCTGGGAACGAGCACGCTCACGCTCGTGCAGCCACCCGGTTTCACCACACCCTCGACGCAGCAGTCGATCGCGGCAACAGTCGGTGCGCCGGTCACGTTGGGCAATCCCGGCACCATCGGCAAGGACCTGCAGCGGCAAGTGAGCATCTCGCTGGGGTCGCCGGCACCCGCCGGCAACCTTGTCGTGACGCTGACGAGTTCGGATGCCAGCAAGCTCCTGCTGTCGAGCAGCGCCACCATTGCCGGCGGTGCAACGGCCACGGTAACGATCGCCGCCGGGCAAAGCAGCGGACTGTTCTACGCGCAGTCGCTGGTCAATACCGGCACGGCGGATATCACGGCTACCGCGCCCGGCTACTCAGGCGATACGGCAAGCGTCACGTTCGGCAACTCGGGCTTCCGTCTCAACGAGAGCGACTTCTCGATCGGCGTCGGCAGCGCCAACAAGGCCATTCCGGTCTGCCCGGTGCTGCTCAATGCGAGCAATGTCTTCCAGAGCAATCTCCAACTGCGCGGCGGGCTCACGGTCGACATCGCCATGACGAGCTCCAATCCTGCCGTGGGTGCCATCGCAGGCTCGCCCTTCTCGTTCGCCGGCGGAAACGCCTGTCAGAACACCGTGGCATTCGATCCGATCGCCACCGGCACCTCGACGCTCACACTGGTGCAGCCCGCCGGCTTCAATGCGCCGACGACGGGAACGTCGCTGGTCGCGACGGTTCAGGCCAATATCACGGGGTCGAACCCAGTCGCAGGCAAGAACCTGCAAACCGGCGCTTCGGTCAACCTCGGGTCGCCGGCTCCGGCAGGCAATCTGGTCGTGACCATCACTAGCGCAGATCCCAACCGGTTGCTCGTGGCGCCAAACGGCGTGACCGCGGGTAGCGCCAGCACCACGATCGCGATCGGTGCCGGCTTGTCGAACGGCAGCTACACGGTCCAGGCCCTCGACTCGACGGGAACCGTGCAGGTGACGCTCTCCGCACCCGGCTACACGAGCGGCATCGAGACGGTGACGCTCGCGCCGTCCGGATTCATCATCAACAGTCCGAGCGCCATCAGTACGACGACGCTCGACCCGAACTCGAACGTGGTCGTGTGCGTGGCCCGGCTCACCCCCGGTACCTTGGCCGTTGCCGCGGTCGGCACGCTTCGCTTTGGCATCGCGCCGATCAGCGTGAGCCTGACGAGCTCGAGCACCACCGTGGGCACGATCGTCGGTTCGCCGCAGTCGATCCCGGGCACCGTGAACTGCACGCCGAACTCGGCCGCCGGCTTCCAGTTCGATCCGGTCGGCGCCGGCACGAGTACGCTGGCCATGGGGACGGCACCCGCCGGCTTCTCCACGCCTTCCAACCTCCAGTCGATCGTGGCGACCGTTACGGCCTCCGGCGTCACGGTCAACTCGTCTACGGTGGGCAAGGATTTGCAGGTCACGGGCAGCGGCACCCTGCAAGCGCCGGCGCCCGCCGGCGGTACCGCCGTGACGCTGACCAGCGCCGATCCCACCAGGTTGTTGCTTGCGCCCAACGCGACGACCGCGGGAACGGCATCGATCGTGGTCAACGTGGCGGCTGGGGGAACGAGCTTCAGCTACACGCTGCAGGCGCTCAGCAACAGCGGACCGGTGCAGGTGAATGCGTCTGCCCCGGGCTTTGGCAACGGCGCCGGTAGCATCACGCTCGTTCCTTCCGGGCTGACGATCCAGACTCCGAGCGTGATCAACACGACGACGCTGGACCCGAATTCCAACGTTCAGCTCTGCTTCGGACGACTCGATCCCGCGACGCTGACGCTTCAGGCCAACGGCATCCTTCGCTTCGGAATGGCGCCGGTGAGCGTCAGTTTGTCGAGCTCGAACCCCGCTGTCGGCACGATCGTCGGGTCGCCGCAGAGCATTGCCGGCAATGCAGGGTGCACGAACCTGTCGGCGATCCAGTTCGATCCGGTCGGCGCAGGTACCAGCACGCTCTCGGTGGCCACACCCGTCGGCTTCTCCACACCCAGCAACCGGCAGTCCATTCTCGCCAATGTGACTGCGTCGGGCATCAACGTGAACGCGCGGACCGTCGGCAAGAATCTGCAGGTCTCCGCGAGCGGCAGCTTGCAGGCCCCGGCGCCTGCCGGTGGTCTCAGCGTAACGCTGACCAGCGCCGATCCGGCGCGATTGCTGCTGGCGCCCAATGGCACGACCACGGGTGCCGCCTCGATCGTGGTCACGCTCGCCCAGGGTGCCACGAGCTTCTCGTACTTCGTGCAGGGGCTGGATGACGCCGGATCCACGGTCAAGGTGTCCGCCGCGGCTCCCGGCTTCAGCAGCGGGTCCGGGGACATCACGCTGGTTCCCTCCGGGTTCATCATCGACACTCCGAGCGTGATCAACACGACGACACTGGATCCGAACACGAACGTGAGGATCTGCGTGGCGCAGCTCACCCCGGGGACGCTCAACTTCTCGCAGAACGGAGTACTCCGCAGCGGGGTCGCACCGGTCAGCATCAGCCTCACGAGTTCGGCTCCCGCGGTGGGCGCGATCGTCGGCTCACCACAGTCCATGTCGGGAAACGAGGGCTGCACGAGCACTTCGGCGATGCAATTCGATCCGGTGAGTGCAGGGACCAGCGTCGTCACTGTCGGGCCGACCCCGAGTGGATTCTCAACGCCCAGCAATCGCCAGTCGATCACCGCCAACGTTACGGCGTCGGGAATCAACATCAACACGGCAACGCTCGGCAAGGACATGCAGCGGACCATCAGCGGCAGCCTGCAGGCGCCTGCACCGGCCGGCGGCGTGACGGTGACGCTGACCAGCATCCAGCCGGCGAAGCTCGCGCTGGCGCCCAACGCGACGACCATCGGCGGAACCTCCGCGAACGTCAATGTCGCCGCAGGCGCCACCAGCTTCAGCTTCGTGGCGCAAGCGCTGGACAGCGTGGGTCCGGTGCAGGTGACCGCGGCCGCACTAGGATTCGTCGATGGCACCGTCGACATCACCCTCGCGCCGTCCGGTTTCGTCATCAGCACACCGGGAAACTTCTCCGTGGCCGTTGGTGCCGCAAACCGGAACATCCAGATTTGTGCCGCACTACTCAACCCGATCACACTCAACCGTGTCGAGAACGCAACGCTTCGCTTCGGAATCACGCCAGTGAGCGTGGGTGTGGCGAGCAGCAATCCCGCGGCCGGCGTGATCGTGGGTTCGCCACGCAGCATTGCCGGCAACACGTCCTGTACGGGATCCGGAGCGGCGGGCATCCAGTTCGACCCGCTCGCCGTCGGAGTGAGCTCGTTGTCGCTCGGCGCGGTTCCCGGCTTCTCGACGCCGAGCAACCAGCAGCAGATCACCGCCACGGTGAACTAGATGCAGGACCCGCCGGGGGCGCATGCCCTCGGCGGGAATGCCATCGTGCGATCGACGGCGCCAGGTCGTAGTCGTCAGCCCCTCGCCGCCTTCGCGGACTTCCTGGTGGCGTTCCTCGGAGCGACGGTTCCCCTGACGATTGCGGGTACCGCGTTGGCTCGGCTGCGAGGCAGCAACGACATCAGGCGGACCAGCTCCACCTGCCGGCGGGTGCCCGTCTTCGTGAGAAGCGAGGACACCTGCGAGCGCACGGTGGCGACGCTCACACCCAAATTGCGAGCAATTTCCTTCGGTGGAAGTCCGGAGCACAACTGGAGCGCGACGCTGCTCTCCGCCGGAGTGAGATCGAAAAGCTGCCTGACGTCGTTCTCGCTTGGCACAGCGTCGGGCTGGTCGCGCCGCCCCACCAGGAGCAGCGCGAGGCGCCGCATGTCCCTCGCAAACCCGCGCGCGGTCGCCAGCGGCGTGACGTAGATGTCTGCCACCCCTGGACCTCCCGGTGCCGGTATGCGAGTGGCGCGCGGCGTGCTTTGAACCGCCTGCCTCAGCGCCTCCGCCAGAAGGCGGGTGACGCGCGGGCTTCTCGCGCACACGCGATCGCCGACGATGGCAAGTTCACCGGGCGCACCCGTCGCCTCCCGGGCGAGCGCATTGGCAAAGCTCACATGGCCCCACTCGTCGACCACCAGCAAGCCGATGGCTGCGGTCTCGGCAAGCGCCGTCAGCACGTCGAGATCGAGCCATAGGGACTTCGCAAGGTGTTCGGCTCTGGCCTGCACCGTTTGCAGCGCGTGCTGCGATCGCAGAAGCGGATTGCGATGGATGGCTTCGCGGTAGGTATCGAGGCCGATCACGCCTTCGGCAAGAAGATGTCGTGCTTCGTCCCAGGCCGTGCTGCGGAGCTCGGGTCTGATCGGGCCATCGGTGCCTTGCACCGGGGCCCCCTTGATCGCCTCGCGTTCTTCGGCCTCGATGATCGTGATGTCGGAAAGCGCGACCCGGCCATCGGTCCCTACGTTTCCGCATTTCGGACACCCGACTTCCCGCCATACCCGCTCGAGACGGGCGCCCGGCGCCAGGAGCTCGGCTTCGCCCGGCCCAAGCAAAGCCTCTGCGCCACAGTGGTCGCACAATGCCGGAAGCAGGAGAATCGACCACACCCATCGAACGGCATCGGCAAAATCCGCGTAGGCGATGCCCATGTCACGGAGCACATAGCTCAGATCCAGCCCGGCCAGTGCCGTGTCGACGGCCACGAGCACCCAGCGTGGCATGGTGGCCACCGTCACCGCCGATTTCGCGTTCTCGCGGTTGAGCGGGGCGATGACGATGAGATCGTCAGGATCGGGGCAATTCGCCAGCGCTGCACCCCAAGCCGCAGGCGTCGGCTCGACCGTCACCGCCTGCCAGCGTACCGGCAGCGGCTCGAAGGGCGCGAAGTGGCCGGGTTGATCGCTGAACAGCACAACGCGCCGGTCGCCACGCTGCAAGCGATAGGCCAGCGCGAGGAGCGTGGTGACCTTGCCGCTGGAAGCCTGCCCCGCAGCAATGGCAACGCCCGGTGGAAGCGCGAGCAGGCGATCGACGATCGCGCTGTACCGTCCTGCGGGGTCGAGCTCTGACAGCGGGATGACGGGCATGGATCGGCCGGGCTTGCTGCAATCGGTCGCATGATCCGTCATTTCCACGGACGGCTCTTCATTCAACTGAATGAAGGGACGCCCGCGAGACGGCAGCATCACGCGAACCTGGGTGCGCTGGCATCCAGGCGCGATGGCCCCCGCCTGCCCCATGGGCGGCAACCCCGCAGCCCCGTCGACCCGCGCTATCCTCCCGTGATCCGCCATGCGCCCGGAGTTCGCCATGAATGAGCCCACGGAATTCCTCCAGGCCCGCGACTGCCTGTTCGAGCATCGCGACGACTACGCCGCCGCCGTCCGTCACTTTCGCTGGCCGCGCCTCACCACCTTCAACTGGGCGCTCGATCACTTCGACGTCCAGGCCCGCGACAACGACACGCTGGCCCTCTGGGTGGTCGACGAGGACGGGCGCGAGGAGAAGATCACGCATCGCGAAATGGCGGCCCGGTCGAGCCGCATGGCGAACTTCCTGCGCGAGCATGGCGTGCGGCGCGGCGACCGCATGCTGATCATGCTGCCCAACTGCGTCCCCCTGTGGGAGGTCATGCTCGGCGCGATCAAGCTCGGCGCCGTGATCATTCCGGCAACGACGCTGCTCACCCCTGCCGACATCGCCGATCGCATCGAGCGCGGCGGCGTGCGCCACGTGGTGGCGATCGGCAGCGAGACGGCGAAGTTCGCCGCGCTCGCCGCCGACTGCACGCGCTTCTGCGTCGGAGCAGCGCCGGCAGGCTGGATCGATATCGGGAAGGCGGCCGATGCCTCAGTGCAATTCCGCGCGGACGGCGTCACTCCGGCGGACGATCCCCTCCTCCTCTACTTCACCTCGGGCACCACCAGCAAGCCGAAGCTGGTATTGCACACGCAGCAGAGCTATCCGGTCGGCCACCTGACGACCATGTACTGGATCGGGCTCCGCCCTGCCGACGTGCACTGGAACATCAGCTCGCCGGGCTGGGCCAAGCACGCGTGGAGTTCGTTGTTCGCGCCGTGGAATGCCGGCGCGACGGTGTTCGTCTACAACTACGCGCGCTTCGACGCCCGGGCGGTCCTGGACACGATCGTCCGCTGCGGCGTGACGACCCTCTGCGCCCCGCCCACCGTCTGGCGCATGCTGATGCAGGAGGACCTGGCGACGTATCGGGTCGCGCTGCGCGAGCTGACCAGCGCCGGCGAGCCGCTCAATCCCGAGGTCATCGACCGCGTGCGCGACGCGTGGGGTCTCACCATCCGCGACGGCTACGGCCAGACCGAGACGACGTGCATCGTCGGGAACTCGCCGGGCCAGCCGTTGAAGCCGGGGTCGATGGGCCGGCCGATGCCCGGCTACGGCGTCACGATGCTCGATCCGAACGACACGCCGGGCGACGAGGGCGAGATCGCGCTCACGCTCAATCCGCGGCCGGTCGGACTCATGGCCGGTTACGCCGACGACCCCGCCAGGACGCGCGCGGCGACGCAGGGCGACCACTATCGCACCGGCGACGTGGCCACGCGCGACGCCGACGGCTACGTCACCTACGTCGGCCGCGCCGACGACGTGTTCAAGGCCTCCGACTACCGCATCAGCCCGTTCGAACTGGAAAGCGTGCTGATCGAGCACGAGGCGGTCGCCGAGGCCGCGGTGGTGCCGAGCCCCGATCCGCTGCGCCTTGCGGTGCCCAAGTGCTTCGTGATGCTGCGCGCAGGACACACGCCGAGTCGTGAGCTGGCAGTGTCCATCCTCAAGCACGCGCGCGAAAGGCTCGCGCCCTACAAGCGCATCCGGCGACTCGAGTTCGCGGACCTGCCGAAGACGATCTCGGGGAAAATCCGGCGCGTCGACCTGCGCAACGCCGAGGCAGCCCGAACCGGCGAGCGCCGCACTTCGGAGTTCTGGGAAGAGGATCTGCCGGATCTGCGGTAGCGATTCTGAGCGCGCGTCCGCCCGGAACACGATCGGAAGCGCCATGGCTCGGACGCGTCTCGCGTTCGCGCGTGCAGGTCGCGCATGCAGGTCGCGCATGCAGGTCGCGCATGCAGGTCGCGCATGCAGGTCGCGCATGC
>CAYTOT010000003.1:102071-161152 GCA_964439475.1 uncultured Alcaligenaceae bacterium
AGGTCGCGCGTGCAGGTCGCGCGTGCAGTCGCACGGGCAGTTGCGCGTCGGTGCTCATAGGGTCAACCCTTGAATCCCGATAACGATTGGGCCAGGGCGGATAACCCAAAAGCATCGATCGCAGCACACGCTCCTCCTATACTCGATTCGACCCTTGGCGAGTGGGCACGACTCGGGAGGACAAGGGTCGTTGGCATCGCTTCATGGGGATCCCGGGCTGCCTCCAGGCCATCGCAAGCAGCTCGTGTCGAACGTCACCACGCAGCCCGTCCGGCTCCACCCGGGCCAGGGCCACCATGGATCGCGGAGGCAACATGTCGAACAAGCATCGTCAGGCAACCCTCAAGGGTGTGCTCCTTCCATTGCTGGCTGTGGCTGCGGCATTCCTGCCGCTGCGCGCCGTCGCGGGTCCTGCGCTCGCCGACCTGCCGGCAGTTCCGGCGCAGATGGGCTGCACGCTGGAAGCGTTCCAGGGCCTGAACCTGCAAGGCGTGGTCGACGACAACGGCCAGGTCACGTTCAGCGCCGTGTCGGTGGTCGACGCGTCGGCGACCAACCCCTCCGCGTACTGCTCGGTGCGCGGCGTGATCGGCCCCGGCGCCAGTTCCATCGTCATGAAGCTGCCGCTGACCGCGTGGACGCAGCGCTACGTGCAGAACGGCTGCGGCGGCGAATGCGGCAACGACAACCTGCGCGATCCGACGCAATCGACGGGCTGCGTTCCGGTGAACGCCGGCGCGCTGGTGACGGCCACCACCAACATGGGACATCAGGGGTCCGAAGGGCCGGGGTGGATCGTCGATAAACCCTGGGCAGGGATCGACTTCGCGTATCGCGGCGTGCACGTTGCCGCCCAGGTCGCAAAGGCGGTCATCAAGAGCTTCTATGGACGACCCGCCGCCTACTCGTACTTCGACGGCTGTTCGGACGGCGGCCGCGAGGCACTGATGGCTGCGCAGCGGTATCCCGACGACTTCGACGGGATCGCGGCCGGAGCGCCCGCCAACAACATGGACGTGCAGAACACGTACCACCATGCCAATCGGGTCATCACGAACCAGCAGACCGTCGGATACATTCCGCTTCCCGAGCGCAACACCTATCTCCTGCTTCGCGCCAACCTGCCGTACATCCACGCGAAGGTCGTGGCAGCCTGTGACCTGCTCGACGGCGTCCCTGACGGCATCATCGACGATCCGCGCAATTGCAAGTTCGACGTGAACACGCTCATTTGCGCGAACAACGGCAACGAAGCCGGCTGCCTCACGCAGGCGCAGGCCTATGCGGCCTATCGGATCCACGACGGCGCCAGGACGCCGCAAGGCACGCGCCTGGAACCGGCGATCGCCACCGAGTGGGGCTCCGAGCTCGACTGGACGCTGTACATGCCCGACGCGCAGGGCGGCACCGCGCCGGCCGAGAACTTCGTCAACGGCTGGCTGTACAAGACTTTCCTCAACGATCCGTACAAGGACCCCGAAACCAAGACGCCGCGCACGATCGCCGATCTCGACTGGAGCGTGTTCGGCTTCTTCGACACGGTCATCTCATCGGCCCTCTACTCGGCGACCAACCCGGACCTCAATGCGTTCGCTGCCGCCGGCGGCAAGCTCGTCCTCTGGCACGGCTGGGCAGACCAGCACATCTCCCCGCAGGGAACCATCAAGTACTGGGAATCGATGAACGGCGCGACGAAGCAGGCCTCGACCTTCGCCCGCTTCTACCTCTTCCCCGGCATGGGGCACTGCGGCGGAGGGCTGGGGCCCAACACCTTCGACGTCCTGAGTCCGCTGATGTCGTGGGTCGAGACGGGGACCGCGCCCGGCGCGCTGGTGGCGAACAACACCACGACAGGCGTTTCGCGTCCGGTGTATCCGTATCCGACCGTCGCCCGCTACAAGGGCACCGGCAGCACCAACGACGCGGCCAACTTCGGCCCGTACACGCCACCCACGCCGTCGGACGTGAGCACGGACAGTCTCGGCAATTTCCTCTACGAACCCTGGTTCCCGCAGGTCCAGTGCACGGCAGCCGACACGCAGATCGCTTGCAGGATCTAGGAAACATCGGCGAAGCGCGCTGCGTTCTCCGCACGGGCGCCCTCGGGCGCCCGTGCTGCTCTGGCAAGCGGACTCGCGCCCGGAACCTCGGGCTCCCCGGACCCGAGCCCGGCGGCCGGCTCGCCCGAAGCAAGTCTTCGGGCGCCATCACCATGGGGGTTCGCGACAGCTCGTTCCCGCTGTCGTACCGAATCGTTGACGGCCCCGTCGGCTTCCAGATCGACATCTGTCGAAAGGTCATCCCGGCGATCCAGGCAAAGCTCGGTCTGCCGAACCTCGAGGTCAAGTATCAGTACGTGACGTCGCAGAACCGCATGCCGCTCGTACAGAACGGCACCGTCGACATCGAGTGCGGATCCACGACGAACATCCGAGCGAGGCAGAAGGAGGTCGCCTTCGCCATCACCACCTACATGGAAGAAGTTCGCTTGACGGGCGAGATGAAGACGTGGTGGAACAAGTGGTTCATACGGCCGATTCCGCCGCACAACGCCATGCTGAACATGGAACCTCCGGAAGCGTTGCAAAGGATATGGGCGCAACCCAACGACCTGCCGATGGAAGGCTACGCCAGATAGGGGCGACTCCCGACATGACCTCCACGATGATCGAATCCAACCTCGAGCGGCTCGCGGCGCTCGATTCGAATACGGTGTCGGATGCGCTCGACTTCCTCGGACTGCCCGGCGCAACGTTCGGACTGCGCCCGCTGTGGAACTGCCGCAAGATCGTCGGCCGTGCCTCGACCATTCAGTTCGGACCGAAGACGGCCGGCGGCGCGACCGTTCACCCGATCACCCCGGTGATCGCGGCCAGCCAGGGGAACGACCGCATCCTGGTGATCGCCGGCGGCCTGGACGTGTGTCGTGCTGGGGCGACCTGGTCGCCAATGCAGCGAAGATCAAGGGTATCCGCGGCACCGTCATCGACGGATGCAGCCGCGACATCGACGGAGTGAGGCGATCGACTACCCGGTGTACGGCCGTGGGGTCACGATGATCAGCGCACGCAATCGCGCGATCCAGGTCTCGTCGGGCGAGCCGGTCAGGATGGCCGGCGTCGACGTGGTACAGGATGACTACCTGATCGCCGACCGATGTGGAACGGTCTTCGTCCCGCAGGCGCGCATCGCCGAGACCCTCGATCTCGCCGACCGCATCGCGCGCCGCCAGGGCGGCATGATCAAGGCGATCCTCGCAGGACGCTCGGCCGAGGACGTGATGCACGACAAGGAGTTCGACCTCATCGCGGCGAAGCGCTGACCGGCGCTCATGAGCCTCGTGTCCTCCGCTTCCTGCGGGTGGCGATCTCGACTGCGCTTGTCACGAGCGAAGTCTCCCGTTTCGTATTCCAGGCGATCGCTGCGGTCACCACGCGTGGCCCGACGCCGGAAACTCGCAAGCGACTTGATCGGCAGGCAGGCGCACCATACCATACCGCCCATACTCAGCGTATGGGTGACACGTATGAAGACCACCATCGAACTTCCCGACGACTTGCTCGAGCGCAGCAAGGCGGTCGCGCGGCGCGAGAACTCCACACTCAAGGCCCTCATCGAGGAGGGCCTGCGCTTGGCGCTTCGTGCGCGTACGGGCTCGCGCAAGCGTGCTACGCCGTTTGCCGTCCAGCCCTTCCAAGGCGACGGCTTGTCACCGGAGTTCGCCGGTGCTAGTTGGGAGAAGACTCGCGACGAAATCTACCGTGATCGCGGTTGACACGAACATCCTGGTCTACGCGCACCGTTCGGATTCGCCCTTCCACGAGCGCGCACGAGCGGCACTCGAGAGACTCGCCGCCGGCGCCCGAGCGTGGGCCATCCCCTGGCCTTGCGCGCACGAGTTTTTCGCCATCGTGACGCATCCCCGCATCTACAAGACCGCAACGCCGCCTGAAACAGCGTTCGCTCAACTGCGCGCGCTGCAAACGCTCACCAACCTGGCGCTCCTCGCCGAAACTGACGACCATCTGCTGCACCTCGAGTCGGCGGCGCTGGCAGCCAAGGTTCACGGCGGGGCCATTCACGACGCGCGTGTTGCCGCGATCTGCCTTTCGCACGGCGTGACCGAGCTTTGGTCGGCTGACCGCGACTTCTCCCGCTTTCCGGTGCTTGCGGTCCGCAATCCATTGATCGCGTGAGTAAGCGCCAAGCTCGCCATCGCCAGCGCGGGTGAGCGAACGAATCAATCGGCCTCACATCGAGCAGCGCGAGATCGTGCGAACGTCCCGCAAAGGTTCCGCACTGACGAAAAAGCGCCTGCCGCGGTCGCGGCAAGCGCTTGATCCTTAAGCAGTGACTGGCGCGCCCGGCAGGATTCGAACCCACGACCCCCTGGTTCGTAGCCAGGTACTCTATCCAACTGAGCTACGGGCGCGAATTGTCGATTATAGCAGGCTCGACCTTCGTTTCGCCACCTTGCGTTGGCCTGCCTTGGGCCGACGCTACCGCGTCCTCGCGCGTCCCTTCCCCTCCCGCGGGCGGCCCTGGCTCGGCCGCTTTCGAGGTCCGCTTGCGCCGCCACAGCACCACCGCCTTCCACGCCCACGACAGCCCGGCCCACGCGGCGATGAACGCGATCGGCCATGCCACCACGCGCGGGAACCACGCGCCGACCACCGCCAAGGCCGCCATCAGCGCGGCCACGCCCGCCAGCAATCCCGCTTCCGCCGGCCCGAGCGAGCGCCGGTTGGTCAGCGCCGCACCGAGCGCGCTGCCCATGCTCACCGCACCGGCGGCGGCACGGCCGGCGCTCCCGGAAATTGCCCGCTTGGGGCCATCACCGGCATCCGCCTCCTCGCTCTTGCGCACGCGATTGCGCGGCGTGAGGACGATCTCCGTCGCGCGCTCGAGGTCGCGCTCGTACTGCTCGGCCATCGCGATGGCGAACGCCTCGTTCTCCACGGCCACGTCGAGTTCGTAGTTCGAGATCCAGCTCACGAGGTTGAGGTTGGTCGAGCCCACGCGCGACCAGCGCTGGTCGGCCACCGCCGTCTTGGCGTGCAGCATCGTGCCGTTCCACTCGAACACGCGCACGCCCGCTTCGAGGAGCGCGCGATAGCCGGCGCGCGACAGCGGCGAAATCGCCGGGATGTCGCTCACGCCGGGCACCAGCAGGCGCACGTCGACGCCGTCGCGGGCCGCCGCGCGCAGCGCCTGCGTGTAAGCAGCGGTGCCCACGAAGTACGCATCGGTGAGCCACAGGTACTTGCGCGCGAGCGACGCCACGAGGAGGTCGGTGCGATAGGTGCCGGCCGATCCGGGGATGCCCGCGATCACGCGCACGCGCGTGTTGCCGACGCCGGTCACGGGCTCGCGATCGAGTTCGAGGTCCGGTCCGTCGCATGCCTTCCACACCTGCGCGAACGCGGTCTCGAGGTCGGCGACGGCCTCGCCGCGCAACTCGAGGCCGGTGTCGCGCCAGGGTTCGAGGCGCTTGCGCGGATTGCCTTCCCACTTCGAACTCACGCACAGGCCGCTCACGAATCCACGCACGCCGTCGACGACGATCGACTTGCGATGGTCGCGCGTGAGCCATGCCAGCGGACTTGCGAAGCCCGGCGGATTGAAGGCGCGGATCTCCGCACCTGCGGCGCGTAGTGCCGCCCAGGCGCCGGGCCGCTTGGTGGATCCGAGCCAGTCGTAGGCCACGCAGATGCGCACGCCCTCCTTCGCCTTGACGGTGAGCGCATCGATGAATGCGTGGCCGATCGCGTCGTCGGCCACGATGTAGCTCTCGAAGAGGATGTACCGCCTGGCGCTGGCGATGGCCTCGAGCCAGGCCGGGAAATTGCCGTTGGCGTCGATCAGCAGCCGCACCTCGTTGTGCTCGGTGAGAACGGCGCCGGCCGCACGCTCGAAGGCGTAGCCGACGTGATCGGTCGGCCGGTGACCCCAGGCGGCATCCCGGAGGCGCTCGTCTTCCCGCGCGCTTGGCAATCGCTGCATGGGGGGATTATCCCGGACCACGCGGCCCGCTGCCGTACGGGCGCAGAATTGTGCCGTTCGTGCCCTGCTGGCGCAGTTTATGCATTTGGCATACTCTGGCCGGATCGGCGGCGATCGGGCAGGGGTCCGTTTGCCGCAGGTCGCCTCCACGCGCGTCCCCTTCCCCGGAAGACGGTCGCGCCACCGGGAGCTTCGATGCAGCAGGCAGTTCGGTCCACCGCGCACCATCATCGTCACGCCCAGGCCAGCGGACTCGCCGTACTGGCGCTGGCGTGGACCCTGGCGGCAAGCGTAGCCCCGCGCGCCCTGGCGCATGGCGACCACGACTCCGGATCGGGGCGTTCCGCGGCATCGGCGTCCGCCGTGCTGACCTCCGCGACCGCCGAGTATGCGGGCACCGTCGAGACGTTGACTGTCGTCGACCGCGCCACGGACAGGACCTATCGCTACCAGCGCCTGCTGCTCGACGACGGCCGTCGTGTGAACCTCGACGGCGTGACTGCGCCCGCCGAAGGTACGCAGATCAGCGTCACCGGTCGCCTCGACCGGCATCGCCTGCGCGGGGAGAGCCTTCGTCTCCGCGGGCAGACGGCAAGCGCCGGACCGCCTCCGAGCCGCACCCGGGAGTCGCTCGAGGGGACGCTGCATGTCTTCCACATCGACTATCCCGATGGCACGGACGACTACGGCTATACGCTGCGCACGCGCTCGGGCCGGCAGAACGTGGTCGCGCTCGGCCGGCCGCCCACGTCGGTCGAGAACGGGGCGCACGCCATCGTGTCGGGCGCCGCGGATGCGCGCGGCCACATCGCGGTGGACAGGATAGAGATAACCGGCGCGCCCAGCGCACCGCTCGCCAAATCGGGCGCGAGCGGCGGAGCATCGGCCGTCACCCGCGGCTACACGGTGTTCCCGCTCAAGTATCCGTCCAACGGCGGCGCCCCGTGGACGTACAACGCGGATCCGGCGAACTGGTCCATCGCCAGCATCACCAACGCGGTGCTTGGCAACGGCACGGGGAGCGCCGCCGACTACTACAAGGAGGTCTCGTTCGGAGCGCAAGAGCTGACCGGTATCGTGGCCCACGCTTCGGGCGCGTGGCTCCGGGCCACGGAGGCACGCCCCACCGCATGCGGCACGGACGCGCAACTCAACGCCGTGCTGGATTCGATCGAAAGCAGTGGCAAGGCCGCGGCGATCGCCGCAGGATTCCAGAGCGCCATCAATGGCAACGACGGTCAGCTCTACGTCGTCGATGCCCTGCCCTGCGGGTGGTCGGGTCTGGGCTACATCGGCTACCCGCTCGCCTACGCCAAGGGCACGGCCAGTCTGATCGTGGTCGGCCACGAGATAGGCCACAACTTCGGCCTCTATCACGCGGGCAGCCTCAACTGCGGAGCCAACGTTGTCGCCTCGTCGGGATGCAGCGTGGCCGAGTACGGCGATCCCTTCGACATCATGGGCAACCGGCGCCCAATGCATTTCAACGCCGCGCAGAAGCAGCGCCTCGGCTACCTCGGCCCGACAGGTGTGGCCACGCACGCCAGCGGAACCTCCACCTACACACTCTACCCGCTGGAGCTTGGCGGACAGTCACGCTACGCGGTGCGGGTGGCCCCGACCGGCACGACCCGCAGCTACTGGATCGAGTTCCGTCAGCCAGTCGGCTTCGATTCGCCGCTCTCCGGCATGCCCAATCTCGGCGCGCAGGTTCGCCTTGCCTACCCCTTCGAGAACCAGTGCAGCGGCTGCGACAGCATGTCCGACGACACGCAGTTCCTCGACATGACGCGCGAGACGGCCTCATTCGATGACGGCACCCTGCTCGCCGGCAAGAGCTTCACCGACACCCTCAACAACATCACGATCAGCGTGCTCGCGGCGAGCTCTGCCTCGATCGACGTGCAGGTGTCCAGTGGGGGCTCGTCGCCGGCCGCCACCACGACAGCGCTTTCGAGCGGCACGAATCCCTCGACGCAAGGGCAGAGCGTCACCTTCACCGCCACGGTCACCGGCAACGCGCCCACCGGGACCGTGACGTTCAAGGCGGGGACCAATACCATCACCGGCTGCAGCGCGGTCGCGCTCGCCGGCAGCGGCAATACCCGCTCCGCCGCGTGCGCTACTGCGTCGCTTGCGGCCGGCGCGTACGGCATCACCGCACAGTACTCGGGGGACGCAGCCAATGCCGCATCCACGAGCCCGCAGGTGATGCAGACGGTGAACAGCAGCGTCGCGCCTACCACCACCGCGCTCGCGAGTTCCGCCAATCCTGCCACCCAGGGCCGGGGCGTGACCTTCACGGCCACCATCACCGGGAACGCACCCACCGGCACCGTCGCCTTCGCCGACGGGGCGGCCACCCTTGCCGGCTGCGGCGCCGTCGCCCTCGCCGGCAACGGCAGCTCACGCACGGCGACCTGCAGCACGTCGTCGCTGGCCACAGGATCGCATGCGATGACCGCGCGGTACTCCGGCGACGCGGGCAATGCGGCGTCGACCAGCCCCTCGCTCACGCAGGTGATCGACCCTGCGGCGGCGGCGAGCGTGACCACCCTGGCGAGTTCGTCGAATCCGTCGACCGAAGGGCAGATCGTCACCTTCACCGCCACCGTCAGCGGCTCGGCGCCCACCGGCACCGTCGCCTTCCAGGACGGCGCCAGCCCCATCACCAACTGCGGCACGGTGACGCTCACCGGCAGCGGCAACACCCGCACCGCCCGTTGCGCGATCGCCTCGCTTGCAGCAGGCACGCACGCCGTCTCGGCACGGTACGCGGGCGACGCCGCCAACCTCGGATCGGAGAGCATCACGCTCACGCAGACGGTAAACGCCGGCGGTGGCGGTGGCGGTGGCGGTGGCGGCAGCACAGGTCCGGCGGCGACAACCACGGTGCTCGTCACGTCGATCAACCCCTCGGATCCCGGCCAGACCGTGACGTTCACCGCCACGGTCACCGGAATCGCGCCGACGGGAAGCGTGACCTTCCGCGATGGCGACAGCACCATCGCGTCGTGCGCGGCGGCGGCGTTGAACGGAAGCGGCAACGCGCGCACGGCGACCTGCACCACGGCCGCATTCGGCACCGGCCGCCACGACGTCGCCGCGGCCTATGGCGGGGACGCCGGCAATGCCGCCTCCACCAGCAACACCGTCGTGCAGGCGGTGCAGCCCGCGAGCAGCGCCATCGCCACCGAGGTCACGCTCGCCTCCTCCGCCAATCCTGCTCCCGCGAGCGGCGCGATCACGCTCACGGCGACGATCCATGCCGCCACGCCCGTTCCCGCCGGCACGGTGGCCTTCACGGCGAACGGCAGCGCGATCACCGGCTGCGGCAACGTACCCGTGGTGACCAGCGGCGTCAAACGCATCGCGCAGTGCACGACCCCCCTCGGCGGCGGCGCATTCACGATCGTGGCCACGTATCGCGGCAGCGGTCAGTACCAGCCGTCGTCGAGCCTGCCGTTCTCGCAGGTGAAGTCGCTGCCCGGCATCGGCAATACGATCCAGTTCGCCGCCGCGAGCTACGAGGTGAACGAGAACGCCGGCAGCGTGACCGTCACCGTCACCCGCATCGGCGATGCCACGGGTCCGGCGATCGCCTCCTACGCCACCGCCAGCGGAACCGCCACGAGCGCCGAGTTCCAGGCCACGAGCGGCACGCTGACGTGGCCCGCGCAGGATGCGACGCCGCGCACCATCACGATCCCCATCCTCGACGAGATCGCGCAGGAGCCGAACGAAGCCTTCACGGTGAAGCTCACCGCCGTCACCGGCGCGACGCTCGGTGCCGTCTCCACAGCCACGGTGACCGTCGTCGACAACGAGACGCCCGCGACGGTGATGCCGCCGGCGGCGACCATCGTGCAGAACCCGTACGGGACGCTCACGGTGATCGGCGCCGCATTCGACGGCGTGACGCTCTCCAGTCCCACGCGCAACGTGGACATCGAGCTCGGTGCCACGCGAGGCACGGCGGGTTCGATGCTGCGCATCGACTTCCAGGGCCTGTCGATCGGCCCCGGCAACACGCTGCGCGTGCGCTCCGGCGCCGCGGGGCAGACGGTGATGCTCGTCAACGTGAGCCCGGATCTCGCCGCAGTCGCGGGTTCCATCGTGGCCATCCAGGGCAACGGCGCGCCGCCGCCCGCGCTCGTGGTCAAGAGCGCACCGGGCCTCACGCTCGGGCCGAGCGGCCGCATCTTCACTCCGTCGGGGCTCACCATCGATACGCTCGCCGCCGACCCTGCGAACGGCATGCCGATCGAGAACCAGGGCACGATCCACGGCGGATCGGCGCTCACGCTGAAGGCGGCCAGAGTCAACGGCGGCGGCCTCTTCCGCGCCAATGCGCTCACCTTCGTGACGTTCGGCAACCTCAACAACCCGGCGAACGGGGCGCACTATCTCGCCAATGGACTGCAGTTGCACCCGGCCAGCGGCAACGCGCTTTCGGTCGCGATCGCGGGTTACGGCAGCTCGCCACAGGTCTACAACCTCATGCTGAACGGCAACGGCACCGTGTCGATGCCTTCGTCATGGCCGACGGGCTCCACGCTGCCGCCCAACAATCGCCCGGTGCTGCCGAAGGAAGTGCGGACCGCCGGCGTGCCCGATCCCTTCCAGGGCGGCGGCCAGGTCATCGTGCAGGCTTCGGGAAACCTCACCCTCGATGGCGGCCCCAGCAGCGACTTCGTGTTCCCCGGCGGCTTCGTGCTGCGCGCCAACGGCAGCATCGACATCAACGGCACCACGCTCGTCAACGGCTGGACCACCAGCGGAACCACGTACCAGGGCATCTTCCTCGAAGCATCGAGCATCGTGGATTCGTCCGGGGCGTCGGCGCTGGCTGTCTACACCAACGACCGCAACTGGGCCAACTTCAGCGTGCGCCCCACGCTGCCGGTGCGGACGTCGACGCTGATGCGGCAGGCCGACGCCTCGGCACGGTATGCCGACGCCGATGCGCAGGCGCCGCATCTCAACTTCTACGGGCTCGTGACCGAGGCCGGCGCCGCCGGCAAGTGCTACGCCTGCCTCGTCAACACCAGCGTGATGGACCTTGGCACGCCGCCCTGACCGGCGGGATCACGGCCCGGCATGCGGGCGGCGGGGGACGGTGATGCGCGACGGCTTGGGCGGCAGAGGTGGCGGTGGCTTGTACAGCTCGTGGAACTGCAGCACGAGCTTCACGAACTCCCGCGTCTCGGGAAAGGGAGGCACCTTTCCGCCGTAGTGCTCGACCGTGCCTTCGCCCGCGTTGTACGCCGCCACCGCGAGGGCGATGTCCCCTCCGAAGCGCGCAAGGAGCTCGCCCAGGTAGCGCGTGCCGATGCGGACGTTGATCGCGGGATCGCGAAGCTTCTGCTCCACCGTGCGCTTCGCATCGTCGCTCAGGCCATAGCGCACGGCAGTGTCGGGGATCACCTGCATCAGTCCGACTGCACCCTTGGGCGACACGACGTCGGGCTCGTACGCCGACTCCACGGCCACCACGGCCTTCACGAGCGCCAGGTCGACCCCGAACTCTCTTGCATGACGGGCGAGGAGCGGCTCGTACTTCTTCACGTTCGGATGCGCCTCCACGCGGCGGAAGCTGGGCGTGCGCACGAACGCGTCGTCGGGTTGCGGCGCGGCTTTCACCGCCGCATCCGCCGCGAGCTGGCCTTCGGTCTTGCCCTTGAAGAAGAGCTCGTAGCGCTCGTCGAGCTTTTCGGTCGCAAGGTGCGGCGTTCCATGCTCGTCGACGTAGCCCCACACCGCGCCGTCGGCGGCAGGCAGCAGCCTGGCGCACGCGACGAGAAGCGCGAGCGCGACGGCACGGCGCGCCGCGTGCACGCGGCCTCGGCGAATCGAATGGCGGCAGGATGCGCGGCCGGCCGGCGTGAGTGCGACTCGCCGGTCGCCGGACGTCGTGCCGATCACGTGGAGGTTCGCCCCGCGTGCCGGCACGCGCTCAGTGGGCGTTGAGGTACTGCTCCAGCGTGCGGAGGCGCTCGCCCATCTCGGCCAGCGCACCGTCGGCGTACTCGGCCACGTAGCGCGATCCCGTGGCGAGCTCCTCGACCATGATGTCGTGGAGCTCGCGCGCATGGCGCACGACGTGGCGCAACGGCGCGCCGATCTCCCCCACGTCGACGAGGTCCTGCGCTTCGCGGACCGCGCCCTGGATCGCACTCGATACGTTGGCGAGGTAGACGGGATCGGATGTCATGGCAATCTCCTCCGGGCAGCCGGGTTGCGGACCGCCGATTGTAGGCGGGAGGAGCGCAGTGCGCGCCTCGCAGAAATGACAGGTGTGACCTCCTGCGGGGCATGTGCGGGCGCCGCTGTCAGGCCACGGGGTCGATGACGGCCAGCGCCGCCGCGATGGCCTCGCGGCCCATGGGCCGAACCAGCCGCTCGACCTCCCGGCCGTCGCGGAGGAATACCAGCGTGGGCCAGAGCCGGACACCGAACGAGCGTCCGAGCGGACGGCCCGGGCCATCCTCCACCTTGATGTGGCGCACGCCCGGATGGCTAACCAGCGCGTCGGCGAGCGGCGCCTGTGCCGCTCGACAGTATCCGCACCAACTCGTGCCGAACTCGACGAGCGCGGGACCGGCGAGCGCGTCGACTTCCGCCCGCGTGGGTGGCCTGCTCACGAGTTCCCTCGAGCGCGGCGAGCGGCGCGCACCGCTACCGCTCCATCCGCGCGGCAATAGCCTTCGGAGTTCTTGCCTGCCTGCCGGCACATGGCGCCCATCGTAACCCGGCGCGCGGCCGGTACCATCCTCCCGATGCCCGATCCGCCAACGGTGCCGCCCATGAGGATCGCCACCTACAACGTCAACAGCATCCGCGAGCGTCTGCCCCATCTGCTCGCGTGGCTCGCACGCGCCGCGCCCGACGTCGTATGCCTGCAGGAACTGCGGATCCGCGACGGCGAATTCCCGCGCGGACCGCTCGAGAAAGCGGGCTACGGCGCATTCTGGCAGGCGCAGTCGACCCGCTTCAACGGCGTCGCGATCCTCGCCCGCGGGACGGAACCTGTCGCGGTTCGCCGCGGGCTCCCCGGCGACGCCACCGGAGCGGCGGCACGCTACATCGAGGCGGCCGTCGAAGGCATCCTCATCGGCTGTCTCTACGCGCCGAACGGCAATCCGCAGCCCGGGCCGAAGTTCGACGACAAGCTCGAGTGGCACCGGCGCTTCGCCCGCCACGCCGCGGACCTCGCCGGCACGCGGCTGCCGGTCGTGCTGGCCGGCGACTACAACATCGTGCCCGGCGAGCGCGACATCTACGCGACCCGGTCGTATGCCTCGAACGCGCTCGTGCAACCGGCGAGCCGCAGCGCCTTCGCCGCGCTCCTGGCGCAGGGATGGATCGACGCACTGCGCACCGTCCATCCGGAGGATCCCGCCATCTACACGTTCTGGGACTACATGCGCAAACGCTGGGAGCGCAATGCCGGACTGCGGCTCGACCATCTCCTGGTCAGCCCGTCGCTGCGGCCCCGCCTCGCCGATGCCGGTGTCGACCGCGACGAGCGCGGCGCCCCAGGTGCGAGCGACCATGCCCCCGCCTGGATTCGCCTCGATCCCGACTCGCCACGCCCGCGGACCGCGAAGCGGCGCTGACGTCCGGCGCCTGGGCGGCCAACCGCCAGACGCGCCTTCTCCCCTGCCGCCTTCCATGGTATGACGCTTGCATAAGACGTGCAGCCCGTCCCGCGGCCTCGCGGGCGGCCTCGAGGGGAACCATGATCAAGCAACTTCTGATGCTGGCAGCGCTCGCGCTCGCCGGCGGTTCGAACGTCCTGCACGCCCAGCCCGCCTGCTGCGCCGTCAACGGCGGGCCCAGCGGCGCCTGCTCGCCGACCGGGCAGGTCATGTGCGTCGACGGCACCGCGAGTGCATGCATGTGCGGCGGAAGCACCTCGCCCCCACCCTCCCTGGGCCAGCTCGCCATGCCCACCCCCGTTGCGATCGGCGCCATCGTGATCGGCACCACCAGCCTGCCGGCGAGCGCGCGCATCACCAACGTCGGCGCGCTGCCGGTGGCCGTCGCCGGCGTGACCAGCGATGCGCCGGAGGAGTTCATCGTCACGGGCCACGGCTGCGGCGTAATCCCCGGCGGGGGATCGTGCACCGTGGACATCGTCTTCAGGCCGTGGATCGAGGGCCATCGCAGCACCCCGATACGTGTGGCGAGCAACGGCGTGGGCGCGCCGCAGTACTTCGTGGTGACTGCGCACGCGGTCGCGCCGTCGGCTGCCGCGCCCCCGCCGGGTGCGGATGCACCGACGCTGGCAGTCGTGGAGTACACGCACGCCGCGTGGGATCACTACTTCGTGACCGCGCTGCCCACCGAGATTGCAAGGCTCGACGATGGCACGTTCGCGGGCTGGAAGCGCACCGGCCTCGCGTTCAAGGCCTACCCCAACGGCCTGCCGGGGACGGCCTCGATGTGCCGCTTCTTCAGCCGCTCCTTCGCGCCGCGCAGCTCGCACTTCTACACGCCGGACGCGGCGGAGTGCGTGAAGGTGCGCGACAATCCCGACTGGGCGTTCGAAGGCGACGTGTTCGGCGTCGTGCTCCCCGCTGCGTCGGGGCTGTGCCCCTCGGGACTCCTGCCGCTGTATCGTCTCTACAACGACGGCCGCGGCGGCGCGCCCAATCACCGTTACACGCTCGATCTCGCCGTGCGCTCGATCATGGTCGCGTTCGGGTGGATCCCCGAAGGATCGGGGCCGCTCGGCGTGATCGCCTGCACGCCGGCGTGACGCGGTCGACGCGCGTCGGAGGGCCGCTTCAGCGGCGTCGTGCAGCCGGCGCCGCGCTCGCTGCGCGCGTCTCGATGTGACGGAAGGTGATGCGACCCTTGGTCAGGTCGTAGGGAGACACTTCGAGCGACACCTTGTCGCCCTGGATGATGCGGATGTGGTGCTTGCGCATCTTGCCCGCGCTGTAGGCAACGAGCGCATGCCCGTTGTCGAGCGTCACGCGGTAGCGTGCGTCGGGCAACACTTCGGCGACGACACCGTTCATTTCGAGGACTTCTTCCTTGGCCATGCGTACCTTGTGGTTGGATGAAGGGACGGGCGAAGCACGGAAGGCGCCCGGCGGGAAGCCGGAACGGCGTGCCGCGCCCGAGGGGGCGAAACTCAAGACGGTGGAGGTGTAGATGGTGGGGCCAAACCGCAGGACGCGTACCCCGGAACTGCAACGGCACTGGACTTGAATATCGCAAGCGAAGCGTACGCGTTATCCGACTGAAATGCAAGGGTTTTTTTCTTGCGCGGCAGGGAACTATCCTGCATACGGATACTCGGCGCCCTCGCGTCGCGAGGGCGCGCCGGCCCTCGTTCACTGCGGCGAGGACGTCCGCAGGAGGAACCGCGTCACTCCACCTTCGCCCCAACGTCCTTCGCGATCTTCGACCATTTCGCGATTTCGGCGCGATTGAAGCGGCCAAATTCCTCCGGGGTATCGCCGACCGGATCGAGTCCTCCCGATACGAGCTTGTCCCGTACCGCGGGCATGGCCATGACCTTCGCGAGGGCGTCATGCACACGCTTGATGATCTCGGGCGGCGTTCCGGCGGGCGCGACCAACCCGTTCCATGCGACCGCCTCGAAGTTCGGCACGCCGGCTTCGCCGATGGTCGGCAACTCGGGATAGTTCGGCGAACGACGCGGACTCGCCACCGCGAGCGCCCGCAGCTTGCCGCTCTTCACGTGCGGCATCAGGTTCGCCTGGTCGGCAATCACGACCTGGATCGTTCCGCCCAAAAGATCGGTGACCATCGGCCCGCCGCCCTTGTAGGGCACGTGCACCAGGTCGATACCGGTCGACGCCTTGAATAGTTCGGTCGCGAGATGGGGCAGGCTGCCGCTGCCCGCGGAGCCGTACGACACCTTCCCCGGGTTCGCCTTCACGTAGGCGATGAACTCCTGCACGGTCTTCGCCGGCACCGACGGGTGGACGACCATCGCATAGTTGACGTCGATCGTGTGCATGATCGGCGCGAAATCCTTTGCCGGATCGTAGGCCATCTTCGGATACAGGCTCACGTTGATGGCAAGCGAGGCGATGTTGCCTAGCAGCAGCGTGTAGCCATCGGGCGGCGACTTCGCGACGTACTCGGCCCCCACCATGCCCGATGCCCCGACGCGATTCTCGATGACGACCGTCTGCCCGAGCGCGTCCGATAGCGGAGCCTGCACGACGCGCGCATAGAAATCGACGGCGCCACCCGGTGGGAACGGAACGACGAGACGGATCGGTTTCGCCGGATATCCTTGGGCGAATGCACCACTCGCCAGCATCAGGCACGCAACGGCCGTGATGCGCATCAGTGCACGGACTGCGTGGTTCAATCGTTTCCCCTCGTGGTGTCGGTTTAACATGCTGAGAATACACAATCCGCCGCCGAGTCTCCCATGATGCCAGCGATCGCCCGCGTCGAAGCTTGGGTGCTGCGCGCACCCGTCGAACAACCCGTGGCGAATGCATTCGGCGCGATGACCAACCGGCCGGCGCTGTTCATGAAGCTCGACGCGACCGACGGTGCCTGGGGTTGGGGTGAGGTGTTCTGCAACTTCCCCCAGGTGGGTGCCGAGCATCGCGCACGCCTGATCGACAGCATCTTCGCGCCGCTGCTCGCCGGGGCCCCGACCGGCAATCCGGCGACGCTTCGCGCGATGCTCGACTGGCGGACGCGGCAGATGGCCATTCAATGCGGCGAGCCGGGTCCGTTCGCGCAGATCACCGGCGCTATCGACCAAGCGCTCTGGGACATGAGCGCGCGTCGCGCGGGGCTGCCGCTGTGGAAGCACCTGGGTGGCAACGATCGGCGCGTGTCAGTCTACGCAAGCGGCATCGGCCCGGACGAAGTCGTGCCGATCGCACTTGCCAAGCGCGGCGAAGGCTTCCGGGCGTTCAAGCTCAAGGTGGGCTTCGATCCGACGCGCGACGCCCGGAACCTCGCGGATCTGCGTGCCGCGCTCGGTGACAGCGCAACGATCATGGTCGACGCGAACCAGGGCTGGAGCGCGGACGACGCGCCCTCACGCATCGCCGCGCTGGCGCCGCATCGACCTCACTGGATCGAGGAGCCGGTGCTCGCCGACCTGCCGGCAACGATGTGGCAAGCGCTCGCAGAGGAGAGCCCGGTTCCGCTAGCGGCCGGCGAAAACCTGCGCGGCATCGACGCATTCGAGGCGGCCATCGACGGTGGCTGGCTCCGTTTCGTGCAACCCGACGTGGGCAAGTGGGGGGGCATCAGCGGCTGCCGCGAGGTTGCCCAGCGCGCAGCCGCGAAGGGCATCGCGTTCTGCCCCCACTGGCTTGCCGGCGGGGTCGGGCTGGCGGCGTCGATGCACCTGCTCGCTGCCGTGGGTTCGAGTGCGAGCTATGCCGAGGTCGATGCGAACCCGAATCCGCTGCGCGAGGAGGTGTTCCCGATGAGCGTGGACAACGGCATCGTGACGCTATCGGATGTACCGGGGCTCGGGGTTGAGCCCGATCTGCGCAGGCTCGCGCGCTTCGTGGTGAAGGTGCATTGAACAAGCCCGCGAGCGGTTGCAACGGTAGCCCTCTGGGTAGGGAACGGGAGCCTGATAAAACCCGATCTCCGCGGGAGGAGTTTGGACACCGCATCTTGGCGGAGACGGAGGGATTCGAACCCTCGATGCAGGTTTTAGCCCGCATGCTCCCTTAGCAGGGGAGTGCCTTCGACCACTCGGCCACGTCTCCAGACGGCCGCCGGCTTGGCCCGGCAGCGCGCAATGGCGGATTATACCCGGCGCCTCACCCGGGCTTCCCGCGCATCCCTGCAACGGACCGCCCGGCGGCGCCGACGTCCCGGCGCTGGCTACGCCAGCTCCCCGGCACCTTCCTTGTCGAGTTCGAACGCCCTGTGCAGCACGCGCACGGCGAGTTCGAGGTACTTCTCGTCGATCACGACCGAGATCTTGATCTCCGAGGTCGAGATCATCTGGATGTTGATGCCCTCGTCGGCGAGCGCCTTGAACATCTTCGAGGCGATGCCGACGTGCGAGCGCATGCCGATGCCGATCACCGACACCTTGCAGGTCCGGTTGTCGCCGATGATCTCGCGCGCCGCGAGCCCCTTCGTGCGCTCCGCGGCGAGCACGTCGAGCGCGCGCTGGTACTCGTTGCGATGGACGGTGAACGAGAAGTCCGTCTGCCCGGAGGCGCCGATGTTCTGCACGATCATGTCGACGTCGAGGTTCGCCGCCGCGATGGGGCCCAGGATGGCATGCGCAATGCCCGGCTTGTCGGGCACGCCCATGACGGAGATCTTGGCCTCGTCGCGGTTGAACGCGATGCCGGAGATGATGGCCTGTTCCATGTCCTCGTCTTCCTCGAAGGTGATGAGCGTGCCCGGCGCATTGGATTCCGGTGCGTCGAACGACGACAGCACGCGCAGCTTGACCTTGTACTTGCCCGCGAACTCCACCGAGCGGATCTGCAGCACCTTCGACCCGAGGCTCGCCATCTCGAGCATTTCCTCGAAGGTGACGGTGGAAAGGCGCCGCGCCTCGGGCACGATGCGGGGGTCGGTGGTATAGACACCGTCGACGTCGGTGTAGATCTGGCACTCGTCGGCCGTGAGCGCTGCGGCGAGCGCCACCGCCGAGGTGTCGGAGCCACCGCGTCCGAGGGTCGTGATGTTGCCTTCGGCGTCCACCCCCTGGAAGCCGGCCACGATCACCACCGCGCCGTCGTCGAGGTCGCGGCGCATGTTCGCCTCGTCGATGTCGAGGATGCGCGCCTTGGTGTGGGCGTTGTCGGTCAGGATGCGCACCTGGCCGCCGGTATAGCTCTTCGCCTTCAACTGCATCTCGTGGAGGGCGATGGCGAGGAGGCCGATGGTGACCTGCTCGCCGGTGGCCGCGATCACGTCGAGTTCGCGCGGCGACGGCGCCGCGGAGATCTCCTTCGCCAGCGCCAGCAGGCGATTGGTCTCGCCAGACATGGCCGACACGACGACGACGACCTGATGCCCCTGCGCGTGGTAGTGCGCGACCCGGCGCGCGACGTTCTTGATGCGGTCGGTCGAGCCGACCGAGGTGCCGCCGTACTTCTGGACGATGATGGCCATGGTGAAGCCTGCGCGTGCCCTAGGGCAGCGTACGGAAGGCGAGGGTGGCGTTGGTGCCGCCGAAGCCGAAGGAATTGGAGATCGCGCCGGTGATCTTCATGCGCCGCGCGACGTTCGGCACGAAATCGAGGTTGCACGCTGGGTCGACCTCGTGCAGGTTCGCGGTGGGCGGAGCGATCTGGTCGCGCATCGCGAGCACGGTGAACACGGCCTCCACGCCCCCGGCAGCGCCCAGGAGGTGCCCGGTCATCGACTTGGTCGACGACACCGCGAGCTTCGCGGCGTGATCGCCGAACGCGCGCTGCACCGCGTGGCATTCCGCGACGTCACCCAGCGGCGTCGACGTGCCGTGCGCGCTGATGTAGTCGATGTCGGCGGGTCGCATGCCGGCGTTCTTCAGCGCATTGAGCATGCTGCGTCGCGCGCCGTCGCCGGATTCCGGCGGCGCGGTGATGTGATGCGCGTCGGCGCTCATGCCGTAGCCGGTGAGCTCGCAGTAGATGCGCGCCCCGCGGGCCCTCGCGTGCTCGAGTTCCTCGAGCACGAGCACGCCCGCGCCCTCCCCCAGTACGAAGCCGTCGCGCCCCACGTCCCAGGGGCGGCTCGCCGTGGCCGGATCGTCGTTGCGCGTGGACAGCGCACGCGAGGCGCAGAAGCCGCCCACACCCAGCGGCGACACCGTCGCCTCCGAGCCGCCCGCCAGCATGACGTCGGCGTCGCCGTACTCGATGAGCCGGGAGGCCTCGCCGATGCTGTGGTTGGCCGTCGAACAGGCGCTGACCGTGCCGAGATTCGGGCCCTGATAGCCGTAGTGAATCGACACGAGGCCCGAGATCATGTTGATGATCGAGCCCGGCACGAAGAACGGCGATATCTTGCGCAGGCCGCCGGCGAGATAGTGGTTGTGCGTTTCCTCGATCATCGGCAGTCCGCCGATGCCCGATCCGATGCACACGCCGATCCGCTCCTTGTCGCCCGTGAAGCCCTCGAGCCCGGCGTCCGCGACCGCCTCCATCGTGGCCACGAGGCCGTAGTGGATGAAGGTGTCGTAGCGGCGCGCTTCCTTGCCCGACAGGTATCGCGTGACATCGAAGCCCTTGACCTCGCCCGCGATCTGCACCGGGAACGCCGACGCGTCGAAACGCGTGATGCGTGCGATGCCCGAGCGTCCCTCGAGGATGTTGCGCCAGGACTCCGTCACGCCGATACCGACAGGCGATACGATGCCAAGACCGGTTACGACCACGCGGCGGCGGGACATGGGCAGGTTCGAGTTGAGCGTGACGGGACGTTGAAGCCGGGGACGTCCGCAGGATCACCGTGCGGGTGCGAAGGACGTCCTTGCCGGGGGCGGGGAACCCGCCCCGGCAGCGTGCGGTGATGGCTACTTCTTGAGGTTCGCGCCGACGTAGTCGATCGCCTGCTGCACGGTGGTGATCTTCTCGGCTTCCTCGTCGGGAATCTCGGTCTCGAACTCTTCCTCGAGCGCCATCACGAGCTCGACGGTGTCGAGCGAGTCGGCGCCCAGGTCGTCGACGAACGACGACTCGTTCTTGATCTCCGCCTCGTTCACGCCGAGCTGCTCGGCGACGATCTTCTTGACGCGTTGTTCAACGTTATCCATTGCATCTCCTCCCCACGACGGGGCCCCGAAGAATCAAATCGCCGAATTCTACCAGAAGGGCCGTCCGGACCGGCCCCGCACGGTGAGACCGAATCAGGCGACGTACATACCGCCATTCACGTGCAGCGTGGTCCCGGTGACGTACGCCCCGCCGGGACCGGCAAGATAGGCGACCGCATGCGCGACATCGTCGGGCGTGCCCAGCCGGCCGAGCGGAATGCGCGCCAGCAGCGCTTCCCGTGCGGCCTCCGGGAGCTCCCGGGTCATGTCGGTGTCGATGAAGCCGGGCGCGACGCAGTTGACCGTGATGTTGCGGCTCCCAACTTCCTGGGCCAGCGACTTGGTGAACCCCACGATCGCCGCCTTGGCGGCCGCATAGTTCGCCTGCCCGGGATTGCCGCTCGATCCCACCACGCTGCCGATGTTGACGATGCGCCCGTCGCGGGCCTTCATCATGCCCCGGAGCACCGCCTTCGACAGGCGGTACACCGACCTGGCGTTGGTAGCGAGGATCACGTCCCAATCCTCGTCCTTCATGCGCAGCAGGAGGTTGTCGCGCGTGATCCCGGCGTTGTTCACGAGAATGGCGACGGGTCCGAACTGCGCTTCCACCGCCGCGAGCACGCTATCCACCTGCGCCGCGTCGTTGACGTCGAGGCGCATGCCGGTGCCCCGGCGGCCCGCATCGGCGAGCATGGTGGCGATGCCGCGCGCGCCCTCCTCGGTGGTGGCCGTGCCGACCACCGTCGCGCCGTCGCCGGCCAGGCGCAGCGCGATCGCCTTGCCGATGCCGCGGGTCGCCCCGGTGACGAGCGCCACCTTGCCGTCGAGACTTGAACTCATCGGATCTCCCTCATGAGCGGATCCCGGCCACGGCCGCCTTGATGGCGTCGCTGTCGGTGAGCGCATGCGTGACCACGCCGTCGACACTGCGTTTCGCGAGCCCGGCAAGGACCTTTCCGGGCCCCGCTTCCACGATGTCGGTGACGCCTCTTGCGGCCATCGCGCGCATCGTGGCAGACCATTGCACCGGGCTTGCCGCCTGGCGTGCGAGTGCATCGCGGATCGCATCGGGATCAGCGTGCGTGCCCACGTCCACGTTGTGGATCACCGGGATCGATGGCGACGCGATCGGCACCTCGCGCAGCCTTGCCGCCAGCGCCACCGCAGCAGGCCGCAGCAGCGAGCTGTGGAACGGTGCCGACACGGGGAGCAGCACGCCACGCTTGGCGCCCTTCTGCCGCGCGAGGCCGATCGCTCGCTCGACGGCCTCGCGATGGCCCGCGATGACGAGCTGACCGGGTGCATTGAAGTTGACCGCCTCCACGATCTGGCCCTGCGCAGCTTCCGCGCAGGCCGACACGATCGCGCCGTCGTCGCCGCCGATGATTGCGGCCATCGCACCCACGCCCGCGGGCACGGCGTCCTGCATCGCCCGGGCGCGGAAGCGGACCAGCGGCACGGCATCGCGGAACGCGAGCGCACCCGCGGCGACCAGCGCGCTGTACTCGCCCAGGCTGTGTCCCGCGAGCATCGCCGGCTGCGGCCCTCCCTCGGCGAGCCACGCGCGCCACGCGGCGACCCCCGCCGCGAGCATCACCGGCTGCGTGTTCGTGGTGAGCGCGAGCGCGTCGGCGGGACCGCTCTCGACGAGCGCCCACAGGTCTTCGCCGAGCGCCGCGGAGGCTTCGGCGAACGTCTCGCGCACGACGGGGTGCGCGGCGAACGCGCCCATCATGCCCACGGCCTGCGAGCCCTGCCCCGGAAAAACGAATGCGAGCTTTGCCATCGTCACCTCACCACCTGACGAGCATCGCGCCCCACGTGAAGCCGCCGCCCACGCCGAGCAGCAGCAGGTGCTGGCCGCGGCGGATGCGCCCGTCGCGCACGGCGATGTCCAGCGCCATCGGGATCGACGCCGCCGACGTATTGCCGTGCTGGTCGACGGTCACCACGAGGCGCTCCATCGGCAGGTGCAGCTTCCTCATCGTGGCGTCCATGATGCGGATGTTGGCCTGGTGCGGAATGACCCAATCGACGTCCTTGGCGCGCAGTCCCGCGGCGGCCAGGGCCTCGCCGGCAGAGTCCGCCATCACCTTCACCGCGAACTTGAACACCGCCGAGCCGTCCATGTGCACGAACGGCGTCCCGGTGACGACGCCATGCTGAACCGTCCCCGGCACGCAGAGGATGCCGCGGTGGCTGCCGTCGGCATGCAGGCACGCGGTGAGGATCCCCGCCTCGGGCGCGGGCACGAGCACCACGGCGCCGGCGCCGTCGCCGAAGAGGACGCAGGTGCCGCGGTCGTTCCAGTCGAGGATGCGCGAGTAGATCTCGGCACCGATCACGAGCGCGTTGCGTACCGCCTTCGCGCTCACCATGCTGTCGGCGACGGACAGCGCATACACGAATCCCGAGCACACGGCCCCGATGTCGAAAGCCGGGCCGCCGTTGCGGATGCCGAGCTTGTCCTGAACGATCGCGGCCGTCGACGGAAAGATCATGTCCGGCGTTGCGGTGGCGACGATGATGAGGTCGATGTCGGACGGCACGAGTCCCGCGGCAGCGATCGCCTCCCGCGCCGCGTTGGCGGCAAGGTCCGAGGTCTGCTCGCCGTCCGCCGCGATGTGCCGCTGGCGAATCCCGGTGCGCGTGCGGATCCACTCGTCGCTGGTGTCGACACGCTCGGCCAGCGCGGCGTTGGTCAGGACGCGGGCCGGGAGGTAGCGTCCGGTGCCGGCGATCCTAGCGGGCATCGCTCGCGGCCGCGGGAAGCGGCATGGTGGCGGTCCCCACGTCGGTGGGCATCTTCGCGATCTCGCGGGCGATCTTGTCGAGCACGCCGTTGACCACCTCGGCGTGCGCCTTGGCGATGGCGTGCCGGAACCCGATGGGATCCGCGCTGCCGTGGCTCTTGACGACCACGCCCTTGAGCCCCACGAGCGTGGCGCCGTTGTAGCGCCGGGGATCCACGCGCTTCTTGAAGGCGTTTAGCGCCGGCATCGCGGCCACGGCCGCGACTTTCCGGGTGAGGTTGCGCGTGAACTCGGTACGCAGGAAGTCGTAGAGCATGACGACCAGGCCCTCCGACACCTTGAGCGCGACGTTGCCGACGAAGCCGTCGCAGACCACGACGTCGGTGGTTCCCTTGTAGAGATCGTCGCCCTCGATGTTGCCGTAGAAATTCACCGGCGCGGACTTGAGGAGCTCCGCGGTGTCCTTGACGACGTCGTTGCCCTTGATGTCTTCCTCGCCGATGTTGAGCAGTCCGACCGTCGGGCGTTCGATGCCTTCGACGGCGGTGGCCAGTGCGCTGCCCATGACCGCGAACTGCACGAGCTGCGCCGGCGTGCAGTTCACGTTGGCGCCGAGGTCGAGGGCGGTGGTGACGCCCAGGCGCGTGGGCAGCTGGGAAGCGATGGCCGGCCGGTCGATCCCCGGCAACGTCTTCAGCACGAACCGGGCGATGGCCATCAGCGCCCCGGTGTTGCCCGCGGACACGCAGGCCTGCGCGATGCCGTCCTTCACGAGATTGACGGCCACCCGCATCGAGGAGTCCTTCTTCTTGCGCAGGGCGTCCGCCGGTGGCTCGTCCATCGCGACGACCTCGGTGCACGCGCGCACCGAGAGCCGGTCCCGGGCGGGCGAGCGGGCACGCGCCAGTGCTTCGGTGAGGCCGGGCTCGATCCCGACCAGGATCACCCGGGCTTCCGGCGCCTCCTCCAGAAAGGCGAGCGCGGCCGCGACCGTGACGGGCGGACCATGGTCACCGCCCATCGCGTCGACGGCAATCGTGACGGTCACAGGACGACCCTACGCCTGTCGCCTGCGGTGCAGCGCAACGGTATTACTCGTCGGCCTTGGTCTTGACGACCTTCTTGCCCCGGTAATAGCCGCTCGGGCTGATGTGGTGGCGCAGGTGCGTCTCGCCGCTCACCGGTTCCACGGCCAGCGTCGGGGCGGTGAGGAAATCGTGCGCACGGTGCATGCCACGCTTCGACGGCGACTTCTTGTTCTGCTGGACTGCCATGATGCTCTACTCCTTGGAAACTCGGATTCGGCCTGCCTTGCCCGGACCGCGCGCAACGTCGCGGTCGAAGCAGCCACGCCGAGGTGGAAACTGCGCTTACTCCTTGCCTGCCTCGCAGGCGCCGGGCTCGTGCGTCGGCGCGAACGGCAGCGTCAACAGCAATTCGTCCTCCACGAGGCCCGCAGCGTCGAGGGGGTGGCTCGCCACCAGCACCTCGTCGTCGGTGCTCGCATCGAGCACATCGGCCTCCTGTTCGTCCCTGGCCAGTACCGCCACCGTCTCCTGATCGACCCGGAACGCAAACTCCGACAGGCAGCGCTGGCAGGTCACCGGAACCTCGCCCGCGATCGCGATCGCTATCGCAGGCCGTCCGGCGGTGTCGCTGGTGCCGGCGATCCGCCAGCGAACCTTCCCCTCGCCTGCCTGACCCTCGGCCACCCTGTCCATCAGGCGCTCCGACGCCACCGCATCGAGCGTTCCCTCGAGCACGCCGCCCTCGCGAGCGAGGCGAAAGGCGTCGAATGATCCTGCCTTGGACTTCATGAGCCGCAGTGTTCTGGTACCGTCGCTTGCCGCACCGCCCGCACATCGCGCCGGCACACCCATCGCCACCGCGCCGGGCTTTGCGGATGCAAACGAATGATTTTATCTGCTCGGGCCCGTGCTGTCAAAGCAGGGCACAGGAAAAGCGTAGGAAAAACAATGCAGAAGCCCCCGCCCTTGATCCTGGGCTCGACGTCCCGTTACCGCCGCGAGCTCCTGGAGCGCCTGGGCATCCCGTTCTCGGTGGCTGCCCCGGACATCGACGAGTCCCCGGAACCCGGCGAACGCCCCGCCGACACGGCGCTGCGGCTGGCCGCCGCCAAGGCGCGCGCCGTGGCAGCCCGGCATGGCGACGCCCTCGTGATCGGTTCGGACCAGGTCGCCGATTGCGCAGGCCGCGCCATCGGCAAGCCGGGAGGCCGGGACCGGGCGATCGCCGAGTTGCAGCGCCTGTCGGGGCAGACGGTCGTGTTCCATACCGGTCTCGCCCTGGTGCATGCGCCGAGTGGACGCATCCAGACCGTTGTCGCGCCCGTGACGAGCAGGTTCCGCAGGCTGCGCGACGACGAGATCACCGCCTACCTCGACCGGGAGGCGCCTTACGACTGCGCCGGTGGCGTGAAGTCCGAGGCGCTCGGCATCGCACTCTTCGAGAGCATCGCAAGCGACGACCCCACGGCCCTCATCGGGCTGCCGCTCATCGCGCTGTGCCGGATGCTGCGCGCGGAAGGGCTCGATCCGCTGCTCGGACGCGCGCCATGACCGGCGGCAGCCTCCATCTGGTGCCGAATCTCCTCGGGCAGGTAGCGCCGGAGGCGGTGCTTCCGGCGCACACGATCGAGGTCGCCCGTTCGCTTTCGCACTGGGTGGTCGAGACCGAGAAGCCGGCGCGGGCCTTCCTGAAGACGCTCGCCCTGCCGCGTCCGATCGCCACGCTCTCCATCGCGCCCTTGCCCGCGGGCGATGACCCGGCCGCCCATGCGGCGCTGCTGGCGCCGGCGAGCGCGGGCATGGACGTGGGCCTCCTCTCCGATGCCGGCTGCCCCGGCGTGGCCGATCCGGGTTCGCGTCTCGTGGCAGCCGCACATGCGGCCGGCATCCGCGTCGTGCCGCTGGTGGGTCCCTCCTCGCTGCTGCTCGCGCTGATGGCGTCCGGCATGAACGGCCAGAGCTTCGCCTTCCACGGCTACCTGCCGGTCCCGGAGGCGGACCGTGCCGCGACGCTGCGCCGGCTCGAGGACGAGTCGCGGATCCAGGATCGCACCCAGATCTTCATCGAAACGCCCTATCGGAATGCGGCGATGATCCAGACGCTGGGGACCGCGCTTCGTGCCGGCACGCAGGTGTGCGTGGCCTGCGATCTCACGCTCGCCACGGAAACCGTCGAGCGACGTCCGGCCTCGGCGTGGCGCACGGAGGACGCCACGCGCTTTGCGAAGCGGCCGGCGATCTTCGTGCTGCATGCGGGCCGCCGTTAGGCGGGCCCGCCGGCGAAGCGCCCTTCAGGCCGTGGCGGCCGGCGAATCCCCGATATAGCTCTTGAGCATCCGGTTCTCGTAGCTCTGTTCCTCGTACACGGCCTTGGCCACGTCGTGAAAGGACACCACGCCTTCCAGCGTGTGGCCGGACATCACGGGAACGTATCGCGCGTGCCGCTCGAGCATCACGCCGCGCAGCGACGTGAGATCGAGCCCGGGTGCGCAGATGAGGGGATCGTGCTCGCAGATCTGCGACACGCGCAGGTCGCCGAGCGTGCCGCCTCTCGTGGCGAGCGCTGCCAGCACCTCGCGGAACGTGAGGATGCCCACCAGCCGTCCATGGTCCATCACCACGAGCGAGCCGATGTCGTTGTCTGCCATCACCTTGACGGCGTCGAGCACCGAACCGTCGGGCGTGGTGGTGAAGAGGGTATTGCCCTTGATCCGCAGGATCTCGCTGACCAGCATATGGCATCTCCTTCGGGAATCATGTCCGGTGCAGTCCGGACCGTTCGGCAAAGCCTACCCCCGGGCAGGTACCGGCGCAATCGCCGCGCAGGCGACCAGCAGCGTCGATGCCCGCCTGCACCCGTCGTTCCGCGGAGCCCCGACGGGACGCCGCCGCGACGCCCGGGGCGTCAGCCCTTCCTGGGGGGCGTCGTCTTCGGCCCGAAATAGTGGTTGTAGGCCATGCGCCGATTCACGCTGCTGTCCATGTCCCAGCGCACCGCGCGCTCGGCGAAGCTGCGCTGCGAATCGACGATCTCCTTGAAGAGCGCGTTGTCGCCGGCCTTCTTGCCCGCCACCTTGTCGTAGACGTCGAGCTCCGCCTGCAGGATGGCGTCGGGCGTCTTGTAGAACCTGACGCTCTGCCTGGCCTGCAGCTCGGCGTAGTCCTTCGAATACCGGTCGATGGCCTTCCACACGACGTCGGCCGATGCGGCATCGACGGCATTGGCGATGATCGCCTGCATCCGCGGCGGCAGGGCGTTGAACCTGTCCTTGTTGACGAGCACCTCGAACTGCTCGGCGTTCTGGTGGAAGCTCTGCAGCATGCAGACCTTGGAGACGTCGGGAAGGCCCAGGGAACGGTCGGAGGTCATGTTGTTGAACTCCGCGGCGTCGAGCCGCCCGCTGCCCATGGCCGCGGCGATCTCGCCGGGGGGAAGCGCATCGACGGCGGCGCCCATGCCGGTGAAGAGATCGATGGAGATCCCCACCGTCCGGTACTTGAGGCCCTGGAAGTCGCCCGTCTTGGTGACGGGCTTCTTGAACCAGCCGAGCGGCTGCGTGGCCATCGGGCCGTACAGGAAGGACACCACGTTCGCGCCCAGCGACGCATAGAGCCGGTTCAGGAACTCCTTGCCGCCCCCGTAGCGATGCCAGGCGAGCAGCATGTTGGCGTCCATGCCGAACGCCGGGCCGGAGCCCCACAGCGCGAGCGCGCTCTGCTTGGCGTAGTGGTACACGAGCACCCCGTGGCCGCCGTCGAGCGTTCCCTTCGACACGGCGTCGAGCAGATCGAACGCCCCGACCACGGCGCCCGCCGGCAACACCTCGATCCTGAGGTCGCCGCCCGTCATGTCGTTGACCTTCTTCGCGCAATCGAGGGCGTACTCGTGAAAGATGTCCTTGGCGGGCCAGGCGGACTGCCAACGCATCGTGATCGGGCCGCTCTGCCCCTTGGCGATCATCGGGACGCCAAGCGTCGCGGCGCCGGTCGCGGCGCTGGCGCCAGCGAGGAACCTGCGACGCGCGGGGACCTTGGTCGGGCCGGCGGCCTCGGGCACAGGGGGCAACTCGACTTCGCGTGTCATGCGTTCTCCATCGGATTCGGCTGTCGCCTTCGGGGCAATGTCGACGCCGCCATGACGGCGTCCGGTCCGGACCCGGGGAGCGGGAACGGCCGGGGCGGCGCACGCAGGAAGTGAAGGCCGTGAGCGGCGCCATTGTACGTCGCGCGAACGGCGGCGGAGCCCGGCTCTCCCCCTAGCGCGAGATCGGCCGGCGCTCCCGCAACGCCTGAGCGAGCGTCCCGGCATCGACATACTCGAGCTCGCCGCCCACCGGCACGCCGCGCGCCAGGCGCGACACGGCAAGACCGCGCGCCGCCAGGAGTTCGCCGATGTAGTGAGCCGTGGCCTCGCCTTCGTTGGTGAAGTTGGTGGCGAGAATCACCTCGCGCACCACGCCGTCGGTGGCGCGCCTGATGAGACGATCGAGGTGGATCTCGCGCGGCCCGACGCCATCGAGCGGCGAAAGCCTGCCCATCAGCACGAAGTACAACCCCTGATAGGCCTGCGCGTGCTCGACCATGAGGAGATCGGCGGGCGTCTCCACGACGCAGAGCTGCGTCGTGTCGCGGCGCGACGAGCGGCACAGGCCGCAAATGCTGTCTTCGGTAAACGTGTTGCAGCGTTCGCAATGACGGATGACGTCGGCGGCATGGGCGAGAGCGCGGCCGAGTGCGCGCGCGCCCTCGCGGTCGTGCTGCATGAGGTGAAGCGCCATCCGCTGCGCCGCCTTGGGGCCCACTCCCGGCAGGCAGCGCAGCGCCCTGGCGAGGGCATCGAGGCTCGACAACGGCTCGCGCGGAAGGGAAGCTGCCAAGGGTCGCGTGGCGGGTGACGGGGCGCGGCGCGCGGGATCGCCGGGGAACCGGTCGCTAGAACGGAAGCTTGAAGCCGGGTGGCAGCGGCAGGCCCGCGGCGAGTCCCGACATCTTCTCCTGCGTGGTCGTCTCGACGCGGCGCACGGCATCGTTGACCGCCGCCGCGACGAGATCCTCCAGCATGTCGCGGTCCTCGCCCAGCAGCGACGGATCGATCGCGACGCGCTTCACGGCGTGCCGGCAGGTCATCGTCACCTTGACGAGTCCGGCGCCGGCCTGCCCCTCCACTTCGGTGCTGGCGAGTTCTTCCTGCGCCTTCTTCATGTTGTCCTGCATCTGCTGGGCCTGCTTCATGAGGCCTGAGAGCTGGTTCTTCATCATGGTCATGGTCTTTCGTGCGTGGAATCGGACGGATCGCCGGTGCGCGCGAGCGGCGCGATGGTGTCGGACTTGACCTCGGCGTCGAAGCGGGCGACGAGATCGCGGACGAAGGGTTCGTCGCGAAATGCCGCCTCGCGCTCGGACTGCGCCTCGGCCCGCTCGCGGCGCTCGGTCGCGGCGAGCGACGCCACGGCCGGAGCGCCCACCGAGAAAGCCAGCAGGAGCTTGCGACCGGTGGCCTGTTCGAGCGCCGCCTTGAGCTTGTCGGAGAAGACCTTGTCGGTGAGGTGGCGCGCGGACACCGGCAGGGCGAGCGTGAGCATGTTGCCCGCCACGGATACCAGCCCCGACTGCGCCGCGAGCTGGGCCGCCATGCCCGTGAGCCGGAGCGAGGCCACGAACGCCGGCCAGGCGGCGGGGTCCTCCGGGAGGAGACGTGGGCCGGCAGGCGCGGCCGCCGGGTCGGGCGCGGCCGCCGCGTCGGTCGCGCCCGCGGCGGCCGCCGACGCGCTGGCGGACTCCGTGGCCGTCACGCTCGCTGCCGTCGCGACAGGCGATCCCGCGCGCGGCGACGAGCCGGTGGGTGACCCTGCAGACGCGGATGATGAGACGACGCGCGGCGCCGGCGGGGACGGCGCTGCAGGAGACGGCGCGGCGGCGCGCGGTGATCCGCCCCGCGGCGCACCGGCGCTCGACGAGGACCGCGACGGCGACGGGGTGTCGCGCGATGGGGCAGTGGCCGCTGCAGTGCCGGCGGGGGCGGCATCGTCACCGCCGGGGGCAAAGGCCAGCATGCGCAGCAGCGCCATCGCCACACCCGTCGCCTCGTCCGGCGCAAGCGCCAGGTCGGCGCGCCCCTGGACGGCGATCTGGTAGTGGAGCTGGACGGCTTCGGGCGTGAAGCGTGCAGCGAATCCGTTCACGCGTTCCGCATCGTCGAAGCTGCCGGCGGCGGCCGGTACGACCTGCGCGATCGCGATGCGATGGAAGAGCGACGCGACCTCGTCGAGGGCGAGCGCCGAGGCGAGACCCCGCGAGGCCAGGGCATCGCTCTCGGCGAGGAGTGCGGCCCCGTCATCGCTGGCGAGCGCATCGGCGATGCGATAGGCGTAGTCCCGATCGACGGTGCCGAGCATGCTGCGCACCACCCCCTCTCGGACCTCGCCGCCGCCGAAGGCGATGGCCTGGTCGAGCAGCGACAGCCCGTCGCGCAGCGAGCCTTGCGCCGCACGGGCGATGAGCGCGATGCCCGCCGGGTCGCTGGCGATCCCCTCCTCGCCCAGGATGTACGTGAGCCGCGCGGCGATCACCTGCGGCGCGAGGGGTTTCAGGTTGAACTGCAGGCAACGCGAGAGCACCGTGACCGGAATCTTCTGCGGATCGGTGGTGGCGAGCACGAAGCGCACGTGCTCGGGCGGCTCCTCGAGCGTCTTCAGCATCGAATTGAAAGCGCTCTTCGAGAGCTGGTGCACCTCGTCGATGAGATAGACCTTGTAGCGCCCGGCCGTGGGCGCGTAGCGGGCGTTGTCGAGGATCGCGCGCATGTCGTCGATGCCGGTGTTCGACGCGGCATCGAGCTCGAGGAGGTCCACGAAACGTCCCGCGTCGATCTCGCGGCAGGCGTCGCACACCCCGCAGGGTGTGGGCGTCACGCCCTGCACGCAGTTCAGGCTCTTGGCGAGGATGCGCGCGATCGTGGTCTTGCCTACGCCACGGGTGCCGGTGAGCAGGTAGGCGTGATGCAGCCGTCCGCGCTCGAGCGAATTGGTGAGCGCCTTGACGACGTGCTCCTGCCCGGAAAGCTGCGCGAAGGTGGCGGGCCGCCACTTGCGGGCGAGGACCTGGTAGCTCATGGGCTATCCTGCGCGCTATCGCGCCCCGGGGCTTGTTCGCCCTCGGGGCGACCTTCCGTTCTCATCGCGACCCGGCTTGGCAGAGGCATGGGGTGGCGAGCCGTGATCCCGGCACTTGCAGGATCCCGCTGTGGCTGCTTCCTTCCGGACCTGACCAGGTTCACGGGACTGCAATGCGGGGCGACCCGCCGTTGATCGTGGGCGTTCGCGGGACCGCAGGCATGCGGCAACGACTCCCTCGCGACGCGAGCCGTCATTATAGCTTGACCGCGATCATGGCTGCCGCCGATACGGGCACCCGGACGTGCGCATGCGGGCGCGCCGCTCGCGTAGAATGCGCGCCATCATGTTTCCGGCTTCGTGGCGCGCGTGCGTGTGGATCATCGTCCTCGCCGGCGCCACCTTCGCCCGCGCCGACGCACTGGCGTCCGTCTTCCTCGAGGACCTGACATCCCCCGAGCTCGCCCAGCGCATCCGGTCGGGAACGACCACGATCCTCGTCCCCATCGGCGGAACCGAGCAGAACGGACCGCACATGACGCTCGGCAAGCACAACGTGCGCGTGCGCACGCTCGCCGGGCGCATCGCGCTCGAGCTCGGCAACGCGGTGGTGGCCCCGGTCATCGCCTACGTTCCCGAAGGAGCGCTCTCGCCTCCTACGGGCCACATGCGCTACCCGGGCACGATCACCATTCCCGCGGAGGCGTACCGCCAGACACTCGCATCGGCCGCGCGGAGCTTCAAGCTCGCCGGTTTCCACGACATCGTGTTTCTCGGGGATTCGGGCGACTACCAGAAGGACGACCAGGCGGTGGCGCTGGCGCTCGACCGCGAGTGGTCGGCGACGCCCGTGCGCGCGCATGCGATTGCCGTGTACTACCACGCGGCGACGACCGACTTCTTCGACGCGCTGCGCAGGCAGGGGCACGCCGACAGCGAGATCGGCACCCACGCCGGGCTCGCCGACACCTCGCTCATGCTGGCGGTCGATCCGACGCAGGTACGTGCTGCGAGGCTCCAGGACGGTGCCTCGCGCAGCGCCCTCCCCGGCGTCACGGGCAATCCGGCGAAGGCGACCGCCGCCCTCGGCAAGCCCGCCGCCGATGCCATCGTCGCCCGGAGCGTCGCGGCCATCCGTGCCGCCACCGCACGCTGAACCATCCACCACGTCCCGAACAGCAGGAGATCTCCTTGAAGTCATACGCTCACGCGGCGGCCCTCGCCGCGCTTGCCGCTGCCTCGCTTGCAGGCGCACAGGCGCCTGCAAGGACCGCCGCGTCTGCCGCCGCCCCGGCCGCGGTGGTCACGGTGCCCGGCATGCCGCCCGTCCCCGATCCCTCGAACCTCTACAGCGAAACCGCCGCCGGCAAGATCAATCCCGCGCTCGCCGATGACCTGCCGCGCGTGTACGTGCCGCACATCCAGTCGAGCAACGTCTACGTCATCGACCCGGCCACCTTCACGGTGGTAGGCAAGTTCAACGTGGGGCTCAATCCGCAGCACGTGGTGCCGTCGTGGGACCTGCGCACGCTGTGGGTGGCCAACAACGCCGAAAACACCAACAAGGGCAGCGTCACCCCGATCGATCCGAAGACCGGCAAGCCGGGCAAGGCGATCCCCGTCGAGGATCCGTACAACATGTACTTCACCCCCGACGGCAAGTCCGCGATCATCGTGGCCGAGGCCCTCAAGCGCCTCGACTTCCGCGATCCGAAGACGATGCAGCTGCAATACAGCATCGAGGTGCCGAAGTGCGCGGGCATCAACCACGCCGACTTCTCGATCGACGGCCGCCATGCGATCTTCACCTGCGAGTTCGCGGGGACCGTGGCCAAGATCGACATGGTCGAGCGCAAGGTGCTGGGGTATACGCAGGTGATCCAGCCCGGCCGCCCCACACAGGTGGTGAAGGGACCGGACGGCCGCGACGAGATCATCTGCACCACGTGGAAAGGCATGCCGCAGGACATCCGTGCCTCGCCCGACGGCAAGACGTTCTACGTGGCCGACATGATGGCCGACGGCGTGCACGTGGTCGATTTCGAGACCTTCCGCCAGACCGGATTCATCCCCACCGGCAAGGGCACCCACGGGCTGTATCCCTCGCGCGACGGCTCGAAGCTCTACGTCGCCAATCGCGGCTCGAACAAGATCCACGGCCCGGCGAAGGGCAAGGGCGGCGTGTCGGTGATCGACTTCGCGACGCAGAAGGTCGTGGCGAACTGGCCGATCCCCGGCGGCGGCAGCCCCGACATGGGCAACGTCTCCGCCGACGGCAAGTGGCTGTGGCTATCGGGGCGCTACGACAACGTGGTGTACGTCTTCGACACCACGAGCGGCGCGGTGAAGGTCATTCCGGTGGGCAAGGAGCCGCACGGGCTCACGGTGTGGCCGCAGCCGGGGCGGTATTCGCTGGGGCACACGGGGAACCTGCGGTAGGTCTTCACGTCCCGGCGCGCCGCACGGGGGGGGCGATGATGTGCGTCCGCCCACCCATGTACGGCCGGAGCGCCTCGGGGACCATCACCGAGCCATCACCCTGCTGGTAGTTCTCCAGCACGGCCACCAGCGTGCGGCCCACGGCCAGTCCCGAGCCGTTGAGCGTATGCACGAGCTCCGGCTTGCCTTGCGCATTGCGGAACCGCGCCTGCATGCGCCGCGCCTGGAAGGCCTCGCAGTTGCTGCAGGAGCTGATCTCGCGATACGCGCTCTGGCCCGGCAGCCACACCTCGAGGTCGTAGGTCTTGGCCGCGGCGAAACCGATGTCGCCGGTGCACAGCGCCATCACCCGGTACGGCAGTCCGAGGCGTTGCAGGATCGTCTCCGCATGGCGCGTCAGCTCCTCCAGCGCCTCGTAGGACTGGTCCGGATGCACCACGTGCACCAGCTCGACCTTGTCGAACTGGTGCTGGCGAATCATGCCCCGCGTGTCCTTGCCATAGCTTCCCGCTTCCGAGCGAAAGCATGGCGTGTGCGCCGTGAGCTTGATCGGCAGCATGGCCGCATCGAGGATCTCGTCACGCACCGTGTTGGTCAGCGTGATCTCGGAGGTCGAGATGAGGTACATCCGCTCGGCCTCGCTCTCCGCCCCTCCCTTCGTGACCGAGAACATGTCCGCCTCGAACTTGGGCAATTGCGTCGTGCCCACCAGCGCGTCGGCATTCACGATGTAGGGCGTGTAGCACTCCGTGTAGCCGTGCTCGCGGGTGTGGGTGTCGAGCATGAACTGGGCGAGCGCACGATGCAGGCGGGCGAGGTCGCCGCGCAGGAACGAGAAGCGCGCGCCGGCCAGCTTGGCGGCGGTTGAAAAATCGAGCATCCCCAGTCCCTCGCCGATGTCGGTGTGGTCCCTGGGCTCGAAGTGGAACTCCGGCCGCGTGCCCCAGCGGCGCACCTCGACGTTGTCGTCGGCGGACTTGCCTTCGGGCGTGCTCGCGTGCGTGAGGTTGGGCAGCCCAAGCAGGAAGTCGCGCAATCGCGCCTGCACGCCCTCGAGCTCGGCCTCGAGCCGCTTCACGTCGTCGCCCAGGCCGGCCACTTCCGCGAGCACCGCGGATGCGTCCTGGCCCCTGGCCTTGAGCGCGCCGATCTGCTTCGAGGCCGCATTGCGCTTCGACTGCAAGTCCTGCGTGCGAACCTGGATGTCCTTGCGTGCCGACTCGAGCGCCTCGAAGCGCGCCGTGTCGAGCGTGATGCCGCGCCTGGCGAGGCCGGCGGCGACGGCGGAAAGGTCGTTTCGGAGAAGGTTGACGTCGAGCATTCGTCAATTCTATCAGAGGGTTATTCGCTCGATACGCCTCCCTCGCCGGACTCGCGCGCAATGCGATCGCGCTCGCGCAGCTCGGCGAGCTTGTCGCCGATGCGCCCTTCGAGGCCGCGATCGGTCGGTTCGTAGAAGTGTCGCGGCGGCATGCCATCGGGCAGGTAGGTTTCACCCGCGGCATACGCGCCCGCCTCGTCGTGCGCATAGCGGTAGCCCTTGCCGTAGCCCAGGCCCTTCATGAGCTTCGTCGGCGCGTTGCGCAGCCGCATCGGGACCGGACGCGAGCCGTCTTCCGCGATGAACGCGCGCACCTCGTTGAACGCGGCGTAGGCAGCGTTGGACTTGGCCGCGACCGCGAGATACAGGACGCACTCGCCCAGCGCGAGCTCGCCCTCGGGAGAACCGAGGCGTTCGTAGGTCTCCGCGGCGTCGAGCGCCATGCGCAGCGCCCGCGGATCGGCGAGGCCGATGTCCTCGACCGCCATGCGGATCATCCGGCGCGCGACGTAGAGCGGATCGGCGCCGCCGTCGAGCATGCGGCACATCCAGTAGAGCGCCGCGTCGGGATTGGAGCCGCGCACCGACTTGTGCATGGCCGAGATCTGGTCGTAGAAGGCGTCGCCGCCCTTGTCGAAACGGCGCAGGCTGCGTGCGATCGTCGTCTCCACGAAGTCGAGGCCGACGTCCGCGAGCCTCGCCGTGCCCGCCGCAACGGCGAGCTGCTCGGCCAGGTTGACGAGCCGCCTGCCATCGCCGTCGGCGTAGGCCACGAGCGCCTCGCGTGCCGCCGAGGCCAGAACCACGCCGGGTGCCGCCAGCGCCATCGCGCGGTCCAGCAGCACGCCGAGGTCGCCCGCCGAAAGCGGCTCGAGCACGTACACCGCCGCGCGCGAGAGCAACGCCCCATTGACCTCGAACGAAGGATTCTCGGTGGTGGCGCCGATGAACGTCACCGTGCCCTTCTCCACGTAAGGGAGGAAGGCATCCTGCTGCGACTTGTTGAAGCGATGCACCTCGTCGACGAAGAGGATCGTGGCTCGTCCCGATTGCGCCAGCGTGGCCTCGGCCCGGGCCACTGCGTCGCGGATGTCCTTCACACCCGACAGCACCGCCGAAAGCGCGATGAAGTCGGCATCGAAGGCATCGGCCATGAGGCGCGCGAGCGTCGTCTTGCCAACGCCGGGAGGCCCCCACAGGATCATCGAGTGCAGCTTGCCGGACGCGAACGCGACGGCGAGCGGTTTCCCGGGCGCAAGCAGGTGCCGCTGGCCCACGACCTCGTCGATCGCACGTGGCCGCAAGCGCTCCGCAAGGGGCGCGCCCGCCCCCGGCACGGCAGGAGATTCCGGAGGGGCACCGGAGAAGAGATCGCTCACGGCAAGGGGATGCAAGGTTGGATAACGGCCGCTGGCGGCGCGTTGCTGCCCGCCATTATGCAAGGTACAGTCGCTTCCTCCCCCCGACACCGGCAAACGGCCGGAATCCATGAGGACCAATCCCGTCAAGGCCCGACTCGCAACGGGCGGGCGTGCATTCGGCGCCATGGTGTTCGAGTTCTTCTCGCCCGGCATCGCGCAGATCTGCCGCAATTCGGGGGCGGAGTTCGTGCTCTTCGACATGGAGCACACCGGGCTCGGCCTCGAAACGCTGAAGATCCAGTTCGCGCTGACCGGGGCGCAGGAACTCGTGCCGATGGTGCGCGTCCCACGCGGCGAGTATCACTTCATCGCGCGCGCGCTCGACATCGGCGCGCTCGGGGTGATGGTGCCGATGGTGGGCAGCGCCGAGGAAGCCGCGCACATCGTCTCCTGCACGCGCTATCCGCCGCTCGGCAGGCGCGGCGCGGCGTTCGGCTTCGCCCACGACGACTACCAGGGCGGCGACGTCGCCGCCAAGATCGCCGCGATCCACGAACGCACGCTGGTGATCGCGCAGATCGAGACGGCGGAGGGTCTTGCCCATGTCGAGGCCATCGCGGCGGTCGACGGCGTCGACGCGCTCTGGCTCGGGCATTTCGATCTCACCAACTTCATGGGCATCCCGGGGCAGTTCGACCACCCCGACTACGTCGCCGGCGTGAAGCGCATCGTGGCGGCCTGCGAGCGGCATGGCAAGGCCGCCGCCTTCCTCGCCACCGACGCGACGTGGGCGCGCGACTATCACGCCCACGGCTTTCGCCTCATGGCCTACGGCATCGACCAGGCGATGCTGCAGAGCTCGCTGAAGCACGGCCTCGATCTTCTCAAGGGACTCCAGAAATGACGCCAACTTACCGCGTGGGGATCACCCGCGACATCCTCGACTCCCGCGGCGAGCCCGCCTTCGGCCGCAAGGCGCTCGAGATCCTCGATGGCGCTCCCGGCATCGAGTGGGAATACCTTCCCGAGATCGTGCGCGAGCTCACCGCCGACCACGCCGCACGCTACGACGCGCTCTACGTGAACATGGCGCGGACCCCCGCGAGCGCCGTCGCGCGCAGCGACTGTCGCCTGCGCGTGGTGGCGCGTCACGGCGTGGGCTACGACTCGGTCGACGTCCCCGCGATGACGAACGCCGGCGTGCTGGTGACCAACACGCCGATGCCGATGCCGCGCCCGGTGGCGACGATCGCGCTCACGTTCATCCTGGCGCTCGCCGGCAAGCTGATGCTCAAGGACCGGCTCACCCGGACCCGCCGCTGGGACGAGCGCATGGACAACATGGGCATGGGCCTCACGGGACGCACGCTCGGCGTGATCGGCGCCGGCCGCATCGGCAAGGAGCTCCTGCGCATGGCGCGCACCTTCGACCTGCGGCTTCTCGCCTGCGATCCGTACGTGAACGCGGTGGAACTGGGGTACGTTGGCGCGCGCAAGGTGGACATGCCCACCCTGTTGCGCGAGTCCGACTTCGTGGTGGCGATACCGCTCCTCAACGACGAGACGCACCACCTCCTGAGCACGCGCGAGTTCGCGCTGATGAAGCCCTCCGCGTACTTCATCAACGTGTCGCGCGGGCCCGTCGTCGACGAGCCGGCGCTCATCGCGGCGCTGCGCGAGCGGCGCATCGCCGGCGCCGCGCTCGACGTGTTCGAGCAGGAGCCTGTCGATCCCGCCAACCCGCTGTTGGCGATGGACAACGTCATCGTCACGCCGCACTCGTTGTGCTGGACCGACGAGTGCTTCCACAACATGGCGATCACCGGCCTGCAGAGCATCGTCGATGCGCTCGCCGGCAAGGTGCCGGAGTTCGTGGTCGATCGCAGCGTGCTCGATCACCCCCGGGTGAAGGCGTGGCGACATCCGTGACCGCTCTCGCCCGCGAGGCCCCGGAGCGCGAACGGCGCGCACACCGGGCGTGCAGCGCGCGCGGGCCCCGGAACGTGGCCGCGGTACTCCTTTGGGCAAGCGTCGTCGGTCTCACCGGACCCGTCTTCGCCTTCGACCTCGAAGGGCACCGCGGCACACGCGGACTCGCACCCGAGAACACGCTCGCCTCGTTCAGGCGCGCGCTCGAGCTCGGCGTGACCACCCTCGAGACCGACCTTGCGGTGACCCGGGACGGCGTGCTGGTGATCTCGCATGATCCGCATCTCAATCCGGATCTCGTGCGCGGCGCCGACGGCAGGTGGCTGAGCGGCAGGGGCCCGGCGATCCACAGCCTGATGCTCGACGAACTCCGTGCCTACGACATCGGGCGAACCGATCCGGCGAGCAAGTACGGCAGGCAGTTTCCGGAGCAGGTTCCCGCCGACGGCGCGCGCTTTCCCACGCTGAAGGAGGTGCTCGCCCTCGGACAGGGAAACGGCGTGCGCTTTGCGCTCGAGACCAAGATCACGCCGACGGGCGATGGCGATACTCCGGATCCCGCCACCTTCGCAAGGCTCGTGGTGGATGTGGTCCGCGATGCGGGAATGGCCGCGCGTGTCGATGTCCTGTCCTTCGACTGGCGCACGCTGCTCGAGGTGAAGAAGCTCGCTCCGGAAATCGGCACCGTGTGCATCACGCAGGTCACGGGAAATTTCGACAACGTGAAGGGGCTCTTCGGCCGGCCGTCGGCGTGGACGGCGGGCCTCGATCTTTCGCGCCACGACGATTCGGTGCCAAAGCTCGTGCGGGCCGCGGGATGCTCGACGTGGTCGTCGGCCTTTCGCAACCTCACGCCTGCCAGCATCGCCGAAGGTCGTGCGCTCGGGCTCAAGGTCCTGCCCTGGACCGTCAACGATCCGGCGGACATGGCAAGGCTCATCGACTGGGGTGTGGACGGGCTGATCACCGACTACCCCGACCGCGCGCGAAAGGTGATGGCGGACAAGGGGATCGCGCTGCCCCCACCGGTCACGAAGTAGCGTCCTACTTGACGTCCCCTACCACGTCCGCTCCCTTGGGCGGGGCGAAGGTGAACGACCCCGCCGGCAACTTCGGATTGCGCTCGAAGCCCGAGAAGCGCACGAGGCTGCGCTGCCCGAAGGCATCGACCAGTTCGAGCGCCGCAAGCCCGTGGGCATCGAAGCCCAGGCGGATCTCCGTGAACGTGCTCTCCCTGCTGACGGGGGTGGCCGAGAGCCAGTCGAGACCATCGGTCTGGGGCAGGTCCTTCCACGTGAAGGCGCGCTCGACGTCCTGGTTGCCGGAGAGGAGTGCGGCGGGTGTGGCACCCAGGGCATCGCCGATGCGGCGCACGATCACCTGGTTGAGATCCTCGTCGTAGATCCACACGCGCTCGCCGTCGCCGACGATGAGCTGTTTGTAAGGCCTGGTGACGGTCCAGCGGAACTTGCCCGGCCGTTCGAGCAGGAATTCGCCCGCCGCCGAGGCACCCGGGCGGCCATCGCGGCCGATGACCGTCTGCGTGAACTGCGTGCGCGCGGTCTGCGTGTCCTTCACGAACGCGCGCAGACGGTCGAGCGTGGCGGCGCCGGCATCGGCGATGCAGGCGAGCGCGGCGAACGCGAATACGAATGCGCCGATCGAGCGTGCTGCCATCAATTGTTGGCTCCGAACTCCGTGCCCGGGATCTGCGCGAGACAGTTGCCCACGGCGTCGAGGATGAGGTAGGTGTGCAGGAGGCCCCCCTTGTCCTTGCGGCCGTCCACGTCCTTGTACTGGTGGACGTAGACACGCCAGGAGTCGTACTCGTTCTCGACGTCGTAGGTGCAGCCGGAGACGAAGGCGCTCGGGCCGCAGAAGCCGGCGGGCAGCATCGTCCTCGTGCGCGCGATGGCCTGCGCCTCGCTGATGCGCGGCGCGGTCGGCGCGACGCCCTGGGGGCAGTACCTGGGGCCGGTGAGATAGAGATCCACGGGTCCCGCGACCACGGGCAGCGCCACGGCAAACGCCATCACTGCCAGGGCCGCCACACCCGCCGCGGCCACCCGACCACGCCAGCGAGCCATCAGGACTCTGCCTTGGGCGCCGGCACCAGCACGTCGCGATTGCCGTTGGTCTGCATCGCCGAGACGAGGCCGGCACGCTCCATCTGCTCGATGAGGCGCGCCGCGCGGTTGTAGCCGATGCGCAGGTGACGCTGCACGAGCGAGATCGACGGCCGTCGCGTCTTGAGCACCACCGCGACCGCCTGGTCGTACATCGGGTCCGATTCGGCATCTGCGCCTTCGAGTGCGACACCGTCCTCGCCCTCGCCGGCCGTGCCGCCTTCGAGCAGACCCTCGATGTACTGCGGCTCGCCCAGCGACTTGAGGTACTCCACGACGCGATGCACCTCGTTGTCGGAGACAAAGGCGCCGTGCACGCGCTGCGGATAGCCGGTGCCCGGCGGCAGGAACAGCATGTCGCCCTGCCCCAGCAGCGCCTCGGCGCCCATCTGGTCGAGGATCGTGCGCGAGTCGACCTTGCTCGCCACCTGGAAGGCGATGCGCGACGGAATGTTCGCCTTGATGAGGCCGGTGATCACGTCCACCGACGGCCGCTGCGTGGCGAGGATAAGGTGGATGCCGGCGGCGCGCGCCTTCTGCGCGATGCGCGCGATGAGCTCCTCGATCTTCTTGCCGGTGACCATCATGAGGTCGGCCAGCTCGTCGACGACCACCACGATGAGCGGCAGCTCCTCGACCGGCTCCGGCTGCTCGGGGGTGAGCGAGAGCGGATTGGTCAGCGGCTTCCCGGCCTTCCTCGCCTCGGCGATCTTGGCGTTGAAGCCGGCGAGGTTGCGTACCGCGAGCTGCGACATGAGCTTGTAGCGGCGCTCCATCTCGCCCACGCACCAGTTGAGCGCATGCGGCGCCTGTTTCATGTCGGTCACGACCGGTGCGAGCAGGTGCGGAATGCCCTCGTACATCGAAAGCTCGAGCATCTTGGGGTCGATGAGGATCAGACGCACCTGCCGCGGCTCGGCCTTGTACAGGAGCGAGAGGATCATCGCGTTGACGGCCACCGACTTGCCCGACCCCGTGGTGCCGGCGACCAGCAGGTGCGGCATCCGTGCGAGGTCGGCCACCGTCGGCTTGCCGGCGATGTCCTTGCCGAGCGCGAGCGTCAGGGCCCCGGACGTATCGTTGTACGTCGACGACGACAGGATCTCGACGAGCTTGACCGTCTGCCGCTTGGGATTGGGCAACTCCAGACCCATGCAGGACTTGCCCGGGATCGTCTCCACCACGCGAATGCTGACCACCGACAGCGCGCGGGCGAGATCCTTGATGAGATTGACGATCTGCGCGCCCTTGACGCCGACCGCCGGTTCGATCTCGTAGCGCGTGATCACGGGTCCCGGATACGCCGCAAGCACGCGCGCCGACACGCCGAAGTCGGCGAGCTTGCGCTCGATGAGACGCGACGTGAACTCCAGCGTCTCGTTGCCCAGCGTCTCCTGCGTCTGCAGCGCCTCCTCGAGCAGCGCCAGCGGCGGCAGCTTCGAGTCAGGCATGTCGGTGAAGAGGGGTTTCTGCCGCTCCTTCACCACGCGCTCGGACCTCGGCGGCGGCGGGGGCGGCGGCACGACCACGACGGGCTCCCGGTCCTCCTCGTCCTCACGGATGGCGAGCACGACATGCTCGCGCTCTGCGGCCGCCTCCTCGCCGATGCGACGGTCCTCGGCCTCCTCGAGCCGCTTGCGGAAGCGCGCGACGAGCATCTCCACCCCGGCCCCGATGCGCTCCATCACGCGCAGCCACGAGATGCCGAACAGCAACGAGAGGCCGACGGCAAGACAAGCAAGCAGCAGCAACGTGCCACCGTTGTAGCCGAAACCGCGGGCCAGCGCCCGTCCGAGCGAGCCGCCGAACGCACCGCCTGGGCCGAGCGGAAGCGGGGCGAGCTGCCAGGCACGCAGCGCTTCGAACGCGGCCGACGCCACGAGCACGATGCCGAAACCGAGAATGCGCCAGACGGTGGGATGCTCCGCAGGACCGTCCGGATGCGAGGCACGGCGCCAACCGAGGACGACGAGCATCAGCCCGCCGATCACCCACCACCAGGCCGACACCCCGAAGAGATAAAGCAGGAGGTCTGCGAGCCAGGCGCCGATCGCGCCGCCGCTGTTGCGCACGGGCTCGCCCGTCCCCGAGAACGACCAGCCGGGATCGCTGCGCGAGTACGTGACGAGAACGAGCGCGAGGAACAGGATCGCCACGGCGACGAGCAGCCACATCGACTCGCGCAGCACGCGCGCGAAGCGCGGCGACAGCTCACCGCCCGGAGCCGCAGGAAGCCGCCGGTTCGCTGTGGCGTTGCCATTAAAAAACATGGATTTGCCGCCTGAAGTTCACGAATCGCATTATACGCGATACGGCGGCCATCGACGCAGGCCACGGCGCCGCGGGGTGCATTCTGCCGCCGCGTCCGGTGGCGCAATCGCAACACGGACCTGCACGGGGAGGCCGCACGACACGCATCGCGTTGAACCGCAAGGCGCGAACCCCACATGGGCTACACTCGGTCCGACTCTCAACGAAGACTTCACGGAAGACGAATCCCGATGTCGACGAAGCACGCCCGCCTCATCATCCTGGGCTCCGGTCCCGCCGGCTACAGCGCTGCAGTATACGCAGCGCGCGCCAACCTCGCGCCGGTGCTGATCACCGGTCTCGAGCAGGGCGGCCAGCTCATGACCACCACCGACGTGGACAACTGGCCTGCCGATGCCGACGGCGTGCAGGGCCCCGACCTCATGACGCGCTTCCAGAAGCACGCCGAGCGCTTCGCCACCGAGCTCGTCTTCGATCACATCCATACCGCGCATCTTCGCGAGCGCCCGTTTCGCCTCCAGGGCGACAACGGCGAATATACCTGCGACGCGCTGATCATCGCCACGGGCGCCTCGGCGCGCTACCTCGGTCTGCCCTCCGAGGAAGCCTACATGGGCAAGGGCGTGTCGGCCTGCGCGACCTGCGATGGCTTCTTCTACAAGGGCCAGCGCGTGGTCGTGATCGGCGGCGGCAACACCGCGGTCGAGGAAGCGCTGTACCTGTCGAACATCGCGAGCCACGTCACCATCGTGCACCGGCGCGACCGCTTCCGCGCCGAGGCGATCCTCGTCGACCGGCTCATGGCGAAGACACGCGACGGCGGCAACATGAGCGTGATCTGGAACCATACGCTCGATGAGGTGTTCGGCGACGCGTCCGGCGTCACCGGCGTCAAGCTCAAGTCCACGCAGAGCCACGAGACGACCGACCTGCCGGCGCACGGCGTGTTCATCGCCATCGGGCACACGCCCAACACGCGGATCTTCGAGGGCCAGCTCACGATGGCCAACGGCTACATCAGGGTGAAGAGCGGCACCGAGGGCAATGCGACATCGACGTCGGTTCCCGGCGTCTTCGCCGCCGGCGACGTTGCCGATCACGTCTATCGCCAGGCCGTCACGTCGGCGGGCACCGGATGCATGGCGGCGCTCGATGCCGAGGCGTTCCTCGAATCGCTCCCCTGACGCGCGCTCGCCGCGGCCCTCCGCGGTCGTCCGCAGCGAAACCGCGGGCACGGTGGCGAGACTGTCCGACCTGAAGCAGCTCCTGGAGCATGCGCGGCCGCAAGCCGCCGGCCCCCGGAAGCGTGCCCTCGCCGCCAGCAAGCACGCCGACGGCGACGTGGATCTCGCGCAGGCCTTCGCCGACGTGCAACCGCTGCCGCCGTCGAACCGTGCACACATCGAGCGCGCGCGTCCGGCGCCGGTGCCCCAGCAGACCTTGGCCGACGAGCGCGACGTGCTCATCGCTTCCAAGTACGGAAACGAGCCCGCGCCGCAGACGTGGGACACGGGCCAGGAGTTCGAGCACGAGCAGACCTTCGTGCGCACCGGCCTGGGCGCCGACCTCGCCAGCAAGCTGCGGCGCGGGCAGTGGTCGGTGCAGGCCGAACTCGATCTGCACGGCATGGTCGTCGACGAGGCGCACGACGCCCTGTCCGATTTCATCGTGGCGGCGCGCCATCGCCGCTACCGTTGCGTGCGGGTGATCCACGGCAAGGGCCTCACGTCGCCCAACAAGGAGCCGGTGCTGAAGGGCAAGGTCCGCCGCTGGCTCGCGCACTGGGACGAAGTCCTCGCGTACACCGAAGCGCCGCGGCACGCCGGCGGCGCGGGCGCCATTCTCGTGCTGCTCAGGGGAAGCTGAGGCTCGCTTGCAGTGCCCTCCCCGCGTGCTGCGCTATCGCGGCGCGCTGGCGGCAGCGGCCGGGGCAGTTGCAGCGGAGGGCGATGCGTTGGTCGCCTCAGGAGGCGCTGGCGTGGCGGTGGCGCCGGTCGCTGCATCCGCCGGCGACGCCCGGGAGGCGGCGACCGGCGTGCGCGACAGGCGTTCCACCTGCGGATCCGACCAGGAGCCGGTGACGAGATACTCGTAGCTGAAGATCTGGTCGATCGGGTTGTCGAGGAGCTTCTGCGCGAGCAGCGTACCCGCGCCCACGGCCGCACCCACGACCGGGTTGGCAAGGAAGAGCACCGCCGCCCCTGCCGAGAACATCGTCGACAGCGCCGGCTTCACGCGCACCGTGAGCTTCTGCGTCTCCTCCGCGAGATCGATGTCGCCGCGTAAGGTAACCTGCGCCGCGGGACCCGAGAGACTGAGGTTGCTGGTCGACATGAGGCCGCTGCGAATGCTGAAGTCGCCCGCGATCTGGTCGAAGGCGAAGCCCTCGCTGAACACGTCGCGGAAATCGAGCGTGATCCGCCGCGGCAGCTCCTGCAGCGACAGAATGCCCAGGAGCTTGCCGATGCCCGGATCGACCTTCGTGAACTGTCCCGCTCCGGAGGCGAGCGTGAGGCGACCCGTCAGCGTCGGATAGTCGAAGTCGTTCGGCGCGCCGGCCCATTGCAGGTCGCCGGTGATCTTCGTGGGCGCATTGCGCACCGCGACCGGATAGCCGAAGCGCTCGAGGAACGCCCCGGCGTCGTCAGCCGCGAGCGTCAGCGCCAACTCGGTCGACGGGTTGTCGCGCGCAACCCGCCACCAGCCGGTCGCATCGATGCGACCCGCCGGGTTGGTCAGGGCGAGCCGGTTGATGCGCCAGTCCGGCCCCGTGGGCCTGGCCAGGAGCTCGAGGCGTCCCACATCGTGCTCGCGCAGGATGAACGAATCGGCAACGATGTCGAGCTCCGGCCAGGTATTGCGTGCCTTCTCGCCGGTCGCCGCCGGCGGACTGCGCGACGGCGGCGCTTCGCTGGATCCGGGAGGAAGCAATCGCGCCAGGCGCGCCATGAGGCGGCCGTTCGGCTGCGCGGGCGTGGCGCCGCGCCAGGTGGCAGTGCCTTCCATCTCGCGGCCCTTGGTGCGGATGCGCCATTCGTCCGCCGAGCGCGTGGCGGTGACCGACACGTCGTGCAATGCGTGACCGAAGATGTCGAGTTGCCGCGCGCTTACGTCGATGCCGTTGAGTGCGAAGCCTGCGGTCACCGGCGCGGCGGGGGCGCCGGCCGCCTCGCGCGTCGACGTGCTCGAGTACAGCGCGAGCCAGTCGTCGAGATCGAGCTCGCTCACGACGCCGCGAACCCACAGGCCCGCGCGATCGGCCACGGCGTCTCGCCCGGCCCCCGGCCCGAGCACGAGAAGGGCCCGGTCGACCTCCGCCCCGTGCGGCTGGAGCTTGCGCTGCGCCACGAGACGCAGGTTCGAGCGGTAGTCGACGACCAGCGTGTCCTCGATCCCCTTGCCCGCGGCGTCGCGCCGGTCCACGCGAAGCGCCGCACGCTCGCCCGCCGACTTGCCGATCGGCGCCGGCATGTCGATGGCAACGCCCACGAGATCGGAGACGATGGTCCACGAGGTCACGCCGTGGCGCGATGTCGCGACGAGGCTCCACGGCGCGCTGCCGCTCACCCGATCGGTGAGCGGATGGCTCCACTCCCGGCGCAGCGCCGCGACGTCGGCGGTGCCGTCTGCAGTCACCCGCACGCCGCCGTCCACGTCGCGTACCGCGATGCGCGCCTCGCCGCCATAGAGCGCCGCGGTGAGGTCGCGCGACTGCATCGAGCGCCCCGTGAACTCGAGATGCCCCGCCACGTCGGCGAGCGGCGGCACGCCCGGGACATGGACCTCGTTGCCGAGGAACTCGTAGTCGCCGCTGACCCTGACCTCCTCCGCAGCACCGAGCGGAAGCGTGAACTTGAGGTCGAGGCGGCCGTCCCCTGTCGTCACCATGCCCGTCGTGAAGTGATCGATCCAGCCGGCGACCGGGCTCGCATCCACGAACGCGAGAAAGGCGCGCGTCGGCCCCTCCGCCCTGCCGCTGACGGCGAGTGCAGGACGATCCGCGCCGAGGTCGGGGATGTCGACGGTCACGGGTCCGATGCGCGCGCCCTCGATCTGCCCGCTGCGTGCGGCGATGGACATCCCGGGGCCCGCGAACTTCACGTCGGCGTCGATGCCGGTCACGGCGGGCCATCCGTCGGCGTAGTCGAGCACTCCGCCCGCGACCTTGAACGTCACGAGGAACTTCCCGCGCCTCGCATCCGCGAACGGAAAATCGGCGAGATTGCCCGACAACGCCATGCGTACGTCGCTCGCGCGTCCGTCCTTGATGGAATCCTTGAGCCAATCGCGCACTCCGGCATTGAGTGTCAGCGGAAGATAGCGGTAGAGATTCTGCGCATCGGCGCCGGCGAGCTGCGCGCGCAGGTCTATCACGCCCGGCCCCTGCGCCTGCGAGCGCCAGCTCCCGCTCACGGCACCCGACGTGTGCGGGGTCACGAACTTCACGTCGTCCAGGATGACCCGCACTTCCTCGGGCGTGCGCGACCAGTGCACCTGGCCCGAAGCGCTGTTGAAAACGAGCGTGTCGGCGAACACGCGCGGCAGCCTCACGCGCATGTCCCGGCTGTCGAGCTTCAACTCGCCGCGCGTCTCGTCGAACGTGAAGTTCCCGGACACGCTGTCCGCACCCGGCAAGGCATTGTTGGCGGCGAGGCCGAACTGCGTGAATACCCCACTGCCCGAGAAACCCACGGGTTCCTCGGGGGCCCCGGTCCAGGCGAACTTGCCACCTGCGACGCTGCCTCGCAGGTCGAGGGCGACGAGGTCGTGCCGCACCTGCTCGGGCAGCGGCAGGTGGACCGCGAGCTCCGACAGCGGCTTCATTTCGAGGCGATCGAAGGTGATCGTGCCGCCGGCAATGCGGCCGTCGGCGCCCTCGCTGGCCACGATCGACATGCTGACGGGCGCCAGCGCCTGGCCACTGCGCGTGCGGAAAGTGAGGTTCCGGGTCGCGATCTCGCGCCGTCCCGGTTCGTGCTTCCAGGTCACCCGCCCGCGGAGATAGTCGAGCGAGAGCTCCGGCAGCCTGGCGGCGACGTGCCCGCGCACGCCCGTGAGCTCGAGATCCGCCACCACGCCTGTGGCCATGCCGTCCGCGAAATCGGTCCAGACGCGCACCGCGCCCTCCCCCGCGTCCACGGGGTTGAGCACCTGCACCCAGTCGCGCCAGCGAGCGACGTCGGCGTAGTCGAGTCGAAGGTAGAGGCGTCCGCGCGCCGCGCGCCAGTCGCTCAGCGATCCCGCCACGACCTCGCCACGCAGGTCGAGCGGGGAGGCCAGCTCCGGCGGCGGTGAGCCGACGAGGCCGAAGCGAACGCCCGTGAGGCTCTGCTCGAGCCTGAACTGCACGCGTTCGAGGGCAAGCGGCGGCGCGTTGCGCAAGTCGTCCTGCCAGACCAGTCGCGCGTGGCTCACGACGATCTCGCGCTGACGCGAGAGCCATTCGGCGAAGGTGGGGCTTGCCGCGTGCGCGCCCGGGTCGACCTCGATGCCCGCGATGTGGAAGCGCCCCTGGGCGTCGCGGCGCACCGTCAGCTCGGGCCGATCGATGGCAAGCGAGCGCAGGCGCAGGTCGCGGGCGAGGATCGATGTCCACGACACGACGAAGTTCACGGCGGGCAGGGACAGGAGCGGCGCTCCCTCCGGCCGCGCCCCGTCGCGGATGGCGACGTCGGTGAGCTTGACGCGGGGGTTCCAGCCATCCCAGCTGCCGCCGATTCCCCCGATGCTGACGGGCTGTCCGAACTCGTGCGACAGGCGGGCGGCGATCGTCCCGCGATACTGGTCGAGGCCCGGGAAGATGAGATAGCGCACCGCCACCAGCAGCGCCAGAAACACGACGACGGCCACTACCACGAGGGTAAAGGCGAGTCGCAACAGGCGAAGGGCGATACGAGGTGCCACGAATGCGAGCAGGCGGTCCGGTGACGGAAGGCGCCGGCGATGGGCAGGCATAATGTGGCGACCCCGATGTTGACACACCGGTCGGCCCGCCGGCCTTTCGTCGATTGTAGCCGAACGGCCCCCTTTCCCGCTGCCGCCGCCTGCCCATGGATCTCGCCCGCGCCCTCGAGTTCAGCCTCTATGCCGCGCGCTGCGTCGCTGCGCATCCCGGATTGCGCGAGTCGCTCGAGGCAGGCATCGAGGCTCCTTTCGACGTCACGGCCGCCGCCGCGCTGCTTCCGGCGGACGTCGCGGCGGCGGCGCCTGCGCTGCGGCAACTGCGCCGGCGTGCCTTCCTCCACACCATGCTGCGCGACCTCACCGGACGCGCCGGTCTCCCCGAAGTCGGCGCGACGATGACGGCACTCGCCGACGTCGCCCTGGCGCACGCGGTACGCGTGCACGATGCCGATCTGGCCGCGACCTACGGCGCACCGCGCGGCGGCGAAAGCGGCGAACGCCAGCAACTCGTGGCCGTGGGCATGGGCAAGCTCGGCGGCGGCGAGCTCAACGTTTCGTCGGACATCGACCTCGTGTTCGTGTACCCCGAGGAAGGCGAGACCGACGGTTCGCGTGCCATCGCCAACCGGGAGTACTTCGACCGCCTCGGCAAGCGCGTGATCGGCACGCTCGACGAGGCGACCGCCGACGGCTTCGTCTTTCGCGTGGACATGCGCTTGCGTCCGTACGGCGCGAGCGGGCCGCTCACCACCTCGTTCGCGAGCCTCGAGACGTACCTCGTCACGCAGGGCCGCGCCTGGGAGCGCTACGCGTGGCTAAAGGCGCGGGCCATCACCGGCGAGCGCCACGACGAGCTCGATGCGCTCGTCATGCCCTTCGTCTTTCGCAAGTACCTCGACTACGACGCCTACGAGGGCTTGCGCGATATCCACCGCCAGATTCGCGAGCAGGGTGCGCGCCGCGACGCGCGGGCCGACGTCAAATTGGGCGACGGGGGCATCCGCGAGATCGAATTCATCGTGCAGGCCCTGCAGATCGTGCGCGGCGGGCGCGAGACCGACTTGCGCGTGCGCGGCACCTTGCCTGCCCTGGCGGCGCTCGAGGCCCGCGAACTCCTTCCGCGCTCGTCCGCGGCGGCGCTGCGCGATGCCTATCTGTTCCTGCGCAACGTCGAGCATCGTCTCCAGTACCGCGACGATGCGCAGACGCATCGCCTGCCCGAGACCGCCGTCGAGGTGGCGTGGCTCGCCGAAACGATGGGCCTCGACCCCGACGGCCTCGCTCGCGACCTCGCCCGCCACCGCGGCGTCGTGTCGTTCACGTTCGGCCAGACGTTCGCCGGCACGGGCGAGGAGGCGGTGCCGGCGGCGGTGAGCGGCCAGCCCGACTACCCGGCACTCTGGCGCGATCCCCGCCGCGACGCCGGCCTCGCCGGCGGGCTGCGCACGGCGGGATTCGCGGATCCGGAAGGCCTCGTCGTCACCCTCGGACGCGTCCGCGCCTCGGCGCGCTATCAGCAGTTGCCCGGCGCATCGCGGGAGCGCTTCGACGTGCTCGTCCCGCGCGCGCTCGCGGCCGCGGTCGAGCATCCCGGGCTGTCGGGCGCGCAGGCGGTGTTCGAGCGGCTCCTGGCGCTGCTCGAGACCGTCGCCCGCCGCAGCGCCTACCTCGCCCTCCTCATCGAGCATCCTCCCCTGCTTCCGCGGCTGGCCACCCTCATGAGCGCGTCGGCCTGGGCCGCCGAGTACCTGACACGCCATCCGCTGCTGCTCGACGAACTGCTCGACACGCGGGCGCTCCTCGCCGAGCCGTCATGGGACGAGTGGCGCAGCGAGCTCGCGCGCCTCCTCTCCGAGCGGCCCGACGACGCCGAGCACCAGATGGACGTGCTGCGCCACTTCCGCCACGCGCACACCTTCCGCCTGCTCGTGCAGGACCTCGACGGACGTCTCACCGTGGAGCGTCTCGCCGACCACCTCTCCGCCCTCGCCGACGTGGTGCTCGAGGGTGCCCTCGCCGCGTGCTGGAGGCACCTCATGGGCGCCGCGGCCGCGCCGCCGCGCTTCGCGATCATCGGCTACGGCAAGCTCGGGGGAAAGGAACTTGGCTACGTCTCGGATCTCGACATCGTGTTCCTGTTCGACATCCCGGCCGACGTCGCCGATGCCGATGCGCTCGAGGTCGCCTACACGCGCCTCGCGCAGCGTCTCAATACCTGGCTCACGGCCACCACCCCGGCGGGCCCGCTGTACGACACCGACCTGAGGCTGCGCCCGGACGGCGCCAAGGGGTTGCTCGCATCGAGCCTGCGCGGATTCGTACGTTACCAGCGCGAGCAGGCATGGGTGTGGGAGCATCAGGCGCTCACGCGGGCGCGCTTCGTGGTCGGCGATGCCGCCGTCGGCGAGGCGTTCGAGGCGGCGCGCCACGAGATCCTCACCCTGGCACGCGACGGCGCAAAGCTCCGCGACGAGATCGTGGCCATGCGGCGACGCATGCTGGCCGGCCACCCCAATCCGACACCCCGGTTCGACCTCAAGCACGATCCGGGCGGCATGGTGGATATCGAGTTCACCGTGCAGTGCCTGGTGCTCACCCATGCCCACGAGCACGCGATCCTCACCCGCAACGCCGGCAACATCGCGCTGCTCGGCTTCGCCGGCGAGCTGGGTCTCCTGCCGACGCCGCTCGCCAGGGAAGTGGCCGACGCCTATCGCGACTACCGGGCGTTGCAGCACAAGGTGCGGCTGACCGGCGCAGGAGAAGCGCGCGTGGATCCGGAACCACATGCGGCGCGGCGTGCGGCCGTTGGGGCGGCCTGGGCCTGCGTGTTCGGCGGACCCTGGCGGGAGCAGGTCTCGGCACCGGTCGTTGCCGATGGTGCGGGCAGCCCCTAGAGATGCTGCGCCGCGCCGCCGGGCGCGGGACGCGTGCTGCGCGACGGGCTCGCCGGGCGGATCGGCTAAAATGCGCGGCTTCAGCAAGAACAACGAACCCGGGAGTGAATCGCCATGTCGATGGCCGACCGCGACGGATGGATCTGGTACGACGGCACGCTGGTGCCCTGGCGCGATGCCAACACGCACGTCCTCACCCACACGCTGCACTACGGGATGGGCGTCTTCGAGGGGGTGCGCTGCTACGAGACTGCGGATGGCCCGGCCATCTTCCGGTTGCGCGACCACACCAACCGCCTCTTCAACTCCGCGGCGATCTACCAGATGAAGATCCCGTACACCCGGGACGAGATCGAAGCCGCGCAGATCGCGTGCGTGCGGGAGAACAAGCTCGCGTCGTGCTACATCCGGCCCATCGTCTTCTACGGTTCCAATGCGCTGGGCGTGGCCGCCAAGTCGAATCCGGTGCGCGTGGCCATCGGTGCCTGGGCGTGGGGCGCTTACCTCGGCCAGGACGCGATCGAGAAAGGCATTCGCGTGAAGACCTCGTCGTTCACGCACCATCATCCGAACATCACGATGTGCAAGGCCAAGGCGGTCGGCAACTACACGGTGTCGATCCTCGCCAACCAGGAGGCGCTGCACGATGGCTACGAGGAAGCGATGCTGCTCGATCCGAACGGCTTCGTGTGCCAGGGCTCGGGCGAGAACATCTTCATCGTCAAGGACGGCGTCCTGGCCACGCCCGACCTCGGCAGCGGCGCGCTGGACGGGATCACCCGCAGGAGCATCATCACCATCGCCCACGAGCAGGGGCTCACGGTCGAGGAGCGCCGCATCTCGCGCGACGAGGTCTACATCGCCGACGAGGCCTTCTTCACGGGAACCGCGGCGGAGGTCACACCGATCCGCGAGCTCGACAACCGTCCTGTCGGCACCGGCTCGCGCGGCCCCGTCACGCAGAGGCTGCAGGCGCTGTTCTTCGACGTGGTCAACGGCCGCGATGCATCGAAGGAGCACTGGCTGACCAAGGTCGCGCGATGAGCCCGGCCGTGCCGCAGGCCCTCGCCCCCGTGGTCGTGAAGGCCGGGGACCTGCCGGTGTTCTGTCCCAACAAGGCGATGCCGCTGTGGTCGTCGCATCCGCGCGTGTTCCTCGACATCGCCCCCAGCGGCGAGGTCATGTGCCCGTACTGCGGCACGCGCTACGTCCTCGACGGCGGGCCGCTCGCGGACGCCCACTAGACGTGCCAGCACCGGCGCCTGCAGCGTGAACGCGCCATAGCGGCGCCACCGGACGCATGGGCGGCGAGCGCATCCTGATCGTCGCGCCGAGCTGGGTCGGCGACGCCATACTGGCGGAGCCTCTGGTCGCTCTCCTGCGCGAGCCATTCGAGGATCCGATCGTCGACGTGCTGGTCCCGCCCTGGTGCGCACCGGTGTTCGCCCGCATGCGCGGCGTGCGGCGCATCGTGGAGAGTCCGTTCGGCCATGGGAAGCTCGACTTCGCCGCCCGCCGCCGGCTCGCACGGACGTTGGCCGGCGAGGGCTATTCGCACGCCTTCGTGCTGCCCAACTCGTGGAAATCGGCGCTCGTGCCGTTCCTCGCGCGCATCCCCAGGCGGGTGGGTTACCGCGGCGAGGCGCGCTGGGGTCTGCTGACCGACGCGCGGCACCTCGACGAGCGGGCGATGCCGCGACTCGTGGATCGATTCGCCGCCCTTGCCGTCCCGAAGGGGGTGCTGGTGCCGACACCGCCGGCACCGGTGCTCGTTCCCGATCAGGCCAGCCGGTCCGCGGCGATGCAGGCGCTGCACCTGAGAACGGAGCGGCCGGTGGTCGTCCTCTGTCCGGGTGCGGAGTATGGCCCCGCCAAGCGCTGGCCGCCCAACCAGTTCGCCGAACTCGCCGCCATGTTCCTGCGCGACGGCCTCCAGGTCTGGATCGTGGGCTCGCCCAATGATCGGGTAGCGGCCGACGCCGTCCGCAACTCGCTCGGCGAGAACGTAGACAGGGTACGCGACCTCACGGGGCGCACCGATCTCGGTACGGCGATCGACCTGCTCTCCCTCGCCTCCCTCGTGGTGTCCAACGACTCCGGGCTGATGCACGCCGCGGCGGCGGTGGGGGTGCCGGTGCTGGCGCTGTTCGGGTCGTCGTCGCCGACGTACACCCCGCCGCTGTCGCCGCTGGCCCAGGTGGCGAGGATCGACATCGCCTGCAGCCCTTGCTTCCAGCGCGAGTGCCCACTCGGCCACTTCCGCTGCATGCGGGAACTGAAGCCGCCGATCGTCTACAATCTGGCCCGCACCATGCTCGTCCCTCCCCCTCCCCACCTGCGACGCGAATAGCCCGTCCGACGCATGCCCAAGGCCCGCACGACAGCGATCTACACGTCGCCGCAGGACGTCGCGACGGCGTTCTACCAGGCCTTCGAGGCGCAGGACATCGACGCCATGATGGCCACGTGGGCCGACGACGAGGACATCGTCTGCGTGCACCCGGGCGGTGCCCGTGTCGTCGGCTACGACGCCGTGCGCAGCGCGTGGGAGCAGATCTTCGCGGGGGACACGAAGCTCGGCTTCCGTCTGGAGCACGTGGTTGCGATGGACACCGTCGGGCTTGCCATGCAGTCTGCCATCGAGCACGTCTACTCGGCCGACGGCACTGCGCGCGGCGCCGCCGCCGCCACCAACGTCTTCATGCGCACGCCCTCGGGCTGGCGCATCGTGTGCCATCACGCATCGCCGGTCACGGCGGTGGTGATGCCGTCGCCGTCGGGGCCGCTGCACTGAAGGACGTGGTCCTGGCGACCAGGAACTCCCCCGCGCCCTCGTGCCGGGACCGGACGAGCCGCGCTCCGGCGGGCCGGGCGCCGCGGACCGTCAGGCCGCCCTGCCGCCGACGGTGAGTCCGTCGATGCGCAAGGTGGGTTGGCCCACTCCCACCGGCACGCTCTGGCCTTCCTTGCCGCAGGTGCCCACACCGGCGTCGAGGGCCAGGTCGTTGCCGATCATGGCGACCCTGGTCAGCGCGTCCGGACCGTTGCCGATCAGCGTGGCCCCCTTGACCGGATACGTGAGCTTGCCGTCCTCGATCATCCACGCCTCGGCGGCGGAGAACACGAACTTGCCGCTCGTGATGTCGACCTGCCCGCCACCGAAGTTCGCGGCGTAGAGCCCCGACTTCACCGAGGCGATGATCTCCGCCGGATCGCGGTCGCCTGCGAGCATCACCGTGTTGGTCATGCGCGGCATCGGCAGGTGGGCGAACGACTCGCGGCGTCCGTTGCCTGTCGGCGCGGCTTGCATGAGGCCCGAGTTCATCCGGTCCTGCATGTAGCCTCGCAGCACGCCATCCTCGATGAGCACGGTGCGCTGCGTGGCATTGCCCTCGTCGTCGACGTTGAGCGATCCGCGACGATCGGTGATCGTGCCGTCGTCGACGACGGTCACACCCTTCGCCGCCACCTGCTGGCCCACACGCCCGCTGAACGCGCTCGTGCCCTTGCGGTTGAAGTCACCCTCGAGGCCGTGACCGATGGCCTCGTGCAGCAGGATGCCGGGCCAGCCGTTGCCGAGCACGACCGTCATGCTGCCGGCGGGAGCCTCCCGCGCGGAGAGGTTGAGCACTGCCTGCGCGACCGCCTCGCGCGCGTAGCCGCGGAGGACCGCGTCGTTGAAGTAGGCATAGTCGAAGCGACCGCCGCCTCCCGAATGCCCCTGCTCACGGCGCCCGTTCTCCTCGACGATCGCGGTGATCGACACGCGCACGAGGGGCCGGACGTCGGCCACCAGCATGCCGTCGCTGCGCGCGACGAGGATGGTCTCGTGCTCCCCCGCGAGCGACGCCATCACCTGCGTCACCCGGGAGTCCTCCGCCCTTGCGAACTGCTCGAGACGCTCGAGCAGGGCGACCTTGTCGCGCTCGGCCAGGCTCGCGACGGGGTCGGCCTGCGCGTAGAGCATGCGCGCGCGACCGCGGCGGCCGAGCGGCACCACCGCCGACTGCCCCTGGCGACCGATCGCGCGCACGGCGTGCGCGGCCTCGGTCAACGCGGAGAGCGAGATGTCGTCGGAATAGGCAAAGGCCTGCCGGTCGCGCGTGACCGCGCGCACGCCCACGCCACGATCGATGCTGAACGATCCCGACTTCACGATGCCCTCCTCCAGGCTCCACCCCTCGAAGCGGCCATGCTGGAAATAGAGGTCGGCGAAATCCACGTCGTGCCGGTGGATGTCGGCAAGCACGCGCGACAGCGCGGCCTGATCGAGACCGCCTGGCGCGAGGAGAAGACGCTCCGCCTGCGCCACCAGGGAATCGGCGACGACGGGCACGGCAGCATCGCCAGCAACAACGGATCGGGCGGGAGGTGAAGGCACGGTATCGGGGGTCTGGAAGTCGGGCATCGGGTATCGGGTATCGGGCATCAAGGGTCCACGGCCTGGCCGAGGTACGTGGCGGCCACGCGGGGGTTGGCGGCGAGCTCGTGACTGGGTCCGTGCAGCACGCATTCGCCCGTCTCCAGCACGTAGCCGTAGTCGGACACCTTGAGCGCCGCGCGGGCATTCTGCTCCACCAGCAGGATCGACACGCCGGCCGCCTTGAGTGCCACGACGATGCCGAAGATCTCGCGGACGATCAGCGGCGCAAGGCCGAGCGACGGCTCGTCGAGCATCAGAAGGCGGGGTCTTGCCATGAGCGCCCGGCCAAGCGCGAGCATCTGCCGCTCGCCTCCCGACAGGGTACCAGCCTCCTGTTGGGCGCGCTCGGCGAGCCGGGGGAAGCGTGCATAGACCTCGTCGCGCGTGCGCAGCGCGTGACGGTCGCCGCTGCGCAGCCGCGCGAACGCGCCGAGCTCGATGTTGTCTGCCACCTTCATCGAGCCGAAGAGCTCGCGGCGCTCAGGAACGAGCACCAGTCCCGCCGCCACCCGTTGCTCCACCGTCATGCGGCCGATGTCGCGGCCGCCGTAGCGCACGCTGCCGCGGCTGGCGAGGGCACCCATGATGGCCCCCAGGAGCGTGCTCTTGCCGGCGCCGTTGGGTCCGATCACGGTCACGATGCTCCCCTCCTCGACGGAGAGCGACACCCCGTGCAAGGCCTCGACCTTGCCGTAGCTGACGCCCAGATCGGCGACCGACAGCAACGATCCGGACATCAGGCGATCCTCCCCGGGCGCCGCGGATGCGCGAGGCGGCGCGGCACGCGCCGAGGTCGTGTCTTCTCATGGGTGCCGGCAGACCGGTGGCGCCCCCCCTGTCTCACGCAACACCCCCGAGATAGGCTTCCCGCACGGCCGGGTTGCGCTGGATCTCTGCCGGCTTGCCCTCCGCGAGCTTCTCACCGAAATCCATGACCACGAGGCGATCGGTCAAGCCCATCACGAAGTCCATGTCGTGCTCCACCAGCAGGATCGTCATCCCCTCCGCCTGGAGCGAGCGGAGGAGTGCAGCCAACGCCTGCTTCTCGAGGTAGCGCAGGCCGGCGGCGGGCTCGTCGAGGAGCAGCAGCGCGGGGTCACTCGCCAGGGCGCGCGCGATCTCGACGATTCGTTGCTGGCCGAGCGCGAGGCTCCCGGCCGCATCGTGCAGGTGCGCCGCCAGTCCCACGCGCTCGATCGCCCGCGCCGCTTCCGCGCGCACGCATGCCTCCTCGGCACGATCCAGTCTCAAGGCCGCCCGCAAGACACCGCAGCTGCCGCGCAGGTAGGCTCCGAGGGCGACATTGTCGAGCACGCTCATGGCGCCGATGAGCTTGACGTGCTGGAACGTGCGGCCGAGGCCGCGCTGCGCGATCTCATGGGGCGACCGGCTGCCGATGCTCTCGCCGCGCAGCATCACCCGGCCTGCGGTCAGGGGCAGCGCTCCGGAAATGAGGGCGAAGGTCGTGCTCTTGCCGGCGCCGTTCGGGCCGATGAGACCCACGATCTCTCCCGGGTGGACCGCGAAGGACAGGTCGTTCACGGCCACCAGCCCCCCGAACCGCTTGAGCGCGCCCTGCACCTCCAGGAGCGGCCCCACGCTCTCGACGCGCGGCCGCGCCGCGAGCGGCGGCGCTCCGGTGACGGGCCTGGGCCGCCGTTTCGGAGCGAGGCGCGCGATCCATTGCCAGACGCCGTCCCGCGCGAACTGGAGGATCAGGACCATGAGGATGCCGAACACCACGAGCTCGAAGTTCCCCTGCCTGCCGAGCAGCGCCGGGAGCAGGTCCTGCAGCCATTCCTTGAGCAGCGTGATGAGGGTCGCGCCCACGACGGCGCCCCACACGCTCACCGCCCCGCCGACGACCGCCATGAACAGGTACTCGATTCCCTGATTGATGCCGAACGGGGTGGGATTCACGAAGCGCTGCAGGTGCGCATAGAGCCATCCCGAGATGCACGCGAGGAGCGCCGCGTAGACGAAAACGACGATCTTGAGCCGCGGCGCATCGACGCCGAATGCCTCCACCATGTCGAGCCCGCCCTTGAGCGCACGCACCGCCCGGCCCGGGCGCGAATCGAGCAGGTTGTGCGTGGCCCACAGCGCGGCGAGCGTGAGGATCCAGATGAGGTAGTAGTAGCGGCGCTCGTCCTTGAGCTCGATCCCGAGGAACGACAAGGTCGGAATGCCGGACATCCCCGTGTGCCCGCCCAGCGCTTCCAGATTGCCGAAGATGTAATACAGGCTCATCGCCCAGGCGATCGTCGCCAGCGGAAGATAGTGCCCCCGCATGCGCAACGTGATGAAGCCCAGGAAGAGCGCCACGAGCCAGGTGAACGCGATGGCGATCGCGAGGGTGATCCACGGCGAGAGCGCGTAGCGCGTGGTGAGGTAGGCGCTCGTGTATGCGCCGAGGCCCACGAAGGCTGCCTGGCCGAACGATGTCTGCCCGGCCACGCCCGTGAGCAGCACGAGGCCCAGCGCGACCATGCTGTACAGGCCGATGTAGTTGGCAAGCGTGATCCAGAACGCGGGTGCGACGAACGGCAGCACGGCGAGCAGTGCCAGCAACGCCACGAGGCCGAGCCGCTGCACGTTCATCGCTGCGCTCACCGCGGCCCTCACTCGCAGCCTCCTTGCACCACATTCAGCGACGGGAGGACAGAGCGTCGGCCCCCCTCGGTCGCGCCACGACGGGCCTGCGGCCTGCTCGCTGCGCTCGCCGCGGCCCTCACTCGCAGCCTCCTTGCACCACATTCAGCGACGGGAGGACAGAG
>CAYTOT010000003.1:161252-174062 GCA_964439475.1 uncultured Alcaligenaceae bacterium
CTCACTCGCAGCCTCCTTGCACCACATTCAGCGACGGGAGGACAGAGCGTCGGCCCCCCTCGGTCGCGCCACGACGGGCCTGCGGCCTGCTCGCTGCGCTCGCCGCGGCGCTCACTCGTCCTCGTCCTCGTGATGGTGCGTGCGGAGGCTGCGCCACAGCAGCACGGGAATGATGAGCGTGAACACGATCACCTCCTTGAACGCGCTCGCCCAGAACGAGGAGAAGGACTCGATGAGCCCCACGAGCAGCGATCCCGCAGCCGCGATGGGATAGCTCGCGAGACCGCCGATGATCGCGCCGACGAAACCCTTCAGGCTGATGAGGAAGCCCGAATCGTAGTACACGGTGGTGATGGGTCCGATCAGCACCCCACAGAACGCGCAGAGAAGCGCCGTCAGCGCAAAGGTCAGCGCCCCCGCGAACTCCGGCGAGATGCCGCACAGGCGCGCTCCCGCCCGGTTGACCGCGGTCGCGCGCAGCGCCTTGCCATAGAGCGTGCGCCCGAAGAAGAGCGCCAGCGCGCCGATGAGCGCGATGCTCGTGCCGACCACGAGAAGGCTCTGCACGCTCACGTTGACGCTGCCCACCGTGAACGACGCCGACGTGAATGCCGGCGTCCGCGATCCCTCGGCACCGAAGAACCACAACCCGAAGCCGACCATCGCGAAATGCAGCGCGACCGATACGATGAGGAGGACCAGCACGCTCGCCTCCGCCAGCGGCTGGTAGGCCACGCGGTAGAGAAGCGGGCCCAGCGCCGTGACCGCCGCGAGCGTGAGGACAACCTGCACCGGAAGCGGCAGCGCCATCGGCGCTGCGAACCAGAGCAGCGCGGCGATCGCCAGCGGAAGAACGCACCACAGCGCCAATGCCCGCGGCAGTCGCGCGCCTTCACCCGCGCGGACGCAGCGCCACGCCTCCATGAGGCCCGCGAGCACGGCCATGCCTACGACGAGCCCTACGATCCCCGAGGCCTTGCCGAGCTGCAACCCCGCCAGGGTGAGCGTGCCCCAGGCCACGAACTCGCCCGAAGGCACGAAGATCACGCGGGTGACGGTGAAGACCAGCACGAGCGCCAGCGCCAGCAGCGCGTAGATCGCGCCGTTGGTGATGCCGTCCTGCGCGAGCAGCGCAGCGATCGTGAGATCCACGTTGGACAGGCTCCAATGTGCAACCGCCGGGACGAGCCCGGCGGCGCATGCCCCTCGTTCCTCGAGGGCGGTCTACTTGACCAGCTTCCAGTTGCCGTTGTCGATGGTGACCATGACCCGCGCCCGGTTGTCCAGGCCATTGTGATCGTTGGCGTTCATCACGAACACGCCATGCACGCCGGTCACGTTGGAGTGCTCGAGCGCGTCGCGCAGCGCGGCACGGAACTGCGGCGTGCCGGGCTTGGCCTTCTTCGCCGCCTCGGGGATCGCCTGCGCAAGCAACAGCCACGCGTCCCACAGGTGGCCGCCGAACGTCGTGCGCGTGCCGAACTTCTTCTCGTATCTCGTCACGTAGTCGGCCGCGACCTTCTTCACCGCATTCGAGTCGGGGAGTTGCTCGTAGACCAGCATCGGGCCGACCGGCAGCAGCGTGCCGTTGCCATCCTTGCCCACCACGCGCAGGAAGTCGGGATTGCCCACGCCGTGCGTCTGGTAGATCTTGCCCTTGTAGCCACGAGCAGCGAGTTCCTTCTGCGGCGTGGCGCCAGGCGTGCCGGCGGCGCCGATCAGGACCGCATCGGGCTGCGCCGCGATGAGCTTCAGCACCTGTCCCGTGACCGAAGGATCGGCGCGGTTGTACTTCTCCTCAGCCACGATCTTGATGCCTGCCGTCTGCGCCGAGCGCCTGATCTCGTTGAGCCAGCCCTCGCCATAGGCGTCGGCGAAACCGATGTAACCCAGCGTCTTCACGCCATTGGCCTTCATGCTGACCGCAATGGCGTCCGCCATCAGCGCGTCGTTCTGCGGCGTCTTGAAGGTCCAGCGTGTCTTGGGATCGGCGGGGTTGATGATGACCGCCCCAGCGGCGAGCGAGATCATCGGCGTGAACGTATCCACCGCCACCTCGCGCATGGCGAGCGACGCCGGCGTGGTCGACGAGCCGACGATCACGTCGACCTTGTCCTCGGTGACGAGTTTCTTGGCGTTGGTGACTGCCTTGGTCGTATCGGAGGCATCGTCGAGCACGATCCAGTTGATCTTCTCGCCGCCGATCGACGTGGGCAGCAACTCGACCGTGTTCTTTTGCGGAATGCCGAGCGACGCCGCCGGGCCGGTGGTCGAGATCGTGACGCCGATCGTCACGTCGGCGAGCGCCGGCGTGGACAGGGCCGCCGCAAGGGGCAGCGTCACGGCCGCCGCGACGGCGGACAATGACAGGCGATGCTTCATGGATTCCTCCGTGGGTGGACACGCGCCGCGTCGGAGTTCGTTGCGATCGGAATGACCCCGTCGGCGGCAGACGGGCGATTCTCGCCCAGCGGTGACGACGGGTCAAATCGACCCGAGGACCGCGCAGGGCGCGCGGATTGCCGCGACCGCACATGCGCGCACCACGGATGGCGCCGCTCAGGGTGCACAGAACGCGACGCCCTCGCCGATCCATCCCGCGGCGCGCATGGCGGCATACGTCGCGCCATCGACGGTGTAGCGATGGTTCACGTCGGCAACGGTCTCCGGGTCGTTGTAGAGCCGGTAGACCGGGCGCAACGGCGGCAGGCAGGCGTCCGCCTGCGGCAGGTGCATGCCGAACGCATGGGCTTCGAACGTCCACGACGGATTCGATCGCAACCCGGCACACTCCTCGTCGTGTCCGGTGTAGAAGTGCGAGTTCGGCCCGATCCCCGGCGTGCCGAAGAAGCGGCAAACGTCCACGATGTCCGGATCGCTGCCCTTGCCCGCGCCCACGGGCCACGCCGGAAAGCCGAATCCCGTGCGGACCCACGCTCCACCCAGCGCGCCCCCGTCGAGCGCCGCAGCCTCCTCCGCAAACGCGGTCAGGAAGTAATGCCCGAGCGCCGCGTTGAAGTACTCGACGGCCACGGGCACCGAGTCGACGGCCGCGAGGCGATGGATGGCACCGCCCCGCGCATCCGTCCAATAGACCTCGCCCGCCGCGTCCTCGCCGATGGTGGAAATGCGGTGCCCGGTATCGAGGAGGACTTCGGTGTGCCAGACTCCGCTTCCGTCGCGTGCCGCGGCCCACATCCGGCCGCTGCAGTAGTCGGCGTAGAGGTAACGCCCGTACAGCACGGGAAGGTCACGCCCGCGATAGACCACGCCGCCCGTCACCGAGCAGCCGACGTCGTGACCGTAGGTGACAGCGGGCGGCACGTACGCCGGCGGCGGGCATGCCACGCCCGCCGGCAGCCCGGTGCAGCGGGTGCCCTCCATGACGCGCCAGCCGAAATTGGCGCCGCCACCGGCACCACGCGGCACGAAATCGACCTCTTCCTCGGCATCCTGACCGACGTCGCCGATGTAGAGGTCTCCGGTCAGCCGATCGAACGAGAACCGCCACGGGTTGCGCAATCCACTCGCCCAGATCTCGGGTCGTCCGCCGCCGGCCGGGTACGCGTTGCCGGGCGGGATCGCATACGGCACCGCCCCTTCGACGTCGATGCGCAGCATCTTGCCGAGCAGTTGCTGCGGATCCTGAGCACGATTGCCGGGGTCGTTCGCGCTCCCGCCGTCGCCCATGCCGATGTACAGGTACCCGTCGGGGCCGAAGCGGAGCGCGCCTCCGTTGTGATTGGCGAACGGCTGCGCCATGACGAGAATCTCGCGTCGTGTCGCGGGATCGACCCGGTCGGGATCCGCGGCGTCGGCGGCGTAGGCGGCGATCACCGTCGCGCCGTCGCCGACGCGGGTGTAGTTCACGTACAGTCTGCGGTTCTGCGAGTAGCGCGGATGGAATGCCAGTCCCAGCAGGCCGCGCTCGCCGCCGGTGGCGACGAGGTCGCGGACATCCAGGAAGGGCGTGGGGCCGAGCGTTCCATCGCGGATGATGCGAATCGTGCCACCCTGCTCCACCACGAACAGCCGCGGCGACCCGTCGCCCGCGTGCTGCAGGTCGACCGGTGCCGTGGCGCCGGCCACCACCGCCTGCGCGCGCACCGGCAGCGCCTGCGCAGGACCCGCGACAGCGAGCATCGCGGCAAGGGCAGCGATGCAACGCACGGCCAGGTTACGGGCGTTTGCTGAGCAGATCGCGTATCTCGCGCAGGAGGACGACGTCCTCCGGGACCGCCGGCGCGGCGGCCGGGGTCGGGTCGAGCCTCGCCTTCGCCTTGGTGAACTGCCGCACCATCCAGAAGATCACGAATGCGAGGATGACGAAGTTGATCACGATGGTGAGGAAGTTGCCCCATCCGAGAAGCGGCACGCCTGCCTTGGTAAGCCCCTCGTAGGTCATGGGTCCGGCGTAGCCCGCCGGCGGTGATCCCAGCATGATGTAGTAGTTCGAGAAATCGAGCCCGCCGATCACCTTGCCGATCACCGGCATGATGATGTCCTTGACGAGGGAATCGACGATACGCCCAAAGGCGGCACCGATGATCACGGCCACCGCGAGGTCGATCACGTTGCCCTTGAGCGCGAATTCGCGAAAATCCTTCATCATCGACATGGGGTCTCCTCCAGAAGTATCAGATGGCTGCTTCGCCCGATTCGCCGGTGCGGATGCGTACGACGTGCTCGACGGGCGTGACGAAGATCTTCCCATCGCCGATCTTGCCGGTCCGGGCCGCTTTCACGATGGCTTCGATCGCCCGCTCCGCGAGCGACTCCGGCACCACGATCTCGACCTTCACCTTGGGCAGGAAGTCGACGACGTACTCCGCGCCGCGATAAAGCTCGGTGTGGCCCTTCTGACGCCCGAATCCCTTGACCTCGGTGACGGTGAGCCCCGTCACCCCGAGCTCGGAGAGCGCCTCGCGCACCTCGTCGAGCTTGAAGGGCTTGACCACTGCCTCGATCTTCTTCATGGAAGCGCTCCCGCGAACGTTGCCTGTCGAACGCCTGCGCGTACCCGTCGCGTGCAGGGCGCGCGCAGCTTTCGCCGAAAGCTTACACGATGCTCCACGGCGGGCCGGGTAGCCGGTGCGTTGTCGCGGACACGCTTCCGTCGCCGCCGTGTTCCCGGTCCGGCGGCGAACGCGAGTGCGGCGGCGAACGCGAGTGCGGCGACGCGCGACTGCTCCTTGAGATGCATCGCGTTTTGGCGTCACAATGTCTTGCGCATGCGTTCTCCCGTTCCGTTCGTTCCGCCTCCGCTGCCCGTCACCGCGTCGCCAGAGATCCGCGAGGATGTCGCTTTGACGGAGATTGCGGCGGCCGGGTGGAATGCCCTGCCCGGGCCGAACGTGCAGCCCTTTCTCGCGCACGCGTTCCTCACCGCGCTGCACGAGACCGGATGCGCCAGTCCGCGCACCGGCTGGAAGCCGCGCTACCTCACCGCCTGGACCGGTGGCACGCTCGTCGGCGCGCTTCCGATGTATGCCAAGACGCACAGCTACGGCGAGTACGTCTTCGACTGGGCCTGGGCGGAGGCCTATCGCCGGCACGGACGGCGCTACTACCCCAAGCTCGTCGTCGCCGTCCCGTTCACGCCGGTCACCGGTCCCCGCCTGCTCGCCAAGGACGCGGGCGTGCGCCGCGCCCTGCTCGCGCATGCGACGAGTCTGGTGCGCGACGGCGGCTACTCGTCGCTGCATGTCCTGTTCCTGACCGACGACGAGCTGCGCGACGCCGCAAGCCTCTCCCTGACGCCACGCAGCGGCGTGCAGTTCCACTGGACCAACGAGGGCTATCGCGACTTCGCCGATTTCCTCGCTGCCTTCTCGCACGACAAGCGCAAGAAGGTGCGGCAGGAGCGGCGGCGCCTCGCCGACGCCGGCGTCTCGCTCGAGCGCCGCCGCGGGCGTGACATCACCGCCGAGGACTGGGCGTTCTTCCATCGGTGCTACACCACCACCTACCGGGCGCACCACTCGACACCCTACCTGTCCGCCGCGTTCTTCGAGCGCATCGGCGCGGCGATGCCCGACAACATCATGCTCGTCCTGGGCCGGCGACAGGGCAGGCGCCTGTGTGCCGCGCTCGACATCTTCGACGCCGGCACGCTGTGGGGCCGCTACTGGGGCACCACGGAGTACGTCCCCGGCCTGCACTTCGAGGCGTGCTACTACCAGGCGATCGAGTTCTGCATCGAAGAGGGTATCGCGCGCTTCGAGGGTGGCGCGCAGGGCGTGCACAAGGTCGCACGCGGACTGCGTCCGGTGGCGACGCATTCGCTGCATGTCGTGGGCGATCCCGCCTTCGCCTCGGCCATCGCGGACTTCTGCGCTCGCGAGCGCGTCGAGGTCGAGCACGCGCGCGACGAACTCGCCGCATCGTCACCGTTCCGGGACGAGCGCGACGGCACCTGAGAACGGACGCGTGCCCGAGGTCCGATGCTAGACTCGCCCTGCCGCCGTCGTCGTTGCGCTCCCGTGCGCCTTCGCGCGCCTTCGCCTCCTTCCTTCCGTGCACCCAGCAGCCATGGACACCATCCTCGTCGAGCGTGACGGTCCCGTCGCCACCCTGACCCTCAACCGTCCGGCATCGCTCAACGTCCTCGACTTCGCGATGATGGACGGCCTCGTGGCCGCCACCGCCCGGGTCGCAGCCGACGACACGCTGCGCGTGGTGATCGTGCGCGGCGCCGGCGGGCATTTCATGGCCGGGGGCGACATCCGCACCTTCGCGGGCGAACTCGGGCACCCGCCCGAGGAGCGGACCGCGCGCTTCCAGGATCTCATCGACCACCTGCACCCGGCCATCGCGACGCTGCATACTATGCCGCACGTCGTGATCGCACAGGTCCACGGCGCTGTGGCCGGTTTCGGCCTCTCGCTCATGAATGCCTGCGACCTTGCCATCGCCGCCGATAACGCCTATTTCGCGTCGGCCTACAAGGCGATCGCCACCACTCCGGATGGTGGCGGCACATGGTCGCTGCCCCGCCTGGTGGGCCTGCGGCGCGCGCTCGAGATCATGCTGGTCGGCGACCGCTTCGATGCGCAGCAGGCACTGGCGTGGGGTCTCGTCAATCGAGTGGTGCCGGCGGCCGAACTCGATGCCACGGTCGGCGCGATCGCCCGCGGCCTCGCCGCGGGCCCCGTGCTCGCGATGCGGAACACGCGCCGGCTGCTTCGCGACTCGGGCGAGCGTTCCCTCCCCGGGCAGCTCGCTGCGGAGGCCGCGAGCTTTGGCGCGTGCGCCGCGACCGGCGATTTCCGCGAAGGGATCGCGGCGTTCCTCGAGAAGCGGCCGGCCCGATTCGGAAAGGACCAATCGTGAAGGCGCCGGCAGCATTGCGGGGCCGCTTCGGGCACCGCGACGCGGCACGCTCGTGCCACGCGGTGCGAGCGTGCCACGCGGTGCGCGGCTGCGTCATGGATGGTGCCTTCCGGGAGTCTCGATGACGACGCTCGCCGGCCGCACGCTCTTCATCACCGGCGCATCGCGCGGCATCGGGCTTGCCATCGGCCTGCGCGCAGCGCGCGACGGCGCCAACGTGGCCATTGCGGCCAAGACCACGGAGCCGCACCCGAAGCTGCCGGGGACGATCCACACCGCCGCGGCGGAGATCGAAGCCGCCGGTGGCGAGGCCCTGCCGATACCCTGCGACATTCGCGACGACGACGCCGTTCAGGCGGCAGTGCGCGCGACCGTCGATCGCTTCGGGGGGATCGACATCCTCGTGAACAACGCGAGCGCCATCAGCCTCAGCGGGACGCTGGAAACACCGATGAAGCGCTTCGACCTCATACTCGGCGTCGACGTGCGCGGCACGTTCCTGTGCTCGCAGACGTGCATCCCGCACCTCCGGGCATCGGCGCGTGCCGGGCGCAACCCGCACATCCTCACGCTATCGCCGCCGCTCAACCTCGACCCGAAGTGGTTCGCACCGCACGTGGCCTACACCATCGCCAAGTACGGCATGAGCATGTGCGTGCTGGGGATGGCCGAGGAGTTCCGCGCCGACGGGATCGGGGTCAATGCACTTTGGCCGCGCACGGTCATCGCCACGGCTGCGCTCGCCATGGTCCCCGGCGCGATGGACGAACTTGACCGCACGCGCAGGCCTCAGATCATGGCCGACGCGGCGCATGCGATCGTCACGCGCGATGCGCGCGCCACGACGGGGCGATTCTTCGTCGACGAGGAGGCCCTGCGCGAGGCAGGCGTCACCGACCTCGCGCAGTACGCGACCAGGCCAGGCACGAAGCTGCTGCCCGACCTCTTCCTGTAAGCGCCGGCCGCGCGAACGCGAAGGGGCCTCCCCGCAGCGCGCTATCGGTCGTCGTCGTGGGAGACGCCGCCCGTACGCGGCGCAACGTTGCCGTTCACCTCGCGCCGTGCGAGGTTCGCGTCGCGCGGAGCGACGTTCCCGTCGACCTCGCGCCGCGCGGCATTGCCCGCGTCGCGCGGCGCCACGTTGCCGTTCACCTCACGCTGCCCGCCCTTCGGCGGACGGGCGCCATTCTTGCCGCGAAACGCGCCCTTGCCGCCAGGCCGTCCCCGCGCGCCGGCGCGGGCGCCGCGATGACCGAACCCACCATCGCCGGCCTTGCCCGACCCGGCACGCGACCCGCCCTGCGGAAGGCTGAGGCGCGTGGTTGCGAATGGGGAGGCATTGGCATTGCTCGTGGGCTGGATCTCGTCGAAGTCGACTCGCGGACGCTGCTGGCGCGGGCCCTGACCGCCGGAGCCGCCGCCGTATCCGCCAGCGTGACCACCCCCCTGCGCGCCTTGCCCCTTCGGTCCGCCGAATCCTGCCTGCCGGCGAGCCTTGCCGCCGCCCGCTGGGCGCAGGCCGATCGCGTTGGCGTTGCTTTGCGGCTGCGTGGTTTCGAAATCCGGCCGCGCCTGCTGCGGACGCTGCTTGCGCCGCGCACCCTTGCCGTGCGGCTTGGCGCTCGGATGCGCGCCACGACCCTGCGCCGCAGCCGGCGACTGCGCAACAGCATCGCCGTCCGCGCCCGCCAGCGCCTCACGAGGCCCTGCATGCTGCTGCCGCGGCCCCTTGTGCTTTCCGTGGCGATTCTTCCCCTGATGGGGACGCTGTTGCCCTGGTCGCGGCCCGCCGGCGGCGCCCTTCAGTCCGGCACCGTCCATCACGCCGGTAACGTCCGGCGCATCGAGCTCGAGCAGGTCACCCCGCTTCAGCACCGACGGCATCGCGAGAGTGCCGTAACGCGTGCGGATGAGCCGCGACACCGGCACCTCGAGCGCCTCGAACAGTCGCCGCACCTCACGGTTGCGGCCCTCCTTCAGCACCACGTGATACCAGTGATTGGCGCCTTCGTCCTCGCCGCCGCCGTCCTCGACCTTCTCGCACCGGGCCACGCCGTCGTCGAGGGCGATCCCGTCGAGCAGACGCTGCTTCTGCTCGTCGGTGAGACGCCCGAGCACGCGCACCGCGTACTCGCGCTCCACCTCGTAGCGCGGATGCATGAGGCGGTTCGCGAGCTCGCCGGAGTTCGTGAACAGCAGCAATCCCTCGGTATTGAAATCGAGGCGCCCCACGTTGATCCACTTGCCGTTGCCGATCGACGGCAACTTCGCGAACACGGTAGGACGTCCCTCGGGGTCGTCGCGGGTGACGATCTCGCCCGCGGGCTTGTGGTACATGAGCACGCGCGGCCGCGGCTCGGTGAAGCGCACCTTGACGAGCTCGCCGTTGATGCGCACCTCGTCGCCGGGGCCGACCTTCTGGCCGACCTCCGCGGGCTCGCGGTTCACCGTGATGCGCCCGGCGAGGATCATCTCCTCCATCGCGCGGCGCGAGCCGAAGCCGCAGGACGCCAGCACCTTGTGCAGGCGCTGCGGCTCGCTGAAGACCTCGTCAGTGGAGCGTTTGATTCTCGTCGGCGGCATGCTCTCCCGGATCGCGTGCAGCGCCATGTTCGTCTGCTTCGCCGGGTTCGGCCCCGAGAAGTGGGGTCGCGAGGACGAGTGCCGCCTCGGCGGCCTTTGTTGGGGCATCGGGAATCTCCAGGAGATGGGACGTGTCCAGCTCGGCGAGAGGAGGGAGTTCCGCGAGGGAGCGGAGGCCGAGGTCGTCCAGGAACAGCTTCGTGGTGGCATACAGCGCCGGTCGGCCCGGCGTCTCACGGTGGCCCACGACTTCCACCCATTGCCGGTCCTCGAGCGACTTGACGACGTTCGTGGACACGGCAACGCCGCGGATCGCTTCGATGTCGCCGCGGGTGACAGGTTGCTGATAGGCGATGATCGCCAGAGTCTCCATCACCGCGCGCGAATACCGAGGCGGCTTCTCCGGAGACAATCGGTCGAGATACGGTTGCACGGCGCGGGTGCCCTGGAAGCGCCAGCCGCTCGCGACCTGCACGAGCTCCACCTTGCGTCCATGCCATTCCTGCGCGAGGTCTGCGAGCAGGTTGCGCACGAGGTCCTGCGAAAGCGGCGGGTCGAACAGCCGTGCGAGCACCACGGTGCTGGTGGGCTCGCCGGCGATCAGCAGCGCGGCCTCGAGGATGCCCTTCACCTCGGCAACATCGCCGACGGACTGGGTTTCCGCAACGACGGCCTCGCCGGCCGCGATGGCTTCACCGCGATCCGCGGTGTCGTCCACAGGGGCAGCATCCTCCCCGGCATTCTTCGTTTCGTTCGCGTTCATGCGTTCATTCTGGCGTGTCGGCGGCGAGCTCGAACTCCGGCACCCCGGAAAGGGTGACGTGTATCGGCGCGTAAGGTTCCGTCTGCGCGATCGTGACGAGCTGTTCGCGGGTGAGCTCGAGGAGCGCGAGGAACGTGACCACGAGGTGCGGCACGTCGGCGTGCTCCGCGAAGAGTGCGGTGAATTCGCTGTACCTGCCTCGCTCGAGCGACTTCAGCAGACGGCTCATCTCGCTGCGTACGGAGAGTTGCTCCCGCGTGACGAGATGGTGCCGGTTGACCTTGGCGCGCGCGACGAGGCTTGCCCAAGCCGCCTTGAGATCGTCGGGGCGGACATCGGGGAGGCGCTGGGCGGCCACATGGTCGAACCACACGCGCACCAGCGTGAAATCGCGCTGTGCGAGCGGGTGCTCGTCGATGCCCCTGGCGGCCTGCTTCATGCGCTCGTACTCGAGCAGCCGGCGCACGAGTTCGGCGCGCGGGTCTTCGGGCTCCTGTCCCGGCGGCGCGGGCGGCTTCGGAAGCAGCAGGCGCGACTTGATCTCGATCAGCACCGCGGCCATGAGAAGGTACTCGGCCGCCAGCTCGAGCTGGGTCCGCCGCATCATCTCCACATATCCCAGGTACTGGCGGGTGAGTTCCGCCATCGGGATGTCGAGTACGTTGATGTTCTGCTTGCGGATGAGATAGAGCAGGAGGTCGAGCGGTCCTTCGAAGGACTCGAGGAAGACCTCCAGCGCCTCCGGCGGGATGTACAGATCCTGCGGCAGTTCCGTGACCGCCTCTCCGTACACCCGGGCCAGGGGGCGGGGATCCGGCGAAGGATGCTCGAGATCGAGGACGCTTTCGCTCACGGCTTCCGTCCGTCAGTCGTAGGAGAGGCACATGGCCGCGCGCACCTCGCGCATGGTTTCCTCGGCGAGCTTGCGCGCGCGGACGCAGCCGTCGTCGACGATGTCGCGCACGAGTTGCGGATCGTCGACGTACTTCTGCGCGCGCTCGATGATCGGCTCCTGTTCCGCGATGATGCCGTCGATCACGGGCTGCTTGCAGTCGAGGCAACCGATGCCCGCGGTCGTGCAGCCTTCCCACACCCACTTGCGGGTCGTCTCGTCGGAATAGATCCTGTGCAGCGACCACACCGGGCATTTCTCCGGATTGCCGGGGTCCGTGCGCCGCACGCGCGCTGGGTCGGTCTGCATCGTGCGGATCTTGCGCGTGACCTCCGCCGGATCCTCGCGCATCAGCACGGCATTGCCGTATGACTTCGACATCTTCTGGCCGTCGAGGCCCGGAACCTTCGGGTTCTCGGTAAGCAGGCCCCGTGGTTCCGGGAGGATGGTGCGCCGCGCCCCCTCGAGGTATCCCGACAGCCGCTCGCGATCCGCGGACGACAGGTTCTGTGCCTCGGCGAGCAATGCCTGAGCCGCCGTCAGCGCCGCCGCATCGCCCTTCTCCTGATAGGCGACGCGCATGTCGTCGTACTGTCTCGCCTTCTTGCCACCCAGCTTCCTCACCGCATCCCGCACCTTCTCTTCGAAGCCGGGCTCGCGGCCGTAGATGTGATTGAAGCGCCGCGCGAGCTCGCGCGTCACCTCGATGTGGGCGAGCTGATCCTCGCCCACCGGCACCATGTTCGCACGGTACACGAGGATGTCCGCCGACATCATCACCGGGTAGCCCAGGAACCCGAAGTTCGTGAGATCGCGGTCGGCGAGCTTCTGCTGCTGGTCCTTGTAGGTCGGTACGCGCTCGAGCCAGCCCACCGGCGTGACCATGCCGAGCAGCAGCGTGAGCTCGGCATGGGCGAGCACCCGCGACTGCACGAACAGCGTCGCGCGCGCGGGGTCGAGTCCGGCAGCGAGCCAGTCGACCATCATTTCCCACGTCATCGTCGCGATGTTCTCGGGCGTCTCGTAGTGCGTGGTGAGCGCATGCCAGTCGGCCGCGAAGTAGAGGCAGTCGTACTCGTGCTGGAGGCGCACCCAGTTCTTGAGGGCGCCATGGTAGTGGCCGATGTGCATGCGTCCGGTGGGACGCATGCCCGACAACACGCGGTCAGCGAACATGAGCGATATCGAAAGTGTTTTCCCGTCGTACGGCCGGACGGCGCCAGCGGCGCCCGCGACTAGC